>NZ_LR134318.1:5007500-5607500 GCF_900636825.1 Pseudomonas fluorescens | reverse complement strand
GATCGCCGACCACCAGCCCGGAATCATTTTCGTCGACATCATGATGCCGCGTCTGGATGGTTATCAGACCTGCGCTTTAATCAAGAACAACAGTGCCTTCAAGGCCACGCCGGTGATCATGCTGTCGTCGCGCGACGGGCTGTTCGACAAGGCCAAGGGGCGGATTGTCGGTTCTGATCAATTCTTGACCAAGCCGTTCAGCAAAGAAGAACTGCTTAACGCGATTCAGGCCCATGTTCCGGGCTTCGCCGCCGTTTTGCCGCAGTAACACACGCACAGTGACGCTCGGCCAACGGGCCGGGCGTCGACAAGAAAAATGGGGAACACCATGGCACGTATCCTGATCGTCGATGATTCGCCGACTGAAATGTACAAACTCACCGGCATGCTCGAAAAGCACGGCCATGAAGTGCTCAAGGCCGAGAACGGCGCCGACGGCGTCGCGCTGGCCCGTCAGGAAAAACCCGACGCTGTGCTGATGGACATCGTCATGCCCGGCCTCAACGGCTTTCAGGCGACCCGCCAGTTGACCAAGGATGCCGACACCAGCCACATCCCGGTCATCATCATCACCACCAAGGATCAGGAGACCGACAAGGTTTGGGGTACCCGTCAGGGCGCCAGGGATTACCTGACCAAACCGGTCGATGAAGACACTCTGATCAAGACCCTGAACAACGTACTCAAAGGCTGATCGCGCAACCATGAGCGAATCGCTGACCGCGTTCGAACTGCTCTGGCAGATCGACCAGCGCTGCCGCTTGCTGGCAGCGGACTTACCTTCGCAACCGGCGCGCCAGGATCGTTGGAGCGGTATCGGCTTTCGCCTCGGCGAGCATTGGTACGTGGCGCCGATGGGCGAAGTCAGCGAAGTGCTGCACGAACCGCGCTTCACGCAACTGCCTGGAGTCAAACCGTGGGTAAAGGGTGTGGCCAATCTGCGCGGGCGGCTGTTGCCCATCATGGATCTGTGCGGGTTCTTCGGCCATGAACTGTCGCCGCTGCGCAAACAACGCCGGGTATTGGTGGTGGAGCATGAAGACGTGTTCGCCGGGGTGATGGTCGACGAAGTCATCGGTTTGCAGCATTTCGAACAGGGCAGTTTCGAGCCGCTCTCGATCAGCAAACGCCAGGGCTCCAAGGCCGAATTCGTCAAAGGCTATTTCCGCCGCGAGCAGAACTGGCGGGTGTTCAGCCTGTTTGCACTGGCCAGATCCCCGGTGTTCATGGGTGTGGCGCTATAGCCGTAACAACAGAGAACCTGGGTGGGAGCTAGCCCTGCTAGCGATTCAGGCGCCACGGTGCATCAGGCACACCGCGCCATCGTTCAATCGCTAGCAGGGCTAGCTCCCACAGGTTCTTCGGTGAGCTTCAAATTAGGCGAGGACCGATGACAACAGCAAAAACAGGCAAGTCGGCAGAAGCATCGCGCAGTCGCGCGCAAATCATCGTGCTGTTTATCGCGTTGATCGTATTCATCATGCTGCTGTTCGCCAACTTCGCTTACCTCAACACCCAGGCGAACTACGACAAACAGTACATTGGCCACGCCGGTGAGCTGCGCGTGCTGTCACAACGCATCGCCAAGAACGCCACCGAAGCGGCGGCGGGCAAGGCGGCCGCGTTCAAATTGCTCAGTGATGCGCGCAATGACTTTGCCCAGCGCTGGGGTTACCTGAAAAAAGGTGACCCGAACACCGGCCTGCCGCCAGCGCCAGCCGCCGTGCGCCCGGAAATGCGCGCCGTGCAAATGGACTGGGAGCGACTGCTGAAAAACACTGACGCGATCCTCAGCAGCGAACAGACCGTGCTGTCGTTGCACCAGGTCGCCGCGACCCTCGCCGAAACCGTGCCGCAATTGCAGATCGAATACGAGAAAGTCGTCGAAATCCTCCTCCAGCGCGGCGCTCCGGCGGCGCAAGTGGCGATGGCGCAGCGGCAATCGTTGCTCGCCGAACGCATCCTCGGCGCGGTCAACACCGTACTCGCGGGTGATGAAAACTCGCAGCAGGCTGCCGACGCCTTTGGCCGCGACGCCGCGCGTTTCGGTCTGGTGCTCAACGGCATGTTGCAGGGCAACCCGACGCTGAAAATCAGCCAGGTTGAAGACCGCGACGCTCGGGCGCGTCTGAGTGAAATTTCCGAACTGTTCCAGTTCGTTTCCGGCTCGGTGGATGAAATCCTCGAAACCTCACCAGAGCTGTTCAAGGTGCGCGAGTCGGCCACCAACATTTTCACCCTGTCGCAAACCCTGCTCGACGAAGCCTCGCATCTGGCCACGGGTTTTGAAAACCTGGCCGGCGGGCGCAACACCGACACCATCGGCGGCTATGTCCTTGGTTTGCTGGCGCTGGCTTCGATCATCCTCATCGGTCTGGTCATGGTGCGGGAAACCAACCGCCAGTTACGCGAAACCGCCGAAAAGAACGAGCGTAACCAGAACGCGATCATGCGTTTGCTCGACGAGATCGAAGACCTTGCCGACGGCGATCTCACCGTGACCGCTTCGGTGACCGAAGACTTCACCGGCACCATCGCCGACTCGATCAACTATTCCGTCGACCAATTGCGTGATCTGGTGGCGACCATCAACCTCACCGCCGGTCAGGTCGCCGCCGCTGTGCAGGAAACCCAGGCCACCGCCATGCACCTGGCCCAGGCCTCGGAGCAACAGGCGCAGCAGATTTCCGAAGCCTCGACGGCAATCAGCGACATGGCCGAATCCATCGATCAGGTTTCGGCCAACGCCGCTGAATCGTCGGCGGTGGCCGAGCGCTCTGTGGAAATCGCCAACAAGGGCAATGAAGTGGTGCACAACACCATCCACGGCATGGACAACATCCGCGAACAGATTCAGGACACCGCCAAGCGCATCAAGCGTCTGGGCGAGTCTTCGCAGGAAATCGGCGACATCGTCAGCCTGATCGACGACATCGCCGACCAGACCAACATCCTCGCCCTCAACGCGGCGATCCAGGCATCGATGGCCGGGGATGCCGGGCGCGGTTTTGCCGTGGTTGCCGACGAAGTGCAGCGGCTGGCCGAACGTTCGTCCGCCGCGACCCGGCAGATCGAAACCCTGGTGCGGGCGATTCAGACCGACACCAACGAAGCGGTGATTTCCATGGAACAGACCACCACCGAAGTGGTGCGCGGCGCGCGACTGGCGCAGGATGCCGGGGTGGCCCTGGAAGAAATCGAAGGCGTGTCGAAAATCCTCGCGGCGCTGATCCAGAGCATTTCCAACGCGGCGCAGCAACAGACCTCTTCGGCCGGACAGATCTCGCTGACGATGAACGTGATCCAGCAGATCACTTCGCAGACGTCGTCCGGTTCCACGGCCACTGCCGAGAGCATCGGCAACCTGGCGAAAATGGCCAGTCAGTTGCGTCGTTCGGTGTCCGGTTTCACCTTGCCGGCGGCGACAGATAAAGCGTGAGTGGAGTGGTTATGGGTGATCGGCACGACTATGTGGCCCTCGAGTGGGTCAAAGGCGAAATTGCCGAAACGCTGAAGCTTGCGCATCAGGCGATCGAAGCCGTGCTCGACGATCCGCAGTCCTTCCCCGGGCTGGACGAATGCCTTGCCTGTATTCATCAGGTGCATGGCAGTCTGAAAATGGTCGAGTTCTACGGCGCCGCGTTGCTCGCCGAAGAAATGGAGCAGTTGGTCGAAGCCTTGCAGCACGAGCGCGTGCTGCACCGCGACGAAGCCCTGCACCTGTTGCTGCAAGCCTTGGGACAATTGCCGACATACCTTGATCGCGTACAGAGCGCGCGGCGTGATCTGCCGTTGGTGGTGTTGCCGCTGATCAACGACCTGCGCAGCGCACGCGGCGAAAGCCTGTTGTCGGAAACCAGTCTGTTCAGCCCGCAATTGCCCGCGCTCGCGCCGTTGACTGACGACGCACTGGCCGCGCTGGAACCGCCCGACCTGCCGAGCGTGCTGCGCAAACTGCGGCAGACACTGCAAGTGGCGCTGGTCGGCCTGCTGCGCGAACAGGACGACCAGACGCACCTCGGTTATCTGGCGAAAGTCTTCACTCGCCTTGAAACGTTGAGCGCGCAGTCGCCGCTCAGCCCGCTGTGGCAAGTGGCCTCGGCGCTGATCGAAGGCATGCGCGAAGGCGCCATCGCCAACAGTCCGGCGCTGCGCAGTCTGTTCAAGGACGCCGACAAAGAACTCAAACGCCTGCTCGATCAAGGCATGCGCGGGCTTAATCAACCGGCGCCGGCGGAGCTGCTGAAAAGCCTGTTGTTCTATATTGCCAAAGCCGAACATCCCACCGGGCAGATGCTGACCATGAAAGATCGCTACTCCCTGGACGACGCGTTGCCCGACAGCGCGATGGTCGATGAAGAACGCGCGCGCCTCGCCGGCCCCGACCGTGACGCCATGCGCTCGGTGCTCGCGGCCCTCTGTGAGGAACTGGTGCGGGTCAAGGAACGTCTCGACCTGTTTGTACGCAGCGACCGCCAGCACACCGCGGATCTGGACAGCCTGCTCGCCCCGCTGCGGCAAATCGCCGACACCCTCGCGGTGCTGGGTTTCGGTCAGCCTCGCAAAGTGATCATCGATCAACTGGCGGTGGTGCTCAGCCTGGTTCAGGGTCAGCGTGAACCGAATGACGCGATCCTGATGGACGTTGCCGGCGCCTTGCTTTACGTCGAGGCAACGCTGGCCGGGATGGTCGGCACGGTTGAGCCGGAAAGTCCGGAAGACGCGCGCCTGCCGACCACCGACCTGACGCAGATCCACCAGATCGTGATCAAGGAAGCGCGCATTTGCCTGCAACAGGCCAAGGACCTGATCGTCGACTACATCGACGCCGATTGGGACCGCCAGCAATTGCAACCGCTGCCGGCCTTGCTGACCCAGGTGCGCGGCGCGCTGGCGATGATTCCGCTGGCGCGCGCGGCGAGTCTGGTCGAGGCGTGCAACGCTTTTATCCGCGAACATCTGTTGCTCGATCCGCACGAGCCGGGTTGGGAGCAACTGGACTCGTTGGCCGATGTCATCAGCAGCCTCGAGTATTACCTCGAGCGTTTGGGCGATGATCCACTGGCACCGAGCGAACAGTTGCTGGACGTCGCGCAAAAAAGCCTCGCCAGTCTCGGATTCTTTCCCAACGAGCAGCCCGGCGAACCGCAGGTGCCCGTGCTCGATGAGGTGCTCAGCCCCGGTGAAGCGCGGGTCATGCAGGACCTGCAAGCGCTGGATGATCCGGACGTTGTGCAGTCGCTGGCCGAAGTGCTCGCCAGTCCGGTATCGGCGTTGAACCCGCCCGCGCTGATCACCCCCGGCAGCCTGATGCCGCCGCCGGCCGATGAAGAACCGGTCGATGATGAACTGCGCGAGGTGTTCCTCGAAGAGACCGACGAAGTCCTCGGAGTTCTGCACGAAAACCTGCCGCGCTGGACCGCCGATCCGCAGGACCGCGCCGCGCTGACTGAGCTGCGTCGGGCCTTTCACACCTTGAAGGGCAGCGGGCGCATGGTTCGTGCGTTGATCCTCGGTGAACTCGCCTGGGCCGTGGAAAACCTGCTCAACCGCGTGCTGGAACAAAGTGTCGAACCCGGCGCAGTGGTGCGCCAGTTGCTCAGCGATACGGTATTGCTGCTGCCCGAACTGATCAGCGAATTCGCCACCCAGCAACAGCGTCAGCGCAGCGATGTCGATCAGCTCGCCGCCCGCGCTCACGCACTGGCCAAGGGCGATGAACCGCTGGCGGCCGAAGACGTGGACGATGTCGCAGCACTCGACCCGCTGTTGCTGGAGATCTTCCGCAAAGAGGCCGAATCCCACCTCGCCAGCCTTAACCGCTTCCTCGATCAAGCTGCTGAACACGTACCCCTGCAGGCCAGCGACGAGTTGCAACGAGCGCTGCACACGCTCAAGGGCAGTGCCTCGATGGCCGGCGTGTTGCCGATGGCTGAACTCGCCGCGTCATTCGATCAACTGGCCCGTGAGTTCAAGGCGCATCAGTTGCCACTGGATCTTGATGAAGTGGAATTGCTGCTCGAAGCCGAGGGACTGTTCCGTGTCGGCCTGCGCCAACTCAAGCACGACCCGCTGGCGCCGATTGTTGGTGCGCAATCGCTGATCAAACGCACCGACGCGCTGCTCGCTGAACGTCTGCAAGCGAGTGTCGATGCCGCGCACACCGGGCCGCGCGTCAAGCGCGATCCGCAACTGATCAACAACTTCCTCGCCCAGGGCATGGACATCCTGCTCGACGCCGAAAGCCTGTTGCAACGCTGGCAGCAGCATCCCGGCGAACGCCAGGAACTCAGCGCCTTGCTCGATGAACTGACCACCCTCGGCGAAGGCGCGCATCTCGCCGATCTGCTGCCGGTCGATGGTCTGTGCGAAGCCTTGCTCGACCTGTATGGCGCGGTCGAGGAAAGCAGTCTGGCGGTCAGCGAGCGGTTTTTTCATGAGGTGCAACTGGCCCACGAAGCGCTGATCAACATGCTCGACGAACTCGCCGCCGGCCAGGAAATCACTCCGCAGCCGGAGCGGATTCTGGCTTTGCAGGCGCTGCTCGACGAAGGCCTCGACCCGGCGTCGATGGGCCTGATCCGCAGCGATGGCAGTCGCACCCTCGATATTCGCGAACTGGGCAGCGCCACCGCCCAGGTGCAGCAATCGGTCGCCGCGATCGAGCCGGACGACGAAATCGTCGAGATTTTCCTCGAAGAGGCAGTGGATATTCTCGACAGCGCCGCGCAAGCCTTGCAGCGCTGGCTCAAGGACCCGGACAACGCTGCGCCGCTGTCGTCGTTGCAGCGTGACTTGCACACCCTGAAGGGTGGCGCGCGGATGGCCGAGGTCGAAGTCATCGGCGATCTCGCCCAAGAGCTGGAAAGCCTGTACGAGGGGCTGGTCGATCGGCGCTACAGCCACAGCGCTGCGCTCGAAGTTTTGCTGCAACAGAGTCATGCGCGTCTGGCCCGGTTGCTGGAGCAACTGCAAGGGCATCAGCCGCTGACCCCGGCGCAAGATCTGATCGACGCCATGCGCCAAGTGCGTCAGGGTCAGGCGGCGAGCGAAGCGCCACCGACGCCGGTTGAACACGATCACGCCGGGCATGATCCGGAATTGCTGGAAATCTTCCTGGAGGAAGGTTTCGACATCATCGAAAGCTCCGGCGCCGCGCTGCTGCGCTGGCAGGCCGAGCCGGGCAACCGTCAGGAAATCGAAACCCTGCTGCGTGATCTGCACACCCTCAAGGGCGGCGCGCGGATGGTCGAAATCGGCCCGATCGGCGACCTCGCCCATGAGCTGGAATTTCTCTACGAAAGCCTTTCCACCGGTGCGCTGCAACCGTCCGCCGAACTGTTCGCGTTGGTGCAGCGCGGGCATGATCGGTTGGCACAGATGCTTGACGGCGTGCGTGCCGGGCAGCCTTGTCCGCCGGCCGATCGGCTGATTAACGCGATCCAGAATTTCAGCCATCCGGCCCAGGTGGAAGTGCCGTCGGCGCCGGTCGTGGCACCGGCGGCCAAGCCCGAGGCTGCGGCACCGACCGTCGATGCTGGCGCGGACATGGTCAAGGTGTCTTCCGAACTGCTTGATGATCTGGTCAATCTGGCCGGGGAAACCTCGATCTTTCGCGGGCGTATCGAACAGCAGGTCAACGATGCGCAGATTACCCTGAACGAGATGGAAACCACCATCGAGCGCATGCGCGATCAGTTGCGCCGCCTCGACACCGAAACCCAGGGGCGGATTCTCAGCCGTCAGCAAGTCGATGGCGAACGCCTCGGTTATGAAGATTTCGACCCGCTGGAAATGGACCGCCACTCACAGTTGCAACAGCTGTCGCGCGCGCTATTCGAGTCCGCCTCGGACTTGCTCGACCTCAAGGAAACCCTCGACCGCCGCAATCACGAAGCGGAAAACCTGTTGCAGCAACAAGGGCGGATCAACACCGAATTGCAGGAAGGCCTGATGCGCACGCGCATGGTGCCGTTCGAGCGCATGGTGCCGCGACTGAAACGCATCGTGCGGCAGGTCGCCGAAGAGCTGGGCAAGGATGTCGCGTTTGTCGTCGGCAACGCTGATGGCGAGATGGATCGCAACGTGCTGGAGCGCATGGCCGCGCCGCTGGAACACATGCTGCGCAATGCCGTCGACCATGGCCTCGAATCTGCCGAGGTGCGATTGGCGGCGGGTAAACCGGCGCAAGGGCAGATCACTCTCGACCTGTCCCGCGAGGGCGGCGACATGGTTTTCGACATCCGCGATGACGGCGCCGGGGTGCCGCTGGAAGCCGTGCGGCGCAAAGCGATCAAGCGCGGCTTGCTCGCGGCCGATGCCGAGATCAGCGACCGCGACGTGTTGCAGTTCATCCTGCAGCCGGGCTTTTCCACCGCCGAAAAGATCACCCAGATTTCCGGGCGTGGCGTCGGCATGGACGTGGTTCACGAAGAGGTACGCCAGCTCGGCGGCAGCATGAGCATCGATTCGGTGCCGGGGCAGGGCGTGCATTTCCGCATTCGCCTGCCGTTCACCGTGTCGGTCAATCGCGCGCTGATGGTGCAGTGCGGCGAGGATCAATACGCGATCCCGCTGAATACCATCGAAGGCATCGTGCGCGTCTTGCCGAATGATCTGGAAGGGCACTTCCGTCACGATCCGCCGAGCTACCAATATGGCGGCCAGCGTTATGAGCTGTGCTACCTCGGCGAGCTGCTGAAAACCGCGCCACGGCCGAAACTGCTTGGGCAGAATCTGCCGTTGCCGGTGCTGCTGGTGCATTACAACGACCGGCACATTGCCGTGCTGGTGGACGCCATGGCCGGCACCCGCGAGATCGTGGTCAAGAGCCTCGGCCCGCAGTTCGCCGCAGTGCAGGGCGTCTCGGGTGCGACGATTCTCGGTGATGGCCGGGTGGTGCTGATTCTGGATTTGCTCGCGCCGATCCGCGCGATGCAAGCGCGGCTGGCCCAGGAGCCGGTGCGTTCGGAGGTCGACAGCGAACCGCAAAAACCGCTGCTGATCATGGTCGTCGATGACTCGGTGACCGTGCGCAAGGTCACCAGCCGTTTGCTCGAACGCCATGGCATGAACGTGCTGACCGCCAAGGACGGAGTCGATGCGATGCTACTGCTCGAAGAACACATGCCCGACCTGATGCTGCTCGACATTGAAATGCCGCGCATGGATGGCTTTGAGGTCGCGACTCAGGTGCGCAATGACGAACGCCTAAAGCATCTGCCGATAATCATGATTACCTCGCGTACCGGGCAGAAACACCGCGACCGCGCCATGGCCATCGGCGTCAACGACTACCTCGGCAAGCCGTATCAGGAATCGGTGCTGCTCGAGAGCATCGCGCAGTGGAGCAGGAAACATGCATGAACGCCGGCATAACCCGCGCGACAGCCAACTCACCGGCCTGCTGCTGCCGCTGGCCGACCGCAATTTGATCTTGCCCAATGTCGCCGTCGCCGAGCTGATCGACTATCAGGCCAGCGCTTTCGATCTGGACACGCCGCCGTGGTATCTGGGGCGCGTGAAGTGGCGTGAGCGGCAGATTCCGTTGTTGTGTTTTGAGTCGGCGTGCGGGCAGAAAATCGTCATTGGCGAGCGCGCGCGGATCGTGATTTTGAATGCCCTCGGCGGGTTGCCGGAGCTGAAGTTCATTGCGCTGCTGGTGCAGGGGATCCCGCGGTCGTACAAGCTTGATAGCCAATTGAGTTATGTCGATGTGCCGTTGTGCGGGCTGGAACAGGCGGCGGTGCAGGTTGGCGAGCAAGTGGCGAAGGTGCCGGATTTATTGGCGCTGGAGCAGTTGTTGGTAAATGCAGGCTTGGCCCGCTGACTGATCCTGAATATACAGTGATCTTGCTGGCGTCTTCGCGAGCACGCTCAATCCCACATTTGGAAGGTGTTCCCGTGTAGGAGCTGCGGCACGCTGCGATCTTTTGATCTTGATTCTGCAGATCAAAAGATCGCAGCCTCGTTGCACTCGGCAGCTCCTACAGGGATTGGGTGTGAACTGGGTACCCGTGTAGGAGCTGCGGCACGCTGCGATCTTTTGATCTTGTTTCCGAAGATCAAAAGATCGCAGCCTCGTTCCACTCGTCAGCTCCTACAAGGGATTGGGTGTGAACTGGGTACCCGTGTAGGAGCTGCGGCACGCTGCGATCTTTTGATCTTGATTCTGAAGATCAAAAGATCGCAGCCTCGTTTCACTCGACGGCTCCTACAGGGCCTCCTGTAAACCGTTACGGTGAGCGTAACGATTCACCACCGCGCTTGATTGATGCCACCATCCCACGCGCCTAACGTAGCTCCACGACAGCGAACCCCGTGGAGTGAGCATGACAACAACAATTTCCCCCGACTCGCGCTGGACGCGGCGGCGCGATGAGAAGCAACGCCGGCTCGACAAAGTGCGCGGGCTGGCCGACGGTGTGGTGTTGCCCACCGACATAATCGTCGCCGCGCTCGAAGCGCTGATCCATCCCGGCGATCGCGTGGTGCTGGAAGGCAACAACCAGAAGCAGGCGGATTTCCTCTCGCGCTCGCTGGCCAAAGCCGACCCGGAAAAGCTCCACGATCTGCACATGATCATGCCCAGCGTCGGCCGTTCCGAGCACCTCGATCTGTTCGAACGCGGCATCGCCCGCAAGCTCGATTTTTCTTTCGCCGGCACCCAGAGCCTGCGCATCAGCCAGCTACTCGAAGACGGCCTGCTGGAAGTCGGCGCAATCCACACCTACATCGAACTGTATGCCCGACTGGTGGTGGACCTGATCCCCAACGTCGTGCTCTCCGCCGGGTTCATGGCCGACCGCGCCGGCAATATCTACACCGGCCCGAGCACCGAAGACACCCCGGCGCTGATCGAACCGGCCGCGTTCAGCGACGGCATTGTCATCGTTCAGGTCAACCAATTGGTCGACGACGTCAGCGAACTCCCTCGCGTGGATATTCCCGCGTCATGGGTGGATTTCGTCGTGGTCGCCGACAAGCCGTTCTACATCGAACCGCTGTTTACCCGTGATCCACGGCACATCAAGCCTGTGCACGTGTTGATGGCGATGATGGCGATCCGTGGCATTTATGAAAAACACAACGTGCAGTCGCTCAACCACGGCATCGGTTTCAATACCGCCGCCATTGAGCTGATCCTGCCGACTTACGGCGAATCCCTCGGGCTGAAGGGCAAGATCTGCCGCAACTGGACGCTCAACCCGCACCCGACGCTGATCCCGGCGATTGAAAGCGGTTGGGTCGAAAGCGTGCATTGCTTCGGCACCGAGCTGGGCATGGAAAACTACATCGCCGCGCGCCCGGACGTGTTCTTCACCGGACGCGACGGCTCGCTGCGCTCCAATCGCATGGTCTGCCAGCTGGCCGGGCAATACGCGGTGGATCTGTTTATCGGCGCGACGTTGCAGGTCGATGGCGATGGCCACTCCTCGACCGTGACCCGTGGCCGCCTCGCGGGTTTTGGCGGCGCACCGAACATGGGCCACGACCCGCGCGGTCGCCGTCACGGCACCCCGGCGTGGCTGGACATGCGTCACGACGATGCACCGCAGCCGATGCTCGAACGCGGCAAGAAGCTTGTGGTGCAAATGGTCGAGACCTTCCAGGAGGGCGGTAAACCAACCTTCGTCGAAACCCTCGACGCCGTGGAAGTGGCGAAGAAAAGCGGCATGCCGCTGGCGCCGATCATGATCTACGGCGACGACGTCACCCACCTGCTCACCGAAGAAGGCATCGCCTATCTGTACAAAGCGCGCTCGCTGGAAGAACGCCAGGCGATGATCGCTGCCGTTGCCGGCGTCACCGCCATCGGCCTGCGCCACAACCCGAAAGACACCGAACGCATGCGCCGCGAAGGTCTGATCGCCTTGCCCGAAGACCTCGGCATCCGCCGCACCGATGCGACCCGCGAACTGCTCGCGGCGAAAAGCGTGGCGGATCTGGTCGAGTGGTCCGGTGGTCTGTACAACCCGCCCGCCAAATTCAGGAGCTGGTAATGCACGCATTCAACCTGCAAGCGAAACCACTGTCCCTGGCTGAGCGCCTGGCCGATCTGGCGGTGGATGCGCTGATCGACGAAGCCGATCTGTCGCCGAAACCGGCACTGGTGGATCGTCGCGGCAACGGCGCGCACACCGATTTGCACCTGGGCCTGATGCACGCGTCGGCGCTGGCGTTGTGGCCGGCGTTCAAAGAGATGGCCGAAGCGGCGCTGGAAATCGGCGAAGTCGGTTTGCCGTTGCGCGAAGCGATTGGCCGTATCGGTCGCGAAGGCGAACAAGCGATGCTCGCGACCACCAACGGTGTCAACACGCATCGCGGCGCGATCTGGGCATTGGGATTGTTGGTCACGGCCGCAGCCCTGCAACCGAACTCCATCGCTCTTTGTGCAGCACGCCTGGCACTGCTAGACGACCGCTACGCACCGAAGCCGATGAGCCACGGCGCCCAAGTCGCCCAGCGTTATGGCGCACTCGGTGCTCGCGAGGAGGCGCAACTCGGCTTCCCCTCGGTGCTGCAACGCGGCTTGCCGCAATTGCAGAACAGCCGCGCCAACGGCGTCGGCGAACAGAACGCCCGGCTTGACGCCTTGCTGGCGATCATGACCGAACTGGCCGACACCTGCGTGCTCTACCGCGCTGGCGAACAAGGCCTGCACGCCATGCAAAGCGGCGCGCAAGCGGTGCTCGACGCCGGCGGCAGTGCCAGCCTTACAGGCCGCCGTCGCCTGCACGAACTGGATCAACAACTCATCGCATTGAATGCCTCGCCCGGTGGCGCCGCCGACTTGCTCGCCGCCACGCTGCTGCTCGACCGAATCGAGCGCGACGGCATCCTTCAGGGAGCGTTTTGATGGAAAGCCTATCGTTTGAATTCCCCGCAGGGCAGCCGCCACGCGGGCGTGCACTGGTCGGCTGTGTCGGCTCGGGTGATCTGGAAGTGCTGATCGAACCGGGTCTTGCCGGCAAGCTGACGATCAATGTGCAGACCTCGGTCAACGGCGCCGAGCAGCGCTGGCAGCATCTGTTTGCGCGGATGTTCGACGGCACCACGCCGCCGGCGATGGCCATCGACATTCACGATTTCGGCGCGACACCGGGGGTGGTGCGCTTGCGTCTGGAGCAGGGTTTCGAGGAGATCGGCCATGACTGACAGCGCAGCGTTGCTGAACAAACACAGTTTCGTCGAACTTGGCGCGCGGCAACGGGCGAAAGCCTTGCTCGACGCCGGGACGTTTCGCGAATTGCTCGATCCGTTTCAGCGAATCATGTCGCCGTGGCTCGAACGCCAAGGCGTGGTGCCCCAAGCCGACGACGGGGTGATCATCGCCAAGGGCAGCCTCGACGGTTTGCCAGTGGTAGTTGCGGCGATTGAAGGCGCGTTTCAGGGCGGCAGCCTTGGCGAAGTCGGCGGGGCGAAGATTGCCGGTGCGCTGGAACTGGCCGCCGAGGACAACCGCAACGGCATCCCGACGCGCGCGGTGTTGCTGCTGGAAACCGGTGGCGTACGGTTGCAGGAAGCCAATCTTGGCTTGGCGGCGATTGCCGACATTCATGCCGCGATTGTCGATTTACAGCAGTACCAACCGGTGGTTGGCGTGGTCGCCGGCAGTGTCGGTTGCTTCGGCGGTATGTCGATCGCCGCTGCGCTGTGCAGCTATTTGCTGGTGACCCAGGAAGCGCGCCTCGGATTGAACGGCCCGCAAGTGATCGAGCAGGAAGCCGGGATCGAAGAATACGACTCCCGCGACCGGCCCTTCATCTGGAGCCTGACCGGCGGCGAGCAGCGTTTCAACACGGGACTGGTGGACCGTTATGTCGGCGATGACGTGGCGCAGATTCGTCAGCAGGTTGGCGAATTGCTCCAGCAAGGCGTGCCGACGCAGCCGCGCAGTCAGCGTGCCGAGTGGTTCCTGCAGCGGCTGGGGAGTCTGGACACGGACAAGCAAATCGAGCCTTCGGTGGTTCGCGATCTGTATCAAGGAGAGCGCTCATGAGCGGTTATTCATTGCGCGGTTTGAACTGGTTCAACGCGCTCAGCGCTGGCGCAATGGTCGTCGAAGGTTTGCCGCCGTCGTTGAAGGTGGCCGACGCTGAAGTCGGGCGATTCATCGCCGTAATCGCCGATCCGGACAATCGTTTTCCTCGCGCCCGAAACGGCGAAGTCGGTTTGCTCGAAGGCTGGGGTCTGGCCAAGGCTGTAGACGATGCAATCGCAGCCGACCGCGACAAGACACAGAAGCGCCCGATCATCGCCATTGTCGATGTGCCGAGCCAGGCTTACGGTCGACGCGAAGAAGCCCTTGGCATTCATCAGGCGCTGGCCGGCGCGGCGGACAGTTATGCCCGTGCGCGGTTGGCCGGGCATCCGGTGATTGGATTGTTGGTGGGCAAGGCGATGTCCGGGGCATTTCTCGCCCACGGTTATCAGGCCAATCGCTTGATCGCCCTGCGCGATCCCGGGGTGATGGTGCACGCGATGGGCAAGGCCTCGGCGGCGCGGGTGACGTTGCGCAGCGTCGAAGAACTGGAAGCGCTGGCCGCCAGCGTACCGCCGATGGCCTATGACATCGACAGCTACGCCAGCCTCGGCCTGCTCTGGGAAACCCTCTCGGTGCAGCAGATCGAACAGCCGACAGCGGAAGATCTGGCGCGGGTCAGCGAGTGTTTGAAACAAGCGATCAACGATGTGACCGGCAGTGATTTGAAAGGACGGCTTGGTGCGACCAATCGCGCGGCCTCGAGCAAAGTCCGCGAGTTGCTGAGGGCACAGTGGTGAACATGCCATTGGCCCACGACCTGCTCTGGGGCATGACCCCGGCGCAGTTGCCGGCGGATGCGCCATGGTGGGCTGTCGAGTCGCTGAGTGCCGGGCAACCGGTGGTGGTGCGGCGGGCGTTGAGTGCTGATGGTTTTGTCGCGGTGGGCGTACGCGGTGTATCGCGGGAACAGCGCTTGGCGGCGTTCATGCCGGTTGATTCGATTGCCTGTCGGGTTAGCCCGGAAGCCTTGTGTCACGTCGAGTGCGAGCGCGATTTTCCGGTCGTGCAGGCGCTCAGGCAATTGCGGCCGATGCTTGATGACTGCGGTTGGATCTGGGGTGTCAGCGGCAGTGTCGGGTTTGAACTGGCCAGTGGTTTCGCAGCGATGCATGCGGCCAGCGACCTTGATTTGATCCTGCGCACACCGCATCTGATAACGCGCCTTCAGGCGCGCGAACTGGTCGCGTTTTTTGATCGAGCCGCATGCCGAGTCGACATGCAATTGCAAACCCCATTCGGCGCTGTGGCCTTGCGCGAATGGGCCAGCGGTTCGGCTCGGGTGCTGCTGAAAAACGCCCACCAGGCATGTCTGGTGACGGATCCGTGGAACCTGCAGGAGCAGGCAGCGTGAGCAGTCTGCTGGTGTTTCCCGGCCAGGGTGCGCAGCAAGCCGGCATGCTCCAGCGTTTGCCCGAGGAAGTGTTGACCGAGGCCAGCGACGTGCTCGGCGAAGACGTCTTGCGGCTCGATTCTGGCGAAGCGTTGCGCACGACACGGGCGGTTCAGCTGTGCCTGCTGATCGCTGGTGTCGCGGCCTCACGGCAGTTGTTGCAGGACGGGCTGACGGCGGATTACGTCGCTGGTCTGTCCATCGGTGCCTATCCAGCTGCGGTGGTCGCCGGGGCTTTGAGCTTCAGCGATGCGCTGCATCTGGTCAGCCTGCGCGGTGAGTTGATGCAGCAGGCTTATCCCCAGGGCTACGGCATGACCGCGATCATCGGCCTGCAATTATCCACAGTCGAAACGCTGCTGGCGCAGGTTCACAGCGAGGATTCGCCGGTGTATCTGGCCAATATCAACGCCGATAATCAGGTGGTGATTGCCGGTAGCGACGAGGCCATGCACGCCGTGGCCGAACTGGCGCGCAGTCGCGGCGCCGGCCTGGCGAAACGTCTGGCGGTGAGTGTGCCGTCGCACTGTCCGCTGCTGGACGAACCGGCGCAAACCCTTGCCGAAGCCTTCGCGAAGGTTGAACTGAGGACCCCGAAAATCGCTTACCTGAGCGGCAGCCGCGCGCGCCCTGTGACCAAAGTAGAAGCGCTGCGCGACGACCTCGCCTTCAACATGTGCCGCGTGGTGGATTGGCGCGGCACGGTGCAAAGCGCCTACGAGCGCGGCGTGCGTTTACAGATCGAACTGCCGCCCGGTGCGGTGCTGACCGGGCTGGCGCGCCGGGTGTTCGAACAGGGCACCGTGACTGCCTTCGACAGTGCCCGCCTCGACACCTTGCAAGCGCTGTTGCGAGAGGAGGGTGGCCGCCGACTTTAAAACCGCCGACTCAAGCTTCGAACAACAAAAACAACATTCGACGATGCACATTGAGGACTACAACAATGATTATTTACGGTGTGGCGTTTCTCGCCTTTTGTACGCTGGTCGGTATCTGGGTTGGTGAATTGCTCGGCAAGCTGATCGGCGTGCCGGCCAACGTCGGCGGTGTCGGTATTGCGATGCTGCTGCTGATCGGCCTCGGCAGCTATCTCTACAAAAGCGGCTGGCTCAAGGGCAAGACCGAGCAGGGCGTGGAGTTCTGGAGCGCAATCTACATTCCTATCGTGGTGGCCATGGCGGCGCAGCAAAATGTCTACGGTGCGCTGAAGGGCGGGCCGATGGCAATTCTTGCCGGTACTCTCGCCGTAGTGATCGCCTTTGCTCTGGTGCCGGTGCTGACGCGCATGGGCAACAAGCAACAGACGCCGATCGCTCCAGCCAAGACCGCGGGGTGATCGCCATGTACGAATCGATGATGAAAGTGATCACCGGCTACGGTTTGATCAGCGGGTTTCTGATTGTCGGCCTGACCATGTGGGTGTCCTATTGGATGTCCAACACCTTCACCAAGGGCCGTCTGCACGGTTCAGCGATCGCGATTCTGCTCGGGCTGTTGCTGTCGTACATCGGCGGCGCGCTGACCGGTGGGCAAAAGGGTGTGGTGGATATCCCGCTGCTGTCGGGTATCGGCCTGCTGGGTGGGGCAATGCTGCGTGATTTCGCCATTGTTGCGACGGCGTTTGGCGTCAGTGTCGATGAGCTCAAGCGTGCCGGGTTTGTGGGTGTGCTGGCGTTGTTTGTCGGCGTTGGTACGTCGTTCGTTGCCGGAGTCGGCGTGGCCATGGCGTTCGGCTACACCGACGCGGTGAGCCTGACCACGATTGGTGCGGGTGCGGTGACTTATATCGTCGGCCCGGTGACTGGTGCAGCGATTGGTGCGAGTTCCGAGGTGATGGCGCTGTCGATTGCGGCGGGTCTGATCAAGGCGATTCTGGTGATGGTGATGACACCGTTCGTGGCCCCGATGATCGGCCTGAACAACCCGCGCAGCGCGGTAATTTTCGGCGGTTTGATGGGTACCTCCAGCGGCGTCGCCGGCGGCTTGGCAGCCACCGATCCGAAGCTGGTGCCTTATGGTTGCCTGACGGCGGCGTTCTTTACAGCGCTTGGATGTCTGCTTGGGCCTTCGCTGTTGTTTTTGGTGATGCGTGGGTTGATGGGCTGACCGCCGAAAAGCTAACCCTCACCCTAGCCCTCTCCCAAAGGGAGAGGGGACTGACCGAGGTGGATGCAGGAGTTTCATCGACCTGAAATTTCTGAGTCGAACTCAGGTTCTGAAAAGCCCCCGATCTGCTCCCTTTCCCCTCTACCCCTTGGGGGAGAGGGCTGGGGTGAGGGGGTAGCTCTTGATTTTGATCTTGATCTAAACCGCAGCCTGGCGATTGGCATACATCCGACACTCCGCCAGCAACGCCAGCAGATTCGGATCCCTCTCCTTGGCCTTCAGAAACACCACGCCAATGTGCTGCTGCAACCGATACTTCTCCTGCAATGGAATCAGCTTCACCCGATTCTCGTACACAGCTGCAATCCTGCCCGGCAGCAACGCATAACCCACGCCGGAGCTGACCATGCTCAGCAGGGTGAAGATGTCATTGACCTGCATCGCCACCTTCGGCTCGAAGCCCGCCTGTTTGAACACCCGCACACCATCCTGATGCGTGGCAAACCCCTGAGTCAGGGTGATGAAAGTTTCATCGCGCACTTCGGCCAGATCCACTTCACTGCGCTGGGCGAACTTTGAATCGGCGGGCGTGGCGAGGAAGATGTCATCGGAAAACAGCGCGATCTGCGCGCAATCGGCATCGTTGATGCTGTCGTCCAGCGACACCAGAATCGCGTCGACTTCCATGTTCTTCAGTTTGTAGAGCAGGTCGATGTTCGAGCCAAGGATCAGGTCGATGTTGAGTTCGCTGCGACGGATTTTCAGGCCCATGATCAGCTGCGGCACGGTCTTGACCGTCAGCGAATACAGCGAGCCGAGCTTGAAACGTTCGGCGGAGAACCCGGCGGCTTCGCGGGTCAGGCGCACGCTTTCGACCACGTCGTTGATCAGTTTTTGCGCGCGTTCCTCCAGCACATAGGCGCTTTCCAGCGGCGTCAGGTTGCGCCCTTCGTGTTTGAACAGCGGGCAGCGCAGGGCGCTTTCCAGCGAATGAATGGCGCGGTGCACGCTGACGTTGCTGGTCTGCAGTTCGGCAGCGGCGCGGGCGAGGTTGCCGGTGCGCATGAAGGCGAGGAACACCTCGAGCTTTTTCAGGGTCAGTTCTTCGTCGATCAGCATGGCGCGGACTCTTTTTGGAATGCGTCGATTGTGCCTTGAAGATCAAAAGATCGCAGCCTTCGGCAGCTCCTGCATTGGAAGGCGATCTCCCTGTAGGAGCTGCCGAAGGCTGCGATCTTTTGATCTTTCAAACGCAAACATTGCGCTTTCACGCTCAAGGCCCGAGCCTTGCGCGCTTGCGGTAGCGACTACGAGGTGTGCAACACATGTATCACGGGGAAAAACTCAACGCCTGGACCCATCTGGTCGGAGCGATCGCCGCGTTTATCGGCGGCGTGTGGATGCTGGTGATTGCCAGCCTCGACGGCAGCCCATGGAAAATCGTTAGCGTGGCGATTTACGCGTTCACCTTGCTGGTGCTCTACAGCGCTTCAACCGTGTACCACAGCGTGCGCGGGCGCAGGAAAGCGATCATGAAGAAGGTCGATCATTTTTCGATCTATCTGCTGATCGCCGGCAGCTATACGCCATTTTGCCTGGTGACGCTGCGCGGGCCATGGGGCTGGACGCTGTTCGGGATTGTCTGGGGGCTTGCGCTGATCGGGATTCTGCAAGAGATCAAGCCGCGTTCCGAGGCGCGGATTCTGTCGATCGTGATTTATGCGGTGATGGGCTGGATTGTGCTGGTCGCGGTCAAGCCGCTGATCGCAGCGTTGGGGACCGCTGGGTTCGCCTGGCTGGCCTCGGGTGGGGTTTTGTATACGGTGGGGATTATCTTCTTTGCCCTCGATCACCGGTTGCGGCACGCCCATGGCATCTGGCATCTGTTCGTGATTGCCGGCAGTTTGCTGCACTTTGTCGCAATTCTGTTCTACGTCCTTTGAAAATCAAAAGATCGCAGCCTTCGGCAGCTCCTACAGGGGAATGCATTTCAATTGTAGGAGCTGCCGGAGGCTGCGATCTTTTGGGCCCTTAGAAATCCCCCCAAAGCTGTTGGGCCACTGCCAATGCCACCACCGGCGCGGTTTCGGTGCGCAGCACCCGCGGGCCGAGGCGGGCGGCGTGGAAGCCGTTGCCTTTGGCCTGCTCGACTTCGGCGTCTGACAAGCCACCTTCCGGCCCGATCAAAAACGCCAGTGTCGCCGGCTTCGCGTGGCTGATCAGCGGCTCGGCCACCGGATGCAGCACCAGTTTCAGCTCGGCTTCGGTCTGCTTGATCCAGTCCGCCAGCAACACCGGAGGGTGAATCACCGGCACCCGCGAGCGTCCGCATTGTTCGCAGGCGCTGATCGCCACCTGCCGCCAGTGCAGCAAGCGCTTGTCGGCGCGTTCGTCCTTGAGGCGCACTTCGCAGCGGTCGCTGAAAATCGGCGTGATTTCGTTGACGCCGAGTTCGGTGGCTTTCTGAATCGCCCAGTCCATCCGCTCGCCTCGGGACAGGCCTTGGCCGAGATGAATCTGCAGCGGCGATTCGACCTGTCCGGCGAATTGCTCGTCGATCTGCACCACCACGCGTTTCTTCCCGACGTCCACCAGCGAACCGCGAAATTCATGGCCGGAGCCGTCGAACAACTGCAGCGCATCACCCTCGGCCATGCGCAGCACGCGGCTGATGTAATGCGCCTGGGCTTCCGGCAGTTCGTGTTCGCCAATGCTCAGCGGGGCGTCGATAAAGAAGCGGGACAGTCTCATGCGGGGTCTCTGTAAAATTTGTAAAAGTCTGGCGGCCCCATCGCTGGCAAGCCAGCTCCCACAGGTTCTGCGCAAAACCCTGTGGGAGCTGGCTTGCCAGCGATGACGGTAGTCCGGTCACCGCTGAAGCTTAAGTGAAGTAGATCAGCCCGGATCACGGAAGCCGGGGTGGAAGTCCTTCGGCACGGCGATACTGACGCTGTCACGCGTCGCAATATCGATGCCTTCGCTGGCGACTTTGGCGAGGAAATCGATCTGCTCCGGCGTAATTACATACGGCGGCAGGAAATACACCACGCTGCCCAGTGGCCGCAACAACGCACCACGCTCCAGCGCATGCTGGAAGACCTTCAAACCACGGCGCTCCTGCCAAGGGTAGGCCTCCTTCGTGGCTTTATCCTTGACCATCTCGATCGCCAGGACCATGCCGGTCTGGCGCACTTCAGACACGTTCGGGTGATCAACCAGATGCGCAGTTGCCGAGGCCATGCGCTGGGCCAGGGCCTGGTTGTTCTCAATCACATTGTCCTGCTCGAAGATGTCCAGCGTCGCCAACGCCGCCGCGCAAGCCAGCGGATTGCCGGTGTAGCTGTGTGAATGCAGGAACGCGCGCAGGGTCGGGTAGTCGTCGTAGAACGCGCTGTAGACCTCGTCGGTGGTCAGGCACGCGGCCAGGGGCAGATAACCGCCGGTCAGGGCTTTCGACAGGCAGAGGAAGTCCGGGCGGATGCCTGCCTGTTCGCAGGCGAACATGGTGCCGGTGCGGCCGAAGCCGACGGCGATTTCGTCGTGGATCAGATGCACGCCATAACGGTCGCAGGCTTCGCGCAGCAGTTTGAGGTAGACCGGGTGATACATGCGCATGCCGCCGGCGCCCTGAATCAGCGGCTCGACGATCACCGCCGCGACGCTGTCATGATTTTCCGCCAGCGTCTGTTCCATGGCCGCGAACATGTTGCGCGAATGCTCTTCCCAGCTCATGCCTTGCGGGCGCAGATAGCAATCCGGGCTCGGCACTTTGATGGTGTCCATCAGCAGCGCTTTGTAGGTTTCGGTGAACAGCGGCACATCGCCGACCGCCATCGCTGCCATGGTTTCGCCGTGGTAGCTGTTGGTCAGGGTGACAAAGCGCTTTTTATTGGGCTGACCGCGATTGAGCCAATAGTGAAAGCTCATCTTCAACGCGACTTCGATGCACGACGAGCCGTTATCGGCGTAGAACACCCGATTCAGACCGTCCGGCGTCATTTTCACCAGACGCTCGGACAGTTCGATCACCGGTTGATGGCTGAATCCGGCGAGAATCACGTGCTCGAGTTGATCGACCTGATCCTTGATGCGCTGATTGATGCGCGGGTTGGCGTGGCCGAACACGTTGACCCACCACGAGCTGACCGCGTCGAGGTAGCGTTTGCCTTCGAAGTCTTCGAGCCAGACGCCTTCGCCGCGTTTGATCGGAATCAGCGGCAGCTGTTCGTGGTCTTTCATCTGGGTGCAGGGATGCCACAACACCGCGAGGTCGCGTTGCATCCACTGGTTATTCAGGCCCATTTACAGTCTCCTCGAGGCGGCTCGCGTCAGGCGCGGGCGAACAATCGCGCAAGCCTATGCAATGCATCGCGTGGGGACAACCCATTGTGTCGATTGAGCTACTTTGTCTGAGCCGATAGACGTTGCTGGCGGCGTTTTGATGGCTAACGTATTCTTCGCGGTTCTTGAGTCTTCTGACTCGCAAAACTGCTTTTTCCCACGTGTTTTTCCGGAGTTCGCTGAATGTCTGTCGGTTGGCTGCGCGCCTGTGCGCTGGTGATGTTGGGGCTGTTCAGCGTTACGGCGCTGGCCAAGGATAAAACCGCAATCGTGATCGGCGGCGGCCTGTCGGGTCTGACTGCTGCTTACGAGCTGCAGAACAAAGGCTGGCAGGTCACTCTGCTGGAAGCCAAACCGAGCCTGGGCGGTCGCTCGGGCATGGCCACCAGCGAGTGGATCGGCAACGACAAGACCCAGCCAGTGCTGAACAAATACGTGTCGACCTTCAAGCTCGGCACCACGCCGGCGCCGGAGTTCGTGCGCACGCCGAGTTACCTGATCGACGGCGATTATTTCACCGCCGCTGATCTGGCCACCAAGCAGCCGGCCACCGCCGATGCCCTCAAGCGCTACCAGAAAACTCTCGACGATCTGGCGCGCTCGATCGACGATCCGCAGAACCCGGCGGCGACCGCCACCCTGCATGCGCTGGATCAGATCACCGTATCGAGCTGGCTCGACAAGCAGAACCTGCCGGCTACTGCGCGTCAGTTGATCAATCAGGACATCCGCACCCACTACGACGAACCTTCGCGTTTGTCGCTGCTGTATTTCGCCCAGCAGACCCGCGTCTATCGCGGTGTTTCCGACCGTGACCTGCGCGCCTCGCGTCTGGTCGGCGGTAGCCAGGTGCTGGCCCAGGCTTTCGTCAAACAGATCAAGACCATCAAGACCAACTCGCCGGTCTCGGCCATCACCCAGGACAAAGACGGCGTGACCGTCAAAGTCGGCAGCGTCGGCTATCAGGCTGATTACGTGGTGCTGGCGGTGCCATTGCGCGCACTGAACAAGATCGCGCTGACCCCGGCGCTGGATGCTCAGCATCTGGCAGCGATCAAAGGCACCAACTACGGTTGGCGCGACCAGATCATGCTGAAGTTCAAGACGCCGGTGTGGGAAAGCAAATCGCGCATGTCCGGCGAGATCTACAGCAACGCAGGTTTAGGCATGCTCTGGATCGAGCCGGCGCTGAAGGGCGGCGCCAACGTGGTGATCAACCTGTCCGGCGATAACGCGCGGGTCATGCAGGCGTTCGGCGACAAGCAAATGGTCGATCAGGTGCTGATCCGACTGCACGCGTTTTATCCACAGGCCCGTGGCTCGTTCACCGGTTATGAAATCCGTCGCTACAGCACCGACCCGTCGATGGGCGGCGCCTACCTGGCTTACGGCCCGGGTCAGATCAGCAAATTCTGGCGCCTGTGGGAACGTCCGCTGCAACGCGTAGCGTTCGCCGGCGAACACACCGACACCTTGTACCCGGGCACGCTGGAAGGCGCACTGCGCACCGGCCAGCGCGCGGCCAGTCAGGTGGAAGATCTCGCGGCGGGCAAGTCGTTTGAGCCGGTCAAAGTGGTTCCTGCTGCAGCAGCGGCAGGCGCGGCGGGTGCCGGGGCGGCGAAGAAGGGTAACTTCTTCACGAATCTGTTCGGTGGTTCGGATGACGAGAAGAAGCCTGAGCCTGTGAAGGCGCCAGAGCCTGCTCCGGCCCCGGTTGCTCCAGCGCCTGCGCCGACCCCGGCACCTGCACCCGCTCCGGTGGAAGCACCGAAGTCAGCGGTCCCGGTAAAAGCCGAGCCTGCGAAGAAAGCAGCGGCCAAGCCACCCGCGAAGAAGCCTGCGGCCAAGACCGAAACGAAAAAGGCGCCAGCCAAAAAGGCCGAGCCTGCCAAGAAGCCAGCGGCTAAACCAGCCGCCAAGCCAGCGGCAACTACCGAGACCAAGGCGCAGTAAAGCTTTGAGGTGAATGAAAAAAGCGCGGCTTTCATGCCGCGCTTTTTTTTGTCTGGTTATCCGCTTTTGGCTCAGGTTAGTTAGACCGTTGTCGGATCTCGTCGGCAATCTTTCGTGAATATCAGAAACATCCCACGCATTCTTCAGAAGAGATTGATTGAACACCGCGTGCCGCAACCCCTAGGCTCCGGAAAAACATGGAGTGCATATGAAAATAACAACATTGCTGATTCTGTCGGTCGCATTGGCTGGCTGTGTATTCGGTGAATATCGAGATCCACTCACGACGCCGATGATTCCCGTAAATGATCCCGTACTAGCACACAAATGCAGAATGGACCCGTTAAGGACTGAGTGCTCGGTCAATTAATCGCGCGCTGCTGGAGAAATGGTGGACGAATCGACGGTTTTGGTTTCATCAGAAGTCCCAAGTGAAGACTGGAATCCCCTGAAATAACACCTTCAGCGGCTTCGGCTTGGGAAACCTTCCAGGGACGAAACCCCAGCGGGCCCAGCACAGCTGTCCGTTTCGTTGATCATAGATGACGAGGTTTCCATCATCCTGAATGATGAGGTGAGTGTTGTACCAAAGTGCTTTTTCAGTGCTGTGATTACTCTCGGCAATCCATAATCGCTGGCGGGATGGGTCGTAAAGAAAGCCATTGTTGCTGATGACGAATTGCAGAGGTTCGCGCATCCTCTTTTGATGCAGCGTTCTACTGAATGGCTGATGATTGTCTGCAACCCAGGCTATTGCCTCTGCATCTTTAATTACCAGGTTTCCATCAGCCTGCAACAGCAAACGAAATCGGCCATTTTCGGATTGTAAATATTGGCCCGCAGACATGGTTTGGTTTGGAGGTAATACGGATGATCCACTTGCCTGGAAGGGGGTATATCGAAGAGCCATATTTCATCACCTTCTAAATGAATGGTTGAGGCTCCATTTGATCAGGGTGGATTTGGCAATCTGCGGTACATATATATTTTCGAAAAAATTTTTGTTGGCGTCTCGATCCTAAGCGGAATTGGTGAGGTGCAGGTCCTGATTGCACTGGAATAATTGGACGGACGCAGCTCCCAGTACTCTGCGAGCCGCGATGAATTCGCCTTTAATCCTTCCTTAACACGCCACTCGCAGACTCTTGATCGTATTTCTCGATATTTCAAAGCAAAATTTTCCGCTTTAATTCGATAGATAACTCGCTAGTCTTGGTTCGCAGTTCTTACAGGATTTGGGCAATGCAGCTACGTAACTCTTCTTCGCGCTATGGTTGGGTCAGCATCTTCATGCACTGGGGCGTAGCGCTGGTGGTCTTCGGGCTGTTTGCGCTGGGTTTGTGGATGGTAGGGCTGGATTACTACAGCACCTGGCGCAAAGACGCGCCGGACCTGCACAAGAGCATCGGTCTGGTGCTGCTCGCTGTGATGGTGTTGCGGGTGGTATGGCGTTTCATCAGCCCGCCGCCTTCTACGCTGAAAAGCTACAGCCGCATGACGCGCATCGGCGCCAAATTCGGTCATGGGTTTTTGTACCTTGCGCTGTTCCCTGTGATGATTGCCGGTTACCTGATTTCCACCGCAGACGGTGTCGGGATCCCGGTGTTTGGCCTGTTTGAAGTTCCTGCACTGCTCTCCGGACTACCGGATCAGGCAGATACCGCTGGGGTGATTCATCTCTGGCTGGCGTGGGCGCTGGTAATTTTTTCCGGTCTCCATGCGTTGGCAGCATTGAAGCACCACTTTATCGATCGTGATGCGACCCTCACTCGAATGCTCGGTCGCAAAGCCTGAAATTCAACCTCGACTCAAAGGAAAAGAAAGCATGTTGAAAAAGACTCTGGCCGCTCTGGCAATCGGTTCTGCCGTGCTGTCCGCTAACGTAATGGCCGCTGACTATGTGGTAGACAAGGAAGGCCAGCACGCCTTCGTCGACTTCAAGATCAGCCACCTGGGCTACAGCTTCATCACCGGTACCTTCAAGGACATCGACGGCAAGTTCAGCTTCGACGCTGCCAAGCCTGAAGACAGCAAGATCGAGTTCAATGTGAACACCGCCAGCGTGTTCACCAACCACGCCGAGCGCGACAAGCACATCGCCAGCGCTGACTTCCTCAACGCCAGCAAATTCGGCAAGGCGACTTTCGTTTCCACCAGCGTCAAATCCACCGGTGCCAACACCGCTGACGTGACCGGCGACCTGACCCTGCTGGGCGTGACCAAGCCGGTTGTCGTCAAAGCGACTTTCCTCGGCGAAGGCAAGGATCCATGGGGCGGCTACCGTGCCGGCTTCGAAGGCACCACCACCATCAAGCGTTCCGATTTCGGCAAGCAGAAAGACCTCGGTCCGAAGTCCGATGCAGTTGAGCTGTATGTTTCGTTTGAAGGTGTGAAAGCGAAATAAATTTCGCCGCCACACAAAAACGCCCCCGGTTGAAAGGCCGGGGGCGTTTTTATTGATGCAACACAGGTCCCTTGTAGGAGCTGCCGAAGGCTGCGATCTTTTGATCTTGATTTTTGAAGACCAGATCAAGATCAAAAGATCGTCCGAACGCGGCCCGAGCCTTCGGCAGCTCCTACATACAGCATTTTGCAGTGCTCATAAAAAATGCCCCGGCTCTTTCGAACCGGGGCATTTTTATTGCGGCTTCAAACTCAGCGATTGCGGGTCAGCAGCGCTGGTTTTTCGCCACGCGGGCGGGTTGGCAGTTGATCGAGCTGCTCAGGCGTTGGAAAGCGGTCGGCTTTCGATTCCTTGTGCATGATCTTCGGACCATTGGTGCGTGGGTTCTGCACGGCCGGCTCGGCGCGTGGTTGATCATCACGGGCCGGGCGGCGGTTGCGCGACGAGGACTCGTCACGGCGAGCCGACTGACCGTCACGCGGTGCGCCGTTGCGCGGGCCACTGCGTTTGGCTGGTGGGGTGCCGGTGCTCGAACCGTTGCTGTTGCGCGGGCCGTTCTGGCGACCTTGTGGCTGGCCACCACGCGGTGCGCCCGAACCTGCGCCTTGCGCCGGGGCGCCAGGACGACGACCGCGACCGCCCGCAGGGGCAGGCTTGGGTACGTAGTCGACGCGGTTACCGAAGTTATCGATATCGTCGTCCAAGAACTCGTCCGGAGCGCGATCAGCCGCTGCACGCGGTGGCTGGCTCGGACGCTGTTCGCGGCTAGGCGCGCCTTCGCGCGGTTTCTGCTGGCGGGCAGGACGCTCGCCACGTTCACCGGCCGGCTTTTCCTTGCCCTTGTCTTTGCCTTTGTCCTTGCGACCGCCGCCACCGCCACCGCCATTCGGGCCGTCGCCGCGTGGGCCACGGGAGTTGCGCGGGTTGCGCACGTCCGGACGCTCACGCACTTCCGGCTTCTCGGCTTCAATGGTGCTCGAATCGAAGCCCATCAGGTCGCCATCGGCGATCTTCTGCTTGGTCATGCGCTCGATGCTTTTCAGCAGTTTTTCTTCGTCCGGGGCAACCAGCGAGATCGCCTCGCCCGAACGACCGGCACGACCGGTACGGCCGATACGGTGCACGTAATCTTCATCGACGTTCGGCAGTTCGAAGTTGACCACGTGGGGCAACTGATCGATGTCCAGGCCGCGTGCGGCGATGTCGGTGGCAACCAGAATACGTACCTGGTTGGCCTTGAAGTCGGCCAGCGCTTTGGTGCGCGCGTTCTGGCTCTTGTTGCCGTGGATCGCCACCGCTGGCAGGCCGTGCTTGTCCAGGTACTCGGCGAGACGGTTGGCGCCGTGCTTGGTGCGGGTGAACACCAGCACCTGTTCCCACGCGCCGGCGGTGATCAGGTGCGCCAGCAGCGCACGCTTGTGGCTGGCCGGCAGACGGAAGACGCGTTGTTCGATGCGCTCGACCGTGGTGTTCGGCGGCGTTACTTCGATGCGTTCCGGGTTGTGCAGCAGTTTGCCGGCGAGGTCGGTGATGTCCTTGGAGAACGTCGCCGAGAACAGCAGGTTCTGACGCTTGGACGGCAGACGCGCGAGAACTTTCTTCACGTCGTGGACGAAACCCATGTCGAGCATGCGGTCGGCTTCGTCGAGGACGAGGATTTCAACGTGGGACAGATCGACGCTGCCCTGGCCGCAGAGATCAAGCAGACGACCCGGGCAGGCCACAAGCACGTCGACACCACGAGACATGGCCTGAACCTGCGGGTTCATGCCGACGCCGCCGAAGATGCAGGCGCTGACGAATTTCAGGTCACGGGCGTAGATCTTGAAGCTCTCGTGTACCTGGGCCGCGAGTTCGCGGGTAGGGGTCAGGACCAGTACGCGCGGTTGGCGCGGGCCATGACGCTGGGATTTGTCCGGGTGACCGTTGGGGAACAACCGCTCCAGGATCGGAAGGGCGAAACCGCCGGTTTTACCGGTACCTGTCTGTGCCGCAACCATCAGGTCGCGACCTTGCAACACGGCGGGAATGGCCCGCTGTTGCACCGGAGTAGGCTCGGTATAGCCCGCATCTTCGATGGCGCGGACTAAAGCCTCGGAGAGACCGAGGGAAGCAAAGGACATGAGTAATCCTGTTTTAGTTAGGGCTTGGCCCAATGGGAGTCTTGCCTGGCGCGAATCACGTTTAAGAGGACGCAATCCCGTCCGGTCCTGCTGCGGTTCCGAAGGCACGTCTGGAGCGCTCGCGCTGGCTGAAAGCTGCGCTGTAGCGGGGCGAGAGGCCTGTTACGGTTCCGGGCGTCCGGGCGTGAGCCTGGCGGGAACGCCGGAGTATAACAGAGCAATCACTGCGCGCTGCTTTCCTGCTGCTCAACGGTTTTGCCATCGGCGGTGGCCGAGCGCAGCGACGGGCTGTCCGCGGGCGCAGCGCCATAGCGCGCGCTCAGTTCGGCGTAGGCCGGTTCGCGCTTGAAACGCTTGAGTTCGGCGCCAAAACGTTGCACCAGCAAATCCATCCCGGCATTGCGCCGAACCGCAAGGAACTGGCTCTGACGGCTGATGACGGTAGGGTTTTCGCTGATCTGGTCGCGGATATTCAGCTCATCGAGCAAATGCTGGCCGACCCGGCGATCGGTGATCAGCAGATCAATACGTCCACGCACCAGTTTGCCGAAATTGGCTTCATGAGTCGGCGCCGGTTCGCGGGTAAACAGTTTCGAATCGCTGAAATCCGGACTGTACAAATAGCCCGGCGAAGTGCCGATGGTCAGGCCTTTGAGTTCTTCGAGGGTGTTGAACGGGTGTGGTCTGTCGTTGGCATAAAACATCACGAATTCGACGTCCGACAGCGGCTCGCTCGGGTAAAGCAGCGTGAGGTCGCGCTCGGCACTGTGAAAGATATCCAGAGCGCCGTCCGCCTGGCCGGTCTCGAGCATCGACAGGCAACGCTTCCACGGCAGAAATTGCCAATCGACTTCTATGCCCAGACGCTTGAAGACGATGGCTGTGGTTTCGTAGTCAAGACCGAGGTTTTTGCCACCTTCCTCATACACGTAAGGCGCCCAGGGCTCAGTGACAATGCGCAACTTCTCGCCCCGAGCGGCGAAGCTCAGGCAAGCAAAAACCAGCACCGCGGACAACTGCAAGATCAAAGGCATGGCTTGAGATTACGACGAGAAACGCGAAAGAGCCAGAAGGTGGCAGTAGAAGCTCTGTTTCGGGCATTTAAAAGCAAAAGATCGCAGCCTTCGGCAGCTCCTACACGGGATACGAAATCTCAATGTAGGAGCTGCCGAAGGCTGCGATCTTTTGATCTTGCTTGTAGCTTGTAGCTCGAAGATTGCCTCAGCGCGGCAATTTCAGGTTATTCCAGATCGCCAGACTCGGTTCAGCCTGGTTCATGGAATAGAAATGCAGCCCCGGTGCGCCACCCTGGAGCAGGCGTTCGCACATCTCGCTGACGACTTGTTCACCAAAGCGCTGAATGCTTGGCGTGTCATCGCCATAGGCTTCCAGTTGCTTGCGGATCCAGCGCGGAATTTCCGCACCGCAGGCATCGGAGAAGCGCGCCAGTTTGCTGTAGTTGGTGATCGGCATGATTCCCGGCACGATCGGCAGATCCACACCCAGCGCCTGCAAGCGGTCGACGAAATAGAAATAGCTGTCGGCGTTGAAGAAATACTGGGTGATCGCGCTGTCGGCGCCAGCGCGGGCCTTGCGCACGAAGTTGGCGAGATCGTCTTCGTAATTGCGCGCTTGCGGATGCATTTCCGGGTAAGCGGCAACTTCGATGTGGAAATGATCGGCGGTTTCTTCACGAATGAATTCCACCAGTTCATTGGCGTGACGCAGCTCACCGCTGGTCATGCCCATGCCGGACGGCAGGTCGCCGCGCAGGGCGACGATGCGCTTGATACCGGCAGCCTTGTACTCGTTCAGCAGGCCGCGCAGGTCGTCCTTGCTGTCGCCGACGCACGACAAGTGCGGTGCGGCCGGTACTTTGACTTCGCTTTCCAGCTGCAGAACGGTGTTGAGGGTGCGATCACGGGTCGAACCACCAGCGCCATAGGTGCAGGAAAAGAAATCAGGGTTGTATGTGGCCAACTGACGGGCAGTGGCCAACAGCTTTTCTTGTCCGGCATCGGTCTTGGTCGGGAAGAATTCGAAGCTGTAGCGACGGTCTTGGGACATGGAGGGGGCCTCCAGCTGCAAGCTGCAAGCTTTGAGCTGCAAGAGGGCGGAGCGCCGAAATCTTGTGGCTTGAGCTTGCAACCAGCGGCTGCGAAATAACGATGAAGAAGCCAGCGACAGCTACAAGCCTCAAGTAAACCACCCGCTTTTACTTGCTGCTTGCAGCTTGAAGCTCGCAGCTGCGCTTAGTAGCGATAGGCGTGCGGCTTGAACGGGCCTTCGACGGTGACGCCGATGTAGTCAGCCTGTTGCTTGGTCAGTTGGGTAACCACGCCGCCGAAGCCGCGAACCATTTCCAGGGCCACTTCTTCGTCGAGTTTCTTCGGCAGTACTTCAACGGTCAGACGCTCGGCTTTCTGGGCTGGCGACAGGTCGGCATATTTCTGGCCGAACAGGAAGATCTGCGCCAGAACCTGGTTGGCGAACGAACCGTCCATGATGCGGCTTGGGTGACCGGTGGCGTTGCCCAGGTTCACCAGACGGCCTTCGGCCAGCAGGATCAGGTAATCGTCGTTCTGCGCGTCGAAAGCGCCCGGGCCGGTACGGTGGATCTTGTGTACCTGTGGCTTCACTTCTTCCCATGCCCAGTTCTTGCGCATGAAAGCGGTGTCGATTTCGTTGTCGAAGTGACCGATGTTGCAGACCACGGCGCGCTTCTTCAGGGCTTTGAGCATGTTCGAGTCGCAAACATTGACGTTACCGGTGGTGGTCACGATCAGGTCGATCTTGCCCAGCAGCGCTTTGTCGATGCTCGCTTCGGAACCGTCGTTGATACCGTCGATGAACGGCGAAACCAGTTCGAAACCGTCCATGCACGCTTGCATGGCGCAGATCGGGTCAACTTCGGAGACTTTAACGATCATGCCTTCCTGACGCAGGGACTGAGCCGAGCCCTTGCCCACGTCACCGTAACCGATGACCAGCGCTTGCTTGCCGGACAGCAGGTGGTCGGTGCCGCGCTTGATCGCATCGTTCAGGCTGTGACGGCAGCCGTACTTGTTGTCGTTCTTGGACTTGGTCACCGAGTCGTTGACGTTGATCGCAGGGATCTTCAGCTCGCCCTTGGCCAGCATGTCCAGCAGACGGTGTACGCCGGTGGTGGTTTCTTCGGTCACGCCGTGAACGCGGTCCAGCACCTGCGGGTATTTCTTGTGCAGCAGCTCGGTCAGGTCGCCGCCGTCGTCGAGGATCATGTTGGCGTCCCATGGCTGGCCATCTTTCAGGATGGTCTGCTCAAGGCACCACTCGTACTCTTCTTCAGTCTCGCCTTTCCAGGCGAAAACCGGGATGCCGGCGGCAGCGATAGCGGCAGCGGCCTGATCCTGAGTGGAGAAAATGTTGCACGACGACCAGCGTACTTCGGCACCCAAGGCAACCAGGGTTTCGATCAGCACGGCAGTCTGAATGGTCATGTGGATGCAGCCGAGGATCTTGGCGCCTTTCAGCGGCTGTTCGCTGGAGTACTTGCGACGCAGACCCATCAGGGCCGGCATTTCCGATTCGGCGATGATGGTTTCGCGACGGCCCCAGGCAGCCAGGGACATGTCGGCAACTTTGTAATCGGTAAAATCTGCAGGCGTGATAACAGCGCTCATGAAGAGCCTCCATTCGTAATGTATGCGAATGGGCGCCGTTGTGCGTTTAGTGTCCGGCCTGAGCCGGTCAACGCCCCATCCGAGCCTGACAGGTCGAACCTGCTGCAGCGCCCCTCGGACAGGTGGCGGGAAACGGTAGCAAGTGAACGTTACCGTTTTGAAACGGGGGCGATTATACCGGTCTTTGAGCTGCAAGTTGCAAGCTGCAAGCGACAAGCTGATCGGCTTTTACTTGCAGCTTGTAGCTTAAAACTTGAAGCTGGAGCCGATACCCCTAACGCCCAAACGCCTCAACCTTGGAGCCCCCCATGAATTTCCACACCCGCAAATGGGTTAAACCCGAAGACCTCAACCCCAACGGCACCCTGTTCGGCGGCAGCCTGTTGCGCTGGATTGACGAAGAAGCGGCGATCTACGCCATTGTGCAATTGGGTAACCAGCGCGTGGTGACCAAGTACATCTCGGAAATCAATTTTGTCAGCGCCTCGCGCCAGGGCGACATCATCGAACTGGGCATCACCGCGACCGAGTTCGGCCGCACCTCGATCACTCTGACCTGCGAAGTGCGCAACAAAATCACGCGCAAGAGCATTCTCACGGTCGAGAAGATGGTTTTCGTCAACCTCGGCGAAGACGGCTTGCCAGCGCCGCACGGCCGGACCGAGATCAAATACGTCAAAGACCAGTTCAAGGATGACGAGCCCGTTCAATAGGATTGGCGACGCATTCTTCGCGAGCACGGATCACCTGCCCCTGTAGGAGCTGCCGAAGGCTGCGATCTTTTGATCTTGCTTCTAAAAATCAAAAGATCGCAGCCTGCGGCAGCTCCTACATTGTTCGGCCATGCATTTGTGGGGTGGCTACAGAACGTATTCCCAAGCGCAACGGTCGTAGCTACATCGCCCCCCACCGGTTCCCACGCCATGACCACCCCCACCAGCGACAAGACCCCCGACCTCTCGGCCAAGGAGCAGCACGAAGTCGAGAAGAGCCAGCCGCCGCGCGCGGCCGTTCTGCATGAAATCATCCGCACCCAGGGCGACCAGGAACTGGAACGCAGCATTGCCGCGCTTTGGTGGTCGGCGCTGGCGGCAGGGTTGACCATGGGCCTGTCCCTGATGGGCATGGGTTTGCTCAATTCGCGCCTGCCCGATGGCGACGAATTCAAGGTCATCGCCAGTTTCGGCTATTGCGCGGGTTTCCTCGCGGTAATCCTTGCCCGCCAGCAACTGTTCACCGAAAACACCCTGACCGCCGTGCTGCCGGTCATGACCAAGCCGACGCTGAAGAATTTCCTGAGACTGATCCGTTTGTGGACAGTGGTATTGGTCGGCAACCTCTGCGGCACGATTCTGGTGGCCTACGTGATGCTGGAATTGCCAATCTTCGACAGCAAGACCGACGTCGCTTTCCTCGAGATCGGCCGCAAGGTCATGGAACACAGCGCCAGTCAGATGTTCGCCAAGGGCATCGTTTCCGGCTGGATGATCGCCACCATGGTGTGGATGATCCCGTCCATGGAGAGCGCGAAGATGTGGATCATCATCCTCATCACTTACTTCATGGCGCTGGGCGACTTCACGCACATCGTGGTCGGGTCGGCGGAAGTGTCGTATCTGGTCTTTGCGGGCGAGTTGCCGTGGAGTGATTTCTGGGCAGTTTTCGCCGCGCCGACGCTGGCGGGAAACATCATTGGCGGCAGCTTCATCTTCGCGCTGATCAGCCATGCGCAGATTCGCAGCGAGAGTGGTGCGCCGAAAGAATCTGCGGATCAGGCTGTAGCGCCCAATCCGCAGTCGATCAAAAAATGATCAGTGATGACCCGGTTCAGGCGCCGCGGCGGGCTCGTTGCGCGTCGCGTGCTTGACCAGTTTGCCGATCGTCAGACCCTGCAGCAGGATTGACGACAACACCACGATGTAAGTGATGCTCAGCAACAGGTCGCGCTCCGGGCCCAAGGGCAGGGCCAGCGCCAGTGCTACCGAAACCCCACCGCGCAAACCGCCCCAGGTCAGGATGCGGATGGTGCCGGCCGGCACCGTTCGCCAGCGGCGCAGCAGCAGGATCGCCGGCGCTACGGTGAGCAGGCGCGACAGCAGAATCGCCACCGCGAGCAAGCCGGCCGCAGCCATGTGCAACCAGTTGAACGGCAGCAGTAACAACTCCATGCCGATCAGCGCGAACAGCAGCGCATTGAGCATGTCATCCAGCAGTTCCCAGAAACCGTCGAGATAGCGGCGAGTCATGTCGTTCATCGCCAGATTGCGCCCGACGTTACCGATAATCAGGCCGGCGACCACCATCGCAATCGGTGCCGAAACGTGAATCTCACTGGCCATCGCCGAACCGCCGATGACCAGGGCCAGGGTCAGCATGACGGTGATCTGATGCTGCTCGATGCTCTTGATCATCCGGTAAACCAGATAGCCGATCAGCCCGCCGAACAACACACCGCCAATCGCCTCGTGAACAAAGAGCATGGCTGTGGCGCTCAGGGTTGGGGTCTCGCCCAGTTGCGCAATCCCCAGCAAAACGGTGAACACCACCACCGCAGTGCCATCGTTGAACAGCGATTCGCCGACGATGGTGGTTTTCAGTGGTTTCGATGCATTGGCGGTACGTAACACGCCAAGGACCGCAATCGGGTCGGTCGGCGAGATCAGCGCGCCGAACAGAAGGCAATAGAGGAAGCTCACGTGCCAGCCGAACAGGGCAAAAATGTAGAAGGCCAGGCTGCCGATCACCACCGTGGCGATCAACACGCCAAAGGTTGCCAGCAAGCCGATCGGCCAGCGGTAGCTGCGCAAATCATTGAGGTTGACGTGCAAGGCGCCGGCGAACAGCAGGAACGAGAGCATCCAGTTCATCAGCAGATCGCCGAAGTCGATCTGGCCGATCAGTTGCTGCACGCGATCTTCGAGGCCGGGAAAGCCGAGCACGCTCAGGCCTTGCAGAATCAAGGAAAACAGCAGCGCGGTGACCATCACGCCGATGGTCGGCGGCAGTCCGATGAAGCGGAAATTGACGAAGGTGAGGAGGGTGGTGAGGCAGATGAAAGCGGCGACAAGTTCAAGCATCCGGGGTCCTTTGGATGAGGGGTGAAAGATAGCGCACCGAATCTTTGGTGCAGCGGTTGGATGGGCTGGATCAGGATCGGGACACAGTTGATGGTGCGATTAGATCAAGAGCCCCCTCACCCCAGCCCTCTCCCTTAGGGAGAGGGGGAAAGGGAGCAGATCTTCATGCCTTTAAGGGCCTGAGTTCGGCTCGAAATTTCAGGTCGATGTAACTCGAACATTCACACGGTCAGTCCCCTCTCCCACTGGGAGAGGGCTAGGGTGAGGGCTCTGTCTGGCACAACACGATTAGCCGGACACATTGACCGCAGACGCTCGCCGACGTTGCAGAAAAATAAACCACAGCGCCGTCAGCACAGTCAGCACGCCAACCAGCGCCCCGGTCCACGGCAAGTCCGCCAGGTCCGCGCCACTGGCAACCACCAGCCCGCCGATCCAGGCACCGGCTGCGTTGCCGAGGTTGAACGCGCTCTGGTTAAGCGTTGAGCCCAGATTCGGCGCTTCATGTGCCTGATCAATGATCAGCAGTTGCAGGATCGGGCACAGCGCAAAAGCGAAAATTCCCCACAACACCAGCGTGATCGCGGCCGGAACGACCGAGCGGCTGGTCTGGCTGAACGCTGCGAGGATGACCACTACCGCCAACGCTACGCCGACCAGTGACGGCAGCAAGCGGCTGTCGGCCAGACGTCCGCCGAGCATGCTGCCCGCCGTCAAACCGACGCCGAACAACAGCAGCATCACTGTCACGCCATGCGGGCTGACGCCAGTGATGTCCTGCAGGATCGGCGCGATGTAGGTGAACACACTGAACAGGCTGGTGGATGCCAACACACTCATGCCCAGCGCCAACAGCACATTGACCTTGCCCAACACTTTGAATTCGCTGGCGAGGTTGGCCTTGTCCATCGGGATATGTTTTGGCAACCACAACCATTGCGCCAGTGCAGCGATCACACCGATGACCGAGACTGCCCAGAACGTCGAGCGCCAACCGGCGTATTGCCCCAGCGCAGTGCCCAACGGCACGCCGAGCACGTTGGCCAACGTCAGGCCGGTGAACATCATGGCAATCGCCTGCGCGCGTTTGTTCGGTGCCACCAGCCCGGCCGCGACAACCGAGCCGATGCCGAAGAACGCACCATGGCACAACGCGGTGACCACCCTTGCGGCCATCAGCGTCGCGTAGTTCGGCGCGAGGGCGCAGAGAATGTTGCCGAGGATGAACATCAGGGTCATACCCAGCAGCGTCGCTTTGCGCGGCATGTTTGCGGTGCCGATCGCCAGGATCGGCGCGCCGAAGACGACCCCCAGCGCATAGCCGGTAATCAGAAGCCCGGCGTGCGGGATGCTTACGGCGAGGTCGCGGGCGACGTCGGGCAGCAGGCCCATGATGACAAATTCGGTGGTGCCGATGCCGAATGCGGCAACAGCGAGGGCAAGCAAGGCGAGTGGCATGCGCAAGGTCTCTGTTAGTAGTCTTGACGCTTTGATCAGGCATACGCGTGCCAGCGACCGCTTCGTAAAGAAAGCGGAACGGGCAGCCTTTATTGGAATTTTTTGGTGTGCAGCTGAGTACGGCGTGGTGGGTTGCAGTATAAACAGCTGCTGACACATCGCGAATCAATAATCTGACTAATTGGCCACTCACTGTAGGAGCTGCTGCAGGCTGCGATCTTTTGACGTGTTTGTAAAAAAACCAAAAACGAAAGATCGCAGCCTTCGGCAGCTCCTACCGGGGCTGATTGAATAAGGGGTGGGACGTGCTGGCGACAGCTCTGGTGTTGGTGGCGGCGCTGTTGCATGCGGCGTGGAATACCTTGATCAAATTCAGTGCCGAGCGACTGTTGGTGGTCGCCTGCATGGACACCGTGGCGTTGCTGTTTGTCGCTGTGGCGTTGCCCTTCGTGAATCTGCCACCGATGGACATCTGGCCGTGGATTCTGGCGTCCGCTGCGTTCGAGCTGCTTTATCGCTATTTGCTGATTCAGGCTTATCGCGTAGGCGACCTTGGCCTGGTCTACCCCTTGATGCGCGGGTTGTCACCCCTGGTGGTGCTGGCGCTGACGCTGATCTTTGCCGGTGAAGTCCTGACCGCTCAGCAAATCTTCGGCATCCTGCTGATACCGTTCGGCATGGTTTGCCTGCTGTGGCAGGGCGGTGGCGGAAAACATTTGCCGTGGTCGATGCTGCCGGTGGTGGCGCTGATCGGCTTGTGCATCGGCTGTTATACCTACATCGACGGCCAGGCGTTGCGGCGCTGGTCGCACCCGCTGGATTATCTGGTCTGGGTCACGCTGCTCAGCGCCTGGCCGTTTCCGCTGTTGGCCTGTGTCGCGCGGCGGCCGGCGTTCATGCAGTTCTGGCGTGAGCAATGGAAGCTCGGACTGGCGGTCGGGTTCTGCGTATTGTTCAGCTACGCTCTGGTGCTGTGGGCGATGCAGTTGGGCTCGATTGCCGAGGCGGCGGCGTTGCGTGAGATCAGTGTGATTCTGGTGGTGTTGTTCGGTATGCGTTACCTGAAAGAACCTTTCGGCCGGCCACGGCTCTTAGCCTGTGGGTTGGTGCTGATCGGCATGCTGGTCATGAAGTTCTGACAGCCCGTAAATCCAAATTCGAAAAAGGACGGCGTTATGACAGTGGCTCTATGGTGTGTGTTGATCGCGATCTTTCTGCCGTACGTGTGCACGATCGTGGCGAAGGCAACCGGTGGTTTCCGGCTGAAGGATAACTACGATCCGCGGGATTTTCTCGACAGCGTCGATGGCGTCGCTCGACGCGCCCATGCAGCGCAACTCAACAGTTTTGAGGTGACACCGGCGTTCGCTGCGGCAGTGCTCGTCGCACATCTGGTGGGTACGGCGGAACTGGTGACGGTCAACGTACTGGCGGTGCTGTTCATCACCAGTCGCCTGCTCTATATCATTTGCTACCTGGCCGACTGGGCAGCACTGCGCTCGGTGGTGTGGTTTGTGGGCATGGGGCTGATTGCTTCGTTCTTCTTTGTGTCCATGTAAACCAGGATCAAAGATCGCAGCCTGCGGCAGGTCCTACTGGGGAATGCGTACTCCTGTAGGACCCGCCGCAGGCTGCGATCTTTTGCTTTTAAGATTTGTCAGCCACCTGCGGCACTTGCGGCAGCGCCGCGCCCTTGGGCCAGAGCATCCAGATCTGCCCCTGCTGTTTCATGTCCCCGGCCAATTGGCCCGCCGCATCACCGGTGCCCCAGAACAGATCCGCACGCACCTCGCCAGCAATCGCGCCGCCGGTGTCTTGTGCTGCAACCGGGCGCACCAATGGTGTGCCGTCCGGGCGTGTGGTCGACAGCCATAACAGGCTGCCCAGCGGAATCACTTTGCGATCCACTGCCGCGCTGTAACCGGCAGTCAGCGGCACGTTCAGCGAACCGCGCGGACCTTCATTGCTGTCCGGGTTACGGGTGAAAAATACATAGCTCGGGTTGCTGGCGAGCAGTTCCGGGATACGCGCTGGATTTGCCTTGGCCCAGTTGCTGATCGCGCTCATGGTCACTTCTTCTTTCTTCAGCTCGCCTTGTTCGACCAGCCAGCGGCCGATCGGCCGATAGGGATGGCCGTTCTGATCGGCGTAGGCGATGCGCAGCTGTTTGCCATCCTGGGTCTGAATACGTCCGGAGCCCTGGATCTGAAGAAATTGCAGGTTCATCGGATCTGTCAGGTAGGCCACCACGGGTGCCTTAACGCCTTGGGATTCGATGGTCGCCGCATCGTCGTAAGGTTTGAGTACCCGGCCTTCGAGACGGCCGCGCAAGCGCTTGCCTTTGAGTTCGGGATAAATACTGTCGAGGGAGACGATGATCATGTCTTCGGGAACGCCGTACACCGGCACGTTCGCCGTTTCGGTGGGCGTCAGGCTGCCGGGGTAGACCGGTTCGTAGTAGCCGGTGATCAGACCGTTGGGATTGTCGTTTTCTGCGCGCAAACCGTAGACATCGAGATTCTGCTTGAGGAACGCGCGGATGTCGTTGGCATTCTGCGGCACATTGGCTGCCGCCGCGCAGGTTGTGCCCCAGACGGCATCAGCTTTGAGGCGTGTGCAGGCGCTGCGCCATGAACCAAAGCCGGCCACCAGATCGCTGTCGGACACCGCCGGCAATGCATCCCAGGTTGCGCTGGAATAAGTCGCCAGGGCGTGGGTTTTCGGCTTGGCGTTATCTCCACCGGTGCAGCCGGCGAGGATTGCCAGCAGCGGCAGGGTTGCGATCAACGGGTAATGCCAGGCCTTGGAGCGGCTGTTCATGGAGTCATTCCTGTGTCGATTGTCCAAGCGCTCCATGCGCTCGGACAACCCTCGTTTTTAATAGGGCTATTGGTGTTTGTCGACGGCGCGAGGATACTGGCCGCCGAATTCCGTGACCTGAAGCCACCATGACTCTTAAAAGAATTACTGTTGTATTGCTGGCCTGCCTGACCTTGTCCGCCTGTGGCGGTGTCGATCCGAATTCTCCGCTGGGACAACGAAAGGCGATCTTCAAGCAAATGCTCAAAACCGGCGAAGACCTGGGTGGCATGTTGCGTGGTCGCATCCCGTTCGACGGCGCGAAATTCGCTGAGGGCGCGGTCAAGCTTGATGCGTTGTCCCATGAACCGTGGAAGCATTTTGCGCAGGTGCGCGAAGAAGATCACACCAGCGCCAAAGACGAGGTCTGGCAGAAGCAGGCGCAGTTTCAGGACATGGCCCGCAGCCTCGAAGCGGCCACCGGTGACTTGGTAAGCGCCAGCCAGGTTCAGCCTTACAAGCTGAGCAATCTTGGGCCAGCGATGCAGAAGGTTGAAGACGCCTGCAGTGCTTGCCATAAACAATTTCGTGATCATTAAGCGCTGTTGCCTGTGCTGGCCTCTTCGCGAGCAGGCTCGCTCCCACAGGGGATATGAAATCCAATGTGGGATCGAGCCTGCTCGCGATAGCGGTTTGCAATTCGCCGCGAAACTGACCCTTATTTATCGATTTCGTCCAGTGCGTCCTGCAGCTCCTTGCGCGACTCGGCCAGTTTCTCCTTACGCTTGTTGATCTTCTCCGGATCACCTTTTTTCATGGCTTTGTCGAGATCGGCCTGACGCTGGCTGACTTCATGCTTGGCTTCGAGCACTTTGTTTTCGCGCTCTTTTTTCAGGCCGGCGTCGGTGCAGTGTTCGTTCACTTCGCGCAGTGCGGTTTCGAGGCCTGACTGCTGTTCCATGTTGCCGCGCGACTTGGCCTGTTCGATCTGATTGATGATGCCCTGCTTCTTGGCAGCGCAACCGGCGAGGCCCGGGCCTTCTTCTTCGGCCATTACCGGGGCGGCCATGATGCCGCAGAGAGTGAACAGGGCCAGCGGTGCGAGAAATTTCATAAAAGCTCCATGTGCAAAGGCGATTAGGTCGGGGCGGCACTGCGCTGTTGGAGCGCCTCGGTGGTAGTTGGGTTCCCGGCGCGCCGGGATTGCGTGTTCAGAAACCGTTGATTCCGGCCGCACGCAAGGTATCGCTCAAGGCTACCACTTGCGGGTCGCGAAAGAAGGCGCTCAATTGCGCCGCGCGACCGGGGCCGATACCCGGCTCTGCCTGCCATTGTTCGGTGTCGCGTTGTGCCAGCGCCTGCCAGGAATCTGCCAGTTGTGCCTGACCCGTCGGTGGCAGGCCCAAGGCCTTGAGCCATTGCGCGAAGGGCCGCTCGCGGGCACTTTGAAAACTGGTAACCAGGCGCGCGCTGCTGCGTTCGCCAAAGCCGTCAATGTTAGCAAGCTCTGACGCGTCGAGGGTCAACCAATCCAGGAGGTTGCTCAGGCGGCGTGTTTCGAGAAGTTTCTCCCAGGTGCCATGGCCGACATTGCGCATGGCCAAACCCTGTTTACCGCTGAGCCAGGTCATGCGGGCGAGGAACTGGCTTTCGCAGCCAAGGGTCGGTTGCCAGCAACTCAAAGCGTGGAAATCTGCCGCGTCGGGAACCCGAATGTCGGCTCGCGCGCTGGCGCGCAACACGACGCTGTCGAGCCGCGGAATCGTCAGGCCGGCGAGGCTGATGGCGACGTGATCGCCCGGACGGGCATCCAGCGCCTGCCAGCGCTTCAACGAGGTGGCGCTGACCCGCTTGATCACCCGGTCATCGAGCATGACGGGTTTGAGTTCGAGCACCGGGGTGATGCGTCCGGTGCGTCCGATCTTGAAATTGACCTTGCGTACTTCTGCCAGCGCTTTGGCGAACGGATACTTCCAGGCAACCGCCCAGTAAGGCGCGCGGGCTTGCCAACGTTCGGCGGGTGGGCGCTGATTCTGGCGCAACACCACGCCATCGCTGGCGAAAGGCAGGGCAGTGCGATACCAGTGATCGCGCCATTTCTGTGCCTCTGCAAAGTCCGCCACGGGATGGCTGTACGGTTTGGTGGGCGCAAAGCCGAGGGCCGCCAATCCGGATAATCGTTCGGAAAAGCCCGCAGGCCCTTGCGGCCAGTCCCAGACAAACAGACCGATCCCGTTGGCCTGATCGGCGTCGAGCTCCGCGCGTCCCATTAGGCCAGCCACGGTGGCGCGGGCATTGACGCTGCCGGATCTGGCCTGCACGTGCTCATCCAGGCGCCAATAGAGTTCACCTTGCACCAGTAGATCAGCCGGCTGCGCCAGACGCTGAGGAATGGCGGCAATCTTTCGCGCCGATGACGTCCAGTCCTGCCCGCTGATGCCATCACCCCGGCTGATTGCCTGCTGCAGAATTCCGTCGCGATAGATCAGGGTCACCGCTACGCCATCGACTTTGGGCTGAACCCAGACATCCTTGCGATCGCGCAGCCACGCTTCGACGGCCTCGGCTTCATGCAGTTTACCCAGACCCGTATGGGCGACGGGGTGCGCAACGGGGCCTGAGGCCGTGCGCAGCGGCTCGGTTGTCGGGTCACCGGGGAAGCACTCACGCCATTCATTCAAGCGCTGGAGCGATTGGTCGTAGAGTTCATCGGCAACCAGTGAACGACCTTCGCGATGATAGGCATCGTCCCATCGGTTGATCTGGTTTTGCAGCGAGGTGATTTCTTTCTGTGCTTCGACGGTGGTCCAGGCCGGACAGTCGGCGAACGCAGGCATAGCGATGAAAATAAGCAGCAATACAAGCAGCGAGCGCATCGTGAGCATCCTTGCTCAGGGAAGGTACTCGAAGGCTAGTCAGGATATTGAGCAAGGGTAAGGCGGGTGTTTTGCCGGGTGTTTCGTTACGGACGATCTTTTGATCTTCACCCGATAAAAAAAGCCCCGCACGGCGCGAACCGTGCGGGGCTTTTTATGCAGCCAGAGAATTACAGGCCGGCAGCAGAACGCAGAGCGTCGGCGCGGTCGGTTTTTTCCCAGGTGAACGTGGTGAAGGTGTCTTCGCCGACGGTCTTGGTTTCTGGCGCGCGGCCGAAGTGGCCGTAGGCTGCGGTTTCCTGGTACATCGGGTGCAGCAGATCAAGCATGGTGGTGATCGCGTAAGGACGCAGGTCGAACACTTCACGCACCAGTTTGATGATCTTGTCATCGCTGATCTTGCCAGTGCCGAAGGTGTTCAGCGAAATCGAGGTAGGCTGTGCAACGCCAATGGCGTAGGAAACCTGAATCTCGCAACGCTCGGCCAGGCCGGCAGCAACGATGTTTTTGGCAACGTAACGGCCAGCGTACGCAGCCGAACGGTCAACCTTCGATGGATCCTTGCCGGAGAACGCGCCGCCGCCGTGACGGGCCATACCGCCGTAGCTGTCGACGATGATCTTGCGACCGGTCAGGCCGCAGTCACCGACCGGGCCGCCAATGATGAACTGGCCAGTCGGGTTGATGTGGAACTGGGTGTCCTTGCTCAGCAGTTCGGCAGGCAGCACGTGCTTGACGATCAGCTCCATCACGCCTTCGCGCAGATCTTTGTACGACACTTCAGGGTTGTGCTGGGTCGACAGAACCACGGCGTCGATACCGACAACCTTGCCGCCTTCGTAACGGCAAGTCACTTGCGACTTGGCGTCCGGACGCAGCCAAGGCAGCAGACCGGATTTACGGGCTTCGGCCTGGCGCTGCACCAACTGGTGCGAGAAGGTGATCGGGGCTGGCATCAGAACGTCGGTTTCGTTGCTGGCGTAGCCGAACATCAGGCCCTGGTCGCCGGCGCCCTGATCTTCAGGCTTGGCACGGTCAACGCCTTGGTTGATGTCGGGGGATTGCTTGCCGATGATGTTCATCACGCCGCAAGTTGCGCCGTCGAAGCCGACTTCGGAACTGGTGTAACCGATGTCGCAAATCACGTCACGAACGATCTGCTCCAGATCGACCCAGGCGCTGGTGGTCACTTCACCGGCAACGATTGCCACGCCGGTCTTGACCAGAGTTTCCACGGCAACGCGTGCGTGCTTGTCCTGGGCGATAATGGCGTCCAGCACCGCATCGGAAATCTGGTCGGCGATTTTGTCCGGATGTCCTTCAGACACGGACTCGGAGGTGAAGAGGGAGTATTCGCTCATCTCGATTTTTTCCTGAATTTACCGATGGTGAGTGTCGCCAGCCGGTCGCTGAAAGTGGCGAACCTGGATCTGGAAACCATTACGTAAGCCCACATAGAGGCTTTCCCCGGGAACGAGTCCCGCAGCGGTGGCCCAACGGGCCAGATCGTCCTGTTCAAACCCCAACCAGAGATCACCGCAGGCCTCCCTGGCCCAACTCTGGTTGTGGCTACATAACTCTGTCACGAGCAGGCTACCGCCCGGTTGCAGCAGGTCGGCCATGTGCTTGAGCGCATCGGCCGGCGCGGCGAAATGATGCAACACCATGTTCAACACTACGCAGTCGGCCTGAAGGCTGCTGCCGTTCAATGCATCGGCCAATTGCAGGCTGACGTTAGCCAGCTGTTCACGTTCACACACCTGACGCGCCAGTTCGAGCATCGCCGGGCTGTTGTCCAGCGCGGTTACATTACTGAAGCGGCGCGCCAGTTCCGGCAGAAAAGCGCCGTCGCCGGGGCCGACTTCAATGGCCGTGGCAGCATCATTGAAGTTCAACTTGTCGAGCAGGGCCAGCACGCTGTCGCGGTACTGCGGCAGCCCGGCAATCAAATCCTGCTGAGCGCGAAATTTCTCCGCAACCCTTGCGAAAAAGTCCTGGCTGGCCGCGGCACGTTGGCCGTGAACCTGTTCAATCCGCGCCTGCACATCGGCAGGCAGGTCGAGGTTATCGACTTCTTCTAACAATGCCGCGTGTAGTTTTCCGCCGAGCAACTCGGTGTGGGGCAGGGCGCGGCGATAAAAAATCGCGTTGCCTTCGCGACGGGTCGCCACCAGATCGGCTTGCGCCAACACCTTGAGGTGATGACTCATGCCCGACTGGCCGATGCCGAAAATCTGCGCCAGTTCCAGTACGCCAAACGAGTCGTTGGCCAGCGCGCGCAGTACGTTCAGCCGCAGCGGATCGCCGCCGGCCTTGCACAGGGCCGCCAGCTCGTCGCAATCGTCATGGCGAATGGAAGGCACGCGTAAGTTCATAGGGCTGGCAGTCTATTGATGGGGGCAGGGCGCCGCAAGGGCAATATCAAAAAGTTTTGATATTGCTCGATAAATGGCACTTCTCGCGAATCATTCAACTCTACAAACCAGTAGCGGAAAGGTTTCACCTTCCCAAAGCGCTGCAATCCGTTGGAAAAACGCCTCCGTATGACTATCTGTCATTGCCCCGAGGCGCTCCGGTGAGGGAAAATGCCCTCCTTTTTTCCGTTTCGACTTACCAGAACCCAGGAGATCAGCGATGCCTAGCCGTCGTGAGCGTGCCAACGCCATTCGTGCCCTCAGCATGGATGCCGTGCAAAAAGCCAACAGCGGTCATCCCGGTGCCCCTATGGGTATGGCAGATATCGCCGAAGTGCTGTGGCGCGACTACCTCAAGCACAACCCGAGCAATCCTTCGTTCGCCGACCGTGACCGCTTTGTGCTGTCCAACGGCCACGGCTCGATGTTGATCTATTCGCTGCTGCACCTGACCGGTTACGACCTGTCGATCGACGACCTCAAGCAGTTCCGTCAGCTGCACAGCCGCACGCCCGGCCACCCGGAATTCGGTTACACCCCGGGCGTTGAAACCACCACCGGCCCGCTCGGGCAGGGCCTGGCCAACGCTGTGGGCTTCGCCCTGGCGGAAAAAGTGCTGGGCGCGCAGTTCAACCGTCCTGGCCACGACATTGTCGATCACCACACCTATGTGTTCCTGGGTGATGGCTGCATGATGGAAGGCATTTCCCACGAAGTCGCGTCGCTGGCCGGCACCTTGGGTCTGGGCAAGCTGATTGCCTTCTACGATGACAACGGTATCTCCATCGACGGCGAAGTCGAAGGCTGGTTCACCGATGACACCCCGAAGCGTTTCGAAGCCTACAACTGGCAGGTCATCCGCAACGTTGATGGTCACGACCCGGAAGAAATCAAGACTGCCATCGACACCGCGCGCAAAAGCGCCCAGCCAACCCTGATCTGCTGCAAGACCACCATCGGTTTCGGCTCGCCGAACAAGCAGGGCAAGGAAGACTGCCACGGCGCCCCGCTGGGTGACGCGGAAATCGCCCTGACCCGTCAGGCACTGAACTGGAATTATGGCCCGTTTGAAATCCCGGCCGACATCTACGCCGAGTGGGATGCCAAGGAAAAAGGTCGCGCTGCCGAAGCCGAGTGGGATCAGCGTTTTGCTGCTTACTCCGCCGCGTTCCCGACCGAAGCCAACGAGCTGGTCCGTCGTCTGAGCGGCGAATTGCCGGCCGACTTCTCCGAAAAAGCCTCGGCTTACATCGCCGAAGTCGCGGCCAAAGGCGAAACCATCGCCAGCCGCAAAGCCAGCCAGAACACCCTCAACGCATTTGGCCCGCTGCTGCCGGAGCTGCTCGGCGGTTCCGCTGACCTGGCCGGTTCCAACCTGACCCTGTGGAAAGGTTGCAAAGGCGTCAACGCTGAAGACGCCAGCGGCAACTACATGTATTACGGCGTGCGCGAATTCGGCATGACCGCGATCATGAACGGCGTGACCCTGCACGGCGGTCTGGTGCCGTACGGCGCGACCTTCCTGATGTTCATGGAATACGCGCGCAACGCTGTACGCATGTCGGCGCTGATGAAAAAGCAGGTCATCCACGTTTACACCCACGACTCCATCGGTCTGGGCGAAGACGGCCCGACGCACCAGCCGATCGAGCAACTGACCAGCCTGCGCACTACACCGAACCTCGACACCTGGCGTCCAGCCGATGCCGTTGAATCGGCGGTGGCCTGGAAAAACGCTCTGGAGCGCAAGGACGGGCCATCGGCGCTGATTTTCTCGCGTCAGAACCTGCAGCACCAGGAACGCGATGCCGGGCAGATCGCCGACATCAGCCGCGGCGGTTATGTCCTGAAGGACTGCGCGGGCGAGCCTGAGCTGATCCTGATCGCGACCGGTTCGGAAGTCGGTCTGGCCGTTCAGGCCTATGACAAACTGACCGAGCAGGGCCGCAAGGTCCGCGTGGTTTCGATGCCATGCACCAGCGTGTTCGACGCTCAGGATGCCGGCTACAAGCAAGCGGTGCTGCCGTTGCAAGTCAGCGCACGTATCGCGATCGAAGCGGCCCACGCCGATTTCTGGTTCAAGTACGTGGGTCTGGAAGGTCGCGTGATCGGCATGACTACCTATGGCGAATCGGCCCCGGCTTCGGCACTGTTCGAAGAGTTCGGCTTCACCCTGGAGAACATTCTGGGTCAGGCTGAAGAGTTGCTGGAAGACTAAGCAGCATGAATGCGGTGGCCCCGGCCACCGCGTTCCCCTGTAGGAGCTGCGGAAGGCTGCGATCTTTTGATCTTGATCTTGAAAAAACAGGATCAAAAGATCGCAGCCTTCGGCAGCTCCTACAGGGGGGTTGTGTGTAAGTGAATACTATCGAGAACCCCATGCCTCAACCGCGTCCTTACAAAGTTGCACTCAACGGCTACGGCCGCATTGGTCGTTGCGTTTTGCGTGCGCTGTTTGAGCGAGGCGAGAAGGCCGGGTTTGAAATTGTCGCGATCAACGACCTAGCCGACATGGCCAGCATCGAATACCTGACACGCTTCGACTCCACCCACGGCCGTTTTCCCGGCGAAGTGCGGGTAGAAGGCGATTGTCTGCATATCAATGGCGACTGCGTGAAGGTTCTGCGCAGTGCCACCCCCGAAGGCATCGATTGGGCGTCGCTGGGCGTCGATCTGGTGCTCGAATGTTCCGGTGCTTACAACACCCGCGAAGACGGTCAGCGCTTTCTCGATGCTGGCGCGCCGCGGGTGTTGTTCTCGCAGCCGATGGCCAGCGAGGCGGATGTCGACGCCACCATCGTCTACGGCGTCAATCAGGACTGCCTGACTGGCGACGAGTTGCTGGTGTCCAATGCCTCGTGCACCACCAACTGCGGCGTGCCGCTGTTGCGTCTGCTTGATCAGGCGATCGGGCTGGATTACGTGTCGATCACCACGATTCACTCGGCGATGAACGATCAGCCGGTGATCGACGCCTATCACCACGAAGACTTGCGCCGCACCCGTTCGGCGTTCCAGTCGGTAATCCCGGTGTCCACTGGTCTGGCGCGCGGTATCGAGCGTCTGCTGCCGGAACTTGCCGGGCGAATTCAGGCCAAAGCCGTGCGCGTGCCGACAGTCAATGTGTCCTGCCTCGATATCACCATGCAGACCGCTACCGCGACCGACGCCAACGAAGTCAACCGGATCCTTCGCGAAGCCGCCACCAGCGGCCCGCTCAAAGGTTTGTTGGCCTATACCGAACTGCCGCACGCCAGTTGTGATTTCAACCATGACCCACATTCGGCCATCGTCGATGCCAGTCAGACCCGTGTTTCCGGCCCCAAACTGGTGAACATCCTGGCCTGGTTCGACAACGAATGGGGTTTTGCCAACCGAATGCTGGACGTTGCAGATCACTATCTGCAAACAGCAACTTCAAAAAAACCGTAGGAAGTGCGACCCATGACCGTGTTGAAGATGTCCGACCTCGATCTGCAAGGTAAGCGCGTATTGATCCGCGAAGACCTCAACGTCCCAGTCAAGGACGGTGTTGTCACCAGCGACGCGCGTATCCTGGCTTCGCTGCCGACCATCAAGCTGGCCCTGGAAAAAGGCGCGGCCGTGATGGTCTGCTCGCACCTTGGCCGTCCGACCGAAGGCGAGTTCTCTGCCGAGAACAGCCTCAAGCCTGTCGCTGACTACCTGAGCAAAGCCTTGGGTCGCGAAGTGCCACTGGTGGCTGATTACCTCGGCGGCGTCGAGGTCAAGGCCGGCGACATCGTGCTGTTCGAAAACGTGCGCTTCAACAAGGGCGAGAAAAAGAACGCTGACGAACTGGCCCAGCAATACGCCGCGCTGTGCGACGTGTTCGTGATGGACGCTTTCGGCACCGCTCACCGCGCCGAAGGTTCGACCCACGGCGTGGCCAAGTTCGCCAAAGTCGCGGCTGCTGGCCCTCTGCTGGCCGCTGAACTGGACGCACTGGGCAAAGCCCTCGGCGCGCCTGCTCAACCGATGGCCGCCATCGTGGCCGGCTCCAAGGTGTCGACCAAACTCGACGTGCTGAACAGCCTGAGCCAGATCTGCGATCAACTGATCGTCGGCGGCGGCATCGCCAACACCTTCCTAGCGGCGGCTGGTCACCCGGTCGGCAAGTCGCTGTACGAACCGGACCTGCTCGACACTGCGCGTGAAATTGCCGCGAAAGTCAGCGTGCCGTTGCCGGTTGACGTCGTGGTCGCCAAGGAATTCGCTGAGAGCGCTGAAGCGACCGTCAAGCTGATCGCTGACGTGGCTGCTGACGACATGATCCTCGACATTGGCCCGCAGACCGCAGCCAACTTCGCCGAACTGCTGAAATCGTCGAAAACCATTCTGTGGAACGGCCCGGTCGGCGTATTCGAGTTCGATCAGTTCGGCAACGGCACCAAAGTGCTGGCTCAGGCCATCGCGGAAAGCTCGGCATTCTCCATTGCTGGCGGGGGCGATACTCTGGCCGCGATCGATAAATATGGCGTGGCTGAGCAGATCTCCTACATTTCCACCGGTGGTGGCGCATTCCTCGAATTCGTCGAGGGCAAAGTGCTGCCGGCCGTTGAAGTCCTGGAAAGCCGGGCCAAGGCCTGAGGCCGCCCGTTTGGCCAGGCAAAGGAGTGTTCACATGGTCAAGTCGTTAGCACTGTTGTTGCTGACCGGTACGCTGGTGGCCTGCGGGAGTAACCCGAAGGCCGAAGCCACGCCGGCGCCGAGCGAGTCGCAGAAGGGCTGTTATCAGGCCGACTGGCAGGCCGAAACCAACCCGGTGCTGAACAAGCGTTCCGGGCCGGACGGTCTGGAAAAGTACGAGACGCAAACCCCGGCCAAGGAACATGGTTGTCCTTGACGGGTCTGACTCTTTAACTCAGGGCTGGCGGCGCATGCTGTCAGCCGAGGAACACGGATGAAAGGCTTGATCGCCATTGCGGCGTTGGCATTGTTAAGCGGTTGCGCGCAGTTGAACCTGTTTCAGTCGTCTGCCCCGGCAGATAACTGGACCACCTGGACCTGCGACAGCCAGGCCAAAGTGCTGTGGCGTTACGCCGATGCCGGCCAGAAGGAAGTCGACGTTCGACTGGGTGGCGGTGATCAGGTCTATCGCCTGAAAGAAGAGCCGGGCGCCTCGGGCACGCTGTACAGCGACGGCATGCTGGCGTTTCACCTCAAGGGTGACGAAGGCCTGGTGTACTGGGTCGCCACCAATGACCTGATTGGCCGTGGCTGCAAAGCGCAGTAATTGACACACCACAGTTCTAATGTGGGAGCGAGCCTGCTCGCGAAAGCGGTCTGACAGGCACTGCATCAGCGACTGCAAAATTGCTTTCGCGAGCAGGCTCGCTCCCACAGGGGTTCTGTGTAGCTCTCAGGATTTTGCTTTATCGAATCACCAGGCCGGGCGTCAACCCCCGATCTGCAAGCACTTGAATAGCCGCCGCCGCTCCGGCAGGCTGGCACGATTAACGACCCTCAACCGGGAGAGACACACACAATGGCACTTATCAGCATGCGCCAGATGCTGGACCACGCAGCCGAGTTCGGCTACGGCGTTCCAGCTTTCAACGTCAACAACCTTGAGCAGATGCGCGCCATCATGGAAGCCGCTGACAAGACTGACTCCCCGGTGATCGTCCAGGCTTCGGCCGGCGCTCGCAAATACGCTGGCGCGCCATTCCTGCGTCACCTGATCCTGGCGGCGATCGAAGAATTCCCGCACATCCCGGTGTGCATGCACCAGGACCACGGCACCAGCCCTGACGTCTGCCAGCGCTCGATCCAACTGGGCTTCAGCTCGGTGATGATGGACGGTTCCCTTGGCGAAGACGGCAAGACCCCGACCGACTACGACTACAACGTTCGCGTTACCCAACAAACCGTCGCCATGGCTCACGCCTGCGGCGTTTCGGTTGAAGGCGAGCTGGGCTGCCTGGGTTCGCTGGAAACCGGCATGGCCGGTGAAGAAGACGGGATTGGCGCCGAAGGCGTTCTGGATCACAGCCAAATGCTGACCGACCCGGAAGAAGCCGCCGACTTCGTCAAGCGCACTCAAGTTGATGCCCTGGCCATCGCCATCGGCACCAGCCACGGCGCCTACAAGTTCACCAAGCCGCCTACCGGCGACGTGCTGGCGATCGACCGCATCAAGGAAATCCACAAGCGCATCCCGAACACTCACCTGGTGATGCACGGTTCGTCTTCGGTGCCTCAAGAGTGGCTGGCGATCATCAACCAGTACGGCGGCGACATCAAAGAAACCTACGGCGTACCGGTTGAAGAAATCGTCGAAGGCATCAAGCACGGCGTGCGCAAGGTCAACATCGACACCGACCTGCGCCTGGCATCCACCGGCGCCATGCGTCGCCTGATGGCCACCAACCCGAGCGAATTCGATCCACGTAAATTCTTCGGCGCGACCGTCACCGCAATGCGCGATGTGTGTATCGCTCGCTATGAAGCGTTCGGTACCGCTGGTAATGCTTCGAAGATCAAACCGATCTCGCTGGAAGCGATGTACCAGCGTTATCTGAAGGGTGAGTTGAACGCCAAGGTCAACTGAGCCTGAGCGTTAAGCTGATTTAAAAGAAACCCGCCGAGAGGCGGGTTTTTTTGTGGGTGCGCGTCGTGAGTGCCAGTCAGTTATTTCTCGTGATCAATATCCAGCTTGGTAAACGTCACCTGCCCACCCTCACTGGTGTACCCGGTATTGTCCTGCACATAAACCCCGGCCTTGAAGTACAACGGCTTGTCGCGCCAGGTTGCGCTGATCTTTGAATCCCACTGATAGCCCGCCGCACTCACGCCCAGCGCACCGCCGGGGCTGAGGTGGATGAGGTAGTTGAATTCGCGATCCAGCTTTACTCCGGTAGCGAGGGTGATCACGCGGCTTTCGGCATCGTCGGGGTGCATGCGCACTTTGATCACGAGGTTGCCGGTTTCGGTTTTGGTCTTGTATTGATATTCGAGTTTGACCATCGGTCGTTGGCTTTCATACGCATGAATTTGCCCGATCACGATCTTGCCGGAGCTGGGCACTTTGTTCACCGTCAGCGTGGCGCGCAGCAAGTTGTCGGCATCCGGGTAATACCAGTTGCGCAGGGTGCCGTTGCTGTAAGTCTCGCGTAATTCAGTGCGCGGATAGATCGCGTTTTCGGTTTTTGACCCGGTCACCGGTGACCAGAAGAACAGCGTACCAGTGTCGGAATGGAAGTATTGATCCTTGAAGCCGTTCACCAGTTTCTCGGTTTCGACGGTGTATGGCGGGCTGCCGACGGGAACGCTGAGGTTCCAGGTAGCGAGATCGATCATGTCGGTTTTTCCACTCAATTCATTCTGTACGCGGGTACCAGAAGCTCTAGCCCGCGCCTTTTCGGGCGCTCTTTATAAGCGTAGAGGGGATTTTTGTTAATGCCCGTCTGGCAGATGATTGACGTCAACATCCTGTCGAAATGCCATCTGTGCCAATTTCAGGGGACGTCAGGGGTGACCGTTAGTCGGCTGAACGGAACATTGGCTAAATGATGGCAGGCCGGCTGCTTCTGCTTTCGCCCATCCGCGACTAGAGTGAGCTTCAGTACGTCTATGGTTTTTGCCGGCAACCGGTCCCGAGAAGAGAAGCAGCATGGAATGCGCGCAACCCCAGCCAGGTGAAGGCAGCTCTGTCCTTTTGATCGTTGATGATTACCCTGAGAACCTGATCAGCATGCGCGCGTTACTGCAGCGTCAGGACTGGCACGTCATCACCGCCGCCTCCGGTTTCGAGGCGCTCAATCTGTTACTCGAACACGATGTGGATCTGGTTCTGCTGGATGTGCAAATGCCCGGCATGGATGGTTTTGAAGTAGCCCGGCTGATGCGCGGCAGCCAGCGCACGCGTTTGACACCGATTATTTTCCTGACCGCCAACGAGCAGTCCCAGGACGCCGTGATCAAGGGCTACGCCAGTGGCGCGGTGGATTACCTGTTCAAACCGTTTGATCCGCAAATCCTCAAGCCCAAAGTGCAGGCATTGCTCGAGCACCAGCGCAATCGTCGGGCATTGCAGCGCTTGAGCCATGATCTGGAGGTGGCGCGAGCATTCAATGCCTCCGTGCTGGATAACGCCGCCGAAGGCATTCTGGTGCTGAGTGAGGATGGGGTGATCCGTTTCGCCAACCCGGCGATTTCGCGATTGCTGAATGCGCCGGTAAAGGAGTTGGAGGGGCGGGAGTTTCTCGACTATCTGCAAAAACCGCACATTCCCGTATGGGCCGATTCCGATTTTTACGCCTGCTACAAGCGTGGCGAGACCTTGCGCCTGCACGATGCGCTGCTGCGCACGGCGCCCGGTCAGCAAGTGCCGGTGGCGTTGTCCTGCGCGACATTACCGAGCGAACAGCACGCGATGGTGGTCACCGTGCTGGACATGTCGGTCGTACGCCACTTGCATCAGCAACTGGAATTTCAAGCCGTCACCGATCCATTGACCGGGCTGCTCAACCGCCGAGGCTTTTACCAGACCGTGGAAAACCTGTTGCTGCGCGGCGAACGCAGTGACAGCAGTTGGGTATTGCTCTATCTCGATCTGGACGGCTTCAAACGGGTCAACGATTCCTTGGGCCATGATGCTGGCGACCGCGTATTGCGCTGGGTTTCCGAGCAATTGAAGGCGTGCCTGCGGCCGTTCGACATTCTGGCGCGCATGGGTGGCGACGAATTCACCGCGCTACTGGATCTGGAATTTCCCGAGCAAGCGGCGAAGATTGCCGAGAAGCTCATCGAACGCTTGTCGGTCTGTCAGCAGATCGAAGGTCTGGATATCGTCCTGGGTGCCAGCATCGGCATTGCCACTTTCCCCGACTGCGGTTCGAACCTCGATGGATTGCTGCGCGCATCCGACATCGCCATGTACGAAGCCAAGCGTGCCGGTCGTCAGCAATACCGCTTCTACGATCACGAGATGAATGGCCGCGCCCGTTCGCGGCTGATGCTGGAAGAAAGCGTGCGCAGCGCCATCGAAAACCATGACTTCAATCTGGTCTATCAGCCGCAGGTGGCGGTGGGCAGCGGCAAGCTTCGTGGCTTCGAAGCACTGCTGCGCTGGCAGCATCCAAGTGTCGGCGACGTGCCGCCCGGCCTGTTCCTGCCTTTGCTCGAAGAAGCGCGGGTGATCAGTCGCCTCGGCAGCTGGATTTATCATCGCGCTGCCGGGCAGCGCAAAGCTTGGGAAACCTTGTTTGGCGACGATCTGGTGCTCAGCGTGAGTCTGAGCAATACCCAGTTCAGCATGCCGAACCTGGTCACCGAGTTGCGTCAGGTGATGGAGCGCCACGCCTTGCAGCCACAGCAACTGGAAGTCGAGGTCACCGAAGAAGCCTTGATGCAGAATCCTGATGAAACCCGCAAGCAATTGCGCCTGTTGCGCAATCTGGGCGTGCGGGTGGCGCTGGATGACTTCGGTTCAGGGCCTTGCTCACTCGCGCATCTGCGCGATCTTGAGCTCGACACCCTGAAGCTCGACCGCCATCTCATCGCCCGGTTGCCGGACTCTGCCCGCGATGCCTCGCTGGTCAGCACGGTGATCAATCTTTGCAAGCAATACGGTTTGCTGGTGATCGCCGAAGGTGTCGAAACGCTCGAGCAATACCAATGGCTGCAGGCCCAGGGTTGCGAATACGTACAAGGCTTTCTCGTCGCGCACCCGTTGATCGCCGAAGAGACTGCAAGCTTTGCCGAGCCGTTCGACTGGAGCGCGCTGGCCGGTTGAATTCGCTACACTGGCGCACCTTCTTTCCGAACCGCGTCGCCGTCCATGACTGTGTTGAAGTATCTCCAGGCCTATCCCGAGCGTTTGCAGGATCAGGTTCGCCAATTGATCGCCGAGGAGCGTCTGGGCGAGTACCTGACTCAGCGTTATCCGGGCCGGCATGACGTGCAAAGCGACAAGGCTTTGTACGGCTACGCGCTGGATCTCAAACAGCAGTACATGCGCAACGCACCGGCGATCGACAAGGTGCTGTTCGACAACCGCCTCGACCTGACCCATCGCGCCCTCGGTCTGCATACGACTGTCTCGCGAGTGCAGGGCGGCAAGCTCAAGGCCAACAAGGAAATCCGCATCGCTTCGCTGTTCAAGGACGCCGCGCCGGATTTTCTGAAGATGATCGTGGTGCACGAACTGGCGCACTTCAAAGAGTCGGATCACAACAAGGCGTTTTATAAATTGTGCGAGCACATGCTGCCGGGGTATCACCAGATCGAGTTTGATCTGCGCGTGTACCTGACGTGGCGGGATATGCAATGAAGATCAACGGAGCCTATGCATGGACGTCAGCAAAACCAAAAGCAGCTTCTACCGCCGTTTGTACGTCGCCTACCTGATCGACAGCGGCCTGGCGCCGAGCGTGCCAGCGCTGACCGAAGTCACTGGCATGCCGCGGCGTACAGCGCAGGACACGATCGCGGCGTTGGCGGATCTCGATATCGTCTGTGAATTCGAACAGGAGGAAGGCGCACGCAACCATGCGGGGCGCTATCGGATTCGCGAGTGGGGTGCGATTGATCGCGGCTGGATCGAGAGGAATCTGCGGCAGATAAAAGCAGTGCTTGAATACCCCTGACCCTTGCGGAACCTGAACTGCCGCAATCGCTGGCAAGCCAGCTCCCACAGGGACCTCCAGCGAACACGGTTGTTGTGAACGACCGATGAACCTGCGGGAGCTGGCTTGCCAGCGAAGGGGCCCTTAAGCGCGACGCATGCCGATATGTGGAATGTCATCCTCGAGATATTCCTCACCCGCTACGACAAAGCCATAGCGACCGTAATACCCCTGCAAATGCGCCTGTGCCGACAGATAGATCGGCACCTGCGGCCAATGCTTCTGCGCTTGTTTCAGTGCCTGTTCCATCATCTCGTGACCCAACCCCCTGCCGCGACCGGCGGGCGCTGTCAGCACCCGCCCGATCACCACATCACCACCCTGGGATTGCGGATCGAGCAGGCGCAGGTAGGCAACCAGTTGATCGTCCTCCCAACCCATCAAGTGATGGGTGTCACCGTCCAGATCCTGGCCGTCGAGGTCCGGGTAAGCGCATTTCTGTTCAACCACGAACACTTCCGAGCGCAGTCTCAACAGGGCGTATAGCTGTTCCTTACCGAGATCGCTGTGATGCTTGCAGATCCATTCGACTGTCATTTTGCGATTCCTTGAACATGTCGCCCGATACTAAGCGCACCTGCGCAAGATGTCTTTATGGCGTAACAGTCTGTGATAAAGGTCAAAATGCCATCATTCCATTCTCGCGACGGCCGTGACTTTGTGTAATCTGCTGGAGAGCGCTGCGCACTGGCTCGCATGAGCTAATGTTCAATGCTTGGGTTTTGCCGGTAAGGGGCCTTGGGTTTTGACGTGAAGACACGTCGGGCAGTTGCCCGCTGAGGATGTTCAAGCATGCCGCGATTGCTGCAAGTCGTTGCGTTGATCGGACTGCTGTTGCTGGGCCAGAGTGCCGCAGCGCAGAAGCTGCGGCTGGTGTTTGATAACTGGCCACCCTTCGCCGACGACACGCTGATCAATGGTGGGCTGGCCACCGATATTGTCAGCACTGCCCTGGCGCGCGCCGGCTATGCCAGCGGCTACGAACAAGTGCCATGGGCGCGGGCATTGCTGGGGATTGGCGAAGGGCGTTACGACGTGCTGGTCAATGCCTGGTACAACGACGAGCGCACCCTGATCGGCCAGTTTTCCGGCGAATACTTGACCAACCGCATTCGTTTCCTCAAGCGTAAAGACGCGCCGATCGAATACGACAACCTGCAGCAACTGCACACTTATCCGATTGCCGTGGTGCGCGGGTATGCCTACTCGGCACCGTTCGATGCCGACACCGCGATGCAGAAAGTGCCTGTGCATAACTTCGCCATGGGCGTGCGCATGCTCGCGGCGGATCGGGTCAAGCTGACGCTCGAAGACGAATATGTCGCCAAGTATTATCTGGCGCGCGAGTCAGCCAAGGTGCGTAACTCGGTGGAGTTTCTGCCCAAGTCCTTGAGTGAGAACAGCCTGCATATCCTGGTCAGTCTGAAGAACCCGCAGCATGAGCAGATCATTGCCGGGTTTGATCGAGCGATTGCGGCGATGAAGGCTGACGGGACTTATGAGAAGTTGCTGAGGCGGCATGGGATGTGAGGGGGGCAGCTACAAGCTTCGAGCTGCAAGCGTCAAGTTGGAAGCCGGGAGCGTTTGGCTTGTAGCTTGTAGCTTGTAGCTTGTAGCTTTTAGCTTTTAGCTTTTAGCTTGTAGCTTGTAGCTAGACCTCCTTGATCAAATGCGCCGCCAACGTGCGCAGCGGCCCCAATTGCCGGCAGATCAACGCCAACTGCGTCTGCACCAGTCGCTGCCCTTCATCGATTTCATCCGGCATCTGCTCCAGTTCATTGGCCAGTGCTTCCTCATCGTCGCTCTGAATTGCGACCGGTTGCTTGCTCGCCAGGCCTTGGGCGATTTCATCGATGCTTGCCGCCAGTTTCACCCCGGCGCCTTCAATCAAGTGCTCGCGCACCTCTGCCGGCAACTGGGTTTCGCGGTGTGCGCCGAGCCCGGACAGGTAACTCAGCAAAGTGTGCGACAACACCAGAAAGCGAAAGCCGACATCCGCTTCCTTGCGGAAATGCCCGGGCTCCATGAGCATGTTGGCCAACGTGGTCGACAGCGCCGCATCGGCGTTGTGCGCGTTGCGGCGGGCGAGGCGATAGGCGAGGTCGTCACTTTTACCGGCCGCATACTGCTGCATGATCTGGCGCAGATAAATGCTGTTGCAGGTCAGTGTGTTCGCCAGCACTTTATTCAAACGCCGACCCTGCCAGTCCGGCAGGAACAGGAACACTGCCAGGCCAGCGATCAGGCTGCCGAGCAAGGTATCGAACAGCCGTGGCAGGAACAGCCCATAGCCATCGCCGACCTGGTTGAAGCAGAACAGCACCATGATGGTGATTGCGGCGGTCGCCAAGGTGTAGCGCGTGGTGCGGTTGGTAAAGAACACCACCCCGGCGGCAATGGCGAAGCACGATTGCACCAGCGGGCTCGGGAACAGATCGAACAGCGCCCAGGCCACGGTCAGGCCGATGGCGGTGCCGATGATCCGTTGCCCGAGTTTGCGTCGGGTAGCGCCGTAGTTCGGCTGGCAGACAAACAGCGTGGTGAGGATGATCCAGTAGCCTTGCGAAGGGTGAATCAAATGCACCATGCCGTAGCCGATGCTCAGCGCCAATGGCAGGCGCAGGGCATGACGGAACAGTAACGAGGTGGGTGTCAGTTGCGTGCGCAGGCGAATCCATACGTCCTTGAGGTTACGCGGCGAGCGGTCGAGCAGACTGCTGTCGGTGGCGTCGGCCAGGGCGTCGGGATTGCTCGCGTCGCTGAGCAAGCGGTCGAGGGTGCCGAGATTGGCCGCCAGTGCACGCAGCGAGCGCAGCAGGCCGCGCCATGCCGGATTGCTCTGGATGCGCAAATGTTCGAGTGAGGCATCGAGATCGCTCAGCGCCTCGGCGAAACTGGCGTCGTAAACGAACGGCTGGCGCATCTGGATCGACTCGGCCAGCGCGCGGCACGCCTTGCCTTGCTGGCGCAGCAGGCGCTGGCAGCGGAACAGCACGTCGCTGTGGAAGAACGCATCGGCCAGCGCGTTGTATGGGTAGTGCGAAGAGCTGGCGCGTTCGTGGATATCTTGCGCAAGGAAATACAGCTTCAGGTAACGACTGACTTTCGAGCCGGGCCGGCCGTTGCCGACGCGATGCAGAATGATTTCCTTGGCACTGTTCAGTGCCGCCACCACGCGACCATTCTGTTGCGCCAGTTCCAGGCGCCGGGCTTCGACGTCCATCTGCCGGATCGGCTCGAACAGCGACGACTTCAGCTTCAGGTAAAAACCCAATTCGCGAAACAGCCGCGCCAGACTTTGCTGCACCGGCTGATTGGAAAACAGCGCCTGCCACACTACCGAAAGCAGGCCGTACCACGCGGCACCGGCCACCAGCAGCATCGGCTCGTGCCAGAAATCGGTGACCGCGCCGCCGCGCTGATCAACGCCGATCATCGTGTACACCGAGAGAATCAGCGTCGCCGAGGCAATCGCGCCATAACGTTCGCCAAGCGCACCAAGCATAGTCAGGCCGAAACTGGCCAGCGCCAGGGCAACGGCAAACAGGATGGGGTAGGGGAAGAGCAGTTCCACCGACAGCGCGGCGATGCTGAAACACACCAGCGTTACCGCTAGAGCGTTGAGACGGCCTTGCCAACTGTCGTCGGTTTCGGCGAGGGCGCTGGCGATGATCCCCAGGAACAACGGGATCAGCAAACGCATTTCATCCTGATACCAGCACAGCGCCATGCTGCCGGTCAGGGCGATGAATACCCGCACGCTGTAGCTGAATTTATCCAGCGCCCACAGGCGCCGCAAAGACTGACGAAACGAGGTCGAGGACATGAAGTGCGAAGGCCTTCCGAGGCGATGCCGCTAAATTGAGCCAGTAATGACGCCGACGCAATGGCGCCAAGCACATCTGAGAGCAAAAAGTGTTCCTTGATCGCCCGCTAACCCATGTAGGAGCTGCCGAAGGCTGCGATCTTTTGATCTTGATCTTGATCTTGATCTTGATCTTGATCTTGATCTTGATCTTTAAAACAAGATCAAAAGATCGCAGCCTTCGGCAGCTCCTACAGGGGGAGTGTTGTTTCGGTCAGACGTACTGCGCGGCGGCGTAGCCGGAGGCCCAGGCCCACTGGAAGTTGAAGCCGCCCAGGTGACCAGTGACATCGAGCACTTCGCCGATAAAGTACAGGCCCGGGCTTTTCAGCGATTCCATGGTCTTGGAGGAAACTTCGCGGGTATCGACGCCACCGAGGGTCACCTCAGCGGTTCGATAGCCTTCAGTCCCCGCTGGCACCACCTTCCAGCTGCCGAGCTTATCGGCAATCTCCGCCAGTTCAGCATGGGTGTACTGCTTCATTGGTTTTGAAACAAACCAGTTGTCCGCCAGCAGATTGGCCATCTTTTTGGTGAAGATTTCACCGAGCAGGGTCTTCAGCTCACTGTTCGGGCGCTCGGCCATCTGTTGTTGCAACCAGCTCGCGGCGTCGTGATCCGGTAGCAGGTCGATTTCCACCGTGTCGCCACTTTCCCAGAACGACGAGATCTGCAAAATCGCCGGACCGCTGAGGCCGCGGTGGGTGAACAGGATATTTTCGCGAAAGCTCTGATCGTTGCAGCTGACCAGGCAATCCACCGACGTGCCGGACAGTTCGGTACACAATTCTTTGAGCTGGTCGGTAATGGTGAACGGCACCAGACCGGCGCGGGTCGGCAGCAGTTCGTGGCCGAATTGTCTGGCCACCTGATAACCGAAACCGGTGGCTCCCAACGTCGGGATCGACAAGCCGCCGGTGGCGATCACCAGCGACTGGCATCGGACCTGGCCGAGGGTGGTGTCGAGCAGATAGCCGCTGTCGACTTTCGCGATGGCCTGAATCGAAGTGTCCAGGTGCAGCTCGACGCAGGCCTGATCGCACTCGGTCAGGAGCATTTCGAGGATGTCGCTGGATTTGTTATCGCAGAACAGTTGGCCGAGTTTTTTCTCGTGGTATGGCACGCCGTGTTTGCCGACCATGCCGATGAAATCCCACTGCGTATAGCGCGCCAGTGCGGATTTGCAGAAGTGCGGGTTCTGCGAGAGGAAATTGCTCGGTTCGGTATACATGTTGGTGAAATTGCAGCGGCCACCGCCTGACATCAGAATTTTCTTGCCGGCCTTGTTCGCATGATCGAGCAGCAAAACTTGGCGCCCGCGCCCGGCGGCGGTCAGCGCGCACATCAAACCTGCGGCGCCAGCGCCAATGATCACGACTTCGGTAGAGCGCAAAACGGTGTCCTCTGAAATATCACCCAAAAACGAACTGTGCGGGAGCTGTGTAGGAGCTGATGAGTGAAACGAGGCTGCGATCTTTTGATCTTGCTTTTCAACATCAAGACCAAAAAATCGCAGCCTGCGGCAGCTCCTACAGGGGCGTTGCGTTGTGCTTACAGGATACGTACGCGCAGCGAACGGCCCTTGATCTTGCCGTCGTTCAAACGCTGCAGGGCCTGCATGGCCACGGTGCGTTCCACGGCAACGTAGGCCTGGAAATCGAAGATCGCGATCTTGCCCACCTGCGCGCCGGGAATGCCGGCTTCGCCCGTCAATGCACCCAGGATGTCGCCCGGACGCACTTTGTCTTTACGCCCGGCGCCGATGCACAGGGTGGTCATTGGCGGTTGCAGCGGCGCCAGGCCCTGGGATTTCAGATTGTCGATCTGATCCCAGTTCAGCGGCGATTTCTGCAGCTGTTCGATGGCTTGGGCGCGGTGCGCTTCACCGGGTGCGACCAGACTGATGGCAATGCCTTTCTCGCCGGCGCGGCCAGTACGGCCGACGCGGTGAATGTGGATTTCCGAGTCACGCGCCAGCTCGACGTTGATCACCATGTCCAGCGCATCGATATCCAGACCACGGGCGGCGACGTCGGTGGCGACGAGAACCGAGGTGCTGCGGTTGGCAAACATCGCCAGCACTTGATCGCGGTCGCGCTGTTCCAGATCGCCGTGCAGGCCGACGGCGGAAATGCCTTTGGCAGTCAGATGATCAACGGTTTCCTGAACCTGCTGCTTGGTGAAGCAGAACGCCACGCACGAGGCCGGGCGGAAGTGGTGCAGGACTTTGGTCACCGCACTCATGCGGTCTTCCGGGGAAATCTCGTAGAAACGCTGCTCGATCTGCGTGTCGTCGTGGAAGGCTTCAGCCTTGACGGTTTGCGGATCACGCATGAATTTCGAGGCCAGTTGCTTGATGCCGACCGGGTAGGTGGCGGAGAACAGCAGAGTCTGACGACGTTCCGGCGTCTTGATGATGATGTCTTCGATGGCGTCGTAGAAACCCATATCGAGCATGCGATCGGCTTCGTCGAGGATCAGCGTGTTCAGGCCATCGAGCACCAGCGAACCTTTGCGCAGATGCTGCTGGATCCGGCCAGGGGTGCCAACGATGATGTGCGCGCCGTGTTCCAGCGAAGCGATCTGCGGGCCGAACGACACGCCGCCGCACAGGGTCAGGACCTTGATGTTGTCTTCGGCACGGGCCAGACGACGAATTTCCTTGGCGACCTGGTCGGCCAGCTCGCGCGTCGGACAGATCACCAGTGCCTGGCAACCGAAGTAGCGCGGATTGATCGGGTTGAGCAGGCCGATGCCGAACGCAGCAGTTTTGCCGCTGCCGGTCTTGGCCTGGGCGATCAGGTCCATCCCCTTGAGGATCACCGGCAAGCTCTGCGCCTGGATCGGCGTCATCTGGGCATAACCGAGTGATTCGAGGTTAGCCAGCATGGCGGCGGACAGCGGCAGAGTATTAAAAGCGGTGGCGATGGTGGTCACGGGACTGGCCTGCAAAACAAAATGTCGCGCAGTGTAGCAGTCCCGTGCCAGTTTCCTCGACAGTTCTGGACGAACAGCGATTGAATAACGCCCCGGTTCTATCTGACTGCACACAAACCTGTGACTTCCTCTGCAGGAGCTGCCGCAGGCTGCGATCTTTTGATTTGCTTTAAGAAAACAAGATCAAAAGATCGCAGCCTGCGGCAGCTCCTACACGAAGCCTTCAGCGGCATCAGTGTTCGATGTGTTCTTGCGGGCGCTTGGCGCGGCGGCCGTCTTCTTTGGACAGCTGCGAGAATATCGTCGCCGCCAGCATCGCCATCACCCCGACCGTAACGAAGGTCAGCTGGAAAGCGCCAAGCACGGTTTCCACACCATCGTTGCCGACCTTCGCAGTGAAGCCGCCGAGCAGCGCACCGGCGCACGCCACGCCGAGGCTCAGCGACAACTGCGCGACCACCGACAGCAAACTGTTGCCGCTGCTGGCGCTGGCGTCGTCGAGGTCGATCAGGGTCACGGTGTTCATTGCGGTGAATTGCAGCGAGTTGATCGCCCCCAGCACCGCCAGCAGGCACAACAGCAGCCAATACGGCGTTTGCTCGCTGACCAGACCCATGCTCGCCAGCATGATCCCCAATGCCAGCGTGTTGCCGGTCAGTACGATGCGGTAGCCGAGACGTTCGATCAGCGGTCGCGCAACCCACTTGGCGATCATCGCCGCAGCCGCCAGCGGCAACATGCTCATCCCCGCTTGTGACGGCGAGTAACCCAGGGCCACTTGCAGCAGCAACGGCACGAGGAACGGCAAGGCGCCGCTGCCCAGGCGCGCGAACAGGTTACCGAGAATGCCGACGGCGAAGGTGCGGGTCTTGAACAGCGACGGCGCGAACAATGGATTGTCGATATGCCCGGCGCGCAGCCAGTACGCTGCCAGACACGCCATGCCGGCGAACAGCAGTAACATCACGCGCAGGTGCGGCAGGTGCAGTTCGCCGAGGCCTTCCATGGCGATGGTAATCAGGATCATCGCCGCACCGAACAGCAGGAAGCCAAGGCTATCGAAGCGCGTGCGTTCAGTGCCGCGCAGGTCGGGAATGAACTTCCACACCGCATAGCAGCCGATCACGCCAACCGGCAGGTTGATCAGGAAGATCCAGTGCCATGTCACGTATTCCACCATCCAGCCGCCCATGGTCGGGCCGATCAGCGGACCGAGCAGCCCCGGAATGGTGATGAAACCCATGATCCGCACCAGTTCCGAGCGCGGATAGGCGCGCAGCACCACCAATCGCCCGACCGGCAGCATCAGCGCACCGCCGAGGCCCTGAATGACGCGGGCGCCGATGAGCATGCTCAGGCTGCTGGACAAGGCGCAGAGCAGCGAACCGAAGCTGAACAGCAGAATCGCGCCGAAGAAGATTTTTTTGGTGCCGAAGCGGTCTGCGATCCAGCCTGACGCCGGGATCAGCAAAGCCACGGTGAGCATGTAGGCGATGATCACGCCTTGCATGCGCAACGGATCTTCGGCCAGATCGCTGGCCATGGCCGGCAGCGCGGTATTGAGGATGGTCCCGTCGAGGGACTGCATGAAGAACGCGATGGCGACGACCCACGGCAACCAGCGGGCGGTGATGGCGTCGAGAGGCGGGCGGTTGGGCATGGAACCTCGTGTGGTCAGTGCATATTCAAAGTCGAGCGCGGTCAGTGTGGGAGCTGGCTTGCCAGCGATGGCGGACTTCCAGACAACAACAATGTTGAATCTGATGCCCCCATCGCTGGCAAACCAGCTCCCACAGGTATTGCGGTGGTTACAGCGTTAGCGTGAGTCGGCTGATCAGCGCTCCCGGCAATAGCGATGACGAAGTATTACGCTGGCTGTACGTACTCGCCGACAGCAGCAGTTCACGCTCGCTGGTCAACGCCTCCAGCTGCGAACCGAGCAGGTTATAGGCGCTGTCGTCGAAACGCATGGTGCTGACCGGTGCCTGGATCTCGCCGTTCTCTACCCAGAACGTCGCGAAGCGGGTCATGCCGGTCATGCGTGCCGCCGGTTGATCCGAGTAGTTCAGGTACCACAGGTTGCTGATGTACAACCCGGTGCCCAACTGCTTGAGAATCTCTTCTTGCGACAGATCACCGGCGGCCATGTTCAATGCGCTGGGCATCTCGCCGCCACCCGCACCGTTTGCTGCCAAACCATATTCGGCCGCACTGCGCGAGCCGACCAGTTGATCGCCGGCCTTGCCTTCGACGATCAACCGCAGATCGCTGCGCGGATAGCCTTCGCCGGAAAACGCCGGACTCAGCGACTCGCTGACCTTTTCGTCCAACGACACCAGCGGACTGAACGCCTGATCGCCGACATAGAGTTTCTGCAATGGGCTGCTTTTGCTGGCAATCGACTGCGCCGAAAACCCGCCCCAACTGAGCATGCCCATGATTTCTTCCAAAGCGGCCGGGGCCAGGTACGCGCGGTACTGACCTGGCGCCAGCGTGCGTAACGGTCGGCCGAGAAACTCAAGCTGTTCGCGGGCCTGAGCGAAGCGCCGGGCAAACCCTTCGTCGCTCCAGTCGTGCCCGGCGTAGCTGGCCTTCACTGCTTCGCCGTTTTCGTGGAACAGGCTGAAGTCGAAATTGAAGCTGTTGGCTTCATGCCAGCCGAACGCGCCGGCAGAGCTGGCGAAACCGCGGCTGATCGGACCGGCAGCATAAAAACCGACCAGATCGAGACCTTCAGCGGCGGCGCAGATTTGCCCGACGACATCTTCGGTGTCCGGCAGCGGATGCGCTTGTACGTGCGAGCTCTGCCAGCTGTTGTGATTGAGCAGCAAATACGGATCCTGGGGCAGCAGCGGCAGGGTTTCGCGCAGCTGTTGCAGGCCTTCAGCCATGCGTTGCAGATCCGCTTCCTGATCCCCGGAAAGAGTTATTTGCAGGTCGGCGTGACGGCCGTCATTGATCAGTTTGAGGACAATGTTGGCCTGTTGCACTTGCCCGGCCTGACGCACTTTGGCGTGATTGAAGCGCACGAACGCCGAGGATTCGGCGGCATGGCTAAGGGTGAATTGTTCCGGCTCGCGCACGCTGTCACGCAGCCAGTTGACCATGACCTTGAAGGCGTCGGACTGACTCTTCGAAATGCTCATCAGGCGTCTCCCCCAAACACATCAATGTTGCTGAATACGCAGGCCGGCGAAGCGTGGCCGACGCGGATCACCTGGTTTGGTTCACCCTTGCCGCAATTTGGCGTACCGAGCACCTTGACGGTGTTGGCATCGCCGACGGCGCGCAGGCTTTTCCAGAAGTGCGCGGAAATCGCCCGGTAGTTGGGATTTTTCACCACGCCTTTAAGTTCACCATTCTCGATCAACTGGCCCCATTCGCAGCCGAACTGGAATTTGTTCCGCGCATCGTCAATCGACCATGAACGGTTGGTGCTCATCAAAATGCCGTGCTCGATGCCGCCGATCATCTGTTCCAGCGTCTGCTCGCCCGGTTCGATATTGAGGTTGGCCATGCGATCGATCGGCGGACGGTTCCAGCCGCAGGCGCGACTGTTGGCAACGCCGTCGAGGCCGGCGCGATACTGCGACAGCGCACCGCCCAACGGTCGCAGCAACAGACCATCGCGAATCAGGAATTGCTTGCTGGCCGCGCTGCCCTCGTCGTCATGACCGTAACTCGCCAGCTCTTCGGGAATGCCCGGATCGAACGTCACGTTGAGCAGTTTCGAGCCGTATTGCAGGCTGCCGAGATCGCTGGTTTTGACGAAGCTGGTGCCGGCGTAATTGCGCTCATCGCCGAGAATACGGTCGAGTTCCAGTGGATGGCCGATGGATTCGTGGATCTGCAGCATCATTTGATCGGGCATCAGCAACAGATCGCGCGGGCCTTGCGGGGTGTTCGGCGCGAGCAGCAATTGCAGCGCCTGATCGGCGACTTGCGGACCGGCGCCGATCAGACCGCAACGGCTGATGACATCGGCGCCGCCCTGTTGGCCGAAGTTCTCGCGACCGAGGCTGCGGGTCTGGCTGTCGTTGCCGTCATAAGCGGTGACGTCGAGGCCCGGATAGACGAAGCGCTGGGCTTGACGCAATTCGGCGCCGGCGCTGCTCAGGTAGATCTGCTCGACGTGGGTAATGCCGATGCTCACTTGCCAGTTCACCAGGCGCTCATCCTTGGGCACCGAGGCGGATTCTGCGCCGAGCAGATCGAAACATTCGCTCAGCGAGGGAAAAGGGCGTTCGAGGTTGGGCGAAAAATAATCGGCGCGGTCACTGGAGACCGGCTGCTCGCGCAGATCGAGCAAGGCGTGCGGCTTGAGCCGGCGGGCTTGGTGTTCGGCACGTTCGAGGGCGGCTTGCAGGCCGTGCTGCGACAGGTCATTGGTCGCGGCATAAGCTTCGACGCCATTGACGCGCACCGTGAGCATCGCCCCTTCGTCGCGGCTCAGGCTCGGCGGCTCGGCGACGTTCTTGCGCACCGACAAGTACTGGCCGGACTCGCGTACATACCGCAGGGAAAAAAATTCGGCGCCCGTGCGCAAGGCAGCGAAGCGCTGCTTGAGCTGGGGGTGGAAATCGAACATTCGAGAACCTCCTTGTATTGGAGTAGCGGCATGGCAACAGCGGGGAGGGGTGATGCGGTTTCGCGAGGTCTAGAGTAGGCCTGCGTGGGGGTAGGATCAAGTGAAGAGGGGGTGTAGGAGGTTTTACTGTGAGTCAGGGAAAGAAGTGCTGGCAGTGAAGGCCTCATCGCTGGCAAGCCAAGCTCCCACAGGTTTTTGGTGAACACAATATGTGTGTACGACGCAAAAACCTGTGGGAGCTGGCTTGCCAGCGATGAGCCGTGACGCGGAGTTATGTCTTACTGAGCAACTGGGGTGATATCCCGCATCGGCTTTCCTTTCACCGGCGCGCCGTTGGCGACGTAGTAAGCAGCGGTGCTGCGCGGCAGTGGCTGGCGACCGCGGATCTTGTCGGCGATTTTCTCGGCGATCATGATCGTCGGCGCGTTCAGGTTGCCGGTGGTGATGATCGGCATGATCGAGGCATCGACCACGCGCAGGCTCTGCATGCCGTGCACACGACCCTCGCCATCGACCACGGCCATCTCGTCGGTGCCCATCTTGCACGAGCACGACGGGTGGAATGCGGTTTCGGCGTGCTCGCGGATGAACTGATCAAGCTGCTCATCGGTTTGCACTTCGATGCCCGGGCTGATTTCGCGGCCACGGAACGCGTCCAGTGCCGGCTGCTGCATGATCTCGCGGGTCAGGCGGATGCCGTCGCGGAATTCCTGCCAGTCCTGCTCGGTAGCCATGTAATTGAACAGGATGCTCGGATGTTGGCGCGGATCCTTGGATTTGACCTGGATGCGGCCACGGCTCGGCGAACGCATCGAACCCATGTGCGCCTGGAAACCATGTTCTTTCACACCGTTGCTGCCGTTGTAGTTAATCGCCACCGGCAGGAAGTGGTACTGGATGTTCGGCCATTCGAATTCCGGACGCGAGCGAATGAAACCGCCGGCCTCGAACTGGTTGCTGGCGCCAATGCCGGTGCCGTTGAACAGCCACTGCGCACCGATCGCCGGCTGGTTGTACCAGAGCAGCGACGGATACAGCGAAACCGGTTGGGTGCAGGCGTATTGCAAGTACAGCTCGAGGTGATCCTGCAGGTTTTCACCGACGCCCGGCAGATCGTGAACCACCGGGATGTCGAGGCTTTCCAGCAGTTTTGCCGGGCCGACACCGGAGCGCTGCAGAATCTGCGGCGATGCGATGGCGCCGGAGCACAGCAAGACTTCCTTGCGTGCCTTGGCTTCAACGCGTTCTTCAGCGTCGCCGACCAGGTAACGCACGCCGACCGCACGCTTGCCTTCGAACAGGATCTTGTCAGTCAGCGCGTGGGTGACGATGGTCAGGGTCGAGCGCTTCTTGGCGACGTCGAGGTAGCCACGAGCGGTGGAAGCACGGCGGCCGTTCGGCGTCACGGTGCGGTCCATCGGGCCGAAGCCTTCCTGCTGATAACCGTTCAAGTCTTCGGTGCGTGGGTAACCGGCCTGCACGCCGGCTTCAACCATGGCGTGGAACAGCGGATTGTTGCCGGCTTTCGGCGTGGTCACGCTGACCGGGCCGTCGCCACCGTGGTAATCGTTCGGGCCGATGTCACGGGTTTCGGCTTTGCGGAAGTACGGCAGGCAGTCGAGATACGACCAGTTTTCCAGCCCCGGCAGTTTTGCCCAGCCGTCGTAGTCCATCGCGTTGCCACGGATGTAGCACATGCCGTTGATCAACGACGAACCGCCGAGGCCTTTGCCGCGACCGCATTCCATCCGGCGACCGTCCATGTGTGGCTCTGGATCGGTTTCGTAGGCCCAGTTGTAGCGGCGACCCTGCAGCGGAAACGCCAGCGCGGCGGGCATTTGCGTGCGGAAGTCGAGGCGGTAATCCGGGCCGCCGGCTTCGAGCAGCAGAACGGTGACGCCTGCGTCTTCAGTCAGACGGGTGGCAAGTGTGTTACCTGCAGAACCGGCGCCTATGATGATGTAGTCGTATTCTTGAGTCATAAATTCTCCTGCGGGAGCTACAAGCCACTAGCTTCTAGCTGCAAGGAAAAGCAGCGAGCGGTGGCTTCGAAATCGGGGAGGGCGACAAGCCCAAACTGCTTTTACTTGCAGCTTGAAACTTGCCGCTTGTGGCTCCTCAGAACACTGAGGCGTAATCACCCAGTTCGACTTGCACGGACTTGATGCGCGTGAAGTTATTGAGAGAGCTGATCCCATTCTCCCGGCCCACGCCCGACTGCTTGTAGCCGCCGACCGGCATTTTTGCGTCGGACTCGCCCCAGGCGTTGATCCAGCAAATACCGGCTTCCAGTTGATGAATCACGCGGTGGGCGCGGTTCAGGTCTTTGGTGACGATGCCGGCGGCCAGGCCGAAGTCGGTGTCGTTGGCGCGGCGGATCACTTCTTCTTCGGTTTCGTAGGAGAGGATCGCCATGACCGGGCCAAAGATTTCTTCGCGAACGATGGTCATGTCGTCGGTGCAGTCGGTGAACACGGTCGGCGCAACGAATGCGCCCTTGGCGAATTCGCCGTCGGTCAGACGACCGCCGCCGCACAGTACGCGCGCGCCTTGTTCCTTACCTTTCTCGATGTAAGCCAGCACGCTTTCCATGTGGGCGAAGCTGACCAGCGGACCGAAGTTGGTGTTTTCGTCTTCCGGGTTGCCGACGCGGATGCGGGCAACGCGCTCAACGATCTTGGCTTCGAACGCGGCTTTCAGATGCGCCGGTACGAATACGCGAGTGCCGTTGGTGCAGACCTGACCGGAGCTGTAGAAGTTGGCCATCATCGCGGTGTCGGCGGCGCGATCGAGGTCGGCGTCGTCGCAGATGATCAGCGGCGACTTGCCGCCCAGTTCCATGGTCACGTCTTTCAGCGACGATGCCGAAGCGCTGGCCATGACTTTCTTGCCGGTGTCGGTGCCACCGGTGAAGGAAATTTTCTCGATGCGTGGGTGCTCGGTCAGCCAGGTGCCGACTTCACGGCCGCTGCCGGTCAGGACGTTGAATACGCCGTTCGGCACGCCGGCTTCGGTGTAGATCTCGGCCAGTTTCAGGGTAGTCAGCGAAGTGACTTCGCTTGGCTTGAAGATCATCGCGTTACCGGCAGCCAGAGCTGGCGCGGATTTCCACAGCGCGATCTGGATCGGGTAGTTCCACGCACCGATACCGGCGACCACGCCCAGCGGCTCGCGACGGGTATAAACGAACGAGGTGTCACGCAGCGGGATCTGCTCGCCTTCGATGGCGGGCACCAAGCCTGCGTAGTATTCCAGCACGTCGGCGCCGGTGACGATGTCGACGTACTTGGTTTCGGAGAAGGATTTGCCGGTGTCCAGAGTTTCCAGCGCAGCCAGCTCATCGTTGCGCTCGCGCAGAATGTCGACGGCGCGACGCAGGATGCGCGAACGCTCCATGGCGGTCATCGCAGCCCAGATTTTCTGGCCCTTTTCGGCGCTGACCACAGCGCGCTCGACGTCGTCTTTGGTCGCACGTTGCACCAGTGCGAGGACTTCACCGTTCGCCGGGTTGATGGCTTCGAAGGTGGCGTCGCTGCCGGCGTCGGTGTACGCGCCATCGATGTAGAGTTTTTGCAGTTCGAAACGGGCCATAGTGTCCTCGCAAGTGCATTGGTGGTTGGCGTTGACCACCGCGATGACGCTGCGGTGGCGTTCAGGGGTCGAGCGGTTTCTGTGTGCTCTAACTCACCTGCTTGGCCAATTGGAAATCCATGTATTCGTAAGCGATCTGTTGCGCCTGCGCCGTGTCGAAAGCGTCTCCCGACAGCGCGCCGCGCAACCACAAACCGTCAATCAACGCTGCCAGGCCACGGGCGGCATTGCGCGCATCTTCGAGCGGCAACGCGCGGCGGAACTGGCAGCACAGGTTGGAATACAGACGGTGATCGTTGATCCGCTGCAACCTGTGCAAAGACGGCTGGTGCATGCTGGTGGCCCAGAAGGCCAGCCAGGTTTTCATTGCCGGGCCATTGACCTGGCTGGCGTCGAAGTTGCCTTCGATGATCACCTGCAGATGCGCCCTCGGGCTGTCATCTGCCAGCGCCTGACGGCGCGCGGTGACGCTCTCGCTGAGGGCGGTCATCAGGTACCGCATCGTGGCGGCGATCAGGCCGTTCTTGTCCTGAAAGTAGTGACTGATGATGCCATTCGAGACACCGGCCAAACGGGCGATCAGCGCAATGCTGGCGTCCCCCATTCCGACCTGATCGACCGCCTGCAAAGTGGCTTCGATCAATTGTTGGCGGCGGATGGGTTGCATACCGACCTTGGGCATCTTGCACATCTCCTTAGGCCTTCCGAGGGGCGAATGACGCCGATCGGATTGAGGGCCAGTCTATTTTGTTTTGATTGAACGTTCAATCAACAAAGAATAAGATCTGCGACAATTCGTCGCTGCCTACAGAAAATTCCTACGCGTGATGACGATTAAAACCGACACCTGAAACGGCTCGAAACCTGCGTGGGGCATGGCGCGGTTCGCGATTCGATGGACGTGTTGAAAGGGCAAGACGCTCGGGGCCAGGTTTCGGATGAATGTCCGTCACCTCAGGCCACGAAAGCGAATACGCAACGCCATTTCGGCAGGTTCGGGCTTTTTTCGGAGTGTCTTTATATCACCCGCCGGTCGGCTGCCAACTAACCGATTGGTCGGGTGCCGTGATGCCTTGTGTTCTTCTCTCGCACTGCCTGGAGCATTTGTGCCATGAGTTCTGCCTCGCTAATAAAGACCCCGCCCGAGAAGGTGACGGTCAACGGTTGGGTGTTCTACACCTCGACCGCGCTGATTCTGTTGTTGACCGCCATTCTGATCATCGCCCCGCAAGAGGCCGGCAGATTGTTGGGTATCGCTCAGGCCTGGTTGTCGCGCAGCTTCGGCTGGTACTACATGGTGGTCATCGCGGCCTACCTGGTGTTTGTGGTCGGGCTGGCGTTTTCCTCGTACGGCAAACTCAAACTGGGCAGCAAGGACGACACCCCGGATTTCAGTTACGGCGCCTGGGCGGGGATGCTGTTCTCGTCGGGTATCGGCATTTCGCTGCTGTACTTCGGCGCGTCCGAGCCGCTGGATCACTATTTCAATCCGCCGGAAGGCACCTCGGCCACCAATATGGCCGCGCGTCAGGCGGTGCAACTGACCTTTCTGCACTGGGGCCTGCACGGCTGGGCGATCTACGCACTGGTCGGCCTGGCCGTGGCGTACTTTGCTTACCGGCATAACCAGCCGCTGGCGCTGCGTTCGGCGCTGTATCCGCTGGTCGGCGAGCGTTGGGTCAAAGGCGCGGCCGGGCATGCAGTGGATGGCTTCGGCATGTTCGTCACGCTGCTGGGTCTGGTGACCAACCTGGGGATCGGTTCGCTGCAAGTCTCGTCAGGGCTGGAAAACCTGTTCGGCATGGAACACAGCAACACCAACCTGCTGATCGTCATCATTGTGATGAGTACGGTGGCGACGATCGCCGCCGTGTCCGGTGTGGAAAACGGCATTCGTCGCCTGTCCAACCTCAACATCGTGTTGTTCAGCGGTTTGCTGATTTTCGTCCTGCTGTTCGGCCCGACCCTGCATTTGCTCAACGGCTTTGTGCAGAATATCGGCGACTACCTCAACGGCATCGTGCTGAAAACCTTCGATCTTTACGTATATGAAGGCAGTGGCGAAAAATCCGAGCGCTGGATGGGCCTGTGGACGCTGTTCTACTGGGCGTGGTGGATTTCCTGGGCGCCATTTGTCGGCATGTTCATCGCGCGGATTTCCCGTGGCCGCAGCGTGCGTGAACTGGTCGCCGGTGTGCTGCTGATTCCGCTGGGTTTCACCTTGGCCTGGCTGTCGATCTTCGGTAACTCGGCACTGGATCTGGTGATGAATCAGGGCGCGGTGGAGCTGGGCAAGACGGCGCTGGAACAGCCGTCGATGGCGATCTATCAATTGCTTGAGCACTATCCGGCGTCGAAAGTGGTGATCGGCGTGTCGATCTTCGTCGGCTTCGTACTGTTCCTGACCCCGGCTGATTCCGGCGCGGTGATGATGGCGAATCTGTCGTGCAAGGGCGGCAACGTCGATGAAGACGCGCCGCACTGGCTGCGGATCTTCTGGTCGGTAGTGATCACGCTGGTGACCATCGGCTTGCTGTTCGCCGGCAACTTCGAAGCCATGCAGACCATGGTGGTGCTGGCCGGCCTGCCGTTTTCGGTGGTGTTGATCTGCTTTATGTTCGGCCTGCACAAGGCGATGCGCCAGGACGTGCAGATCGAACAGGAGCAAGCGCAACTGGCCGAGCGCGGCCGTCGTGGTTTCAGCGAGCGCCTGACGCAACTGGATCTGCAGCCGAGTCAATCGGTGGTGCAGCGCTTCATGGACAAACACGTCAGCCCGGCGCTGGAAGATGCCACCGCGCAAATGCGCGCGCAGGGCCTGGAAGTGCAAACGCTGTTGGGTAAATCCAAGCGTTGCATGGGCGTGCGGGTCGAGATGGAAGAGGGCAACCCTTTCGTTTATGAAGTGAGCCTGGATGGTTATCTGGCGACTCCAACTGAGTCGGCGCAATCGGATGAGGCGCGTCAGCGTTATTATCGGGCTGAGGTGTATCTGCACAACGGCAGCCAGGATTATGACTTGATGGGCTTTACCCAAGACCAGATCACGCGGGATGTGCTGGATCAGTTCGAGAGCCATCGGCAGTTGCTGGGTCGGGTTTATAGCTAAGGTCAAAAGCTTACCCTCACCCCAGCCCTCTCCCGGAGGGAGAGGGGGCCGACCGAGGTGTCTGAAGTCAAACATCGACCTGAAAGATCGAGTCGATTATGGCTTCGGTGAAGAAAGATCAGGTTGGTGTAGATCTGCAGCATCCCCCGGTCGGTTCCCTCTCCCTCTGGGAGAGGGTTAGGGTGAGGGGCTTTTCCCTGACCCAACAAAAAAGGGATCGCTCACCGCGATCCCTTTTTTTATGCCACCTGCGGCTAACCCAGATTCTTGCCCAACAACGCGTGATACAACTCGCTGTCGCCCAGAATCCCCACGACATGATTGTTATCGTGCAACACCAGTTTGTTGCCAGTCTGATAACGAATCTGCAACGCATCGCGCATGCCGATGCTCGAGTCCACTAGCGTCGGCTTGCGTTCCAGGCCTTCTACCGCTTGCCCCGGCGCCCAATTCTGCAGGTTCAGCACCGAACCGTTCTGCCGCGCTCCCTTGATGGTGTTGCCTTCGGCCAGGTCCAGCCAGGAATCGCCGCCCGGGTCCAGGCACACCGAGCCGTTGATGCGTTTGCAATTGTCCAGCGTGCGCATCAGGCTGCGGCCGCAAAGAACGTTGAGCGGATTGGTGTGCGCGACGAAGGTCCGCACATAGTCATCCGCCGGATTCAACACGATCTCTTCCGGCACGCTGTACTGGATGATCCGGCCGTCCTTCATGATCGCAATGCGGCTACCCAGTTTGAGTGCCTCATCGAGGTCGTGACTGACGAACACAATGGTCTTGTTCAGTTTGCGTTGCAGTTCCAGCAGTTCGTCCTGCAAACCCTGGCGAATCAGCGGGTCGAGGGCCGAGAACGGTTCGTCCATCAGCAGAATATCGGCATCCATCGCCAGCGCTCGCGCCAGACCGACCCGTTGCTGCATACCGCCAGAGAGTTCATCAGGCTTCTTGTTGCGCCATTGCGTCAGACCGACCAGTTCGAGTTTTTCATCGACCAGCTTGCGCCGTTCCTTTTCCGGTCGACCCTGCATCTCCAGGCCGAAACTGATGTTCTCGCGCACCGTCAGCCAAGGCATCAAGGCGAACTTCTGAAAGACCATGGCGATGCGCTTGGTGCGCATCATTTTCAGCTCCGCCGGTGTGCAGGAGGCGATGTCGATCTGCTTGCCTTCATGCTCGACGAACAGCTTGCCGCGACTCACGGTGTTGAGGCCGTTAATGCAGCGCAGCAGGCTCGACTTGCCCGAGCCGGACAGGCCCATGAGGACGCAGATCTCGCCCTTGTTGATGTCCAGCGTGGCTTTTTCCACCCCGACGATCTGCCCGGTTTTTTTCAGAATCTCGTTGCGGGTCATGCCCTGATCGAGCAGCTTGAGTGCCTCGCGCGGATCTTTGGAGAAGATTACGTCGACGTCTTCGAAGCGAATTATGCTCATGCGTCACCCCCTACTTTGGCGTCGGGTTGTTTGCAGATACGGTCGAGCATGATCGCCAGCAGTACGATCGCCAGGCCTGCTTCGAAGCCCAGCGCAATATCAGCAGTGTTCAGTGCGTTGACCACCGGTTTGCCGAGTCCGTCGGCGCCGACCAGTGCCGCAATCACCACCATCGACAGCGATAGCATGATGCACTGGGTGATGCCGGCCGCGATGCTTGGCATGGCGTGCGGCAGTTCGATCCTCGAGAGCAATTGGCGACGCGAGCAGCCGAAGGCCTTGCCGGCGTCCATCAGTTCTTGCGGGACATCGCGGATGCCCAGGTAGGTCAGGCGGATCGGTGCCGCGATGGCGAAGACCACCGTGGAGATCAGGCCCGGCACCACACCCAGCCCGAAGAGGGTCAGGGTAGGAATGAGGTAAACGAAGGTCGGTACGGTCTGCATCAGATCGAGCACCGGCCGCATCATGGTGTAGAACATCGGTTTGTGCGCGGCGACGATGCCCAACGGCACGCCGATCAACACGCAGACCAGCGTCGCGAACAGCACCTGGGCGAGGGTTTCCATGGTTTCCTGCCAGTACCCCAGATTGAGGATCAGCAGAAACGAGGCGACCACGAACGCGGTCAGGCCCCACTTGCGTTGAATCAGATGGGCAATGATTGCAATCAGGCCAATCAGCACCAGTGGGTTGAACCAGGTCAGCGCAAACGTCACGCCGTGGATCATCGTTTCCAGTGTCACGGCGATTGCGTCGAAGGTGTTGGCGCCGTGTTGCGTCAACCATTCAACGAAGCCCGCGATGTACTGGCCTAGAGGTATTTTCTGATCAATCAGCATGGTAGTGAACGTCCGCATGCAAGGAAATTAACAGCCCGGACAGGCACGCCTGCCCGGCATAAGCGATGCCTTTGAATCAAGGCGCGAGCTTGGCTTTCACGGCCTCCAGGCCTGGTTTACCGTCAATGGTGGTCACGCCAGCGAGCCAGGTTTCGAGCACCTGTGGATTCTTTTTCAGCCAGGCCTTGGCGGCCGCGTCAGGCTTCATCTTGTCGTCGAGGATGTTGCCCATCAGTTCACTTTCCATGTCGACGGTGAACTCCAGGTTTTTCAGCAACTGACCAACATTGCTGCATTCGGTGGAGAAACCTTTGCGAGTGTTGGTCGCCACGGTTGCCGCACCGAAATCCGGGCCGAAGAAATCGTCGCCGCCGGTCAGGTATTGAATCTTGAAGCGCTTGTTCATCGGGTGCGGCGCCCAGCCGAGGAAGACCACGGCGGTGTCGCGTTTCTGCGCACGGTCGACTTGCGAAAGCATGCCCGCTTCGGAGGATTCGACGACTTTGAACCCGGCGGTTTTCAGGCCGAAGGCGTCCTTGTCGATCATGCTCTGGATCAGCCGGTTGCCGTCGTTGCCAGGCTCGATGCCGTAGATCTTGCCGTCGAGCTCTTTCTTGAATTTGGCGATGTCGGCGAAGTCATGCAGACCTTTGTCATACAGGGCTTGTGGCACGGCGAGGGTGTACTTGGCGCCCTTGAGATTGGTGCGCACGGTTTCCACAGTGCCGGCGTCGCGGTAGGCCTTGATGTCGTTTTCCATGGTCGGCATCCAGTTGCCGAGGAACACGTCCATGTTCTTGCCGTCGGCCAGCGACTTGTAGGTCACGGGGACGGAAATCATCGTGGTCTTGGTCTTGTAGCCGAGGGCGTTGAGGACAGCAGAGGTGGTGGCGGTGGTGGCGGTGATGTCGGTCCAGCCGACATCGGAGAAATTGACGGTACTGCACTGCGCCGGCTCTGCAGCTTGCGCCATTAACGGCAGACTCAGCATGACGGCCAACAACAACGACGGGGAACCTTTCATGGATGGACTCCTTGGTGTTTTTTTTGGCAGTGTTCCGACTGTGGACCACCGCACTTATAGGTTGCGGTTGGGTGGCGTTCTGAAGACAGCTCTACCGCGGCGCCTTGCAATCGAGTCATAACGATCATGTACCAGTGAAAATCTGACGCCTACAGGGGGGGTCGTATCCAGTACAGGGATGGTCGCTTCCAGTGTCAGTGACGTCGGTTACAGCTTTTTTCTGCCCCGAATGGCCGTCTGAACCGCACAAAAACGGCGGAAAACCGGGCTGAAAACCGCACGGCGCTGGTGGACATGAGTGCGTCGGTGTCAGACGCCGCGCGTCCCGACAAAAGCCCGATGATGCCGGCATTCTGGCGGAACGCAGCTTGAGCGTAGCAGCTCCGCCAGCGGGCGCTTTTCATGCCCGAACCGGCATTCTCAGGAGCTCTGCAGCAATGGCTATCAGCGTTTTCGACTTGTTCAAAATCGGCATCGGCCCTTCCAGTTCCCACACCGTCGGGCCGATGCGCGCGGCGGCGTTGTTTGTCGAGTCGCTCAGGGACAAGCATCAGCTGGAGCAGGTGCGGCGCATCGAAGTGCAATTGTTCGGATCGCTGTCGGCCACCGGCATTGGTCACGGCAGCGATAACGCAGTGATCATGGGCCTGATGGGCGAATGGCCGGACGCGATCGATCCGTCGCAGATCGGCCCGCGTATTCAGGCGCTGCGTGAGACCCAAACGCTGCTCTTGGATGGTCGTCTGTCGGTGCCGTTTGTCTGGGCTCGCGATATGCGCCTGATCGATGAAAACCTGCCGTTCCATCCCAACGCAATGACGCTGGTAGCCGAGGGCGAGTTCGGTGAGCTGCACCGCGACACCTATTATTCGGTCGGCGGCGGATTTGTCGTCGACGAGGCGCAGGCCAGCAGCGGCATAGTCGATCTGGATCGCACCGAGTTACCGTACGACTTCTCCAGCGCGGTTGAATTGCTGGAGCTGTGCAAAAAGCACAACTTGCGCGTCGCTGAGTTGATGATGGCCAACGAAAAGGTCTGGCGCAGCGAAGAAGAGATTCGCGCCGGGCTGATGAAACTTTGGCGGGCCATGCAGGATTGCGTCGAACAAGGGCTAAAGCACGAGGGCATTCTGCCGGGCGGCTTGAATGTACGTCGGCGTGCGGCCAAGTTGCATCGCAGTCTGCAGGAATTGGGTAAGCCTAATGTCATCGGCTCGACGCTGAGCGCCATGGAATGGGTCAACCTGTTCGCCCTGGCGGTCAACGAAGAGAACGCAGCGGGCGGGCGCATGGTCACGGCGCCGACCAATGGTGCCGCCGGGATCATTCCGGCGGTGTTGCACTATTTCATGAAGTTCAGCGAGGCGGTCACCGACGCCAATGTCGTGGATTATTTCCTCGGCGCGGCGGCGGTCGGGATCCTGTGCAAGAAGAATGCTTCGATCTCTGGCGCCGAAGTCGGTTGCCAGGGCGAGGTCGGCTCGGCGTGCGCGATGGCGGCGGCGGGACTGGCGGAGATTCTCGGCGCCACGCCCGAGCAGTTGTGCAATGCGGCGGAGATCGGCCTGGAACACAACCTTGGCCTGACCTGCGACCCGGTCGGTGGCCTGGTGCAAGTGCCGTGCATCGAGCGCAATGCGATTGCGGCGGTGAAAGCGATCAATGCTGCGCAGATGGCGTTACGCGGTGACGGGCAGCACTTTATTTCGCTTGATCGGGTGATCCGCACCATGCGCGATACCGGCGCGGATATGCATGACAAATATAAAGAGACTTCGCGCGGTGGCCTGGCGGTCAGCGCGGTTGAGTGCTGACCGAGTAACCCTGTGGCGAGGGGATTTATCCCCGATGGGCTGCGAAGCAGCCCCAAATCCTCCAATCAAGTTTTGCCTGACACACTTTGGTGAATGGATTTACGACTGCTGCGCAGCCGATCGGGGATAAATCCCCTCGCCACAGGGGTTCATGTTCGGTTCGCAAATGGAGGAGGGCCAGACCAGTCAAAACTGCTCACCAAAAGAACACCACCCTCCACCCGCGCCACCTTTTGGCGCGTCGCAATCAGACAAGCGTCGTAGTTAGCCGTGACTGGTGAGTCCTTACCCGACCATCCATCGCTCGTGCTTGCGGTGACACTCTGTGCAAATCCTCTGCAGGCCAGTTCCCACAAGTGCTACCGATCTGCTCACAGGCTGCGCGGCAGGGCCTTGACGTCGCTTGATGGCACTTCGAAATGGCGTGTTCCGAAGTCTCGTATAGACACGTCGCGAGGTCGTTTTCAGGAGTTATTGAACGGCCATCCAATTTTAGGCATGGCAATTGCTCTGTCATAACAAAGCCCCGTCTCCCACGCGAGAACGATGGCAATAACAAGAGCCTCCGCCTGAGGCCATCACCCGCTTTGTGTGAGGAGATACCGCGATGACGTCGTTCAACTCCGGGGCCCAACCCCAGAACCGTGCGCCTCAATCCATCGGCTTTCTGCTGCTGGACAATTTCACGCTGATTTCTCTGGCGTCCGCAGTTGAACCGCTGCGCATGGCCAACCAGTTGTCCGGTCGCGAGCTGTATCGCTGGAGCACTCTCACCGTCGATGGCGGCCAGGTCTGGGCCAGTGACGGTCTGCAGATCACTCCCGACGCCTCCATGCACAAAGCCCCGCCACTGGATACCGTGATTGTCTGCGGCGGCATCGGCATTCAACGCACCGTTACCCGCGAACACGTTTCATGGCTGCAAAGCCAGGCACGCCAGTCCAAGCGCCTTGGCGCTGTATGCACCGGCAGTTGGGCGTTGGCCTGCGCCGGGCTGCTCGACGGCTTCGATTGCAGCGTGCACTGGGAATGTCTGGCGGCAATGCAGGAAGCCTTCCCGCGCGTAGCCATGAGCACGCGCTTGTTCACCCTCGACCGCAATCGCTTCACCAGCTCCGGTGGCACCGCGCCGCTGGATATGATGCTGCACCTGATCAGCCGCGATCATGGCCGTGAACTGTCTGCCGCGATCTCGGAAATGTTTGTCTACGAACGTATCCGTAACGAGCAGGATCACCAGCGCGTGCCGCTCAAGCATATGCTCGGCACCAACCAGCCGAAGCTGCAGGAAATCGTCGCGCTGATGGAAGCCAATCTGGAAGAGCCGATCGACCTGGATGAATTGGCGGTGTATGTCGCCGTGTCGCGTCGACAGCTGGAGCGGTTGTTCCAGAAATATTTGCACTGCTCGCCGTCGCGCTATTACCTGAAGCTGCGCCTGATCCGGGCCCGGCAATTGCTCAAGCAGACGCCGATGTCGATCATCGAAGTGGCGTCCGTGTGCGGGTTCGTATCGACGCCGCACTTCTCCAAGTGCTACCGCGAATACTTCGGCATTCCGCCGCGTGACGAACGCGTAGGCTCCAACACCGCTCAGCAGGTGGCGATGCTGCCGCTGCCGCAGGCGATCGTGATGTCGCCGCTGTCGGGGCCGATGTCGGCGCTGAGTCAGGCGCGCAACGAATCGACGTTTGCCAGCGTAAGGCTGTAAAGCAAAAGATCGCAGCCTTCGGCAGCTCCTACAATTGGAATGCGTTCCCCTGTAGGAGCTGCCGAAGGCTGCGATCTTTTGATCTTTTGCTCTTCTCAGGCGTTATGGGACTGCTGGTAATCCGAGAGGGCCGGCAGCAATTGCTTGTCGATCGCCTGACGCACCGCCGGCTGAATGCTTGCGCCGCTGGTGTACATGTCCTTGACCATCTTGCGCAATTCAAACGCGCGAACGTTATCCAATCCTCGTACCGCACACTCGCAGGCCTGCTCGGCGGTGGTGCCGCTCGGCACCTGAATACCCAAAGCCTTGAGCTGGCCCAACAGATCTTCCTGGTCAATCAAATCGGCGTACATCATCACGCAAATCCTTATATGGCAACGGAGGTCTTGGCTCGATTCTGGTGGCCCCGTCCGGACGCGGCAAGGGCGTTTTGTCGCGGTGGCCGGAACGGCTATGAACAGGTCGTTTTCGGCTAACCGAGCGAGTCGGCGAGTGGGCACACTGGCCCCAGCTCGCTTCACGAAGGTTTGGTCACCCTCGCACGGCAGCTCCTCAACAGTACCCTCCTCAGCTCCGATCCAGTCACGGCTTGATCGGGGTTTTTTTTGGGCTGTAAATCAACCGGACCGAGTCGCCTGCAATCGCTAGCAGCGCTAGCTCCCACAGGTGATCTGCGGTGAACACCGAATTTGTGCACAGCCAAATCCAATGTGGGAGCCAGCCCTGCTGGCGATGAACGATGATACGGTCTATCTGGCTGGCGGCAGGGCAATCACACGACCAATGTAAGCAGGGACGGGCAGATCGGTTTGCTCAGCAATGATGGCTTGCAGGCGATGCAGGGTGTCCGGACTGAATGGCGCCGAACGCGGCCCGGCGAGGTCGACGTGTAGCAGCATCTGTTCGTTTCCGGCCAATTCCTGCTCATCTCCGGCCTTGTGCAAGCTGTGGTAGAGGTGCAGGCGTTTGCTGTCGTGACCGATGATTTGCGTGCGCACTTCAACGTCGGTGTCGAGCTTCACTTCATGCAGGTAATTGAGATGCAGCTCCAGAGTGAACAGTGAATGGCCGCTGGCTTCGCGATTGCCGCTGTCCATGCCGAGGCGGTCCATCAACGCGTCGGTGGCGTAGCTGAAGATCAGCAAGTAAAAGGCATCGCGCAGATGGCCGTTGTAATCGACCCAGTCGGGGATGATTCTGGTTTGGTAGGTGGTGAGGTGAGGCATGGTTTCGGTTCCGGCAGTTGATAGGTCGTTAAGATCAAGAGCTACCCCCTCACCCCAGCCCTCCCGAAACGTCGGACCGCCCCCAAGGGGGCGAGGGGGAAAGGGAGCCGATCTTTATGCTATTCAAATCCAGAGTTCGGCTCGGTGGAGCAAGTCGGTGCAGCTCGCATGAACACCGCGGTCAGTCCCCTCTACCTCTGGGCGGTCCGACGTTTCGGGAGGGTCAGGGTGAGGGCCGCAATATCACGCCAAACGCATCACTCGCTGAACGCCATCCCGTGCTTTTCCTTGGTGGTCTTCACCGCTTCGAGCACCGCGAGCAGGCAGTCATCACGATAGCGCTCCAGCGCGGAAATGCTGTGTCGACCCAACTGCTCACTGGTGCCATCGACTACGTCATCGATCAATTTGTCAGTCAGCTCCGGCGCCGGCAAATACGTCCATGGCAATTGCAGCGCCGGGCCGAACTGCGACATGAAGTGGCGCATGCCGGCATCGCCGCCAGCCAGTGTGTAAGTCAGGAACGTGCCCATGAACGACCAGCGCAAACCGGCGCCAAAGCGAATCGCATCATCGATCTCGCCGGTCGTCGCAACACCGTCATTGACCAGGTGCAGGGCCTCGCGCCACAGCGCTTCGAGCAAGCGGTCGGCGATAAACCCCGGCACTTCCTTGCGCACGTGCAATGGGCGCATGCCAAGGGATTGGTAAACCTTCATCGCCGCCTGAACGGCCTCTGGTGCGGTGTTTTTGCCGCCGACCACTTCCACCAGCGGCAGCAGATAAACCGGGTTGAACGGATGGCCGACCACGCAGCGTTCAGGGTGCGTCGAACTCTCGTAGAACTCGCTGGGCAACAGGCCCGAGGTACTGGAACCGATCAGCGCATCGGGTTTGGCCGCAGCGCTGATTTTGCTATGCAGATCGAGCTTCAGTTCCAGCCGCTCCGGGGCGCTTTCCTGAATGAAATCGGCGTCACGCACGCATTCCTCGATGGTTTCGACAAAGCGCAGACGATTCTGCGAAGCGCCGGGCGCCAGACCATTTTTCTCCAGCGCACCCCACGCATTGGCCACGCGTTGGCGCAATGCCGCTTCTGCGCCGGGCGCCGGATCCCAGGCGACCACGTCGAGGCCGTGGGCGAGGGCGCGCGCAACCCAGCCGCTGCCGATGACACCGCTGCCGAGGGCGGCGAAGGTTTTGATTTCGGTGATAAAGCGCATGGTGATGTCCTGAATAATCCGAAGAACCCTGTAGGAGCTGCCGAAGGCTGCGATCTTTTGATCTTGATCTTGATCTCGAAAAACAAAATCAAAAGATCGCAGCCTTCGGCAGCTCCTACAGGTGAGAAGGGTGATGAATTAGCGGCGCTGGGTCAGGCCCATTTTCTGGCGACCTTCCGCTGGCGTGAGCACACGCGCGCCGAGGCGGCTAAGAATTTCGGTGGCGCGTTCGACCAGTTGGCCATTGGTCGCCAGCACGCCTTTGTCCAGCCACAGGTTGTCTTCGAGGCCGACCCGCACGTTGCCGCCGAGCAGCACCGCTTGCGCCGCCATCGGCATTTGCATGCGGCCGATGCCGAACCCGGCCCATACCGCGTCGGCCGGCAAGTTGTCGACCATGGCTTTCATGGTGGTGGTGTCGGCCGGTGCGCCCCATGGGATGCCCAGGCACAGCTGGAACAGCGGGTTGTCGAGCAAACCTTCCTTGATCATCTGCTTGGCGAACCACAGGTGGCCGGTATCGAAAATCTCCAGCTCGGCTTTCACGCCCAGCTCGGTGATGCGCTTGGCACCGGCACGCAGTTGCGCCGGAGTGGAGACATAAATGGTGTCGCCATCGCCAAAGTTCAGGGTGCCGCAATCGAGGGTGCAGATTTCCGGCAGCAACTCTTCAACGTGAGCGAGACGGGTCAGCGGGCCGACCAGGTCGGTGTTCGGGCCAAACTCCATCGGGTTCTCGCCGGCACCGATTTCCAGGTCGCCGCCCATGCCGGCGGTGAGATTGACGATGATGTCGACGTCCGCCTCGCGAATGCGCTCCATCACTTCGCGGTACAGCGCGACGTCGCGGCTGAACTTGCCGGTCTGCGGATCACGGACATGGCAGTGCACCACGGTGGCGCCGGCCTTGGCTGCTTCCACCGCCGCCGCGGCGATCTGTTTCGGGGTGACCGGCACGTGCGGGCTCTTGGCGGTCGTGTCGCCAGCACCGGTGAGTGCGCAGGTGATGATGACGTCGTGGTTCATGATGCGGTTTCCTTCAGGCGTGATGGGTCTGTCCGCAGCCCGTGGCGGGGCTGCGAAGCGTCGTTAAATTCCCTCTCCCTTGGGAGAGGGCTAGGGTGAGGGGGCTTTTGATCGCAAGGTTACTTGCTGGTCAGTTGCAGATTTTGCGCGGCCGGTTTGCCATCGAAAGTGGTCACACCTTCCAGCCAGCGCTGTTTGTCTTCGGGATGATCCTTGAGCCATTGCTTGGCTGATTCGAAAGCGTCCTTGTGATCGAGCAGCGGCTGCATCATCCGGCTCTCGTCTTCGGCGGTGAAGGTAAGGTTGGTCAGCAGGCGGCCGATGTTCGGGCATTGCTCGGCGTATTTCGGCGAGGTGACCGTCCACACCGTGGCCATGCCTTCATTCGGACCGAGCGCGTCTTCACTGCCGGTCAGATAGGTCATCTGCACGTTGACGTTCATCGGGTGCGGCGCCCAGCCGAAGAACACCACGGCTTCCTTGCGGCGCACCGCGCGATCGACGGCAGCGAGCATACCGGCCTCGCTCGACTCGACCAGTTGGAATTTGCCGAGGCCGAACTGGTTCTTGGCGATCATCGCCTTGATCTGCGTGTTGGCTCCTGAGCCAGGTTCGATGCCGTAAATCTTGCCGCCCAGTTCTTTTTCGAACTTGGCAATGTCGGCGAAGGTTTTCAGGCCTTTGTCCGCCAGATAAGTCGGCACCGCCAATGTGGCGCGGGCGTCTTTCAGGCTTGGTGCTTCGAGGACTTTGACCTGGTTGGCATCAACGAACGGGGTGATGGTCTGGGTCATCAACGGGTTCCAGTAGCCGAGAAACAAATCCAGGCGCTGATCGCGAATCCCGGCAAAGATGATTTGCTGGGAGGCGCTGGTCTGTTTGGTGTTGTAGCCGAGGCCGTCGAGCAGGACTTGGGTCATGGCACTGGTGGCGATCACGTCGGTCCAGTTGACCACACCCATGCGCACGTTCTTGCAGGAGGCAGGTTCAGCAGCCATGACGCCGGCGCTGAAGAAAGCGGTACCGCTGAGTGCAAGAACGCAGCTGCTGATCAGTCGTTTCATGTCGGGTTCCTCGGCAGTTCGATTATTGTGATTTCCGGCGTCTGCGCGCCGGTGATGCCAAGTTACGCAGCTACGGGCCCGGAAAAGCGCACTGCGGCGACGGGCATTTGCACTAGAGCGACTTGCGCCCTTGAACGGCGTCGCCAATCGGCGTATCAACGAGCCACGCGACCCGCCAACCGAGTGCGCCCATGTCCCAGGATTTCTACTTTTTGCTGATGCCGGGGTTCTCCGCCATCGGCTTTATCTCCGCCATCGAACCACTGCGCGTAGCCAACCGCTTTCGCGGCGAGTTGTACCGCTGGCATGTGCTCAGCGCCGACGGCGGCGCAGTTCTGGCGAGCAACGGCATGTCGGTCAACGCCGATGCGGCTCTTGAGCCCCTAAAGAAGGGCGCGACGCTGTTGGTGGTGGCCGGCTTCGAACCGCTGAAGTTCATGACGCCGACGCTGGAACATTGGTTGCGCCGCTTGGATAAAGAGGGCGTGACGCTGGGCGCCATCGACACCGGCAGTTTCGTGCTTGCCGAAGCGGGTCTGCTCGAAGGTCATCGTCTGACCCTGCACTGGGAGGCGATCGATGCGTTCAAGGAATCTTATCCACAGCTGAGCGTGACCCAGGAGTTGTTCGAGATCGACCGGCGGCGGATCACTTCAGCGGGCGGCACGGCGTCGATTGATTTGATGCTTGACCTCATCGCCCAGGCCCACGGCCCGCAACTGGCGGTTCAGGTCAGCGAGCAGTTCGTGCTCGGGCGCATCCGCCCGCGCAAAGACCACCAGCGCATGGAAGTCGCCACGCGTTACGGAATCAATAACAAGAAACTGGTGCAGGTGATCGGCGAGATGGAGCAGCACAGCGAACCGCCGCTGACCACGCTGCAACTGGCGGAATCGATCAAGGTGACGCGACGGCAACTGGAGCGCTTGTTTCGCCTGCACCTGAACGATACGCCGAGCAATTTCTACCTGCGCCTGCGCCTGGAGAAGGCCCGACAGCTATTGCGCCAGAGCGATATGAGCGTGCTGGAAGTCAGCATTGCCTGCGGTTTTGAATCACCGTCGTATTTCACTCGCAGCTACCGCGCGCGTTTCGCTCGCTGCCCCCGCGAAGACCGGCGTACCGCACAGGCCTGAAAGTCAAAAGATCGCAGCCTTCGGCAGCTCCTACAGGGAAATGCATGCCAATGTAGGAGCTGCCGAAGGCTGCGATCTTTTGATCTTACTTCTTCACCAGCGCCGAGCACGCCGCCTTGTATGCCTCATGCTGATATTTGTTCAACGTCGCCGGCAGTTCAAAGTTGTGCTTCTTGGCCTGGGCATTAATCGTCTGTGGCGACAACAACGTCACCTCACAACCATCAAGCATTTGAAACACACCCTCGATCTTGAACGTCGTCGGTCCACCGGCGAACTCACCCTTCTTGCTGCGCTTCTTGATCGCGATCCGGTCCACCGAGTTCTCCCGCACAAACGACGCCACCTGCGCCGCGAAACGCCGCACGTTCACCGCCTCGTCATCATCATCCAGCGCAATCTTTTTCGTGGCGAGAGGGACGTGGCTCAACGTCGAACCGTCGAGCGCAGCCACGGCGATGATCGCTTCGCTGCCTTTGATTTCAATGCCGCAGATGTTCATGGGAATTCCTTTGAATAAAGAGGGCAGCCTACAGCTCAAGCTGACTGGCTGTGATACCGAACGCGGCGGCGATTTTCTCGCGGGTGGCCTTGCGGGGTTTGGCGACTGTTTCCTGCTGGGCAAACGCCGGTTGCGAGATGCCCATGCGCTTGGCGACTTCTTCCTGTGTCAGGTTGAGGTGTTCGCGCCAGGCACGGATCGGTGTTGCGCCATCAACGATTCGACTTACTACCTCATGGGGAATCAGATCGGGCTGTATTTTCTGTGCGACATATTGAGCGTAGGGGATAACCACGAACGCAGGATTACCCTCGGCGTCATTGATTATTTGAACGTCAGTAGGTGCGTTCATCACGTTTTTTGACCTCTTGAATACTGACCACTTTGATTGCGCCATCCCAGTCGAACATGACTCGATAATTGCCGACACGCTGTCGGTAAGCGTAGTCATGACCAACCAATGCTTTTACGTTGCCAACATCGGGCATGTCGGCAAGCGCCGTGACGGCGTCGCGAACCTGTCCTTGATGGACGCAGTGCAATTTCAGGAGCTGCTTAACGGCCTTTCGAGTCCAGTGGATGCTGTTCATGGAAGAATATAAGTCTTTTATAAGATTCACGAATCTTTGCTTATATTTTTCCAGTGACCAATAAACAAGGCGTGTCGGCATGTTGCGCGTGTGTGTCGCTACTGGCCATCAGGCACAGCCTACCGGCGCGATCGCAATAGGGTGGTTGAGGACGAGGTTACGCCGATGAAGCCGCAACAGCCGTCCAGACGTTCTATCACTCCTGCCCAATCGACTCCAAAAACTCCGACCGTTCATCACTCATCCGTGCCACACAATCATTCTGCGCAATGGTGAAGGCCTTGCTTCCCGCCGTCGCCGGGAAGGCTTCGACCGCGCAATCGGCATCGCGGGTTTTCAGCCACTGCTGCTGGGCGGTTTTCAGTTTGGCGGTGATGTCGGCCAGTTGCGTGGGATTTTTGCCGTAAGCCGCTTGCATGCGTTCGTTGAGGCTGGCGTAGTTGTCCTTGAGCAGGTCTTCGGCGGTGGTGCGGCTGTAGGCCGAGCATTCCAGGGTCTGGATGTCGTTTTCCACCGCGTCGCACGGGTTGGTTTCGGACTCTTCGGCGGCGTGTACGCCGGTCGCGATCAGTGCCAGGGCGAAGAAGATCGATTTCATTGAGGTCGCTCTAATCCAGTGATATTTGCAGGATGCGGCAGATTCTGGCGCAAGCGCGCGGGCTTGAACAGCCGGCCGAGGAGGGCGGCCGACGACCCTTTGTCGCGGATTGACGCTTTCGGCAATTCCCCTGTCGTTTTTGCACCCGGTCGCCCCGGCACCGAGGCATATGCTGGCCCCAAAGCGCCGGCAGACGATTCGGCGCATGAATCGCCAATAAGGGGACGCCTGATGAGCCCAGCCGAATTACACGCCGACAGCATCGTTATCGACGGTCTGATCATTGCCAAATGGAACCGCGAGCTGTTTGAAGACATGCGCAAGGGCGGTCTGACGGCGGCCAACTGCACAGTGTCGGTGTGGGAAGGCTTTCAGGCGACCGTGAACAACATCGCTGCCAGCCAGAAACTGATCCGCGAGAACAGCGACCTGGTGATGCCGGTGCGTACCACCGCCGACATCCGCCGCGCCAAGGAGCAGGGCAAGACCGGCATCCTCTTCGGCTTCCAGAATGCCCACGCGTTTGAAGACCAGATCGGCTATGTCGAGGTGTTCAAGCAGCTCGGCGTCGGCATCGTGCAGATGTGCTACAACACCCAGAACCTCGTCGGCACCGGTTGCTACGAGCGCGATGGCGGACTGTCGGGGTTCGGTCGCGAGATCGTCGCCGAGATGAACCGCGTCGGCGTCATGTGCGACCTGTCCCACGTCGGTTCCAAGACATCCGAAGAAGTCATTCTCGAATCGAAAAAACCGGTCTGCTACTCGCACTGCCTGCCGTCGGGTCTCAAAGAGCACCCGCGCAACAAGTCCGATGCAGAACTGAAGTTCATCGCCGACCATGGCGGTTTCGTCGGCGTGACAATGTTCGCGCCGTTCCTGGCCAAGGGCATTGATTCGACCATCGACGATTACGCCGAAGCCATCGAATACACTATGAACATTGTTGGCGAAGACGCCATCGGCATCGGCACCGATTTCACTCAGGGCCATGGCCAGGAATTCTTCGAATACCTGACTCACGACAAGGGCTACGCCCGTCGTCTGACCAGCTTCGGCAAGATCATCAACCCGCTGGGCATCCGCACCGTCGGCGAATTCCCCAATCTCACCGAAACCCTGCTCAAACGCGGCCATTCCGAACGCGTCGTGCGCAAGATCATGGGTGAGAACTGGGTGAACGTCCTCAAAGACGTCTGGGGCGAATAACGCTTTCTCAAGACCGCCGCCGATCTGCGCCCTCTCCCTCTGGGAGAGGGCTGGGGTGAGGGCCGCGGCCAACACTGAATCTAAAATTTTCTGGAGTTAAGTTTCCATGGCCAAGATCGCCCCGCAATTGCCTATCGAAGTCGACAGCGAGACCGGTGTCTGGACCTCCGACGCCCTGCCAATGCTCTACGTGCCGCGGCATTTCTTCGTTAACAACCACATGGGTATCGAAGAGGTTTTGGGCGCTGACGCCTACGCCGAGATTCTCTACAAGGCCGGCTACAAATCCGCCTGGCACTGGTGTGAAAAGGAAGCCGAATGCCACGGCCTGGAAGGCGTCGCGGTGTTCGAACACTACATGAAGCGCCTGTCGCAGCGTGGTTGGGGTCTGTTCAAGATTCAGGACATCGACCTCGATAAAGGCACTGCCAGCGTCAAGCTCGAACACTCCGCATTCGTCTACGTCTACGGCAAAGTCGGGCGCAAGGTCGATTACATGTTCACTGGCTGGTTTGCCGGCGCCATGGATCAGATCCTCGAAGCCCGTGGCAGCAAGATCCGCACTGTCGCCGAACAAGTCTACGGAGGCTCCGAAGAGGGCCACGATGACGGCTTGTTCACCGTCAAGCCGTTGTAAGCCGAGGACCGTGCCATGGCTTTCGAAGCAATGTTCCAGCCGATCCAGATCGGCAAACTGACCATCCGCAACCGCGTGCTCAGCACCGCGCACGCCGAGGTCTACGCGACTGACGGTGGCATGACCACCGAGCGCTACGTCAAATATTACGAAGAGAAAGCCAAGGGCGGCATCGGCCTGGCGATCTGTGGTGGTTCTTCTGTGGTCGCCATCGACAGCCCGCAGCAATGGTGGAGTTCGGTCAACCTGGCGACCGACCGGATCATTCCGCACTTCCAGAATCTCGCGGATGCCATGCACAAGCATGGCGCCAAGATCATGATTCAGATTACCCACATGGGCCGCCGCTCGCGTTGGGACGGCTTCCACTGGCCGACCCTGATGTCGCCGTCGGGTATCCGTGAGCCGGTGCACCGTGCCACTTGCAAGACCATCGAACCGGAAGAAATCTGGCGGGTGATCGGTAACTATGCCCAGGCCGCGCGCCGGGCCAAGGCCGGTGGCCTCGATGGCGTTGAACTGTCGGCCGTGCACCAGCACATGATCGATCAGTTCTGGAGCCCGCGCGTCAACAAGCGCACCGATGAATGGGGCGGCAGCTTCGAAGGACGGATGAAGTTCGGTCTCGAAGTCCTGAAAGCCGTGCGCGCCGAGGTCGGTGACGATTTCTGCGTGGGCATGCGCCTGTGCGGTGACGAGTTCCACCCGGACGGCTTGTCCCACGAGGACATGAAGCAGATCGCCAAGTATTACGACGACACCGGCATGCTCGATTTCATCGGCGTGGTCGGCTCGGGTTGCGATACGCACAACACCCTGGCCAACGTCATTCCGAACATGAGTTATCCACCGGAGCCGTTCCTGCACCTGGCTGCCGGGATCAAGGAAGTGGTCAAGGTGCCGGTGCTGCATGCACAGAACATCAAGGACCCGAACCAGGCTACGCGGATTCTCGAGGGCGGTTACGTCGACATGGTCGGCATGACCCGCGCGCACATCGCTGACCCGCACCTGATCGCCAAGATCAAGATGGGCCAGATCGATCAGATCAAACAGTGCGTCGGCGCCAACTACTGCATCGACCGTCAGTATCAAGGTCTCGACGTGCTGTGCATCCAGAACGCCGCGACCTCGCGTGAATACATGGGCGTGCCGCACATCATCGAGAAATCCACCGGGCCGAAACGCAAGGTGGTGATCGTCGGTGCCGGCCCGGCCGGGATGGAAGCCGCGCGCGTGGCTGCCGAGCGTGGCCACGACGTCACGCTGTTCGAGAAAAAAGACTTCATCGGCGGGCAGATCACCACCGCATCGAAAGCACCGCAGCGTGACCAGATCGCCGGCATCACCCGCTGGTTCCAGCTGGAACTGGCACGACTGAAAGTCGATCTGCGCCTGGGCACGGCGGCGGATGCCGACACCATCATGGACCTGCGTCCGGACGTGGTGGTGCTGGCGGTCGGCGGTCATCCGTACCTTGAGCAGAACGAACACTGGGGCGCCGCCGAAGGGCTGGTGGTCAGCAGTTGGGACGTGCTCGACGGCAAGGTTGCACCGGGCAAGAACGTGCTGGTCTACGACACCATTTGCGAATTCACCGGCATGTCGGTCGCCGACTTCCTCGCCGACAAGGGCAGCCAGGTCGAGATCGTCACCGACGACATCAAACCGGGCGTGGCCATTGGCGGTACGTCGTTCCCGACCTACTACCGCAGCATGTACCCGAAAGAAGTGATCATGACCGGCGACATGATGCTGGAGAAGGTCTACCGCGAAGGCGACAAGTTGGTGGCGGTGCTGGAGAACGAGTACACCGGCGCGAAAGAGGAGCGGGTGGTCGATCAGGTGGTCGTCGAAAACGGCGTGCGCCCGGACGAAGAAATCTACTACGCCCTCAAGGACGGCTCGCGCAACAAGGGCCAGATCGACGTCGAAGCGCTGTTCGCGATCCAGCCACAGCCTTCGCTGAGCGAAGCGGGCGACGGCTACTTGCTGTTCCGCATCGGCGACTGCGTGGCGCAGCGCAATACACACGCCGCCATTTACGACGCACTTCGGCTCTGTAAGGATTTTTGACGGCTCAGCTGCAAGCCACAAGCTGCAAGCGGCAAGTAAAAGCACAGCCGATCCATGCTGCTCTTTCTTGCCGCTTGTAGCTTGCAGCTTGCCGCTCGCCAGAGGTGACTCTGATGTTGAACACCCTTCTTCCAATCCTGTTGTTCGCAGCCCTGGGCCTCGCTGTCCTTGGCGCGCTTCGGCGGATGAACATGTGGCGCCGGGGCCGGGCGGCGAAGGTCGATCTGCTCGGCGGCCTGTTTGCCATGCCCAAGCGTTACATGGTCGACCTGCACCACGTCGTGGCGCGGGACAAATACATCGCCAACACCCACGTCGCCACCGCGGGCGGTGCAGTGGCGTCGATCGTGCTGGCGATTCTGGTGCACGGTTTCGGCCTGCATAACCGCATCCTCGGCTACGCATTGCTGCTGATGTCGGCGGTGATGTTCGTCGGTGCGATCTTCATGTACCTGCGCCGCATCAATCCGCCTGCGCGCCTGTCGAAAGGCCCGTGGATGCGCCTGCCGAAAAGCCTGCTGGCGTTCTCGGCGTCGTTTTTCCTGGTGACCCTGCCAGTGGCCGGAATTCTGCCGGAAAACTTCGGCGGATGGGTGCTGGCGGTAATTCTCGGGATCGGCGTGCTGTGGGGCGTATCGGAGTTGTTCTTCGGCATGACCTGGGGCGGGCCGATGAAGCACGCCTTCGCCGGTGCCCTGCACCTGGCCTGGCACCGCCGCCCGGAACGCTTCGGTGGCGGTCGTTCGACCGGTTTGAAGCCGCTGGACCTGAACAACCCCGATGCGCCGCTGGGCGTGGAAAAACCCAAGGATTTCACCTGGAACCAGTTGCTCGGTTTCGACGCCTGCGTGCAGTGCGGCAAGTGCGAAGCAGCGTGCCCGGCGTTCGCCGCTGGCCAGCCGCTGAACCCGAAAAAACTGATTCAGGACATGGTCGTCGGTCTCGCGGGTGGCACTGACGCGAAATTTGCTGGCAGTCCGTATCCGGGCAAACCGATCGGCGAACACTCAGGCAATCCGCATCAACCGATCGTCAACGGCCTGGTCGATGCCGAAACCCTGTGGTCGTGCACCACCTGCCGCGCCTGCGTCGAGGAATGCCCGATGATGATCGAGCACGTCGATGCCATCGTCGACATGCGCCGTCATCTGACCCTGGAAAAAGGCGCGACGCCGAACAAGGGTGCCGAGGTCCTTGAAAACCTGATCGCCACCGACAATCCCGGCGGCTTTGCCCCCGGCGGGCGGATGAACTGGGCGGCGGATCTGAACCTCAATCTGCTCAGCGAAAAGAAATCCACCGACGTGCTGTTCTGGGTCGGCGACGGTGCTTTCGACATGCGCAACCAGCGCACCCTGCGTGCATTCGTCAAGGTGCTGAAAGCGGCGAAAATCGACTTTGCCGTGCTCGGCCTCGAAGAGCGCGACAGCGGTGACGTGGCCCGGCGTCTCGGCGATGAAGCCACGTTCCAGTTGCTGGCAAAACGCAACATCCAGACCCTGGCTAAATACAGCTTCAACCGCATCGTGACCTGCGATCCGCACAGTTTCCATGTGCTGAAAAACGAGTACGGTGCCTTCGACGGCAACTACCTGGTGCAGCACCACAGCACCTATATGGCCGAGATCATTCAGGCCGGCGCGCTGAATCTTGGCCAGCACAAAGGCAACAGCGTGACCTATCACGATCCGTGCTACCTGGGCCGCTACAACGGCGAATACGAAGCACCGCGTGAAGTGCTGCGTGCGCTGGGCATCGAAGTCAAAGAGATGCAACGCTCCGGCTTCCGCTCGCGCTGCTGCGGCGGCGGTGGCGGCGCGCCGATCACTGACATTCCGGGCAAGCAACGGATTCCCGACATGCGCATGGAAGACATCCGCGAAACCGGCGCCGAGTTGGTAGCGGTGGGTTGTCCACAGTGCACGGCGATGCTCGAAGGCGTGGTCGAACCGCGTCCGCTGATCAAGGACATCGCCGAACTGGTCGCCGACGCGTTGCTCGAAGACGCCGCGCCAAGCAAGCCTGCCGCCCCGGCCAAACGTGAACCTGCGGAGGTGCATTGATGAGCGACATTATCCGCCGCGACCCGCGCGCCGAATGGATTGCGCGTAACCGTCTGCACCCGCTGCACGCGGCGATGCAACCGGCGCAACACAGCTGGATGGGGCCCAACGGCGTCATCCGCAAGAATCTGCACGGCATGGGTTTTATCGGCCCTAACGGCATCAAACGGATCGACCGCAGCGGCGCGCAACAGGGCGGAGCGGTCAAGCGCTCGGCCGCGGTTGAGGTGCAATTGCCGCTGCATCAGGTGCCGGCCCCGGCGTTCTACATCAGCGTTGTGCCGGATATGGTCGGTGGCCGCCTGAGCAGCCACGACCGTGATTTGCTCGGCCTCGCCCATCAACTCGCCGGTACCGACGGTGCGGTGCTGGCGGTGGTCTTTGGTGAGCACAAGGAAAATACTTTCGAAACTGCCGGCGTCGATCGCTTGCTGGTGCTCGAAGGTGAAGCATTCAGCGGTTATGCACCGGAACAACGGGTGCAGGGTTTGCGTGCTGTGGATAACCAGTTCAATCCGCGCCACTGGCTGCTGCCGGACAGTCGCAGCGGTGGCGGCGAACTCGGCCGACGCTTTGCTGCAGCGCTGGGCGAGCGCCCGGCAACGCGGGTCTGGCAAGTGAAGGATCAGGAGTGCATCGGCCGTGCCGGTGCCGGGTTGCAGGACTTGGCTCGTCCGGTCGCGCGGTTGATTCTGGCGGCGGCCGAATGCGCCGAACCGGTCAGCGAAACCCGACATGAAGCGCTGCCGATGGAGTTATCCACAAGCGTGGCGCGCAGTCTGTCGCGGATCGAGGATCTCGGTGCGGTGGCGGTGGATCCGGCGGCGATTCCGATGGCCGAAGCGGAATTCATCTTCTCTGGCGGCAACGGCGTCAAGGATTGGCAGCTGTTTCATGAAACAGCCGCAGCCCTTGGCGCCACCGAAGGCGCGTCGCGCGTGGCGGTGGACGATGGCTTCATGGCGCGTGATCGTCAGGTCGGCGCGTCCGGCACCTGGGTTACCGCCCGGGTGTACGTCGCCGTGGGGATCTCCGGGGCAATTCAGCACCTGCAAGGCATCGGTGCCTGTGACAAGGTCGTGGCGATCAACCTCGATCCTGGCTGCGACATGATCAAGCGCGCCGACTTGTCCGTGATCGGCGAGAGCGCAGAGATTCTCCAGGCCTTGATCGCGGCGGTAGCGGCCTACCGCGACGATGCCAAGCGCGATGCGGCTTAAGGAAACGCTATGAACACGAAGATTATCAGTCTGGTTTCAATCGGCGCCCACCCGACTTCCGGGCGGCCACGTCGCGCCGACCAGGATGCCCGCGCCGTGGAACTCGGCTTGCAACTGGCTGGGGATAACCTGCAAGTGCTGCATGCCGGCGATGTTGCCGAGCCGGCACTGCGCGCGTACTTGGGCATGGGCCTGGCGCAGATGCATGTGCTGGAGCAACCGGTTGGCGCCGATGCCTTGCCAGCACTTACCGCATATTTGCGCGATGCCGGGGCACAGGTAGTGCTGACCGGCAGCCAGGCGGAAACCGGCGAAGGTTCGGGCATGTTGCCGTTCCTGCTCGCCGAAGGTCTGGGCTGGCCATTGGTGGTGGGGCTGGCGCAGGTCGAATCGATCAACGACGGCTCGGCGCTGCTGCTGCAGGCACTGCCGCGCGGCCAGCGGCGGCGCTTGAAGGTGAAGCTGCCATTTCTGGCGACTGTGGATAACGCCGCGCCAAAGCCTCGGCAAAGTGCGTATGGTCCGGCGCAACGTGGCGTATTGGAAGCCGATGACGTTGAAATTGTCGACGACGAACTTCTGTCCGTTGGCACCCTGCAACCGGCCAAACCCAGGCCCAAGCGCCTGAAAGTGATCAAAGCCAAAAGCGGCGCCGATCGGATGAAGGCCGCTACCGCCAAAGCCAGTGGCGGCGGTGGGCAAGTGCTCAAAGGCGTGACCGCGCAGGCGGGCGCCGAAGCCATTCTCAAGCTGCTGATCGAAGAAGGCGTCGTCCGCTGACATACAAAAACCCATCGCAAGCCCTGTAGGAGCTGACGAGTGCAACGAGGCTGCGATCTTTTGATCTTGTTTTTCAAGACCACAAATCAAAAGATCGCAGCCTCGTTGCACTCGTCAGCTCCTACAGGTTTTCTGCTCACTACAAGGAACCAAGTGAATGACTGTCGAGTTTCGACCTGCACGGCGCGAGGATGCGCGTGATATCGCGCGTTTGTTTCAAATCTCTTCGGAGGGCGCTTCGGACTACATCTGGAGTCAGTTAGCCGAACCTGGGGAGGGGCTGCTGGATGTCGGGGAGCGGCGCTATGCCCGCGACGATGTGGATTTTTCCTGGCAGAACTGTCTGATTGCCGAGGCCGGTGGCCGCGTCGTCGGCATGATGCACAGTTACGTCATGCGCGAAGATCCAGCCCCGACACCGCCTACCGACCCAGTGCTGGCGCCTTACGCCGACATGGAAGCGGCGGACACGCTGTACATCTCAAGTCTGGCGTTGCATGAAGGCTGGCGCAACCAAGGCTTGGGCGTGCGGTTCCTTGAGCATGCCCAGGCACGCGCCGATCAACTCGCGCTCAAAGGCCTGAGCCTGATCGACTACGCTGCCAACACTGGCGCGCGCCGCTTTTACGAGCGCCATGGCTTTGGCATCGTCAAAACTTGCCGGGTTGTTCCCCATCCGATGATTCGGGTAACGGGCGACGCCTATTTAATGCTTCGAGCATAAGTCAGGTTATCCACTGGCCTCGGTTTACACACAATCTCTGTTGGTCGTTCTGTGGATAACGTGTTCGCGCTTCGCTGCAAGCCATGCCAACCGTGGCGTGCGGGCCGCAGATCAAAAAACAAACAGCCTAAGTGACGGTTTCTACGCGAGTTTTTCCCGGGATAACTCTTGGAGTTGCCCCCAATCTCTGTTGGCGCTTCTGTGGATAAGTTGTTCGCTAACCTCTGAGAGCCATACAAAACGGGGCTATCGTGGCGATGATCAATAACTGATCAATCCAGGCGTTTGTTGGGACCAATTGCTCGCAACGAGTTATTTTTCAACGGTTTCAGCACTTTTCCACAGCTGATCCGAAGTTACCCAAGATCTCTGTTGGCGCTTCTGTGGATAAGGTGTTTGCTCTCCCATGTGAGCCTTTAATGACGTGGCTTTCAGTCTGTTGATCAAAAAACGATCATCAGCCAGGCGAAACCGGACTTCTGGATAAGTCACGGTTTTTCTTTGCAAATCAGAGAGATATTTTTTGACTCATCCACAGTTACCCCCATTTGCTGTGGGCGGGTATGTGGATAACTTGTTTGCGGAAGGCTGGAGGGCTTGGTGGCTATGGGGCGCTGAGTAATTGGTCAGAAATTGTGCAATCCACATTCCGGAGGTGAATGTGAAACAGCTATCGCGCGCAGGCTCGCTCCCACAGGGGAATGCATTCCACCTGTAGGAGCTGCCGCAGGCTCGGGCCGGGTTCGGACGATCTTTTGATCCTGATCAGCCCTGAACCGGTACGCCTTTAAGGTATGGCGCAGGTTCCGCCCCAAGGTTGTTCAGCATCCGCTCGCTGTACCAGTCGACAAAGTTGACCACGCCAAACTCATAAGTCTTCGAGTATGGCCCCGGCTGATAAGCCGTGGAATTGATGCCGCGCTGGTTTTCTTCCGCCAGACGCCGGTCCTGATCGTTGGTCGCGTCCCACACCTGACGCATGCGCTCGACGTCGTAATCGACCCCTTCCACCGCGTCCTTGTGCACCAGCCACTTGGTAGTAACCATGGTTTCCTGAGCGCTGATCGGCCACACCGTAAAGACGATGATGTGATCGCCCATGCAGTGGTTCCAGGAATGCGGCAGGTGCAGGATGCGCATGGAGCCAAGGTCCGGATTCTTGATTCGGCCCATCAATTTGGCGCAGCCCTGTTTGCCGTCGAGGGTCATTGACACGGTGCCTTTGAGCAGCGGCATGCGCACGATGCGATTGCGCAGGCCGAAACTGGCGTGGGCGTAAGGGATCTTTTCGGCTTCCCAGGCAGCGGCGGACGCAGCGACGTGATCCTTGAACGCCTGATCAGCGCGCGGGTCGGTGACGTCGTCCCATTCCAGCAGGGTTTTCAGCAGTTCCGGGTGCGACGCGTTGCAGTGATAGCACTCGCGGTTGTTTTCCAGCACCAGTTTCCAGTTGGCCTTTTCCATCAAGGTGGTGGTGATCGCCACCTTGGTGTTCTCCATGTCGTACGGTTCCATGTAATGGTTGAGCGTCGACAGGAAATCATCGATGGCCGGCGGGTTCTCCGCCAGGCTGATGAAGATGTAGCCGCCCGCCGTTTTCACGTTCACCGGTTTGAGGCCGTACTGCTTCATATCGAAGTCGGCGCCCATTTCGGTACCTGCGAACAACAGGCGACCGTCCAGTTCATAAGTCCACTGGTGATAGTGGCAGACCAGTTTGGCGACTTTGCCTTTTTCACTGGTGCACAGGCGCGAGCCACGGTGGCGGCAAACGTTGTGGAAGGCATGCACGACGCCTTCGGCGCCACGAATGACGATGATCGGGTTTTTGCCGATCTGCAGGGTCAGGTAGTTGCCCTTGGCGGGGATCTCGCAGGTCATGCCGGCGATCAACCACTCTTTCTGAAAGATTTCCTGCATGTCGATATCGAACAGCCGTTCATCGCTGTAAAACGGTTGCGGCAGGGAAAAGGTGCGCTCGCGCTCCTGCAGCATCTGTGCGGTGGCCTTGCGTGCGGGTTCCAGCGGATCGCCCAGGCTGATTTTTGCGGTGACGTCCATCGATGTAATCCTCATGGCCCTCTGCGTGGCCGGCGAAAGTGGCTGATCAGGTGTGCTGCAAAACGGTTGCTACGCAAGGTGTAAAGAAGTCGTCATGTGTTGAGGCGAGTGTGGGGCCGGCGCTGGGGCGAACCTTATCCATGGGCGACATGGTGCAATCTGTTCCCGACGCGCAAGCCCCGGTGGTTGGGGGCTGGTCGCGATAAGTATGTCAATGTCGCGGATAGGTAAACGGACGGTTCGCGCTATACGCAGAATCGCCGACATGAGGCCGACAGTCGGCCGTGGAGAACAGCATGTCCAACAGCTTCCTGAATCCGGTCACCACCCAGACTTGGGCCAATGGCCGACACATCGTCCGTTGCGTCAAAGTCATCCAGGAAACCTGGGATGTGCGCACCTTTTGCTTTATGGCCGACCAGCCGATCCTGTTCTTCTTCAAGCCGGGCCAGTTTGTGACGCTGGAGCTGGAAATCGAAGGCCAGCCGATCATGCGTTCGTACACCATTTCCAGTTCGCCGTCGGTGCCGTACAGCTTTTCGGTGACGATCAAGCGCGTGCCGGGCGGCAAGGTGTCGAACTGGCTGCACGACACGCTGCATGAAGGGCAAGAGCTGGCGGTACACGGGCCGGTCGGGCTGTTCAATGCCATGGACTTCCCGAGCCCGAAAGTCCTGTACCTGAGCGGCGGCGTCGGCATCACCCCGTGCATGTCGATGGCGCGCTGGTTCTACGACACCAACGCCAACGTCGACATGACGTTCGTGCACAGTGCTCGCTCGCCCAAAGACATCATTTACCACCGCGAGCTGGAACACATGGCGTCGCGGATCGACAACTTCAGCCTGCATTTGATCTGTGAGAAGCACGGCCTCGGTGAGCCATGGGCCGGTTATCGCGGTTACCTGAATCACAAGATGCTCGAATTGATGGTTCCGGACTTCCTTGAGCGCGAAGTGTTCTGCTGCGGCCCGACGCCGTACATGAACGCGGTCAAGCGCCTGCTGGAAGTGGCCGGTTACGACATGTCGCGTTATCACGAAGAATCCTTCGGCGCCACACCCCCCGAAGCCCGCGCCGACGCAGTGGAACAGGCCGAACAGGCCGCCGATGCGCCGGAAATCGACGCAGCGGATCTGCATCAGGTCGAATTCACTTCGTCCGGCAAAAGCATTCGTGTGGCACCGGGCGAAACCGTTCACGCGGCGGCAGCCAAGCTCGGGTTAATGATCCCGAAAGCCTGCGGGATGGGGATTTGCGGGACGTGCAAGGTGCTGAAGCTGGGCGGCGAAGTCGAGATGGAACACAACGGCGGGATCACCGAGGAAGACGAGGCCGAAGGGTTTATCTTGTCGTGCTGCAGCGTGCCGAAGGGGGATGTGCGGATTGAGTTTTAACTAGGTTTGCCTTGGGGCGATCTCCTCAAAAAGGAGATCGCGCGGAAAATCTTGGTTTCAAGTCAGTCCGGACAGTGCGAGCAAGCCAAAACCTACGAAGGTAAGGCCAAATATTTGCTGATATTTATTCAGGGTTAGCAGGTCGCGTTTGAGTTTCGGTGGGAAATTCTTCACGTCTACTGCGCTGACTTTGCCTTGGGAGATATATCGTGATGGCTTTTTGAGAATCCCAAAAATCTCTCCCAGCATGTAAATGCGCCCGCCCAGGCCCGCTTGCCATAACATCACTAAAGACGAAGTAATCGAGCTGCGCTTAAGGCTGTCCAGGATCAAGGCCAGCCTTCTCTTGGCGATATAAAGCAAAATTCCATTTACCAACACAAGACCTGTGAAACTCACTATCGCAATAATCGCTATCGGGCCTTGTGCGATCTCGCTTATGGAGTCTGTGGACGAGAAAACTCCCAGGCACACCATAATTGCAAAAAAAAAGAAAACCATTCTGTATAAAGCGATTAAGTTATTTCTAAGCTTTCGCGGGAAGTGTTCGAAATCTTTCGCGCAAAGTCTTCCGGTATGAATATACAACTCAGGGCATCTCATGATGCCAAACACTTCTCCCATCATGTAGATTCTGCCCCAAGGGCCTCCGTGCCAAAGCATTATTAATTTGCTCGAGATAGAACTGTTTGTTAGATGGCTTAATATGGTTTCGGTTTTGGTTTTGGCGACATACAACATCACGCCTAATAAACTGAATATACCGATGAAGTCTACAATGCCAATCAGCAGGAATATTTTCTCTGAAGTGCGAAGGGTCATCTAACAGCCTCGTATACTTTCTCTGCGATCCGTTCGCCGCCTTTTTCGCCCAAAGTCCCGCCGGCATAACTTCCGACGCCTGCCAATACAGCACCGCAAAGAACCGTGCCGAGCCCGCCAGTCGGGAGACCAACTGCTACGCAGATCGTTGACGCAGTCAAGCTTACGAGCGCGCCGGCAAATATCCCGCCACCCACGCCACCCAGAAAGCTCCCGCTCTCAGTGAATTTCACTTTTTCACACGCCGTCGCGCTTCCGTGCATGCAAACGTCCTGCACTTTCAAGGCAGAGGCACTACCGCCCACCGCTGTGCCGATCCAGCCGCCATATTTGACGTACTGTGATGCTTGGCTGACTGCTCGAATATGCGTGGCATAACCCGGGTTCTGGCCGATGCCGCCGGCTTTCCTCCAGCGGTGCACAAGGTGGGGGTGACCGATACCGAGAGCGGTCTTGAGAGTCGGGTGATCGGGGAGGCCAATGCTTTGCCGGGTAAACCGATTGAGCTGGACGTCCAACTTTTTGAGCAGTTGCTCACGTTTGTTTAGGAATTCCTCAGTGCTTAGGCGGCTATTTGGCTTAAGGGTACCGCTGTGCAAATTCTCGAGATCCTCGAGAGCCCGGTTTATGCCCTCCAGATGATTAGCCGCCATTGCCGTGACGACGCCAATCACCTTTGATTCATACGCAAGTGCCGTCTGAATCACGCCATAGTGCTGCGCCATAAAATCCGCTTCTGCCACGGTCAGCGGTTCCAGTGTCGTACTGACGAAATGCGCGGTCTGCATCAGCAGTGATTCTTCGTAAGTGCATTGCCGATTGTCTGGATCACTTAGCACGATCATCGAACCGGCTTTCACCACGTCTGGATGGCGGTTCAGGCTGCGGAATTTGGCAATGACGTTCGGGTTGGCGGAGGGGAACAGCTGTGCCTCGAGCTTCTCTGCGGAAACGCTTTTCGGCACGATGTAAAAACCTGGCTCTTGTGGGGCTGTACGTTCTTGCGGCCAGTGTTCGCTGGGGAAGAACTTCAAATCGTTGAAAGGGTGCGGACTGGGCGCGGTGTTGCTGTTATTCAGGCGCGCCACTCTGAGGTTCTGCTGATAAATCGCGCGCAGCAACCTGTCTGGATCGGAGCGCGAGGGAATTTGCCTGAGCATCGATAACGGACGTTTTTTCACCATTTCAGGAACGGCGCCTTTGATGCCGCGTACCAGAACTCTGGATTGGTTCAGAAGATGGCGCTGTTCCTGTGCGAGGGCGTCAAGGCCCATGTCCGCTGAAAGACGGCCGCTGGCGACATCATCGACAACGCCCTTGGCGAAGCGCGCGACGTCATGATTGAACTGCACGCGCGCACTGCCGAATGCCAGATGACGTGAGCCGACTGTCTGTGCCTGTGCGAGCAGCTTGCCGGCGAGGTGTTGAACGTCGCTGAGACCATGGCGCTGATCGGTCAACCTTCTTCGCCCCACGAGGCATGCCCGCTGGTCCCGGCGAGGTGATGTACCCAACTGATACCACGATAACGAATGGCGACCTGCTCCTGAGGTTGGGCATCGTTGTGCAGAATGACGTGGGGCATATCCAGGTTCAGTTCGGTGAGCACCGCGCCGTCGATCGAGACGGAATAGTATTTTTCCTGCTGGCCTTGTGGGGAGGTTCGGTAGAAGTTGATGGTGCAGTTGATTTCTTCCCGGGTGGCCAGGGCTTGGGCCAGCAGCGGCGAGGACTTGTCGACATTCTTGGTGACAATGATCGGCGCATGGGTGGCGCGACGGGTGTTGTCGATGTTGGCCAGATTGTGGCTGTACGAGAGCACCATGATTTCATCGGTATGTGCCGACTGATATTTGTTGCCGACAGAGTCAGGCGTTGAGCAGCCTGCTGAAATCAGCCCTTGAGTCTTACCCGTGATCGTCATGTAACCGGGGATCGCCATAGCCTGTTCTCTTGAAAAGTCAGTGGGCAGTCTATGGCGAGGTTTTTGTATTTTATGTAGGTCGGGGCGTAGTCCGATTCCGAAAATCGCGCAGTGAGATGGCTGGCGATTCCACTCGCGAAACAGGCGTCATCGTCCATGTAGGAGCTGCCGCAGGCTGCGATGTCTTGACCCTGGTTTCGATTGTGAAAAACAAAAATCAAAAGATCGCAGCCTGCGGCAGCTCCTACAGGGTGCGCGTCAATTTGTCAGCTCCGGGCGGTCCTTGAATCTTGCGGTACGCCAGAAAGGAGGCGCGAAGCGTGAGAAGACCAGTGTCGGATTGGCGTCAGGCCGACATCACTTCGCGAATGTCGCGCGCCAATTCGCGTACGCGTTCTTCATCGGTGTCCCACGAGCACATGAAGCGTGCGCCGCCCTTGCCAATGAAGGTGTAGAAGCGCCAGTTCCTGGCGGTCAGGGCGGCGATGGCCGGTTCCGACAGTTGCAGGAACACACCGTTGGCCTGCACCGGGAACATCAGTTCGACGCCGGGGATGTCGCTGACCAGTTCGGCCAGCAGTTGCGCGCAATGGTTGGCGTGACGGGCATATTTCAACCAGGCGTCGTTTTCCAGAATGCCGACCCACGGTGCCGATAGGAAGCGCATTTTCGACGCCAGTTGCCCGGCCTGTTTGCAGCGGTAATCGAAGTCTTCCGCCAGTTTGTGGTTGAAGAACAGGATCGCTTCACCGACGGCCATGCCGTTCTTGGTGCCGCCAAAGCACAGCACATCGACCCCGGCCTTCCAGGTCAGATCGGCGGGCGAGCAGCCCAGATACGCACAAGCGTTGGAGAAACGCGCGCCGTCCATGTGCAGGTGCAGGCCCAATTCCTTGCAGGTGGCGCTGATGGCGCGGACTTCTTCCGGGGTGTAGACGCTGCCGACTTCGGTGGCCTGGGTCAGGGTTACCACACGCGGTTTCGGGTAGTGAATGTCTTGGCGCTTGAGTGCGACTTCGCGGATCGACTGTGGCGTGATCTTGCCGTTTTCGGTGCCAGCGATCAGCAGTTTCGAACCGTTGGAGAAAAATTCCGGCGCGCCGCATTCGTCGGTTTCGACGTGGGCGGTTTCCGAGCAGATCACGCTGTGGTAACTCTGGCACAGAGATGACAGGGCCAGCGAGTTGGCGGCGGTGCCGTTGAAGGCGAAAAACACTTCGCAGTCGGTTTCAAACAATTTGCGGAAATGGTCGGCCGCGCGTGCGGTCCATTCATCGTCGCCGTAAGCGCGCTGGTGGCCGTGGTTGGCCTGTTCCATGGCTGCCCAGGCTTCAGGGCAGATACCGGAATAGTTGTCACTGGCGAATTGTTGGCTCTTGTCGGTCATGGCCGGCTTCCGTGGTCGAGACTCTTGTGAAGGCTCGTGGTCAATGATGGTGCGCACTTTACCGAAGATCTTCCGGGGAGCACACGGGATGTCGCTGTCTGAACATTACAAGGACATGGGGCAATTATGCACCTGAGTAAACGCGACGGCGCGCTGGATCTGCTCAAGTGGCTGGCGCTGCTGAGCATGTTGCTCGATCACCTGCGCTACGTCGGCTTCTCCGCCGATTGGCTTTACGTGCCGGGGCGACTGGCGTTTCCGTGGTTTTGCCTGGCGATGGCGGCGAATCTGGCGCGTGACAGTTCGCGGAAGATGGAGTGGCGGTACCTCGGTTGGCTGTTGCTGTTCAGCGCCGTCAGTGAAATTCCGTATCGGTTGTACATTCCCGATCCTGACACGCTCAACGTGATGCCGACGCTGGCGCTGGGGTTGTTGGTGGCGCGGGGTTGGCAGGATCGGTTGTGGATATCGAAGGTGCTCGCACTGGCCGCGCTGCTGGTGGCGGCCATTTTTTCCGAACGACTGATGTTCGGTTTCTTTGGCGTGCTGCTGCCGTTGGCGATGCTGCTGGTGTTCCGCCGGTCGTGGTACTTCAGTCTATTGCCGGGGCTGGTGTGTCTGGCTGCGAATCAATGGCATGTCTTGTTGGAGTCGGCGCGGTTCGGCAACAGCGTGGCGATATTTGGCCTGGGGACATGCCTTTTTGCCCCGATGCTCGGAATGTTCTTGTTGCGACATCTGCGACATCACCAGCCACCACCGATGCGGCGCTGGGCGTATGCGCTCTACCCGGCGCATTTCTTAATGCTGCTCGCCGTCCGCCAGATCATCACATAACCCCTGTAGGAGCTGCCGGAGGCTGCGATCTTTTGATCTTATAAACAGCAAGATCAAAAGATCGCAGCCTCCGGCAGCTCCTACAGAGGAATGCATCCTGGGAGTCATTTTCAGCCATGTCGTAAACGCACCTTTGCGTGGCGTCCGCAGGCATTTGAGCTGTCTGCGCCGGTCATACCATCGCATCAAAGGGCACCGCTGCGTTTGCCGGTGCCTTACCGAGACGAATGGCGCACAGATGCCGCTGGGAGAGACGCGATGTTCAGCAAGCAAGACCAGATCCAGGGTTACGACGATGCACTGCTGGCGGCGATGAATGCCGAGGAGCAACGTCAGGAAGATCACATTGAACTGATCGCGTCGGAAAACTACACCAGCAAGCGCGTGATGCAAGCGCAAGGCAGCGGCCTGACCAACAAATACGCCGAAGGCTATCCGGGCAAGCGCTACTACGGCGGCTGCGAGCATGTGGATAAAGTCGAAGCGCTGGCGATCGAACGCGCCAAGCAACTGTTCGGCGCCGATTACGCCAACGTCCAGCCGCATTCCGGTTCTTCGGCCAACAGCGCCGTTTACCTGGCGCTGATCCAGCCGGGCGACACCATTCTCGGCATGAGCCTGGCCCACGGCGGTCACCTGACCCACGGCGCGAAAGTGTCGTCCTCGGGCAAGCTCTACAACGCCGTGCAGTACGGCATCAACACCGACACCGGGCTGATCGATTACGACGAAGTCGAGCGTCTGGCGGTCGAATGCCAACCGAAAATGATCGTCGCCGGTTTCTCCGCTTACTCGAAGACTCTGGACTTCCCGCGCTTCCGTCAGATCGCTGACAAGGTCGGCGCGCTACTGTTCGTCGACATGGCCCACGTTGCCGGCCTGGTCGCTGCCGGTCTGTACCCGAACCCGCTGCCTTACGCCGACGTTGTGACCACCACCACGCACAAAACCCTGCGCGGTCCACGTGGCGGGCTGATCCTGGCCAAGTCCAACGCAGAGATCGAGAAGAAGCTCAACGCTGCGGTGTTCCCCGGCGCCCAGGGCGGTCCGCTGATGCACGTCATCGCCGGTAAAGCGGTGTGCTTCAAGGAAGCGCTGGAGCCTGGCTTCAAGGCGTATCAGCAACAAGTGATCGACAACGCTCAGGCGATGGCCGGCGTATTTATCAAACGTGGCTACGATGTAGTGTCCGGCGGTACCGACAACCACTTGTTCCTGGTGAGCCTGATCCGTCAGGGCCTGACCGGCAAAGACGCCGACGCCGCCCTTGGCCGTGCGCACATCACCGTCAACAAGAACGCCGTGCCGAACGATCCGCAATCGCCGTTCGTGACCTCGGGCCTGCGCATCGGCACTCCAGCCGTCACCACGCGCGGCTTCAAGGTCGCCCAATGCACCGAGCTGGCCGGCTGGATCTGCGACATCCTCGACAACCTTGGCGATGCCGATGTTGAGGCGGATGTGGCGAAAAACGTCGCAGCCCTGTGCGCAGACTTCCCGGTTTATCGCTGAGTCGGTTTTGGAGTAATGACTATGCAACGCTATTCCGGCTTCGGCCTCTTCAAACACTCACTCAGCCATCACGAAAACTGGCAGCGCATGTGGCGCACGCCGACCCCGAAAAAAGTCTACGACGTGGTCATCGTCGGCGGCGGCGGGCACGGCCTGGCAACGGCTTACTATCTGGCGAAAGAACACGGCATCACTAATGTGGCCGTGGTCGAGAAAGGCTGGCTGGGCGGCGGTAACACCGCGCGCAACACCACCATCGTTCGCTCCAACTATCTGTGGGACGAGTCGGCGCACCTCTACGAACACGCGATGAAATTGTGGGAAGGGCTGTCGCAGGATCTCAACTACAACGTGATGTTCTCGCAGCGCGGCGTCTACAACCTGTGCCACACCTTGCAGGACATCCGTGATTCCGAGCGTCGGGTCAGCGCCAACCGTCTCAACGGCGTCGATGGTGAATTGCTCAACGCCAAACAGGTCGCTGACGAAATTCCGTACCTCGACTGCTCGAAAAACACCCGCTACCCGGTGATGGGCGCCACCGTTCAGCGTCGCGGCGGCGTTGCCCGTCACGATGCCGTGGCCTGGGGCTTCGCGCGCGCCGCTGATGCCTTGGGCGTGGACTTGATCCAGCAGACCGAAGTGATCGGTTTCCGCAAGGAAAACGGCGTGTGCATCGGTGTTGAAACCAACAAGGGCTTCATCGGCGCCAAGCGCGTCGGCGTAGTCACTGCCGGTAACTCCGGGCACATGGCCAAGCTCGCCGGTTTCCGTCTGCCGATCGAATCCCACCCGTTGCAAGCACTGGTGTCCGAGCCGATCAAACCGATTATCGACAGCGTGATCATGTCCAACGCCGTACACGGTTACATCAGCCAGTCCGACAAGGGCGACCTGGTGATCGGTGCCGGTATCGACGGTTACAACGGCTACGGTCAGCGCGGTTCGTATCCGGTGATCGAGCACACCGTGCAAGCGATCGTCGAGATGTTCCCGGTATTGTCCCGCGTGCGCATGAACCGCCAATGGGGCGGGATCGTCGACACCACCCCGGACGCCTGCCCGATCATTTCGAAAACCCCGGTACCGAACATGTTCTTCAACTGCGGTTGGGGCACCGGTGGCTTCAAGGCCACACCGGGTTCGGGCAACGTGTTTGCCGCGAGTCTGGCCAAGGGTGAAATGCACCCATTGGCCGCACCGTTTTCCATCGACCGTTTCCACAACGGCGCGCTCATCGACGAACACGGCGCTGCTGCCGTCGCCCACTAACAGGAGAAATCCCTATGTTGCACATCTTCTGTCCTCACTGCGGCGAACTGCGCTCCGAAGAGGAATTCCATGCATCCGGCCAGGCCCACATCCCGCGGCCGCTGGATCCGAACGCCTGCACCGATGAAGAGTGGGGCGACTACATGTTCTTCCGCGATAACCCGCGCGGTCTGCACCACGAGTTGTGGGACCACGTTGCCGGTTGCCGCCAATACTTCAACGTCACTCGCGATACCGTGACCTACGAGATTCTCGAGAGCTACAAGATCGGCGAGAAGCCGCAATTCACCGACAAGGCTGGTACTGCGAAAACAGCCACGACGGCGCTGGGAGAGAAGGTATGAGCCAGACCAATCGCCTGTCCAACGGTGGACGGATCGACCGCAACAAAGTGCTGAGCTTCACCTTCAACGGCCAGACCTACAAAGGCTATGAAGGCGACTCGCTGGCCGCTGCACTGATCGCCAACGGCGTCGACATCATCGGCCGCAGCTTCAAGTATTCGCGTCCTCGCGGCATCTTCGCCGCCGGTTCCGAAGAGCCGAACGCGGTGCTGCAGATCGGCGCGACCGAAGCCACGCAGATTCCCAACGTGCGCGCCACGCAACAGGCGTTGTATCAGGGCCTTGTCGCGACCAGCACCAACGGCTGGCCGAGCGTCAACAACGACATGATGGGCATTCTCGGCAAGGTCGGCGGCAAGCTGATGCCGCCGGGTTTCTACTACAAAACCTTCATGTATCCGCAATCGTTCTGGATGACTTACGAGAAGTACATCCGCAAGGCGGCCGGGCTTGGGCGTTCGCCGACCGAGAACGATCCGGACACCTACGACTACATGAACCAGCACTGCGACGTGCTGATCGTTGGTGCCGGCCCGGCCGGTCTCGCCGCGGCGCTGGCCGCTGCGCGCAGCGGTGCCCGAGTGATTCTCGCCGATGAGCAGGAAGAGTTCGGCGGCAGCCTGCTCGATTCCCGCGAAAGCCTCGACGGCAAACCGGCGATGGAATGGGTTGCCAGTGTCATCGCTGAATTGAAGAACACCCCGGACGTGCTGCTGTTGCCGCGCGCCACGGTCAACGGTTACCACGACCACAACTTCCTGACCATTCACGAACGCCTCACCGATCACCTCGGTGACCGCGCGCCGATTGGCCAGGTGCGTCAGCGCATCCACCGTGTGCGCGCCAAGCGTGTGGTGCTGGCGACCGGCGCCCACGAGCGCCCGCTGGTCTACGGCAACAACGACGTGCCGGGCAACATGCTTGCTGGTGCGGTGTCGACTTACGTACGTCGCTACGGCGTGGCGCCAGGTAAAAAACTGGTGCTCTCGACCAACAACGATCACGCCTATCGTGTCGCGCTGGATTGGCTGGATGCCAGCCTGCAAGTGGTCGCCATCGCTGACGCCCGCAGTAATCCACGCGGTGCATTGGTGGAAGAAGCGCGCGCCAAAGGCATTCGCATCCTCACCGGCAGCGCCGTTATCGAAGTGCGTGGCAGCAAGCGCGTGACCGCTGCCCGCGTCGCCGCGATTGACGTAAAAGCCCACGCTGTAAGCAGTCCGGGCGAGTGGCTTGACTGCGATCTGGTCGCCAGTTCCGGCGGCTACAGCCCTGTGGTTCACTTGGCCTCGCACCTGGGCGGCAAGCCGATCTGGCGTGAAGACATCCTCGGTTTCGTGCCGGGTGAAGCGCCGCAGAAACGCGTATGTGTCGGTGGTATCAATGGCGTCTACGCGCTCGGCGATTCTATGGCGGACGGTTTCGAAGGTGGCGTACGCGCTGCCGCTGAAGCCGGTTTCCAGACCGTAGAAGGCGTGCTGCCCAAAGCTCTCAGCCGTCACGAAGAACCGACGCTGGCGCTGTTCCAGGTACCGCACGAGAAGAACTCGGCGCGCGCACCGAAGCAATTCGTCGACTTCCAGAACGACGTCACCGCCGGTGGCATCGAACTGGCGACCCGCGAAGGTTTCGAGTCGGTCGAGCACGTCAAACGCTACACCGCGCTGGGCTTCGGTACCGATCAGGGCAAGCTTGGCAACGTCAACGGCCTGGCCATTGCCGCCCGTTCGCTGAACGTGACCATCCCGCAGATGGGCACCACCATGTTCCGCCCGAACTACACGCCGGTGACTTTCGGCGCCGTGGCCGGTCGTCACTGTGGGCACATTTTCGAACCGGTTCGCCACACCGCGCTGCACGCCTGGCACGTGAAAAACGGCGCCGAGTTTGAAGATGTGGGTCAGTGGAAGCGTCCTTGGTATTTCCCGAAAAACGGCGAAGACTTGCATGCGGCGGTCAAGCGCGAATGCAAAGCCGTGCGCGACAGCGTCGGCCTGCTCGACGCCTCGACGCTCGGCAAGATCGACATCCAAGGCCCGGATGCCCGCGAGTTCCTCAACCGCGTGTACACCAATGCCTGGACCAAACTCGACGTGGGCAAGGCTCGCTACGGTCTGATGTGCAAAGAAGACGGCATGGTCTTCGACGACGGTGTGACCGCGTGCCTGGCGGACAACCATTTCGTCATGACCACCACCACCGGCGGTGCGGCTCGCGTGCTGCAGTGGCTGGAGCTGTACCACCAGACCGAATGGCCGGATCTGAAGGTTTATTTCACCTCCGTCACCGACCACTGGGCAACGATGACCCTGTCCGGGCCGAACAGCCGCAAGCTGCTCAGCGCCGTGACCGACATCGATCTGAGCAGCGAAGCATTCCCGTTCATGACCTGGAAAGAGGGTCTGGTGGGCGATGTGCCGGCGCGGGTGTTCCGTATCTCGTTCACCGGTGAGCTGTCGTACGAAGTCAACGTGCAGGCTGACTATGCGATGGGCGTGCTGGAGCAAATCGTCGAGGCCGGCAAGCAGTACAACCTGACGCCGTACGGCACGGAAACCATGCACGTGCTGCGGGCCGAGAAGGGTTTCATCATCGTCGGCCAGGACACCGACGGCTCGATGACCCCGGACGATCTGAACATGGGCTGGTGCGTCGGTCGCACCAAGCCGTTTTCGTGGATCGGCCAGCGCGGCATGAACCGCGAAGATTGCGTCAAGGAACAGCGTAAACAACTGGTGGGCCTCAAGCCGATCGATCCGAACGTGTGGCTGCCGGAAGGCGCGCAACTGGTGTTCAACACCAAGCAGGCGATTCCGATGACCATGGTCGGCCACGTCACCTCCAGCTACGCGCATAACTCGCTCGGCTATTCATTTGCGATGGGCGTGGTCAAGGGCGGTCTCAAGCGGATTGGCGAGCGGGTGTTTGCACCGCTGGCCGATGGCAGCGTGATCGAAGCGGAAATCGTTTCTTCGGTGTTCTTCGATCCGAAGGGTGATCGCCAGAACATCTGATGATCTCGATCCCGCGGGGTAGCTGCCAATCGCTAGCAGGGCTAGCTCCCACAGGGGATGCGGCCGAATGTGGGAGCTAGCCCTGCTAGCGATGACGGTAGTGCGGCCACCACCGCAAACAACAGAATTCAGCAAAGGTGCTTTATGACCACAGCCAATGTTTACCAACAACGCCCGACCACCGGCGCCCGTGCCGAGTCGTCGCTGCACCATGCCGATCTCGCCAGCCTGGTCGGCAAGGGCCGCAAGAACGCCGGCGTGATCGTGCGTGAAAAGAAACTCCTCGGTCATCTGACCATTCGTGGGGATGGCCATGACGCGGCGTTCGCCGCCGGTGTGCACAAGGCACTCGGCATCGAATTGCCCGGCGCTCTGAGCGTTATCGTCAAAGGCGAAACCAGCCTGCAATGGATGGGCCCGGACGAGTGGCTGCTGATCGTGCCGAGCGGTGAAGAATTCGCCGCCGAACAGAAACTGCGCGAAGCGCTCGGTGATTTGCACATTGCGATCGTCAACGTCAGTGGCGGTCAGCAGATTCTCGAACTGAGCGGGCCGAACGTACGTCAGGTGCTGATGAAATCCACCAGCTACGACGTGCACCCGAACAGTTTTCCGGTCGGCAAAGCGGTTGGCACGGTGTTCGCCAAGTCGCAATTGATGATTCGCCATACCGCCGAAGACACCTGGGAATTGCTGATCCGCCGCAGTTTCTCGGATTACTGGTGGTTGTGGTTGCAGGATGCTTCGGCTGAGTACGGGTTGAGCGTTCAGGCCTAAGATCAAGAGCTACCCCCCTCATCGGAACGCCGCCCGCCCAGCCCTCTCTCCCAAGGGGGAGAAGGGGAAAGGGAGCCGATCTCTGGTGTATGGGAGATTTGAGTCTCGCTCGAAATTGCTCTTGAGTTCGCCGCGATATTTCAGGTCGGCGTAGCTCGAAACAACACCTCGGTCAGTCCCCTCTCCCTCTGGGAGAGGGCTAGGGTGAGGGAAAAACCTGACACCCCGCACAAAAGAACAGGAGTCACCGCACCATGAGCCGCGCCCCAGACACATGGATTCTGACCGCCGACTGCCCCAGCGTTCTCGGCACGGTGGACGCGGTCACGCGTTTTCTGTTCGAGCAAGGTTGCTATGTCACCGAGCACCACTCGTTCGATGATCGCCTCTCCGGGCGTTTCTTCATTCGCGTGGAATTCCGTCAGCCCGATGGCTTTGATGAACAATCCTTCCGCGCCGGCCTCGCCGAGCGCGGGCAGGCTTTTGGCATGCTGTTCGAGCTGACGGCGCCGAACTACCGTCCGAAAGTGGTGATCATGGTTTCCAAGGCCGATCACTGCCTCAATGACTTGCTTTACCGCCAGCGCATCGGTCAGCTGTCGATGGACGTGGCGGCGGTGGTGTCCAACCATCCGGATCTCAAGCCGTTGGCCGACTGGCACCAGATTCCCTACTACCATTTCCCTCTCGACCCCAACGACAAACCGGCGCAGGAGCGCCAGGTTTGGCAGGTGATCGAAGAGGCCGGCGCCGAACTGGTGATCCTCGCCCGCTACATGCAGGTGCTGTCGCCGGAGCTGTGCCGCAAGCTCGACGGCAAGGCGATCAACATCCACCACTCGCTGCTGCCGGGCTTCAAGGGCGCGAAACCGTATCACCAGGCCTACAACAAAGGCGTGAAACTGGTCGGCGCCACGGCGCATTACATCAATAACGATCTGGATGAAGGGCCGATCATCGCCCAGGGTGTCGAGGCAGTGGATCACAGCCATTACCCAGAGGATCTGATTGCCAAAGGGCGCGATATCGAAGGCCTGACATTGGCGCGGGCGGTTGGGTATCACATCGAAAGACGGGTGTTTTTGAACGCCAACAGAACCGTCGTTCTCTAGATCGCCAAAAGATCGCAGCCTTCGGCAGCTCCTACAGGGGGATGCGATCCATGTAGGAGCTGCCGAAGGCTGCGATCTTTTGATTTACCGAGCACTCAACGCGCTGCCCCACCGGGGCATCGCAGTTCCATAAAAACAACAGCGAGGTGAAAGCATGTCTGGCAATCGTGGTGTGGTGTATCTCGGCGCTGGCAAGGTCGAAGTACAGAAAATCGACTATCCGAAAATGCAGGATCCGCGCGGTCGCAAGATCGAGCACGGGGTCATCCTCAAAGTGGTCTCCACCAACATTTGCGGCTCTGACCAGCACATGGTGCGCGGCCGGACCACGGCGCAGACCGGTCTGGTGTTGGGCCACGAGATCACCGGTGAGGTGATCGAAAAAGGCTCTGACGTCGAAAACCTGAAAATCGGCGATCTGGTTTCCGTGCCGTTCAACGTAGCTTGCGGGCGCTGCCGTTCCTGCAAAGAGCAACACACCGGCGTCTGCCTGACCGTCAACCCGGCCCGTGCCGGCGGCGCTTACGGCTACGTCGACATGGGCGACTGGACCGGCGGCCAGGCCGAATACGTGCTGGTGCCGTACGCCGACTTCAACCTGCTGAAACTGCCGGACCGCGACAAGGCCATGGAGAAAATCCGCGACCTGACCTGCCTCTCCGACATCCTCCCGACCGGTTACCACGGCGCCGTCACTGCCGGCGTTGGCCCGGGCAGCACCGTGTACATCGCTGGCGCCGGCCCGGTCGGTCTGGCGGCTGCCGCTTCGGCACGTCTGCTCGGCGCGGCGGTGGTAATCATCGGCGACGTCAACACCGTCCGCCTGGCCCACGCCAAAGCGCAGGGTTTTGAAATCGTCGACCTGTCCAAGGACACCCCGCTGCACGAACAGATCGCCGCACTGCTGGGCGAGCCGGAAGTCGACTGCGCGGTGGACTGCGTCGGTTTCGAAGCACGCGGCCACGGCCACGACGGCGTCAAGGCCGAAGCTCCGGCGACGGTGCTCAACTCACTGATGGGCGTGGTGCGGGTGGCCGGCAAGATTGGCATCCCGGGCCTGTACGTCACCGAAGATCCTGGCGCCGTCGACGCCGCCGCGAAAATGGGCAGCCTGAGCATCCGTTTCGGTCTGGGCTGGGCCAAATCCCACAGCTTCCACACTGGGCAAACTCCAGTGATGAAGTACAACCGCCAGCTGATGCAGGCAATCATGTGGGATCGCATCAACATCGCCGAAGTTGTCGGCGTGCAAGTGATCAGCCTCGATCAGGCGCCGGAAGGTTACGGCGAGTTCGATGCCGGTGTGCCGAAGAAGTTTGTGATTGATCCGCACAAGTTGTTCAGTGCGGCGTAAGTAAAGAAGGGCGACCGTCGGGTCGCCCTGCTCAAATCAAAAGATCGCAGCCTTCGGCAGCTCCTACACCAAGCGTAGGAGCTGCCGAAGGCTGCGATCTTTTGTTTAATGGGGGACGATGCTGAAACTGAATGCCCGGACGAGGAACACCTCGGCGAAAACCCGGTCAAACCGGCAGTTTTACTGCCCTTTGATGGGCGGTCCATGTCATACGAGGATGTCTGAATGAAGATTTCACGCGGTTTTGCCTTGGCATCGCTCCTGTCCCTGGCCGCCGGGCCAGTGTTTGCCGGTTTCAGCCTGAATGACGTGGCCGGTGCCGTATCGGGCATGCAAGGTGGCGATAAGGCGGCCGCTGCGGCGCCGACCTCGGAAACCGCCGGTCTGTTGAGTGCGCTGAGTGCGCTGGATGTCACGCCGGAGCAGGCCGTCGGCGGCACCAGTGCGATGCTGGGTCTGGCAAAAAATCAGTTGAGCAGCACCGACTACTCGCAATTGGCCAAGGAAGTGCCGGGCATCGACAAGTTGTCCGGTGGCAGCGGCAATCTGGCGGCGCTGGGCGCGTTGCTCGGATCGTCCGGAAAGTCCGCAGGCCTTGAGAATGCGCTGGGCAACGTCAAAGACACCAACGACCTGAACAACGCGTTCAGCGCGCTGGGCATGGACAGCGGCATGATCGGCCAGTTTGCCCCGGTGCTCCTGCAATACCTTGGGCAGCAGGGCGTCGGCGGTTCGCTGCTGAGCAGCCTGGGCAGCATCTGGGGCACCGGCACCGGCAGTTGAGTCAGCGGCGCTCGTTGCGCAACGCGACGATGCGCTGGTCCTTTTCGGTCCAGAGCTGGTTGACCCAGCTCTGCACTTTCTGGCGAAACGCCGGATCTTTTTCGTAGTCGCCCTGCCACAGCGCCGGGTCGAGCTCGCGGGTCTTGATGTCGATGATCACGCGCGGCACGTTGCCGCTGATCAGATCCCAGAACCCCGGAATCTTGTCCTGCGGATACACCACAGTGACATCGAGAATCGCATCCAGCTGTTCGCCCATCGCCGCCAATACAAACGCAACCCCGCCAGCTTTGGGCTTGAGCAGATGGCTGAACGGTGATTGCTGCTGTGTGCTTTTCGCCAGGGTGTAGCGTGTGCCTTCCAGGTAGTTGACCACCGTCACTGGCTGGCGCTTGAACAACTCGCACGCCGCTTTGGTGATCTCCAGATCCTTGCCCGCCAATTCCGGGTTCTTCGCCAGAAACGCCTTGGTGTAGCGCTTCATGAACGGGTAATCCAGCGCCCACCACGCCAGCCCCAGAAACGGCACCCAGATCAGCTCTTTCTTGAGGAAGAATTTGAAGAACGGCGTGCGCCGATTCAGCGTCTGGATCAGTGCCGGAATATCCACCCACGATTGATGATTGCTGACCACCAGATACGAGGTGTCGCGGCGCAGATCATCGCCGCCGCGTATATCCCATTGCGTGGGGATGCACAGCTGAAAGATCAGTTTGTCGATCTCGGCCCAGGTCTCGGCGATCCACATCACCGCCCCTGACGCATGGTCACGCCAGCGCCCCGGTGCGACCAGCTTGAGCAGGGCGAACAGCATCAACGGCCCGATCAGGATCAGGGTGTTGAGCAACAGCAGCAGGGTGACGAAACAGCCGGTGAGCAGGCGGCGCATAGGCAACTCTTTGCAATCGGTTGGACGGGCCATGATAAGCAGCTTCAGGCGACAGGCCAAATCGGCACTGACGAATGTTTCACTATTCAAACCGTAAGATCAAAAGATCGCAGCCTTCGGCAGCTCCTACAGGGATCGGTGTAGGAGCTGCCGAAGGCTGCGATCTTTCGATCTTGATTCAGCCGAACGAATTCAAAGGTGACGGTCTAAAATCCCGTTGCCCAACCTTCCAAGGAAGCCCCTTACGTGAAATCCCTCCTTGCTCTGTTTGCCCTCGTCGCGCTGCCGGTCATGGCCGCCGAGCCAACCCTGTATGGGCGTTACGAATATATCGCGCTGCCGGAAATCGGCGGTGAAGTGCTCAAGGCCAAGATGGACACCGGTGCACTGACCGCTTCGCTGTCGGCCAAGGACATCGAAACCTTCACCCGTGACGGCGAAGACTGGGTGCGTTTTCGCCTCGCCACCAAGGACGCCAGCAACAAGGTCTTCGAACACAAGGTGGCGCGCATCAGCAAGATCAAAAGCCGTTCCGACGAGGACGACGAAGAACGCGACGCGACTGACGTTGCCAAGCGCCCGGTGGTCGATCTGGAGCTGTGCCTGGGCAATGTCAAACGCACCGTCGAGGTCAACCTGACCGACCGCAGCCACTTCAATTATCCGCTGTTGATCGGCGCCAAAGCCTTGCGCGAGTTCGGCGCGGCGGTGAACCCGGCCCGGCGTTATACCGCCGACAAGCCTGACTGCTGAGTGGTCTGATTGACGTAACGCCGGGCTTGGGGCACCGTTCGCGCATTACCTGTCACGGGCTCGGACGCCATGCCGCACATCCTGATTGTCGAAGACGAAGCGGCGATTGCCGACACGCTGATTTTTGCTTTGCAAGGCGAGGGGTTCACCACCACGTGGCTGAGCCTCGGCGCGGCGGCGCTTGAGCATCAGCGGCAGAGCCCGGCCGATCTGATCATCCTTGATATCGGCCTGCCGGACATCAGTGGCTTCGAGACCTGCAAGCAACTGCGACGTTTCAGCGAAGTGCCGGTGCTGTTTCTCAGCGCTCGCGATGCCGAGATCGACCGCGTGGTGGGGCTGGAGATCGGTGCCGACGATTACGTCGTCAAACCGTTCAGCCCGCGAGAAGTCGCAGCCCGGGTGCGGGCCATCCTCAAGCGCATGGCGCCGCGCACGGTCACCGAGGCGAACTCAGTGCTGTTTCGCATCGACGCCGAACGCGTGCAGATCAGCTATCGCGGCCAGCCGTTGAGCCTGACCCGTCACGAATTCCGTCTGCTGCAATGCCTGCTGGAACAACCGCAGCGGGTGTTCAGCCGCGAGCAATTGCTCGATGCGCTGGGTGTTGCCGCCGATGCCGGTTACGAGCGCAGTATCGATAGCCACATCAAAAGCGTGCGCGCCAAGTTGCGTCTGGTGCGTGCCGAAGCCGAACCGATCCAGACCCATCGCGGCCTCGGCTACAGCTACAGCCCGGGGCATAGCTGATGTCGTTGGGCTTGCGGATATTTCTGGTGTACGTGCTGTTTGTCGGCCTGACCGGCTATTTCGTACTCCACACGGTGATGGAAGAAATCCGCCCCGGCGTGCGGCAGTCCACCGAAGAAACCCTGGTCGACACGGCCAACCTGATGGCGGAAATTCTGCGCGATGATTTCAAGGCCGGCACGCTTAGCGCGAACCGCTGGCCCGAGTTGCTCCGCGCCTACGGTGAACGTCAGCCGCAAGCGACGATCTGGGGCCTGGCGAAAAATCAGGTCAACCACCGGATCTACGTGACCGATGCCAAAGGCGTGGTCGTGCTCGACTCGAGCGGGGTGGCGGTCGGCCAGGATTATTCGCGCTGGAACGACGTCTACCTGACGCTGCGCGGTGAGTACGGCGCGCGTTCGAGCCGCAGTGATCCGGATGACCCGAGCTCTTCGGTGATGCACGTCGGCGCGCCGATCCGCGACAACGGCAAGATCATCGGCGTGGTCACTGTGGCCAAACCCAACAGTTCATTGCAGCCTTATGTCGATCGCACGGAAAAACGCCTGCTGATTTACGGCGCCGGGTTGATCGGCCTCGGTTTGTTGTTCGGTGCGTTGCTCTCATGGTGGCTGAGCCGCGCGCTGCATCGCTTGACCGGCTACGCGCAAGCGGTGAGCGAAGGGCGCCGGGTGGAGGTGCCGCACTATCGCGGCGGCGAACTCGAACAACTGGCGACAGCGGTAGAACAAATGCGCACGCAACTGGAAGGCAAGGCCTACGTCGAGCGTTATGTCCATACCCTGACCCACGAATTGAAGAGCCCACTGGCGGCGATCCGCGGCGCAGCCGAGTTGCTGCAAGGTGAAATGGCGCCGGTGCAGCGCTTGCGCTTCGTCGGCAATATCGATAGCGAAAGTGCGCGGATGCAGCAGTTGATCGAACGATTGCTGAATCTGGCGCAGGTCGAACAGCGGCAAGGGCTGGAGGAACGAGTGGCCGTGCCGCTGGCGGTGTTGGTTGGCGAGTTGTTGCAGGGGCAGGCGGCGCGGATCGAACGCAAGCAATTGCGGGTCGAGCAGGCTATAGCGGCGGATCTGCTGCTGATAGGCGAACCGTTTCTGTTGCGCCAGGCGCTGGGAAATGTGCTGGAAAACGCCCTTGATTTCACGCCGACGCATGGCTTGTTGCGCTTGAGTGCCGAGCGGGTTGGCGAGCAGATCGCGTTTCGCTTGTTCAATGAAACCGCGCCGATCCCCGATTACGCCTTGCCGCGCCTGACCGAACGCTTCTATTCACTGCCGCGCCCGGACAGCGGTCGCAAGAGCACCGGTTTGGGACTCAATTTTGTTGAAGAAGTGGTCAAGCTGCATGGCGGGGTGATGCGCATTGGCAATGTCGAACATGGCGTTGAGGTTTTGTTGCAGCTGCCATGAGATAGCCAAAAGATCGCAAACGAACTGCGTACACCTGTAGGAGCTGCCGAAGGCTGCGATCTTCTGATCTTTCCACACAATCTCCATATTTCCCCCACACTCCCTCCACACCGCGTTTTCAGACTCTCCCCATCCAAACAGGGAGAGTCCCATGAACAAGAATCTGACGATAAAACTTGGCGCGATAGCGTTGCTGATCCTGCTGTTATTGATCCCTTTGCTGATGATCGACGGCGTCATCGACGAGCGTCAGCAACTACGTGACGGTGTGCTTGAAGACATCGCCCGCAGTTCCAGTTACAGCCAGCAATTGACCGGGCCGGTGATGGTGGTGCCGTATCGCAAGGTCGTGCGCACCTGGAAAACCAACGAGAAAACCAACAAGCGCTACGAGGACATCAGCGAAGCGCGCGGGCGTTTGTATTTTTTGCCGGAACGTTTCGAACTCGACGGCCAGGCGCAAACCGAACTACGCAAGCGCGGTATTTACGAAGCGCGGTTGTTTCACGCCGACAACCGCATTGATGGGCAATTCTCATTGCCGGCGCAATTGGGCATCAAAGAGAATTTTGCCGATTACCAATTCGACGCACCGTTCCTTGCGGTGGGCATAAGCGACATTCGCGGCATCGAAAACGCGCTGAAACTCGAGTTCGCCGGCCAGCAACTGGATTTCGTTCCCGGCAGCGAAGTGGCCTGGATCGGTGAAGGCGTGCACGTCACCCTGCCAGCGCTGGATGTCAGCAAAGCCACGCAACTGACGTTCGGTTTCGATCTGCGCCTGCAAGGCACCGGCTCCCTGCGCGTGGTGCCGGTGGGCAAGACCAGCAGCGTCAGCCTCGCCGCGAACTGGCCGCATCCCAGCTTCGTCGGCAATTTCCTGCCGGCCAAACGCGAGATCAATGATCAGGGGTTCACCGCTGATTGGCAGACCTCGTTTTTCTCCACCAACCTGCAAGAAGCGATGGAGCGCTGTGTCGCCGGCGATTGTGATGCGCTCAACGGCCGCAGCTTCGGCGTGAGTTTCATTGATCCTGTGGATCAGTATCTGAAAAGCGACCGGGCGATCAAATATGCGTTGTTGTTCATCGTTCTGACGTTCGCCGGTTTTTTCCTCTTCGAAGTGCTCAAGAGCCTGGCCGTGCACCCGGTTCAGTACGCCTTGGTCGGTGTCGCGCTGGCGTTCTTTTATCTGTTGCTGCTGTCGCTCTCAGAGCACATCGGGTTTGCCCTGGCGTATCTGCTGTCGGCCAGTGGCTGCGTGTTGTTGATCGGTTTTTATGTCAGTCATGTACTGCGCAGTGCGCGGCATGGCTTGAGTTTTTCTGCAGGGCTGGCGGCATTGTATGGCCTGTTGTACGGCTTGCTCAGCGCCGAGGATTACGCATTGCTGATGGGCTCGCTGATGTTGTTCGGTCTGCTTGGGTTGTTCATGGTGCTGACGCGCAAACTGGATTGGTACGGAATTGGGCTGAAATCGGCCAAGCCGTTGGAATTTGATGTGGAGGCGGTGCGATGAGCGGCTTGAGAGCTGAGAGCAGAGAAGTGGCGGTGTTGCTGACGCTGATTTTTGCAGCACTGCCGCCGGAACCGAGATGGTGCCATCGCTGGCAAGCCAGCTCCCACAGGATGTCTGCCGACACACAGATCAGCGGTCTGTCCCGATTCAATGTGGGAGCTGGCTTGCCAGCGATGGGGGCAGATGAGGCGCCGCCGAATCAGGGCTTGGGCATTGTCGCAACCATGGACGGTCGCTGACTCACCTCGAAATACCAGTTGGCCAGTTGCGGATTCGCCTCGCGCCAACCCAGATCGGGGAAGCGCAGATCAAGATAGCCCAATGCGCAGGCCACGCTGATTGCCGCGACATCGAAATGGCTGGTCAGCTCGGCGACGGCTTCTTTTTCCAGCACGGCCAGGGCGCGGCGGATTTTGTCGCGCTGGGCGTCGAGCCATTCGTCCCAGTGCTTTTCCACCGGGCGCAGAACGGTTTCGTATCGCACCATCACCGACGCATCCATGATCCCGTCGGCCATTGAGGCCAGGGTCAAACGCCGCCAGCGCGCCGCGCCTTCACGGGGAATCAGCGGATTGCCGACATGCTGCTGGTCGAGGTATTCAAGAATGACACGGCTGTCATGGATGACATTGCCGTCGGCCAGACGCAGGGCAGGGATCTTGCCCAGCGGGTTCTCGGCATTGAGTTCGGCACTTGGGCTGACCGGGCTGAGCACGCAATCTTGCAACGCGACGCGATCCTGCTGGCCGGTCTCGTGGAGCAAGACCATCACTTTGCGCACGAACGGGGAGAGCGTGTTGTGGAACAGGGTCATGCTGGGGGCGGACATGTTCAAACCTCGGTGGTCGGCGAAGAAAGCAGGTTAGCCGTAGGAGCTGCGGAACGCTGCGATCTTTTGATCTTGAATGCCGGATCAAGAGCAAAAGATCGCAGCGTTCCGCAGCTCCTACCAGGATTTCAGCTTCGCGGCAGAAACCCCCTTATGGACAGAAATGCCGGGACGCCGAGGCCGATCCAGCTCAACGCATCCCAGATACCATCCCCCAGCAACGCCGCAAACAACCCCGCCGCACTGAGCACGGCAATGACGATTGGCGTGCTGAAAACTTTCCAGAAACTCGACTGACGCGGCTTCATGCCGAGGCCTCCGCGGTTTCCAGCACGGGCCTGGCGGCCTTGCGTCGTACCACCCAGAGGTACACGCCGCTGGCCAATACGATGATCGTCAGCACATCAAGTGTCGCCCAGAGAATTTTCATCGGCATGCCGCCGTAATCACCGAAGTGCAGCGGTTGCGACATGCCCATGGCGTCCATGTACCAAGGGCGTTCGGCCACGGCGGTGACTTGCAGAGTGGTGGCATCGATCAGCACCGGCGTCAGCAGGTGCGAGGTCAGATGCGTACCGCCCTTCATGAACACCGAGTAATGATGCTCGCTGGAAAAACGCGTGCCGGGGAAGGCGATGAAGTCGGGTTTCATCCCCGGTGCGACGTCCTCGGCGATGTCGAGCAAACGCGTGGCCGGGGCCAGTTGGGTCAGCGGTGGCGCATCGCGATACGGCGCGATCAGAGTCGTCAGCGCATCGTTGCGCCAGGCTGCGATCAGCAAGTCGGCGCAGGCACTGATGACGCCGGTTACGCCCACGACCAGGCACCACGTCAACGTCACCACGCCGATCAGGTTGTGCAGATCGAGCCAGCGCAAGCGGCTGGATTTGTCCTGGCGCACGGTGCCGAACTTCAAACGGCGCATGAACGGCAGGTACAGCACCGTTCCCGAAACGATTGCGACGACGAACAGCAAGCCCATGAACGCCAGCAACAATTTGCCCGGCAGCCCGGCAAACATGTCCACATGCAAACGCAGGATGAACAACATCAGGCCGCCGTTGGCCGACGGGGTCTCCAGCGCTTCACCGGTACGCGCATCGAGCATGAACGTGTGCGAGGAATTCGGCTCGGTGTCGGCGGTTTTCGCCATGATCGCGAACGCCGCGTTCGGGTCTTCGTCGTCATAGCCGAAATACTGCATGACTTCGCCCGGACGATGTTTCTGCGCGGCGTCGACCAGTTGCTGCAGGTTGAGCTGTGGCGTGTCGGCCGGCATCTCGCGCAGTTCAGGGGCGTTGCCCAGCAAATGATCGATCTCATGGCTGAATATCAGCGGCAGACCGGTCAGTGCCAGCATCAGCAAGAACACCGTGCAGATCAGGCTGGTCCAGGTGTGGATGAACGACCAGCGGCGAATCGTTTTATTTTTCATTGCATGACCTTCAAAAACACCAAAACCGCCCGGTGAGGGCGGCCTGGTAACGGGGTCTGTTTCAGCTCACTCGCTTACCACTTGTAGGTGGCGCTGGCGACGACACTGCGTTGGTCGCCGTAGTAGCAGTAGAAGCTGTCGCAGGTGGAGATGTAATCCTTGTCGAACAGGTTGGTCGCATTGAGTGCCAGCGATGCGCCTTTGAGGCTGTTGTCCAGACGGCCAAGATCATAATGCACAGTGGCGTCGAACACGGTATAGGCGTCAGCCTTGCCGAGCCAGGTGTTGCCTTGGTCGCCATAGGTGTTGCCGGTGTAACGAACGCCACCGCCTACACCGAAGCCATCAAGTACACCTGCGTGCCAAGTGTAATCGGCCCAGAGCGAGGCTTGCTGGTTCGGCATCAACTGCAGACGATTGCCCTTGAAATCACCTTTTTGCACTTCGGATTTGGCCAGGGTGTAAGCGGCAATGAGTTTCAGGTTATCGGTGACGTCCGACGTCGCTTCCAGCTCAAGGGCTTTGACCTTCACTTCACCGGTCTGGCTGGTGATTGGCACTGAGCCGACCGTGGTGGTGACGGCGACGTTCTCCTGAGTCAGGTTGTACACCGCGGCGCTGAGCAAGGTTTTGCTGCCCGGTGGCTGGTACTTGATGCCCAACTCCCACTGCTTGCCCTCGGTCGGTTTGAGCGAACCGGTGGACGTGGCATCGGCGCCAGTGGTGGTCTGGAACGATTCGGCATACGACAGATACGGCACGAAACCGTTGTCGAATACGTAGCTGATTGCTGCGTTGCCACTGAATGCCTTGTCGCGCGAGGTGTTGGTGGCGTCACTGTTGTTGAAGAATTTGGTGCTGGTGTGCACCCAGTCTTCGCGCCCGCCAAGGGTCAGGCGCCATTGGTCGAGCGCCATCTGATCCTGAACGTAGAGGCCGGTCTGGAAGGTCTTCTGGTCGTAGTCGTAGAACGCGGTGGAGCGATCCGGGCGCACGATCGGCTGGCCATAGATCGGACTGACAACGTTGGTGTCCAGGCCATTGCCGAAGATCGAGATGTAATTGGTATTGCTGCGCTGATGATCGAGACCCAACAGCAGCGTGTGGCTGACATCGCCGGTGGCAAAGTCTGCCTGGAAGTTGTTGTCCACGGCGAACTGGCTGATGTCTTCGTCGACCACGGTGGACGTGCGCCCGACGTTGCCCTGGTCATCCACTTCAGTGAACGGATACGAGCCAACGGTCAGGCCTTGAAACGATAGATCCGACTTGGTGTAACGCAGGTTCTGCCTGAACTGCCAGACGTCATTCAATCGATGTTCGAATGCGTAGCCCAATGCGTAGTAGGTACGGTCGTAGTATTCCCAATCCGGATCGCCGAGGTTTTTGTGGTGAGACGCGTCACCGAACGGCATGTCGATTCTGGTGCCCTGGATCGGCAGGAACTGGCTGGTGATGCCGGTATCGTCGCGGGTGAACTGGGTCAGCAGGGTGAACCGGGTGTCGTCGTCGATATTCCAGGTCACGCTCGGCGCGATGTTGTAGCGCTTGTTGTCGACGTGATCGATCTGCGTGCCGCTGTCGCGCACCACGCCGCTGATGCCATAGAGAAACTGCCCGGCCTCATCGATCTTGCCGGTGCTGGCGAAGTTGATCTGACGATGATTATCGCTGCCGTATTGCAACTGGATTTCGCTGCTCGCTTCAGCGCTTGGACGTCGGCTGACCATGTCCAGCAGGCCGCCCGGCGGGGTCTGGCCGTAAACCGACGAGGCCGGGCCGCGCAGCAGGGCGAGGCGGTCGAGGTTCCAGGTCTCCTGTTTCGGGTTGGCATACACGCCTCTTGGCAGCGGCAGACCGTCGAGGAATTGCGTCGGTTCGAACCCGCGTACGCGCAGCCAGTCGGCGCGGGTGTCGCTGCCGTAGCTGCTGGCGGTGATGCCCGGCATGTAGCGCACGGCATCATCGAGACTGTGCACGCTGCGGTCGTCCATTTGCTGGCGGGTGGCAACCGAAATCGAACGCGGCGCCTCCACCAGCGCGGTGTCGGTCTTGGTGCCGGCGGCGGTGCGGGTGGCGGTGTAGCCTTCGACCGGGCCCCAGGCGCTTTCCAGGTTTTCTACGCCGATGATCGCAGTTTCCGGCAAAGCCATCGCCCCGTCAGGCACGGCAACCAGGGTGTAGGTACCCGCGCTGCTCTGTTCCAGTTGCAGACCGGTGCCGCGCAATGCTGCCTGCAGGGCGCCGGCCGCGTCGTACTGGCCGTTGACTGGCGCCGAGGTCTTGCCCGCCGCCAGCGCCGGATTCAGCGACAGCGCGAGGCCGCCCTGGCTGGCAATCTGATTCAGCGTGGTCGACAGCGGCGCTGCCGGCAGGTTGTAGGCACGCACGCTGGACGCTTGTTCGGCGGCAAGCAACGGGCTGCTGATCAGCGGGGCGCTCAGCGCAATGGCGACGGCCAGCAGACTGGGGCGCAACAAGGTGTCTAGCGAACGGGACATACGGCGGCTCCTGAATGGAAATATTTCTCAATTGCCTGTGTGCCGGACGAAAATCACAAAGTGATAGGGCGCAATGAAAATAAAAAACGACCTGATGAAATGGAGGCTGTTGTGTCCTCATCGCTGGCAAGCCAGCTCCCACAGGAATCTGCGGTCATCATCAATTTTGCGAGCGGCACTGAAACCTGTGGGAGCTGGCTTGCCAGCGATGGGGACCGTTCGGACACCGCATCACTCGGGTTTGGTCTCAGCCTTCGCCACGGTCACCCAGTACGGCGTATGCCGCTCGATCTGCACCGGCAGGGTCGGCAGCAATGCGCTCAGCGCTTTGTCGGTATCGTGCAGCGGGAAGCTGCCGGTAATGCGCAAATCCGCGACGTCCGGCGCCACGCCCAGATGCCCGCGACGATAGCGCGCCAATTCATTTATCAGATCGCCCAGCCGCGCGTTGTCCACCACCAGCATGCCGCGCGTCCAGGCATCGGCACCGGGGGCGAGGGTGGCAATCGAGCCCATGCCGTTACTGCGCAAGAGCACTTGCTGGCCTTCGCGCAGAATCTGTTCTTCCGGGCTCGCTTGGGCATGTGCCGCGACCGCCGACTGCAACACGCTCAGGCGCGTGCCGTCGTCTTCGCGCTTGACCAGAAACCGCGTGCCCAGCGCACGCATGCTGCCCTCGCGGGTTTCGACGATAAAGGGACGTGCGTCGCCATGGCCGGTTTCGACGAGGATTTCGCCTTCCTGCAGCACGATCAAGCGGCGCTGGTCGTCGAAACGCACGTCCACCGCGCTGTGCGTATTGAGTTGCAGCACTGTACCGTCGGCGAGGCGCAGAGTGCGTTGCTCGCCGGTGGCGGTGCGCTGGTCGGCAAGCCAGTAATCCAGCGGCAGGTAACGCTCACTGACGAACAGACTCAGACCGACCACCAGCAAAACGCTCGCCAGCCCGCTGCCGAGCTTGCGCACGCGTCGACGAATACCCTCGCGCGATTGCAACAAGGCGCTGCGAGCCGGGCCTTTGGCGACGCTGAAACGTTGGTCGAGCATGCCCAACTGGCGCCAGGCGCGGGCATGTTCTTCATGGGCGGCATGCCATTTGGCGAATTCCTCGCGTTCCAGCGCGGTACTCGAATCCAGGGTCAATTGCCAGGCAATCGCCGCGTCCAGCACGTGCGCCGGCACGGGTCTGGAGCTGGCCGCACTCATGTCGGCTCACCGTACAGGGCGACATAGCACTGGCGAATGCCCTGCGCCAGATATTGGCGCACGCGCGGCACCGATACGCCAAGTCTGGCGGCGATCTCGGCATGGCTGAGGCCATCGAGGCGGTTATAAAGGAAAGCGGCGCGGGCCTTGGTCGACAGTTTGCCGAGCAAGCGGTCGATGGCTTTGAGGTCTTCGAGGATCATTTGCTGTTCTTCCACCGACGGCTGTTCGCCCTCGGGGATCAACATCAGCTCGGTGAGGTAGGCCTGTTCCAGCGCAGCGCGGCGGAAGTAATCGAACAGCAGACCCTTGGCGATTGCCAGCAGAAACGCCCGAGGTTCGCGGGGTGTCAGCCATTCGTCGCGGCCAAGCAGGCGCACGAAGGTGTCCTGGCTCAGATCCTCGGCACGCTGAGGACACGCCACATTGCGCCGCAGCCAAGCCAATAGCCAACCGCGATGGTCGCGATACATCGCACCAACGAGTTCACTGTGAGGACTTTGGGCTGAAGGCACCGAATATCACCGATTGGGAAATATTAACTAACGCGAATTGTTCGCGATTCTCGCAGAGGTGGGAATGGTTAGCAATTGGCCACTTGTCAGATGACAACGCATCCCCTTGTAGGAGCTGCCGAAGGCTGCGATCTTTTGATCTTTATAAACAGCAAGATCAAAAGATCGCAGCCTTCGGCCGCTCCTACAGGGGTTTTGTTAGAAAGAGGGCGTTTGTTGCCGCCGCTTCCACTGGCTCAAGCGCTGCTGCAGATTCAACGGGCTATGAATCTGCTGCGCTCGCGCCCGGCTGAACAGGATCAACGCCAGTTCCGCCGTGGCCAGCGCATCGGCACTCGCGTTGTGCCGCTCGAACACTTCCAGCTTGAACCAGCCGATCCACTCGTCCAGCCCGGCCTCGCGAATCTGCGCTTGCGGACACAGCAGCGGGGCGATATCCGCCACGTCCAGAAATGTCGGCTGCAGCTTGTGCCCCAGATGTTCCTTCACCGCGCGCCCGAGCATGTGCTGATCGAAGGGCGCATGGAACGCCAGCACCGGACTGTCACCAATGAACTCCAGCAATTGCAGGAGCGCTTCGGCCGGATCACTGCCCGCCGCAATCGCATTCGGCCCCAACCCATGAATCAACACGCTGGGGCTGAGCTTCAGCTCACGGCATTGCAGGGTGCGCTCGAATTGCTGGCTGAAGTCGATCGCGCCATCCTCGATCACCACCGCGCCAATCGACAGCACCCGATCCTTGTTCAGATTGAGCCCGGTGGTTTCCAGATCCAGCACCACCCAGCGCTGCTCGCGCAGGCTGCATTCGCTCAGGGCGGTGACCACCGGCAACTTCGCCAAGCGCTGCTGCAGATTCTCCGACACCACGGGACTTGCCGGACGCAGCCAGGAGAACAGGCTCATAGCTGATACCGCAACGCCAGACTGCTTTGCAGGCGCTGCGCCTGGCGCAACGATTCGCGCAGGATTCGGCGGTCGAGGTGATTGAGGCTGTCGGGATCGACGCGGTTGGAGTAGGGCAGGTTCTCGCGGGTCTGTAATTGATGCTGTTGCATGCGCGTTTGCTGAATGAAGTGATAAGCCTCCTCATACGCGGCGCCGTCCAGCCGTTCGATCACCTCTTTGGCGACCAGCTGACGGAAGCGTTCGAGGGTATTGTTGGCATCGATACCATGGGCCAGCGCCAGCAATCGCGCGCCATCCACGAACGGTGTCAGGCCTTGAACCTTGAGGTCCAGCGTGGCTTTCTCGCCATTCTTGCGCGCCAGCACGAACTCGCGGAAGCGTCCCACCGGCGGGCGGTTGCGCAAGGCGTTCTCCGCCAGCATGCGCTGGAACAAACGATTGTCGCCGACCTGATCAAGAATTCCGCGGCGCAACTGTTCACAGCTTTGTTCTTCGCCCCAAACCACGCGCAGATCGAAATAGATGCTTGAGCCGAGCAGGTTTTCCGGTGTCGCCTCTCGAATGAATGCCGCGAAGCGCCGCGCCCATTCGGCCCGCGACAGACACAGCTCGGGATTGCCGGCCATGATGTTGCCCTTGCACAACGTAAAGCCACATTGCGCCAGGCTTTGGTTGACCTGCTGGGCGATCGGCAGCAACTTGCCGCGAATCTCCGCCGCATGGGCCGCATCACGGGCATCGAACAGAATGCCGTTGTCCTGATCGGTGTGAAGGGTCTGTTCACGGCGACCTTCGCTGCCGAAACACAGCCAACTGAACGGTACGCCGGGATCGCCTTTTTCGGCGAGCGTCAGTTCGATCACCCGGCACACGGTGTGATCGTTGAGCAGCGTGATGATGTGGGTGATCTGCGTCGAGGACGCACCGTGAGCGAGCATGCGTTCGACCAGTTGGCCGATCTCGCCGCGCAAGTTCACCAATTGTTCAACTCGTTGAGCGCTGCGGATGGTCCGCGCCAGATGCACAAGGTCAACGCGCTGCAGGGAAAACAGATCGCGCTCGGAAACCACCCCGCACAGCCGTTGATCCTTGACCAGGCAGACGTGAGCGATGTGCCTTTCGGTCATGGCAATCGCCGCATCGAAGGCGCTGTGATCCGGTGAAAGATGGAAGGGCGACGGCGTCATGTGGCGCTCGATCGCATCGCTGAAATCGCCAACGCCTTGCGCCACGACATGGCGCAAATCCCGCAGGGTGAAAATCCCCAGCGGTGCTTTGTGTTCGTCGACGACGACGATGCTGCCCACCTGCTGCTCGTGCATCAGCTTCACCGCTTCACGCAGCGGGGTCTCGGCGCTGCACGTCACCGGGTGACGCATGGCCAGTTCGCCGAGGCGGGTATTGAGCGAATACTGAGTGCCGAGGGTTTCCACGGCTTTGCGCTGCACTTGCTGATTGACCTGATCGAGCAGGCTGCTGACGCCGCGCAGGGCGAAGTCACGGAAGCTGTTGGACAGCGCGAACAACTTGATGAACGCCAGTTTGTTTAATTGCAGGCAGAACGTGTCTTCGCCAGCCAGGTGCTCGGTGCGCGTTGCACGTTCGCCGAGCAGCGCGGCCAGTGGAAAACATTCACCGGTGGTGATTTCGAAGGTGGTTTCGGTACCGGGTCGGGTGACGTGCTGGCGCTCGCCCACCACGCGGCCTTGCTTGACGATGTGGAAATGTTCGACCGGGCCGTCGGCGGGTTTGATGATGCTCTCGCCCTGAGCGTAAAAGCGCAGTTGGCATTGCTCCACCAGATAGGCGAGGTGGGCATGTTCCATCTGATTGAAGGGCGGGAAGCGCTGAAGGAATTGCACCGTGCCCTGGATGTTCTGCAATACCGCGGTTTTCCCTGCCTGGGTGAAGGCGTCCGCTTTACTCATAACCATTACCGCAGTCTTTTTCGAATTGTTGTTGTCGGATCGTTACAGCCATGGTCGACCCCTACGGACAGGGTGCCCATTGGACGTAAGTCTAGGTTTTGCCATCATCTGGCGCGTTTCGGAGATGCCCTACGCAAACAGTCGGAAATTCTGCTGCTGACCCCTTGGAAAAAAATCCGACGAAGTGCACATTGAAGCTCTGCCCCGCGATGTCTGACCACTTGCCAAGGGATTGATTTGAACATTTGAGAGCGCCATGTCCGACCACGATATTTTGAGCGATGCCGAGCGAGAAGCGCTCAGCGCAGTGATGCTCGAACCCGATCTGCCACCGCAGCGAGTCTTGATCGTCGATGACGACAAAGATGCCCGGGAACTGCTGTCGGAAATTCTCGCCCTTGATGGCATTCGTTGCATGACCGCCGCCAGCGGTGAAACGGCATTGAAGATGCTTGCCGAGAAACCTTCTATTGGTCTGGTGATCACTGATTTGCGCATGGGTAACGTCGATGGGCTGGATCTGGTTCGACAAGTGCGCGAATCGGTGCGGGCGGCAATGCCGATCATCATTGTCTCGGGCGATGCGGATGTGAAAGACGCCATCGAGGCGATGCATTTGAGCGTGGTGGATTTTCTGCTCAAGCCGATTGATACGGGCAAATTGCTAGCGCTGGTAAAGCATGAGCTGGGCATCGAGCCCTGAGTTTTGAAGAGCAAAAGATCGCAGCCTTCGGCAGCTCCTACAGGTGATCCCCTGTAGGAGCTGCCGAAGGCTGCGATCTTTTTTTACGACCAACAAAAAGCCCTGTCTTTCGATCAGGGCTTCTCCGTTCAAGCATCAGCGTAAGTTACAGGCCGTTAGCCTTTTTGAACTCACGACGACGACGGTGCAGAACCGGCTCGGTATAACCGTTCGGCTGTTTGGTGCCTTCGATCACCAGTTCGACCGCCGCCTGGAAGGCGATGTTGCTGTCGAAGTCCGGGGCCAGCGGGCGGTACAGCGGGTCGTTGGCATTCTGACGGTCGACCACCGGCGCCATGCGCTTGAGGCTTTCCATCACTTGCTCCTCGGTGACGACACCGTGGCGCAGCCAGTTGGCGATGTGCTGGCTGGAAATACGCAGCGTTGCACGGTCTTCCATCAGGCCGACATCATTGATGTCCGGCACTTTCGAACAGCCAACACCCTGATCGATCCAGCGCACCACGTAACCGAGAATGCCCTGAGCATTGTTGTCCAGTTCGTTCTTGATCTGCTCTGGCGTCCAGCTCGGGTTGGCCGCCAGCGGGATGGTCAGGATGTCGTCTACCGAGGCGCGCGCACGTTGGGCCAGTTCGGCCTGACGGGCGAACACGTCGACCTTGTGGTAATGCAGCGCGTGCAGCGCAGCGGCAGTCGGCGAAGGCACCCACGCAGTGTTGGCGCCGGCCAGCGGATGAGCGATTTTCTGCTCGAGCATCGCTGCCATCAGGTCGGGCATCGCCCACATGCCTTTACCGATCTGCGCACGACCTTGCAGGCCAGTGCTCAAACCGATGTCGACGTTCCAGTTTTCATAGGCGCCGATCCACTTCTCAGCCTTCATGTCGGCCTTGCGCACAACCGGGCCGGCTTCCATGGAGGTGTGGATTTCGTCGCCGGTGCGGTCGAGGAAACCGGTGTTGATGAACACCACGCGCTCGCTCGCGGCCTGGATGCACGCCTTGAGGTTGACCGTGGTGCGGCGTTCCTCGTCCATGATCCCGACTTTCAGCGTGTTGCGTTTGAGTCCCAGAACATCTTCGATGCGGCCGAACAGCTCGTTGGTGAACGCCGCTTCTTCCGGGCCGTGCATCTTCGGTTTGACGATGTAGACCGAGCCGGTGCGGGTGTTGCGCCGCGAGGTGTTGCCGTTGAGGTTGTGCATGGCCGCAAGGCAGGTCACCAGACCGTCGAGGATGCCTTCCGGCACTTCGTTGCCCTGACTGTCGAGAATTGCGTCGATGGTCATCAGGTGGCCGACGTTACGCACGAACAACAGCGAACGACCGTGCAACGTCACCTCACCGCCATTCGGCGCGGTGTATGTGCGATCCGGGTTCATGGTGCGAGTGAAGGTCTGGCCGCCCTTGGCGACTTCTTCCGACAGATCGCCCTTCATCAAGCCGAGCCAGTTGCGGTAGATCACCACTTTGTCGTCGGCATCGACGGCGGCCACGGAGTCTTCGCAGTCCATGATGGTGGTCAGCGCCGCTTCCATCAGGATGTCTTTGACGCCAGCGGCATCGGTCTGGCCGACCGGGGTGGAGGCATCGATCTGGATTTCGAAATGCAGACCGTTGTGTTTCAGCAGGATGGCGATTGGCGCGTTGGCGTCGCCCTGGAAACCGATCAGTTGAGCGTCGTCGCGCAGGCCGCTGCTGCTGCCGCCCTTGAGGGTCACGACCAGTTTGCCGTCAGCGATCTTGTAGCCGGTCGAATCGACGTGGGAGCCTGCGGCCAGTGGCGCGGCTTCGTCGAGGAAGGCACGGGCGAAGGCGATGACTTTGTCGCCACGCACCTTGTTGTAGCCTTTGCCTTTTTCTGCGCCACCGTCTTCGCTGACCGCGTCGGTGCCGTAGAGGGCGTCATACAGCGAACCCCAGCGGGCGTTCGAGGCGTTGAGCGCGAAGCGCGCATTCATCACCGGTACAACCAATTGCGGGCCGGCGGTGCGGGCAATTTCATCATCGACGTTTTGCGTCGTCGCCTGGAAATCAGCCGCTTCTGGCAGCAGATAACCGATCTCTTGCAGGAAAGCTTTGTAGGCCACGGCGTCGTGGGCCTGGCCGGCATGCTGCTGATGCCAGGCATCGATGCGCGCCTGGAAGTCATCGCGTTTGGCGAGTAGGGCTTTGTTCTTTGGCGCCAGGTCATGAATGACCTTGTCGGCACCTTCCCAGAATTGTTCGGCGGTGAGACCGGTACCGGGAATGGCTTCGTTGTTCACGAAGTCGAACAGGACTTTGGCGACCTGCAGGCCACCGACTTGAACGTGTTCAGTCATTGCTTGCCTCACTCTGCTCAGCTATTTCGCTTTTCAGCTCTTCAATTTGACAATGAAGCCTCTGGCCATTTAAACCACAAACCTGCCGACCAGTACATGCCATTGCTGGCGGCTGGGCTGGGACCGATCAAAGGCTTGAGGCCTTGCTGACGGGGCTTTCAGGGTTGCGAACATGCCTTGGGCAGACATTGATCCAGCGTTATGTAGTGCGCGCTGCGGCATACTACATGATGAGTTGCGCTTGTGAAAATCAGACTAATTACGTCGTTCTGCGACCTCATGTCGCATTGCGGTCACATCGCGGAACGGGATGTTCTCAAAAAACCAATGGATTGTTCCAGTTAAATATCGAAAGTTGTACACGATTTGTTCTTTCCACAGATCCGCGGTGCCGCCATTCGCGAGCAGGCTCGCTCCCCCAGAGGATCGCATTCTAAATGTGAGAGCGAGCCTGCTCGCGAAAACGCCAGTCCATCCTACGCAAAGCAAGCCCTTGCCTATACTTGCCCTTCGACAACAAGTCACGACAAGAGGGCTGCGCCATGGATCACCTCGTACTCACCGTTTTCGCCGCGGACAAGCCCGGACAGGTGGAGCGCATTGCCCAATGTATCGCCGAGCATGGCGGTAACTGGCTGGAGAGCCGCATGTCGCGGATGGCCGGGCAGTTCGCCGGGATTCTTCGGGTGGGCGTGCCGGCGGAGGCTTACGACGAACTGGTCGATTCCCTGCAAGCACTGGCGGCGCAGGGTATTCGCGTGTTGATCGCCGAAAGCGGTGTCGAGCAATCCTGCACCTGGAAACCGATCGCCATGGAACTGGTTGGCAATGATCGCCCAGGCATCGTCCGCGATATCACCCGCTTGTTGAGCGAGCAGGGCGTGAATCTGGAACGGCTGGTGACGGAAGTGCGCCCGGCCCCGATGAGCAGCGAGCCGCTGTTCCACGCGGAGGCGATTCTGGCGGTGCCGCTCACTTTGTCGCTGGACGTGTTGCAGGCGCGCCTGGAAACCCTGGCGGATGATCTGATGGTCGAACTGGTGTTACGCACAGAGGTTTAAACGCTGGCAGGGTTATTCAGGTTTAACGTGCACCTGCCTGTGGATAACCTGTAGAGACGGGTCGCTAAGCCACACTGGCCGGGGCTTTGCGTCAATTGATCAAAAAACCGCCATCATTCAGTAACTTGCGCACAATCGGCGGGGATCACGTTGTGGATAACCTTGGGAAGGAACGGCGCAGGCCACGAGAACCGTGGCCTGCGAAGGGTTGTGCATTTTTTGATCAGCTGCGGCGACGCAAACTTATCCACGCATCGACGCTGTAGACCGCCAGACCGGCCCAGATAAACATGAACGCAACCAGCGTGCTCGACGACAAATGCTCGCCAAACAGCAACACCGCTTGCAGCAACACTAACGTCGGCGCGATGTATTGCAGGAAGCCGATGGTGGTGTAGGGCAGATGGCGCGTGGCGGCGTTGAAGCACACCAGCGGTATCAGCGTCACCGGGCCGGCGGCCACCAGCCACCAGGCTTCGGACGTGGTCCAGAACGCCGGCTGCACACTCATGGCGGTCTGGTTGAACAGCAACCACGCAATCGCGATCGGCACCAGCATCCAGGTTTCAACTACCAGCCCTGGCAATGCCTTCACCGGTGCCTGCTTGCGGATCAAACCGTAGAAACCGAAGGTCAGCGCCAATGCCAGCGACACCCATGGCAGGCTGCCGACCTGCCACACCTGTTGCGCCACGCCCACCGCCGCCAAACCAACGGCCACCCACTGCATGCGGCGCAGACGTTCACCAAGAAGAACCATGCCCAACAGCACGTTGATCAGCGGATTGATGTAGTAACCCAGACTCGCCTCAAGCATTCGCCCGTTGTTCACCGACCAGACGTAGGTCAGCCAATTGGCCGCGATCAACGTGCCGCTCAAAGCCAGAATCGCCAGACGCTTGGGATTGTCGAGCAACTCGCGCAACCAGCCCGGGTGTTTCCAAACCATCAGCAGCAATGCACCAAAGAGCGCCGACCACAGCACCCGATGAATGATGATCTCGACGGCGGGTACTTCGGCGATGGCTTTGAAATAAATCGGGAACAGGCCCCAGATGATGTAGGCGCTCAGGCCCAGAATGTACCCGCGACGCGGGTTGGCGGCTTGCATGCATAATCCTTGTTCAAGCAGCTGACAAAGGAACGATTGTAAGGAGGTTGTATAGATGTGTCGTGGGAGAAAGCGAAAAGATCGCAGCCTTCGGCAGCTCGTACAGGGGAATGCGATCCATGTAGGAGCTGCCGAAGGCTGCGATCCTTTGATCTTTGATCAGAAAAGTTTCAGCGGTTCTTCATTGAGGGCCGACAGTTGCTCGCGCAACGCCAACACCTGATCGCCCCAATACCGTTCCGTGCCGAACCACGGAAAGCTGTGCGGGAACGCCGGGTCATCCCAGCGCCGCGCCAGCCAGGCGCTGTAGTGCATCAGGCGCAAGGCGCGCAGCGGTTCGATCAGCGCCAGTTCGCGCGGGTCGAAATCGTGGAATTCGTTGTAGCCGTCCATCAGTTCCGACAACTGCCCCAGGCATTCCTGACGGTCGCCGGCGAGCATCATCCAGATATCCTGCACGGCCGGGCCCATACGGCAGTCGTCGAGGTCGACGATGTGGAACATCTCGTCACGGCACATCATGTTGCCGGGGTGGCAGTCGCCGTGCATGCGAATGTTCTGGTGCGGCGTGGTGGCGTAGACATCTTCGACGCGTTTGAGCAGGTCGCGGGCAACCGACTCGTAAGCCGGCAGCAAGCTCTTGGGCACGAAATTGCCCTCAAGCAAGGTATTCAGCGAAGCATGGCCGAAGTTCTGCACGGCAAGCGCTTCGCGATGTTCGAAAGGCTTGGTCGCGCCCACGGCGTGAATGCGCCCCAGCAACTGCCCGAGGCGATACAGCTGATCGAGATTGCCTGGCTCCGGCGCACGGCCGCCGCGACGGGGAAACAGGGTGAAGCGGAAACCGGCGTGTTCGTGCAGGGTTTCGCCATTGTGGACCAGCGGCGCCACGACCGGAATATCAACCCCGGCCAATTCGAAAGTGAATGTGTGCTCTTCGAGAATGGCTTCATCGGTCCAGCGCTGCGGACGATAGAACTTGGCGATCAGCGGCTCAGAGTCTTCGATGCCGACCTGATAGACACGGTTTTCGTAGCTGTTGAGCGCCAGAATGCGCGCGTCGCTCAGGAAGCCGATGCTTTCAACGGCATCCAGGACGAGATCGGGGGTGAGGGTTTCAAACGGGTGGGCCATGCTGACTCCTGCGCGCAGCAGGCTGCTGCGTCCGGCTCGGCATGGTAGCGCAGATGGCAGCGGGGGAGGTGGTTGGTGTCCTTGCTGATGCCATCGCTGGCAAGCCAGCTCGCACAGGTTCTGCGCAAGACCTGTGGGAGCTGGCTTGCCAGCGATGAGGGCTTATCAGGCGCCGACGATCCCGCCATCCTCCCGGGTAATCGCCATCACCGACGACCGCGGCTTGCCATTCGGCAAATGCTCAGGGAAGGTCGAGCCACCGTTCTCGCCCGGATGCTGAATCCCGACGAACAAGGTTTTCTGATCCGGAGAAAAGCTGATTCCCGTCACTTCACAACCAATCGGCCCCACCATGAACCGGCGAATCTCACCGGTCGCAGGATCAGCACAGAGCATCTGATTGTTGCCCATCCCGGCGAAGTCGCCGGCATTGCTCGAATCGCCGTCGGTGAGAATCCACAGGCGCCCAGCCTTGTCGAAACCCAAGCCGTCCGGGCTGTTGAACATGTTTTGCGGGGTGATGTTCGCTGAGCCGCCCTTCGGCGTGCCGGCATGCACGCCGGGATTGCCGGCAACCACGAACAGATCCCAGGCAAATGTCTTGGCGGCGTGATCATCGCGGTCGGTGCGCCAGCGCAGAATCTGTCCGTAGACGTTCTTCTCGCGCGGGTTCGGCCCGCCGACAGGCTGCCCGTCTTCGCCGCGTTTAGCGTTGTTGGTCAGGGTGCAATAGACCTGGCCATCCTTGGGGCTGACCACGATCCATTCCGGGCGATCCATGCGCGTCGCGCCGACCACACTGGCGGCGAGGCGCGCGTGAATCAGCACTTCAGCCTGATCGGCAAAACCGCTGCTGGCGTCGATACCGTTCTTGCCATGGGTCAGTTCAATCCATTGGCCCTGGCCTTTCGGGTGATCCGCGTTGCCGTCGCCGGCATCGAATTTGGCTACATACAAAGTGCCGTGATCGAGGATGTCGCGGTTGGCCTTCTGATTGCGATGATTGATGCGATCGCGGCTGACGAATTTGTAAATGAACTCGCCGCGCTCGTCGTCGCCCATGTACACCACGGCGCGACCGTCATCGGTCTCGGCCAGTGCGGCGTTTTCATGTTTGAAGCGGCCCAGCGCGGTGCGTTTGACCGGCGTCGATTGCGGATCGAACGGGTCGATCTCGACCACCCAGCCGTGACGGTTGAGTTCGTTCGGGTTTTTCGCCATGTCGAAGCGCGGGTCGTGCGGGTGCCAGTTGATCTCTTTGCTGGTGGCAACGACGCCATAGCGTTTTTGCGCGGCATCGAATTGTTGTTGCGCGTTGCTGCTGCCAAAACAATCAGTGAAGTTCTCTTCGCAGGTCAGGTAGGTGCCCCACGGCGTTTTGCCGTTGGCGCAGTTCTGGAAGGTGCCGAGAACTTTCTTGCCGTGCTTGTCGGCGGCGGTTTTCATCAAGTCGTGGCCGGCGGCCGGGCCGCTGATGCGCAGCGGCGAGTTGCCATGGATACGACGGTTGTAGCGCGAGCCCTGGACGAACTGCCACTGGCCGTTCCTGCGCTGCACTTCGATCACCGACACGCCTTCACAGGCCAGTGCCTTGCGCACGTCCTCGGCCGACTGCGGCATGCCGCCGTGCGGATACAGGTAGCGATAGTTGGTGTACTCGTTGTTGATCGCCATCAACGCGCGGTTTTTGTCATCAGGGAAAGCGAACAGGCTCATGCCGTCGTTGTTGTCGCCGAACTGCACTTCCTGAGCGGCAGCGGTTCCGTTCCCGCTCGGGTCGAAGGCCGGGCCGTTCTTGTGCAGTGGCTGGCCCCAACTGATCAGCACCGAAGACTTGTAGCCCTTGGGCAGGCTGATCGCGTCAGTGGTCGCCGCCGGGATGCTCTCGAAACCGAGCAGGCGACTGTTGCCGGCGCTGACGCTGGCGGCCAGGACGCTGCGGCTCAGCAGATTGCCACCGAGGAACATTGCCGCGCCGCACAACGCCCCAGCGCTGATGAAACCGCGACGGCTGAGGCCGACCATTTTTTCCAGGTCTGTGGATTGGTTTTCTTCTAATAGGCTCACATCAGGCTCCCTGCATGGTTATGGCCAACACCTTAATGCGGGTCGATGACGCTTTTGTTGCAGGCTCGGATCAGAGCGGTGTGCCGATCAGCACGTTGGATGGCGAGAACTGCACCCGCACCGGTTGGCTGACAGCCAGGCGCTGGCTGCGCAGGTGCAGCGGTTCGGCCAACGCGCAAAGGGTGTGGCCGTTGGCCAGGGAAATGCGCACTTCGCTGGGGCCGTCTTCAGCATCAAGAATCGCGTCGATGGTGCCTTTGAGAAGATTATGACCGGGCGTTGCAGGCTGCTCTTCGCCAAGCAATTCAAGCCAGCCGGCCTTTATCAATGCCACGACTTCAGTGCCCGCCTGCAAGTCGAGATGCACGGTACTGTCGTGGGTGATCTGCGCGTCGAGGCACAGGTCTGCGGCCAGTTCCAGGCGAATCAGGTCGTTGCGCCCTTGAGCCAGAATCGCCACGACCGTGCCGTGCAGCTGATTGCGTGCGCTGGTTCTGAGCATGAGTCGCCCGAGCAGATCGAGATCGCTGGTGTCTTCCGCCGCTTCCAGGACCTGCGCCTGCAAGGCTTGCAGCTTTTGATAGAGGCGCAGCACGCGCTCGCCTTCGCTGGAAAGTTTCGCACCGCCGCCGCCCTTGCCGCCCACCACGCGCTCGACGAGGGGATTCTGCGCCAGATTGTTCAGCTCATCGATCGCATCCCACGCCGCTTTGTAACTCAGCCCGGCGCTTTTCGCCGCGCGGGTGATCGAGCCCTGCTCGGCGATGTGTTGCAGCAGGGCGATACGCTGCGGGCGGCGGACGATGTGCTGGGAGAGGAGGGTGGGCAGGGACATATGGAACGCTTCGGTCGGAACGGTGAGTGGACGTTGGCTGCGTAGAACGCATGAGTCAAGCCCCACATGGTCCCCTGTAGGAGCTGCGGCACGCTGCGATCTTTTGATTGTAAAAAAAGGATCAAAAGATCGCAGCGTGCCGCAGCTCCTACAGGGGGTTGGTGTTGGCTTCACGTGCCGGGCTTCGGCGTGCGGGCGAGGCAGTAAACGTCGACTCGCGCCGCACCTGCATTGATCAACGACCGCGCCAGTGCCTGAGCAGTCGCACCGGTGGTCAACACATCATCGACCAGGGCCAGATGCCGCCCCTTCACAGCTGCGTCGGGTGCCAGCGCAAAGGCATTGCGCAAGTTGCGTTTGCGCGATTTGGCGTCCAGATTCTGCTGCGCATCGGTGTCGTGGATGCGCAGCAATGTCTGTTCTTCACAGGGCAAATCCAGCGATTCACTCAACCAGCGCGCCAGCATGGCGGCCTGGTTAAATCCCCTTTGCCGGAGCCGTTTATTCGCCAGCGGCACTGGCAGCAAGGTATCGGGCCTGGGCAGGCCTTCATCGAAACGATGTTGCAGGTATTGGCCGAGAAGCTCGGCGAGCAAGCGACCAAACGGCCATTTCGCGTTGTGTTTAAACCGTGTAATCAAACTGTCGACCGGGAAGCCATAAACCCACGGCGCGACTACCTGTTCGAAGGCCGGCGGCTCTAGCAGGCAATCTCCGCAAGTCAGGCTATCTGCGCTCAGCGGCAAGGCGCAGGTCTGGCAATGGCTGCCGAGCCAGGGCAGCTCGGTTTCGCAGGCTACGCACATTGGCATTTCTGCGTCTGTGGGCTCATCACAAAGGATGCACGTTTGTACGTTTTTTAAACAGATGTAAACCAGTGTTTTGTATCGTGGTTGACAGCGCATGGCTCTTCCTTAAATATGCCGAACATCCGTGTAGCGCCTGTGGATATTCCGTTTCCCCAGCCGCAGCCAAGCATACCCAAGGAATTAGCCATGAGCGCGAGCACCACCGCCACCCTGCGTCACGACTGGTCTCTGGCCGAAGTCAAAGCACTCTTCGTACAGCCATTCAACGACTTGCTGTTCCAGGCGCAAACGGTGCACCGCTCGCATTTCAACGCCAACCGCGTTCAGGTCTCGACCTTGCTGTCGATCAAGACCGGTGCCTGCCCGGAAGACTGCAAGTACTGCCCGCAGTCCGGCCACTACAACACCGGCCTGGAAAAAGAAAAATTGATGGAAGTGCAAAAGGTCCTCGAAGAGGCGGCCCGCGCCAAAGCCATCGGTTCGACGCGATTCTGCATGGGCGCGGCGTGGAAACATCCGTCGGCCAAAGACATGCCCTACGTGCTGAAGATGGTCGAAGGCGTGAAAGCCCTGGGCCTGGAAACCTGTATGACCCTTGGGCGTCTCGATCAGGAACAGACTGAAGCGCTGGCCAAGGCCGGCCTCGATTACTACAACCACAACCTCGACACCTCGCCGGAGTTCTACGGCAGCATCATCACCACCCGCACCTACAGCGAGCGCCTGCAAACGCTGGCCTATGTGCGTGAGTCGGGGATGAAGATCTGCTCCGGTGGCATTCTCGGCATGGGCGAGTCGCTGGATGACCGCGCCAATCTGCTGATTCAGCTGGCCAACCTGCCGGAGCATCCGGAGTCGGTGCCGATCAACATGCTGGTCAAAGTCGCCGGTACGCCGCTGGAGAATGCCGAAGACATCGATCCGTTCGACTTCATCCGCATGCTTGCGGTCGCACGCATCCTCATGCCGCAATCCCACGTGCGCCTGTCCGCCGGTCGCGAAGCGATGAACGAACAAATGCAGGCCCTGGCTTTCTTTGCCGGTGCCAATTCGATTTTCTACGGCGACAAATTGCTGACCACCGCCAATCCGCAGGCCGACAAGGACATGCAATTGTTCGCGCGTCTCGGTATCCAGCCGGAGGCTCGCGAAGAGCATTCCGATGAGGTTCATCAGGCTGCGATCGAGCAGGCGCTGATAGAGCAGAACAGCAGCGAGCAGTTCTATAACGCTGCGATCTGACCGCTTGGCACATTCCATGTAGGAGCTGCCGCAGGCTGCGATCTTTTGCTCTTGCTTGCTGTTAAACAGGATCAAAAGATCGCAGCCTGCGGCAGCTCCTACAGAGTTTATTTACTGTCGAGGCCTGCATGTCTTTCGATCTCGCCGCACGCCTTGCTGCCCGTCGTGCCGAAAATCTCTACCGCCAGCGACCACTGCTAGAGTCCCCGCAGGGGCCGCAAGTGGTGGTCGACGGCCAACCGCTGCTGGCTTTCTGCAACAACGACTATCTGGGCCTGGCCAATCACCCGCAAGTGATCGAAGCCTGGCGCGCGGGGGCGGAACGCTGGGGTGTCGGCGGCGGAGCCTCGCATCTGGTGATCGGCCACAGCGGCCCGCATCACGCCTTGGAAGGAGCCTTGGCCGAATTCACCGGGCGCCCGCGTGCGCTGCTGTTCACCACCGGCTACATGGCCAACCTTGGCGCGGTCACGGCGTTGGTCGGGCAGGGTGACACGGTGCTGGAAGATCGGCTGAACCACGCCTCGTTGCTCGATGCCGGTCTGTTGTCCGGGGCGCGTTTCAACCGTTATCTGCACAACGACGCCGAGAGCCTGGCGAAGCGACTGGAGAAAGCCACCGGCAATACGCTGGTGGTGACTGATGGCGTGTTCAGCATGGATGGCGATATCGCCGATCTGCCGGCGGTTGCGCGCGAAGCCAAAGCCAAAGGCGCGTGGCTGATGGTCGATGATGCCCATGGCTTCGGCCCGTTGGGTGCCCATGGTGGCGGTATTGTCGAGCATTTCGGTTTGAGCCAGGAAGACGTGCCGGTTCTGGTCGGCACCCTGGGCAAAGCCTTTGGCACTGCGGGAGCTTTTGTTGTCGGCAGTGACGACCTGATCGAAAGCCTGATCCAGTTTGCCCGTCCGTACATTTACACCACCAGCCAGCCGCCGGCGCTGGCCTGCGCCACCCTGAAAAGTCTTGAGCTGCTGCGTAGCGAACACTGGCGTCGCGGGCATTTGCAGACACTGATTCGCCAGTTCCGCCACGGCGCCGAGCAGATCGGTCTCGAATTGATGGACAGCTTCACGCCGATTCAGCCGATCATGATTGGCGATGCCGGGCGCGCGGTGCGCCTCTCACAAATGCTGCGCGAGCGCGGGTTGATGGTCACCGCGATCCGTCCGCCCACAGTGCCAGCCGGCAGCGCGCGGTTGCGGGTGACCCTGACCGCAGCGCACAGCGAGGCGCAGGTGCAGCTATTGTTGGATGGGCTGGCCGATTGCTTTGCCCAACTGCCGAGGGAGTCAAGCCATGCGTGATCGCCTGATTTTGCTGCCCGGCTGGGGCCTCGGGATTTCGCCGATGGAGCCTCTGGCTGCGGCTTTGCAGGGGCTCGACGAACACCTGAAGGTCGAAATCGAACCGTTGCCGGAGCTGGCATCGAGCGACCCGCGAGACTGGCTCGATGAACTGAATGAGCGCATTCCTCAGGACGTCTGGCTCGGCGGCTGGTCGCTGGGCGGCATGCTCGCGTCTGAATTGGCGGCACGCCGCGGCGAGCGTTGCTGCGGCTTGCTGACACTGGCGAGCAATCCTGCCTTTGTCGCTCATGAGCAGTGGCCGAATGCGATGCCGGCCGAGACTTTCGACGGCTTTCTCGCTGGTTGCCGAGACGACGCGCGCACGACTCTCAAGCGTTTTTCCCTGTTGTGTGCCCAAGGCGCGCAGGACTCAAGGGGGCTTTCACGCTTGCTGCTTGGCGGGGCGCCGAACGTCGCGCCTGCAACATTGATGGCCGGCCTGCAATTGCTTGCGCAAATGGACACCCGCGGCGCGCTGCAAGGATTCCGCGGGCCGCAGTTGCATCTGTTCGCCGGTCAGGATGCCTTGGTGCCGGCGGAAGCGGCGGGGGCGTTGTTTGCGCTGTTGCCAGATATCGAAATTGGTCTGATCGAACAGGCCAGCCATGCGTTTCTTCTGGAAGATCCCCACGGATTGGCGGGTGCGATCCAGGCTTTTTTACATGAGTGCGGTGATGACTGATTTGTCTCTTGCGCTGCCTGGCGGCTTGCCTGACAAGCGTCAGGTCGCAGCCTCGTTTTCTCGCGCGGCGGCCAGTTACGACAGCGTCGCCGAGTTGCAGCGCGATGTTGGTACGCAGTTGATCCAGCGCTTGCCGACGGATTTCGTGCCGTTGTGCTGGCTGGATTTGGGCTGTGGCACTGGTTATTTCACTCGTGCGTTAGCTCTACGATTCACCGAGGGCGATGGGTTGGCGCTGGACATTGCCGAGGGCATGCTCAATCACGCGCGTCCGCTGGGCGGCGCGCAGCATTTCATCGCTGGCGATGCGGAGCGGTTGCCGCTGAAGGACTCGAGCTGCGATCTGATTTTTTCCAGCCTCGCGGTGCAATGGTGCGCCGACTTTGAAGCGGTGCTCAGCGAAGCTTTTCGGGTGCTGAAACCGGGCGGTATGTTCGCGTTTGCTAGTCTTTGCGCAGGGACGCTGTTTGAGCTGCGCGACAGTTGGCGGCAGGTCGACGGGCTGGTGCACGTCAATCGCTTCCGCGAATTCGCCCGTTATGAGCAGCTGTGCGCCGGGAGTGGTTTGCGCACGCTGAGCCTGACGAATGTGCCGCACGTTTTGCATTACCCGGATGTGCGCAGCTTGACTCACGAATTGAAGGCTTTAGGTGCGCATAATTTGAATCCCGGACGGCCCGGTGGGTTGACCGGGCGTGCTCGGATTCTCGGGCTGGTCGAGGCTTACGAGCAGTTTCGCCAGGCGCCGGGATTGCCGGCGACTTACCAGGTGGTCTACGCCGTGATGGAGAAACCCGTATGAGCGCAGCCTATTTCATCACCGGAACTGATACCGATGTCGGCAAGACCACCGTGGCTGCGGGGTTATTGCACGCGGCGCGTTCATCGGGACTCAGCACCGCGGCGGGCAAACCGGTGGCTTCGGGGTGTGACGTCACACCCAAAGGCTTGCGCAACGCTGACGCTCTGGCGTTGCTGGCCGAATGTTCATTGCCGCTGACTTATCAACAGGTCAATCCGCTGGCATTCGAACCGGCCATCGCTCCGCATCTGGCGGCGCGTGAGGCGGGCGTGGCGCTGACGGTGCAATCGCTGCTGACGCCGATGCGCCAGATTCTGGCAATGAATGCCGATTTTACTTTGATCGAAGGGGCCGGTGGCTGGCGGGTGCCTTTGGCCGATCAAGACAATCTTTCGGATCTGGCGATCGCGCTCAGGCTGCCGGTGATTCTGGTGGTCGGCGTGCGTCTGGGCTGCATCAGTCACGCACTGTTGACGGCTGAGGCGATCGCCCGTGACGGTTTGCAGTTGGCGGGATGGGTGGCGAATATCATTGATCCGAAGACGTCGCGGCTGGAAGAGAATCTTGCCACGTTGGCCGAGCGGATTCCGGCGCCGTGCCTTGGCCGCGTGCCGAAGCTCAAGGTTCCGAGTGCGGAAGCGGTGGCTGCGCATTTGCAGTTGGATTTGCTCGACTAAGCTTTTCTCTATGAGCAGGCACTGTGCCATTAGTGTTATTGACGGGCGTTTTCCTGCCGCCTCTGCTTCAATGGCGACTATTGATCCTTCCCAAGGATGAGACTTGCTATGGAAATCTCCGGTAACACAGCTTTTTACGCCGGTCTGAGCTCAATTCAGAGCGGAATGAACCGCATCGATCAGGCCGCCAGCCAGATTGCCAACAATACCATCGAGCGCGCGGTGACCAGCCAGTCGTCTGAAGTGCAGGTCGATCGACTGCGTGGTGTGGATCGCAGTCAGCAGTCGGATCTGGCCAGCAATATCGTCGAGATGGCGCAAGGCAAGATCCAGGCTGAGCTGGGCGTGAAGGTTGCGAAGGCTTCCGACGAAGTGCTTGGTACGATCATCGATACGTTTGCCTGATAGTTTCGCTTTCCGTGTTGCCAACGCCGCGCTTTATCGCGGCGTTTTTCATTCCAAGTCCTTCTTCCTCAACTAATCTTTTTTCAACTTCCGTGACCCGTTCGAGTGCATGGTCATTGGCTGCGTCCGGCGTTTGGAAAATGCGATGACGAACGGCAAAAGAACGATGCTTGACAAGATTTCGGCGTAAACGTATGTTTCAAACAACTGTTTGACCGTCACAACAAATCAACGCGGTCGTTCATTCCCGGTTACATCAGCAGAGGTTTATCGCTATGCCTGACTACAAGGCCCCCTTGCGTGATATTCGCTTCGTTCGTGACGAGCTGCTCGGCTACGAAGCGCACTATCAGAGCCTTCCGGCTTGCGCAGACGCAACTCCAGACATGGTTGACGCCATTCTCGAAGAAGGCGCCAAGTTTTGTGAGCAGGTACTGGCACCGCTGAACCGCGTGGGCGACCTCGAAGGCTGCACCTGGAGCGAATCGGGCGTGAAGACCCCGACCGGCTTCAAAGAGGCGTACAAGCAATTCGTCGAAGGCGGCTGGCCAAGCCTGGCGCACGACGTTGAGCACGGCGGTCAGGGTCTGCCTGAGTCGCTGGGTCTGGCGGTGAGCGAAATGGTTGGTGAAGCCAACTGGTCGTGGGGCATGTACCCAGGCCTGTCGCACGGCGCGATGAACACTATTTCCGAGCACGGCACTCCAGAGCAGCAAGAAGCCTATCTGACCAAGCTGGTTTCCGGCGAATGGACCGGCACCATGTGCCTGACCGAACCGCACTGCGGCACCGACCTGGGCATGCTGCGCACCAAGGCCGAGCCTCAGGCCGACGGTTCCTACAAAGTCTCCGGCACCAAGATCTTCATCTCGGCCGGGGAACACGATATGGCCGACAACATCGTCCATATCGTTCTGGCCCGCCTGCCGGACGCACCGGCCGGCACCAAAGGCATCTCGCTGTTCATCGTTCCAAAGTTCATGCCGAACGCTGACGGCACCATCGGCGAGCGCAACGCAGTAACCTGCGGTTCGCTGGAACACAAGATGGGCATCCACGGTAACGCCACCTGCGTGATGAACTTCGATGGTGCTACCGGTTACTTGATCGGCCCGGCGAACAAAGGCCTGAACTGCATGTTCACCTTCATGAACACCGCTCGCCTGGGCACCGCGCTGCAAGGCTTGGCTCACGCCGAGATCGGTTTCCAGGGTGGTCTGAAATACGCTCGCGATCGCCTGCAAATGCGCTCGCTGACAGGCCCGAAAGCGCCAGAAAAAGCCGCTGACCCGATCATCGTCCACCCGGACGTTCGCCGCATGCTGTTGACCATGAAGGCGTTCGCCGAAGGCAACCGTGCGATGGTGTACTTCACTGCCAAACAGGTCGACATCGTCAAGTACGGCGTTGATGAAGAAGAGAAAAAGAAAGCCGACGCACTGCTGGCTTTCATGACGCCGATCGCCAAAGCGTTCATGACCGAAGTCGGTTTCGAAGCCGCCAACCACGGCGTGCAAATCTACGGCGGCCACGGTTTCATCGCCGAGTGGGGCATGGAGCAAAACGTCCGCGACAGCCGCATTTCGATGCTGTACGAAGGCACCACCGGTATTCAGGCGCTCGACCTGCTTGGCCGTAAAGTGCTGATGACTCAAGGCGAAGCGCTGAAGGGCTTTACCAAGATTGTCCACAAGTTCTGCCAGAACAACGAAGGCAACGAAGCCGTTCAAGAGTTCGTCGCTCCGCTGGCAGCGATCAACAAGGAATGGGGTGAGCTGACCATGAAGGTCGGTATGGCTGCCATGAAAGATCGCGAAGAAGTTGGCGCGGCCTCCGTGGATTACCTGATGTATTCCGGTTATGCCTGCCTGGCTTACTTCTGGGCCGACATGGCGCGTCTGGCAGCCGAGAAGCTGGCAGAAGGCACCGGCGACGCGGCGTTCTACACCGCCAAGCTGCAAACCGCGCGCTTCTACTTCCAGCGCATCCTGCCGCGTACCCGTACGCACGTGGCCACCATGCTGTCGGGTGCCAACAACCTGATGGACATGAAAGAAGAAGACTTCGCACTGGGCTACTAAGCCCCCGCGCTGTCTCCGCGAAAACCGCTGCTCCCGTCGGGAGCAGCGGTTTTTTTGTGGGTGAATCGCTCAGATAGTCCGGCGCTCTGCCGTTAAAGAGACAGTGTGTGATCTGGATCACATTGTATGGGCTTGGCTGCACTTTGCAGGCACAATGCCATCTCTTTGCTATGACGGGTCGGAGCTTACCCTTGCCGCGTTCTTCCGCTGTACGTTTCAGCCATTTCCTACCTTCACTGCTGTTATTGCTTGCGGGGTTGGCGGCTGCGTACGTCAAAGACCTCAGCGTGTTTTTCACTTCCCTGTTCAACGTGCTGCCCACTCTGGTTCTGCTGCTGGGCGGTGCGTATTGCGCGGTATACCGACGTCAGCGCGAGTTGTTCCTGATGCTCACGGTTTACATCGCCTACTTCCTGCTCGATACCCAGACCGATTATTACCGCGACAACGGTAAGGTGCGCGAGGACGCCGCCGTGGTCTTCCATCTGGTCTGCCTGTTGTTGCCGTTGTTGTTTGGCCTGTTCGCAGCGTGGCAGGAGCGCACCCACCTGTTTCAGGACATGGTCGCGCGGTTCGCAGTGCTATTGGCATTCGGCAGCGTGGCGCTGGGGCTTGAGCAAAGTTACCCACAGGCGTTGCTGCTGTGGCTGTCGGAAATTCGCTGGCCGGCGCTGCACGGCGCGTGGATGAGCCTGATTCAGCTGTCCTACCCGGTATTCATTTCAGCCTTCGTATTGCTGGCCTGGCAATACTGGCGCAACCCGCGCCCGCTGCACGCCGCGCAACTGGTCGGCTTGCTCGGCGTCTTCTGGATGCTGCCCAAAACCTTCATCCTGCCGTTTACTCTCAACATCATGTGCAGCCAAGTGATGCTGATGATCGCTGCCGCGGTGGCACATGAGGCTTATCAAATGGCCTTTCGCGACGAGCTCACCGGTTTGCCGGGTCGTCGCGCACTGAATGAACGCATGCAGCGCCTGGGACGAAATTACGTGCTGGCAATGAGCGACGTCGATCACTTCAAGAAATTCAACGACACCCATGGTCACGATGTCGGTGACCAGGTCCTGCGTCTGGTCGCCAGCAAGCTGTCCAAGATCAGCGGTGGCGGTAGGGCGTATCGCTATGGTGGTGAGGAATTCGCCTTGGTCTTCGCGGGCAAAACCCTCGAGGAATGCATGCCGCATCTGGAAGTGATTCGCGAGTCGATTGCGTCCTACAGCATTCAGTTGCGCAACCAGGAAAACCGTCCGCAGGACGACCAGCAAGGTCGCCAGCGCCGCAGCGGCTCCGGCGCTTCCAGCGTGTCGGTGACGGTCAGCATCGGTGTTGCCGAGCGCGTTGAACAGCGCACGCCGGAGCAAGTCCTGAAATCCGCCGACGAGGCGCTCTACAGCGCCAAGGGCGCCGGGCGAAACTGTGTCGTTGCGTTCGGCCAGAACCGCCGTGGCGCGGTGCGCATGGATACCGCTGCAGGTTGAGTGATGACAGCGCATTCAGCGTCTGCACAGTGATTGTGGGGCGTGGTGGCCGGCAGTAGGTTGAAACAATCTGCTGACGGAGAAGCCACCATGCCCGAGTACAAAGCCCCGCTGCGCGACATGCGCTTTCTGATCGACCACGTCTTCGACTTCCACGCCAATTACGCCGCCCTCGGCGCACATGACGCCAGCCCGGACATGATCAACGCGATCCTCGAGGAAGGTGCGAAATTCTGCGAGAACGTTCTCGCACCGCTCAATCGCAGCGGCGACGAGGAAGGCTGCCATTTCGACAACGGCGTGGTGACAACGCCTACAGGCTTCAAGCAAGCCTTCGCACAATATGTCGAGGGCGGCTGGCACGGTCTGGCGGCTGATCCGGCTTACGGTGGGCAGGGATTGCCGAGTTCGCTGGGGCTGGTGATCAGCGAAATGGTCGGTTCCAGCAACACTTCCTGGGGCATGTACCCGGGCCTGACTCATGGCGCGATGTCGGCGATCCACGCCCACGGCACCACCGAGCAGAAAGACACTTACCTGAGCAAACTCACCGCCGGCCAATGGACCGGCACCATGTGCCTGACCGAAGCCCACTGCGGCACCGATCTGGGCATCATCAAGACCCGCGCCGCGCCCCAGGCCGACGGCAGCTACGCGATCACCGGCAGCAAGATCTTCATTTCTGCCGGCGAGCATGATCTGAGCGACAACATCATCCATCTGGTGCTGGCCAAACTGCCGGATGCGCCGGCGGGCACCAAAGGCATTTCGTTATTCATCGTGCCGAAGTTTTTGCCCGATGCAGCGGGTGAAGCAGGAGCGCGCAACGGCGTTTCCTGCGGCTCGATCGAACACAAAATGGGCATCAAGGCGTCGGCGACCTGTGTGTTGAATTTCGATGCCGCCAAAGGTTTTCTGATCGGTGAGCCGAACAAGGGCCTCAACTGCATGTTCACCATGATGAACCACGCGCGCCTCGGCACCGGCATGCAAGGCTCGTGTCTGGGCGAGGCGAGTTTTCAGGGCGCTATCAAGTACGCCAGCGACCGTTTGCAGATGCGCTCTCTGACTGGCGCCAAAGCCCCCGACAAACCGGCTGATCCGATCATCGTCCACCCCGATGTGCGTCGCATGTTGCTGACCATGAAAGCCTTCAACGAAGGCAACCGTGCGCTGACTTACTTCACCGCGCAGATGCTCGATGTCGCCCACTTGAGCAGCGATGCCGAGGCGCGGCAGGAGGCAGAAGATCTGTTGGCGTTTCTCACGCCGATCTGCAAAGCGTTCATGACCGACACCGGGCTGGAGGTGACCAACCACGGCATGCAGGTGTTCGGTGGCCACGGTTTCATTCGCGAATGGGGCATGGAGCAGTTGGTTCGCGATTGCCGGATTGCGCCTATCTACGAAGGCACCAACGGCATTCAGGCACTGGATCTGCTTGGGCGCAAGGTGCTGGGCAGTCAGGGCAAGTTGCTGCGCGGCTTTACCAAGATCGTGCATAAGTTTTGCGCGGCCAATGTTGACCATCCGCAGTTGCGCAGCTTCGTGGGCCAGCTCAATGACCTCAACCAGCAGTGGGGCGACTTGACCATGAAGGTTGGTATGGCGGCGATGAAGAATCCGGATGAAGTGGGCGCGGCGTCGGTGGATTACCTGATGTATAGCGGCTACATCATTTTGGGGTATCTGTGGTTGCGCATGGCGCTGGTCGCCCAGGCAAAGCTTGAGGCGGGCGAGGGCGAGGCAGACTTCCTGAAAGGCAAATTGGCGACGTGCGAGTTTTACTTCAAACGCTTGTTGCCGCGTACTGCGGCGCATCGGGCGGCGATTGAGGCCGGGAGTGATTGTTTGATGAAGTTGCCGGCGGAGGTGTTTGCGCTTTAAGGCAGATCAAAAGATCGCAGCCTTCGGCAGCTCCTACACGGGATCGAGTTTTATCTGTAGGAGCTGCCGAAGGCTGCGATCTTTTCGTGGTGACTAAAAATAACAAATCAGTCACCAGTTGACCCTATGTGTCGTAAAAGTTGTTGAGGTACACTCGGGCACAACGAAATCATCATTCCACGAATCACCTGTTTAGATCTTGCGAGGTTTGCCATGGCTGACTACAAAGCGCCGCTGCGCGATATGCGCTTCGTCCTCAATGAAGTATTCGAAGTCGCCAAACTGTGGGCCGAATTGCCGGCGCTGGCCGAGACTGTCGATGCCGAAACCGTTGAGGCGATTCTCGAAGAGGCCGGCAAGGTCACCAGCAAAAGCATCGCACCCTTGAGCCGTGCCGCTGACGAAGAAGGTTGCCATTGGGCCGACGGTGCCGTCACCACGCCGGCCGGTTTCCCCCAGGCCTATCAGACTTACGCGCAGGGCGGTTGGGTTGGCGTTGGCGGCGATCCGGCGTATGGCGGCATGGGTATGCCCAAAGCCGTGTCGGCGCAGGTTGAGGAAATGGTCAACTCCGCCAGTCTGTCCTTCGGCTTGTACCCGATGCTGACTGCCGGCGCCTGCCTGTCGATCAATGCCCACGCCAGTGAAGAACTGAAAGCCGCGTATCTGCCGAACATGTATGCCGGTGTCTGGGCCGGGTCGATGTGCCTGACCGAGCCGCACGCCGGGACCGACCTGGGGATCATTCGCACCAAAGCCGAGCCGCAGGCCGACGGATCCTACAAGGTCAGTGGCACCAAGATCTTCATCACCGGTGGCGAACACGACCTCACCGAAAACATCATCCACCTGGTGCTGGCCAAGCTGCCGGACGCCCCGGCTGGCCCGAAAGGCATTTCGCTGTTCCTGGTGCCGAAGTTCATGGTCAATGCCGACGGCAGCCTGGGCGCGCGCAATCCGGCGAACTGCGGTTCGATCGAACACAAGATGGGCATTCAGGCGTCGGCCACCTGCGTGATGAACTTCGACGAAGCGGTCGGTTATCTGGTCGGCGAGCCGAACAAAGGCCTGGCCGCGATGTTCACCATGATGAACTACGAGCGTCTGGGTGTGGGCATTCAGGGCCTGGCGACCGGCGAGCGCTCCTATCAGAACGCCATCGAATATGCGCGCGACCGTCTGCAAAGCCGTTCGCCAACCGGCGCGCAGAACAAGGACAAAGTCGCTGATCCGATCATCGTCCACCCGGACGTGCGGCGCATGCTGCTGACCATGAAGGCCTCGAACGAAGGCGGCCGTGCGTTCTCGACTTACGTCGCCATGCAACTCGACACCGCCAAGTTCAGCGAAGACGCGACCACTCGCAAGCGCGCGGAAGATCTGGTGGCGTTGTTGACCCCGGTGGCAAAAGCCTTCCTCACCGATCTGGGTCTGGAAACCACGGTTCATGGCCAACAGATCTTCGGCGGCCACGGCTACATCCGTGAGTGGGGCCAGGAGCAACTGGTGCGTGACGTGCGCATCACTCAGATCTACGAAGGCACCAACGGCATTCAAGCGTTGGACTTGGTCGGTCGCAAGATCGTCGGCAGCGGCGGCGCGTTCTACCAGCTGTTCGCCGATGAGATCCGCCACTTCACTGCAACCGCCAGCGCCGATCTGGGTGAGTTCACCAAGCCGCTGAACGATGCCGTCGACACGCTGGACGAGCTGACCGCATGGCTGCTGGACCGGGCAAAAAACAATCCGAACGAAATCGGCGCGGCCTCGGTCGAATATCTGCAAGCGTTCGGCTACACGGCCTACGCCTACATGTGGGCGTTGATGGCCAAAGCCTCGCTGGGCAAGGAGGCGAAAGACGATTTCTACGCCAGCAAGCTCGGCACCGCACGCTTCTATTTCGCCCGTTTGCTGCCGCGCATTCACTCATTGAGCGCGTCCGTTAAAGCCGGTAGCGAATCCTTGTTCCTGCTCGACGCCGCGCAGTTCTGACCCCGTGCACGGCATGTAAGCATTTGCTTACGTGACGTGCTGCTGTTCTCCCATATGCGTAGATTGGATCCACGGCTAATCTACATTTCATGGACGTCGCGCAGGAAGCGCAAAGTAACAACACGGACACGTAGGATTCTGCCAGGGTGGCGGAGTGAAATGGATGTCAGGGAAACAGTCTGCAAAGCCCCGCTTCGGCGGGGTTTTCTTTTGCCTGAAGAAAAGTTTTCAGGCCAGCGATCGAACGGTGGCTGCCGACTCCGGATTTGTCATGCGCTCTAAAGCCCGCTCACTTCCGATACTTGGGCGTTTTTGTGGTGCTGCGCTCCAAATCACAAGCGTAATGAACCCTGACGAACGGCGCGGGTCGATTAGCTTGTATGGCTGAATTGAGCCAACCCCCATTCAGGAGCTGCCCCATGGATTTCATTCGCATCATCATCGCTATTCTGTTGCCGCCACTGGGCGTGTTTCTGCAGGTCGGGTTTGGCGGGGCGTTCTGGTTGAACATTCTGCTGACCCTGTGCGGGTACATTCCGGGGATCGTGCATGCGGTCTACATCATCGCCAAGCGCTGAGTCAGCCGCATCGCTGCAGGAACTGCGGCACGCTGCGATCTTTTGATTTTGCTTCGAGGATCAAAAGATCGCAGCGTTCCGCAGCTCCCACAGGAAGATCAGTCTGTGAGCCCCATCACCCGCCGATAAAACTTCCATTCCTGTTCCAGCGCATGCGCCTGATTCGCCGCGCGGCGGAAGCCGTGGCGCTCGTCGGGATAATAATGCGCTTGCACCGGTATGCCGTTGCGCTCCAGCGCCGCAACCATGTCACGGGTCTGCTGCGGAACGACGACCGCGTCCAATTCACCCTGAAAGAAGATAACCGGCACGCTTATGTTGTTCGCGTGCAATAACGGCGTGCGCGCGGCGTAGCGTTCTGCGTCTCGCTCGGGATCGCCGATCAGCCAGTCCAGGTAATCACCTTCAAACTTGTGCGTGGCTCGCCCCAAAGCGATCGGGTCGCTGACGCCGTACAGGCTGGCGCCTGCGCGAAACACCTGCCTGAATGCCAGTGCACACAGCGTCGTATAACCACCCGCACTGCCGCCGCGGATGAAGGCGTTTGCGCCATCGATCAACCCCTCTCCGGCGAGATAGCTGACCACCGCGCAGGCATCTTCGACATCCACCTCGCCCCAGCGCAGATGCAGCGCTTGCCGGTATTCACGGCCATAGCCGCTGCTGCCGCGATAGTTGAGGTCCGCCACGGCGAAGCCACGCTGCGTCCAGTATTGAATGCGCGGGTCGAGCATGGGATAGCACGCTGACGTCGGGCCGCCATGGATGAACACCACCAGTGGCGGTTGTGTCTCGCCGCTCATCGCCGGGTAAAAAAAGCCGTGTGCTTCGCCCGAACCGCTAGGGTAGCGCAAGGTTTGCGGACGGCTGATGTGTTCGGCGGGCAAGGGGGCGATGCCGCCAGCCAGAACCTTTTCCTCATGGGAGGCGCGATCAATGGCGATCACTGCCGAAGGGCTGATCGGCGAAGCAGCAATGCAATAGATGAACTGTTCGTCCAGTGCCAAATGGCGGAAGCGGCTGTACACGCCGGTAAAGTCTTCATCGCCCAAGGCCAGGCGACCGAAACCAGCCTCGCTCCAGGTGGCTAAAAACTGATCGCCAACAGGCAACCAAGTGCAGCCACCGAGCTGCCACGGAGCGGGCGCGTGATCGGCTTCGGCACTTGGCAGCGCTTGCAGACCCGCTGATGTTTCGCCCCACGGCTGCCAATGGCCACCGCGATCAGTCAGGCAATACAAACGGCCATCAGCGTCGAAGCGCGGCTGCTGGATCGACTCTTCAACCTGTTCGCCGGCGACACAGCGCGGCGCGGAAAAATCACCTTCAGCGACCATCAATCGCGTGGATGTCCACGGTTGATGCGGTCGGCTCCACTCGATCCAGGCCAGACGTTGGCCGTTCGGGCTGAGGGTCGGCGCCGCGTAGAAATCAGCCCCTTCGGCCAGCACCTGACGCGCGCCACCCGCCAGATCAATCGCCACGAGCCGATGTTGATCCAGCTGCTCTTCAACGGCCAACACCCGCCCATTGGCGAAATGCAGATCACCGTAGCGACAATCACCCGAGGTCAGCACACGGGGTTCGCCATCCAGCGTCTGCCGATACAGCTGTTGATCGGCCTCATTAACGAAAACCACGCCGTCGAGCGTCAGACAAAACGCGCCACCGCCGTATTCGTACACGCGGCTTCGCACGCTGAAGCCGTCCGGTGTCAGGCGCTTCGCCACGCCATCGCGCCAGTGCCAGATCCGGCAGGCGGCGTCTTCCGGACGATATTCGTTCCAGAACAAGCCATTGACGCCGAGCTGCAGTTCAGCGAAATCCATCCCGGCAGCGACGGCTTGCAAGGCGCTGAAAGGCTCAGCCCTTGACGATAAGGCGCGAGTTTCGTTCATTGCGGAAGGCCAGTTGTTCAATGGTTTGGGTCGCGGTCTCGGCTTCTTCACGGGCCTTGAGAATCACCCCGTGATGTTCGGACTTGCTGCACACCGGGTCGGCATTGCTCGCATCACCGGTGAGCATGAACGCCTGGCAGCGGCAGCCGCCGAAATCCTTTTCTTTTTCATCGCAGGAGCGGCACGGCTCGGGCATCCAGTCGTAACCGCGAAAGCGATTGAAGCCGAACGAGTCGTACCAGATGTGCTGCATGCTGTGATCGCGCACATTGGGAAACTGCACCGGCAACTGGCGCGCGCCATGGCAGGGCAGGGCGGTGCCGTCCGGCGTCACCGTCAGAAAGATGCTGCCCCAGCCGTTCATGCAGGCCTTCGGACGTTCTTCGTAGTAATCCGGGGTGACGAAAATCAGCTTGCACGGATGCCCTTCGGCTTCCAGCTTCGCCCGGTATTCGTTGGTGATGCGCTCGGCACGCACCAGTTGTTCCTTGGTCGGCAACAGGCCGACACGATTGAGCTGCGCCCAACCGTAGAACTGGCAGGTGGCGAGTTCGACAAAGTCGGCCTCCAGCGCAATGCACAGCTCAATGATGCGGTCGATTTTGTCGATGTTATGCCGATGGGTGACGAAGTTCAGCACCATCGGATAGCCGTGAGCCTTCACGGCGCGGGCCATCTCAAGCTTCTGCGCGAATGCCTTTTTCGAACCGGCGAGGAGGTTGTTCACTTGCTCGTCGCTGGCCTGGAAGCTGATCTGAATATGATCGAGACCGGCCTTTTTGAAGTCGCTGATTTTCTGTTCAGTGAGACCAATGCCCGAGGTGATCAGGTTGGTATAGAAGCCCAGCTGCCGCGCTTCATGAATCAGTTCGGCCAGATCCTGGCGCACCAGCGGTTCGCCACCGGAAAAGCCCAACTGCGCCGCGCCCATCTCCCGCGCCTCACGGAAAACCTTGATCCACTGCTCAGTCGTCAGCTCTTTGCCCTGCTCGGCAAAATCCAGCGGATTTGAGCAATACGGGCATTGCAGCGGGCAGCGGTAGGTCAGCTCGGCGAGCAACCACAGCGGCAGACCGATTTCCGGTTTTGCCGGCAGATCAGCCAAGGGTGAGCCAGTGTTGCTCACGGGCAACCTCCATGAATTGCTCAATGTCGTCGCCAAGTTCGGGCACGCCAGGGAACTGCTCGTCGAGTTTGGCAATGATTGCCGCAACGTCACGTTCGCCGTCAATCAAGCCGCCGATCAAGGCTGCCGTATCGTTGAGCTTGATCATGCCTTCCGGATACAGCAACACATGGCCCTTTTGCGCCGGTTCGTACTGGAAACGGTAGCCGGGCCGCCAAGTCGGCACTTTACTGCGATCGAAACTCATAACGTGATTCCTTTATGCCAGACCCGTTGTTCGGTCACGCTGTGATATGGCGGACGGTTCAGTTCGTAGGCCATGCTCATGGCATCGAGCATGCTCCAAAGAATGTCCAGTTTGAACTGGAGAATTTCCAGCATGCGCTCCTGCCCTTCGCGCGTCCGATAATGCTCAAGGGTGATCGCCAGACCGTGCTCGACGTCGCGGCGCGCCTGGCCGAGGCGGGTGCGGAAATATTCGTAACCGGCCGGGTCGATCCACGGGTAATGCTGCGGCCAGCTATCGAGGCGCGACTGGTGGATCTGCGGCGCGAACAATTCGGTCAGCGAGCTGCTTGCCGCTTCCTGCCAACTGGCGCGACGGGCGAAGTTGACGTACGCGTCGACGGCAAAACGCACGCCGGGCAGCACCAGTTCCTGCGAGCGCAATTGATCCGGATTGAGACCGACTGCCTGGCCGAGACGCAGCCAGGCTTCAATGCCGCCGTCTTCACCGGGCGCGCCGTCGTGATCGAGCAGGCGCTGAATCCACTCGCGGCGGATTTCCCGATCCGGGCAATTGGCGAGGATCGCCGCGTCCTTCAGGGGGATGTTCACCTGATAGTAGAAGCGGTTGGCGACCCAGCCCTGAATCTGCTCGCGCGTGGCGCGGCCTTCGTACATCGCCACATGATAGGGGTGGTAGATGTGGTAATAGGCGCCTTTGGCGCGTAAGGCCGCTTCGAATTCGGCGGGGGACATTGGAGTGTCAGGCATGTCTGTTCTCCGGGAACAAGCTTTGGATTCTTTGGTGTCTGTCAGGACGTCATCGCTGGCGAGCCAGCTCTCACAGGTTTTGTATACGCCACAGAACCTTGTGGGAGCTGGCTTGCCAGCGATGGGGCCATCAGTTACAGCACAATACTCATGCCGTCATACGCCACTTCAACTTCACGCCGCGCCAACTCGGCCCGCTCCGGCGAATCCTCGTCGAGGATCGGGTTGGTGTTGTTGATGTGGATAAGAATCTTGCGCTGCTCAGGCAGTTGCTCAAGCACTTCAAGCATGCCGCCGGGGCCGTTCTGCGCCAGATGGCCCATCTCGCGGCCGGTGCGGGTGCCGACGCCGCGACGCTGCATTTCGTCGTCGTCCCACATCGTGCCGTCGACCAACAAGCAATCGCTGGCTGCCATGATTTCCAGCAACGGCGCATCGACTTTACCCAGGCCCGGCGCGTAGAAGAGCTTGCCGCCGGTGTTCAGGTCTTCAACGATCAGACCGATGTTGTCGCCCGGATGCGGGTCGAAACGATGCGGCGAATAAGGCGGCGCGGCGCTGCGCAGTGGCAGCGGCGTGAAGCGCAGGTTCGGGCAGGCCGCCACGGTGAAGCTCTGGTCGAGTTCGATGCGGTTCCAGTTCAATCCGCCGTTCCAGTGGGTAAGCATCTTGAACAGAGGGAAACCGGTACTCAAATCTTCATGAACCATGTCCGTGCACCAGACCTGGTGCGGGCAGCCTTCGCGCAGGCTGAGCAGGCCAGTGGTGTGATCGATCTGGCTGTCCATCAATACGATCGCGCTGATCCCGGTATCGCGCAGCGCCCGGCCCGGTTGCATCGGGGCGAAGCTCTGCAGTTGCGCGCGGATGTCCGGCGAGGCATTGCACATCACCCAGTTCACGCCGTCATCGGAAATGGCGATGGACGATTGGGTGCGGGCCTTGGCATTCAGGCTGCCGTCGCGAAAGCCTGCGCAGTTGACGCAGTTGCAATTCCACTGCGGAAAACCGCCGCCAGCGGCCGAACCCAGAATCTGGACGAACATGAACACTCCATCATTTCAACGCGGAAAATAAAACGCCCCGGCGAGCCGAGGCGTTGCACTGCTGTTCTACGTAAGCAGAACTCAGCGGCTGGCGAAGTACATGGTGACTTCGAAGCCGATACGCAGGTCGGTGTAAGCAGGTTTGGTCCAGGCCATGAGATGTCTCCTTCTGAGGGTTGGGATAGCGCTATCCATAGTTATAGTCCACGGCAGCGCGGTGATGTTCCAATTAGTTAGGCGGCTATGTTACTCAAAATTTCAACGAGATGACCCGTGAATCTTTGAGAAAGCTCCTTGCAGCCTCGGTAATGATCAATTATTCGCTTGCCACGGTACTTCAGGGGCAGGCTCGCTGGCGAGGCAGAGCCAGCCGCCCTCGGCGTTGAGCAAACCCTGTGCAGCTGCAAGCAATGTCGTGCGATCCAATCGGTGTATCGCAGCGATGATCTGATCAAGGTAATCCGACGAGTGGCCAGCGAGCCTCGCCTGCCAGAGCAGTTCGGCCGCCTCATTGCCGGCCAACGTGGACGCGTCGAACTGATCGGCGAGGTTTTGCCGATGGTGGCTGAGCTTCTCGTCATCCAGCTGTGCGATCAGCGCGGGGATACCCTCGAGAAAATGTTGAATGTGCATGAGGATTTCCGCGGGCCTGACACTCGGCGATTGCACCCCAAACAGTAACGCGGTGCGGCCCTGAATCTGCCGCAGCGCGCTGAACACCGCATAGCCCAATTGCAGTTCGCCGCGTAAGCGCTGATAGAACGGTGTCTGACACATCTGCGCGAGCATTCGCCAAGCGGCTTCGCCATCAATGTCGCGCTCGGGACTCGGGCAAAACAGCAGCACGGCGTGTTCGCTGGATGCGGTGTCGATGTGGCTCCAGTGCTTGTCTGCGCTGATCGTTGTCGGCGCCGGCAACTGATTGTCCGGAACTCCCGGAATGCGGCTCAGGGCCAAGCCCAGGGCGGATTGGCTTTGTGCGTTGAGACCCACGGCGAGACCGTCCCAATGCGAAGTTGCCCACAGGTGCTCGAGATCATCGCTGGTGTGGCTTGATTGCAGGATATGTTCTGGCAGGGCTTTTAGCAGTTGGCGGATAGGAATCAGCGGCGTTTCCGGCTCGTCGTGCGGAGAATTGGCATCAACGTGCGTCAGACATTTCAGCGCATGCTCTAGGACGATTGGCATCGGCTCCTGCAAACCAGTGAGCTTTAACAGCCATTGATTGGCCGTGGCTGTGAACGTCAGCTCGACCCCGGCTTCCCGCGCATCTTGTGCGGTTTGCCGAAGGCTGCGTTGCAACTGACTTAGCAGCGCCGCATTGGCTGCCGCTTCAACCTGCCAGCGCAGATAGATCGCACCGTCATCACCGATGTCTGATATGGCTTGGCTGAAATGCATCGGCGATCGCTCGCGCCGCCCCCGAGAGCGATCCTGAGCGAATGTGCGCAGGCCGCGATGGGCGCTGGTTTGACCGCGTATCAGGCCCGCGTTGGCCAACGGTTCGCTGGGGCGCAGAAATGGATTGGCGGCGGGCAGTTGCCACGGGCCGGTGAAGTTATCCACAGTGCCGATTTCCATGAGGATTCGGTTAAGCGCTTCAACGCCTGCATCGGACAGCCCATTTTCAAGCGTTCCAGCGTCGCGCTGCGCCAATGGCAACGCAGCGCTCACTTGCTGCTGGCGTTGATGCAGGGCGGCGTATTCCACGCGAAGTGGCGCCCAGTCCTGCTGAGCAAAAAAACTCAACCAATCCAGCACATGTGCATGAATGCTCTGCAACGATTCGGCTCGAGCGGCAAACTCCAAGTGCAGCAACGCTTGTCCGGCGAAGTGATAAACCGGCGCGGCTTTCAAGCCATTCGCCAGCTTCTGCTGCTGCAGACAATCCAGTAGTCCACCAGGTTTGCCGCTGTTCAGCCAATGACACAGAAACGCCAAAGCACCGTCTGCCGCTTCAGGCAGGCTATCGAACGCAAACACGAGATTGCTGCGTCGGTCGCCGACCTGTTGATAACTTTTCACCGCCAACGGCAACGGCACGGCTTGCGCCACGTTATCGCCAACCGGCAGCGCGGCCGCAAACTGCTCGGCCATTTCTTTCAGCGCTTGCAGGCTTTGTGGGCCGACCAGGCTCAGGGTCATCTGCCCCGTCTGATAAAACTGCCGGTGAAAACTCTTCAACGCTTGTTGAAAGGATGGCGCTTCAACTTTCAGGCTGTCGCGATTGCCGGCGTGAAACCCGCGCAAAGGATGCTGCGCCGGTAGGCCTTCATATAACGCAAACTGCTGCTGCGCGGTCGGATCCTGTGACCAGGCGACAAATTCCGCGTGCAGCACTTCACGTTCTCGCAACTGATCGTCCAGATTCATACGTGGCTTGGCGAGCATGTCTGAAAGACGCTCAAGCCCTTCGCCGAAGGTCGACGGGGGCAGCTCGAAGAAAAAATCCGTGGTGCGTTCGCGGGTGCTGGCATTGACCTGCCCACCGTGACGTTGCACGTAAGCCATCAGTGCTTCGTCTGCAGGAAAGCGCTCGGTGCCGAGAAACAGCAGATGCTCAAGAAAATGCGCCAGCCCCGGCCACGCCAGCGGCACGTCATGGCTACCGGCAGCCACGCGCAATACAGCAGCGCTGCGCTTCAGACCGGGCACATGACGCAGGGTCACGCGCAAGCCATTGGCCAGGATTTCGGTGTGTGGGCGAGGGGGTGTCGGCGCAGGCATGGGCACTTCCAGAACAGTGAAGTGCCAATGCTAGCGGATTAACGCCTGTTCAGCGCGCCGTATAGCTCCGGGCGGCGATCACTGAGATAGCGATTGGCGGCGCGCGAGTCGAGCATCAATTGGCGATCCAGTTCGCCAATGATCAGGGCTTCGTCGAGCCCGGCCTGAGCGATGCGGCTGCCATCCGGTGCGGCGATGCTGCTCTGTCCGCAATAGTGGATGTCGCCTTCGCTGCCGCAATAGTTTGCATAAGCTACGTAACACTGGTTTTCGAAGGCGCGCGAGCGGACGGTGACGTCAGCGACGAAGTCGAACGGAACCATGTTCGCCGTTGGCACCAGAATCAGTTCGGCGCCAGCAAGCGCCAGGCGCCGGGTGTTCTCCGGAAACTCCAGGTCATAGCAGATCAGAAAGCCCAGCTTCCAGCCGTTGAGCTCAAGCACGGGCAAATCGTCATCACCGGGGCTGAACATCGACCGGTCCAGATCGCCGAACAGATGCGACTTGCGGTAATTGCCCAGGCGCTCGCCGCTCGAATCGATCAACTGCACGGCGTTATAGATCTGCCCATCGGCGGTGCGCTCCGGGTAGCCGTAAACAATCGCCAAACCAGCAGCTCTGGCAATCCGCGCGATCTGCTGCGCCCATTCACCGTTATAGACTTCAGCCAGCGTACCGACCGCTTCGGCGCCAATGTTGTAGCCGGTCATGAACATCTCCGGCAGTACCAGCAGGTCCGCGCCTTTGGCCTCCATCGCCACCTGGTGCAAGCGATGCAGATTGGCGGCGGGGTCCAGTGGCAGCGGTGGACATTGGTAAAGGGCTACACGCATCAGGGATTCCTCTTACTCGGGCAGGGCGATAGGGCCGATGTCTTTGAACACATCACCCGGGCCCGGGTTCTCTTTATGTGTCGATCCGCCGAAATGTTTCATGATCCCCCACACCGCGTTCAGCGAGGTTTGCACCGCGCCTTCGACCCATGCCGGTGTCCATGAGACGTCGTCACCGGCGATGAAAATCCCGCGCTGCTCGGCAGGCATTTCGTCCTGCATGAAGTGCGCGTACATGCGCTGGTTGTAGCGGTAGTGGCCGGGCAGCGCACCTTTGAAGGCGCCGAGGAAATATGGATCGGCTTCCCACGACACGGTGATCGGATCGCCAATGATGCGCGCCGCGATATCGACTTTCGGGTAGATCTTTTTCAACGCGTTCAGCGCCAGCTCAACGCGTTTTTCAACCGGGTGCGGAAGCATCTTCAGCGCATCGCTCATCCACGAATACGACAGACAGATCACGCCCGGTTTGTCGTCGCCGTTGTCGAACAGGTAAGTGCCACGGGTCAGACGATCGGTGAGCGTCATGCTCATCAGATCGCGGCCGGTTTCCGGGTCTTTGTCTTTCCAGAACGGCCGGTCGACCATCACGAAAGTCTTCGACGACTGCATATAGCGTGTGCGGTCGAGGGCCATCCACATCTTCTGCGAGAACAGGCTTTCGTCGCATTCGATTTGTGTGGTCAGCAGCCAGCTCTGGCAGGTGGTCAGCACCGCGGCGTATTCACGCGTGTCGCCGTTGTTGTCGGTGACAGCGAAGCGGCCATCCGGCGCGTGGGCGATTTTCTTCACGCCGGAACGCGGCGCGCCACGGTGCAGGGATTTCAGGCTGGTGCCTGCGGGCCAGTGCACGCAGCGTTCCGGAACATGCCGCCAGATGCCCTGCGGCACTTGCTCGACGCCGCCGACCACCAGGTGCTGATGATCATCGCAATTGGTCATCACCACCCGGAAGATTTCCAGCATCGAGTTCGGGAAGTCCGAGTCCCAGCCGCCAGTGCCGAAACCTACCTGACCGAACACTTCGCGGTGATGGAATGAAAGCTTGGCGAAGGCTTTCGAGGTCGCGACGAAATCATAGAAGGTGCGGTCATCCCATAGCGGTACGAGCTTGTTCCACAGCTCTTTCAGCCGCGGCACATCGCGGTCGCGAATGGCCTGCTGGATATCGGAGAACTGCGAACCGGCTTCCAGCGCATCCGCCCAGGCGTCGGCCACTTCCTGAAACAGTGCAGGAAGATCCTTCAGACTTTGTGCGTAATGGGTTGTGCCTTCCAGATCAATCACGGTGCTGCCTGAGGCGCCCGTCAGCGGGTTTGGAAACGGTTTGGTTTCGAGTCCGAGCTTGTCGACGTAGTGATAAAACGCCGTGGAGGACACCGGGAAACGCATGCCGCCGAGTTCAGCGACGATGCCATCGGTGCCGTTGAACGCCTGCGAACGTAAACGACCGCCCAACTTCGACGCCTCGTAGACCACCGGCTTCAAACCGAGCTTCATCAGCTCATAAGCGGCCACCAACCCGGCAATCCCCGCGCCGACAATCGCCACTTCGGCACCGTGCTGGTGATCAGGAATAGTGCCGAGACCGGCCGGGTGCTCGATCCAGTCGTCAAATGCGAAGGGAAAATCCGGGCCGAAAACGGTGACTGGTTTGTTACCGTCTGCAGGGTGGCGATTGTTCTTGTTCATGGCTGACCTTACTGGCGACCCGACGCGGGATGCGCGTTGAGTATAGGAAAAGATGCCAGCCATTCTAGGGAGCCTGGAACACGTAAATAAGACGCAAAGTGTCGTCGTTTTGCCAATCGAGCATTCAAAGTGACGATAGCGAGCTACACATAGGCCGAAAGTGTAGGAGCGAGCCTGCTCGCGAATGGGCTGTATCTGCTAATAAGGGTGGCACTGACCAATGCATCAGACCGGCTGCCCCCGATCAATCTTGCTGCTCAAAATGATCGAAGTCGTGGTCTTCTCAACCCCATCGACGCTGCCGATCTGATCCAGTAGCTGATCGAGCTGCTCCGGCGAATCAGTGCGCAACCACGCCACATAATCGAACTCGCCACTCACCGCGCAAAGCTGCTGCACCTGCGCCATTGCGCTCAAGCGCCGCAAGACCTCCTTGCCGGAGCGCGGCTGCACCTTGATCCCTACATACGCTTGCAAACCCCCATCGACCACGCGCTGGCCGAGCCGCACACCATAACCGGTAATCACTTTGGCTTTTTCCAGCCGCGCCAGACGCGAAGTCACCGTGGTGCGCGCAATGCCCAACTGCCGGGCAAGCATGGCCACGCTTTCGCGGGCGTTGATCTGCAGCGCGGCGATCAACTGACGGTCGATTTCGTCGAGAGCGGGTGGGCGGGTGTCTGGCAAAGGGGTGGCTCCGTGGGTGTGGGAGGGTGCGTTGCGCATGGTACATGCTCAATGAGATTAGGCACACGGGAACGCCGGCAGGTCTGAATCCCCAACCACACGCCCACAAAAAAGCCGCGCATTGAGCGCGGCTTTCAATTTGGTGGGCCCACACGGACTTGAACCCTTATGTGGTGCGTGAATTGTTCGTCCGGATACTGTCCGTCCGGTCTTGATCGTGTCAATCGTCAGTAGACACTGGGGAATTCTGGCGTTCATTGATAGCCGTGTCATATTTCTATAAATACAACCCGAGTGTTGTATTTATACGACTCCCTATCATCCCACCTTTTAGAGATGGGCTGAGCGGACTTAGGGAGAGATTGAGCCTGTGCGGTTGGCTACCCCTGCAGCGTACTGAGCCGATCCTAGCCCCTGTTGGGATGGTTATTTTGACTACGCCCACCAGGCTTCATGCGGAGCGCTTTTGGATCAGATTCAGCAGCAATTGGCCATCGGGCATGGGAGACATCGTGCGCAAGAAGACGACATTTTTCTGTACCGCTTTCTTGATCTCCGCAGCCGAAATCGGCTTATCCAAGATGGTGAAATCCATCAGTCGCTGAAAATGGCACTCTTCCAGATAGCCGTGATGCTCACGTTTTTCAGTTTCGCCAGTACCTTGGCCGAAGGCGACGATCCCCTTGCCATTTTCGTACAAGAAGACCACGTCACCTTTCTTTATACGGTCAATGTTGTACTTCCAAGGGGCATAAAAAGCTGCTGCGCTACCCTCGCTCAGCATACGGTCATGGTCTTCCAATGAGTGACGCTTGTTCGTATTCAGAAGGTGGAAGCTCGACGGTTCGAGTAACTCGATGTCTACTGCCGCCTGCTCTTTGTCATCAAGCTTCAGAGCAGCCTTGGCAGCTTCAACCCCCTTCTCTAGCAGTTTCAGCATTGTCTCCTGGCGACTCAGATCGAGCTGATCAGCCAGACCTTCGATAAATGAGTAGAGCTCCTTGGGCATGCGGATAGATGCGGACGCTAGGTCACTCTTCGTCTTTGCGGCGTTTTCGATGAGCGAAATAATGTCGTTCATGGGATGGATCTCCTGTCAGATGCTAAGAAGCATCCCATAGCAATAAGATAAAAGCAATTATTGCTTTTTTATAAAAGCACCAAAAGAATCTCGAAAAATGTCACCCAGTGCTCAGCGTTCATGCACGCTTAAACACGCTTACCAGTGAGCCTTCCATCGGACAAGTGATCCTAGGTGGGGCCAAACGGCAGCCAACCGCTTTCTATAGGTGTATATTCATACAGTGATTCGTATGCTATGCCCTGCGGGGGACGCTAGGCATAACGCTGAAAAGGTGCTTACATCAATGCTTAATGTCATGTCGCCACCAGCAAGGATGAGGATTTAACTTGGCCACTCTTACGGATAAAGAAATCGAAGCCCTGAAAATCGAGAATTTCATTTTTCACGTGGTGCATCATCGAGCCGATGATCCGATCCTTTTTGACGACACCCCCTTAAGCACCTTCGAGCCGTTCTTCATTGACCGCATCAAAGAAACCCTCAAGGGCAATAAATTCTCTTTCGCTGAAATATCTCAAGTAAAGGCCAAATTGAATAGTTGGGAAAAGGGCGAGTCGAATTTTGTCGATATCTCCAAGAGCTTGGCGCGGCAATTTCATCGCCTTGGTGATAAACGGATGAAGTCAGGCGTGTTGATTGTAATTGGTTTAATTACAGGGGCTAAAAAGTTTTATTCCTTAATCAAGTACGACTCTGAAAAAGTCGTGACATTTGAAACTAAGGGCGCCCAGGCAATACTTCAGGCAGTTACTAACAACTTTACTGAATCACCAAAAGCGTTGCAGAAATCAGCTCTTATTGATTTGGATTCCAAAGACTCAGAAGTAGTGATCATTGATAAAATGAGCCGCTCAGGAATCAGTGATTTCTTCAAAGAATTCCTAGGAGTAGAGCGCCTCCGGAACTCAAAGGAAATGACGGTAGATTTGGTTAAGGCAATCAAAAAAACTGTAAGGACACACCTGGGTGATCTGCCGCCTGCTATCACATCGAAGGTCGCTGAGAAAGTCGTTGAGATTGCGAAAAAGCGTAAAGACTTTGAAGTCGACGAATTCTTCACAGATTTTTTTGGCATCAATGGCCAAGATGAAATCCGGGCGACCTTTGACAAAGAATTGGAAAGCCTAAATTTGACTGGTGAGGTGTTCTCCTATGATGAGGAAGAGCTACCTACCAATGAGGCAAAGAAATACGTAACAAGTGAAGGCATAACCATCAATATGCCTGCGCGGGCAAAGGGAAGCTTAACTATTGAAAATGGAAAGGATGAAACTGTTATTACTATTCGTACAAGTCGCTTGCGTGAATCATGAAACAGCTAGCGCTGGAACTTCGCAGCTTTTTTGAGCGACTTACGGCGTCAGGTGGTTCTGCGCAGGTTGAAACTACGCATATTTTTCGAATTGATGAAGTAAGCGTTACGTCTTCCGGGTTTGTTCGAGAATTGAAAGATCTTGCCCAGCGTGTTTGTTCTGTGGGCATCGGAAAGATGGAGCTTTTTGGAGAAGTTTCCGACAGCATCGAGATCAAAGATTTCGATTTGGAGGATGTGGAAAATGACAGACTGGCAGTCATCTTGGAGAAGCCAATGGATGATGGCTGGTGTTATTTCCTAACTTTAAAAGGTTTCGAAAACTGGTTGAGGACAAACCAATTTTCAGCACAGAACTCACAGAAAAAAATGTGCGTGTGGGTTGCAGGTGAAACCTTTGAATTTTCCACTCATCAGTTCCTAGTGAAAGAAATGGGTGGAGATAAAAATTTACCGACCGCCACTCAACATCCTGAAAAACCTTGGAAAATGGTACGGGATCTTACCCACTCCCTTACCCCTCCGTCGCTTGAGCCATGGCTGCTGACTGCTGAGCCAATTGCTGAAAGCGAACCTTTTACAGCCTGGAAACGCGTGGCGGTGGAAAAGCTTTCCTTTTGCTTGCCAGCCGAGATTCGCAAGGAAGATGATGAGACTCATGTAATATTTCGAGGCGGGCGCTCACTCCCCATAGCTATAGACCAGCCTATTAACTGGGCTGATGTCAATTTTGAGACGCTTCACGACACTTGCCAGTGGATCTACTCCACCCTTAGGGAGTGTGAAACGAAATTCCAACTTTTCAACAACCACATTGCTATCAACTGGAACAGTGGGACGACGTGGCCCTCTGGCTCAACGCCACTCTTAAAAAATAGCCTCTCGGGGGCCAAGGAAGCGTTCGCCTTTCATCTCCAGGATCAAAGCAAGGAGGCTGTCAAAAGCTTAGGGGATCTGCGCAAAGGTTTGCAGGACGAGGTTAATAAGACACAAACTGCGACAAGGGATTTAATATCAGCTCTCTGGCGTGATTTCGCGGTGGCGGGTGTTGTTTTAGCTCTCAAGACTCCGATAGCGACTGCAGGCGTGGCCGATACAGCTACCACGATTCTGTATCTCGGTGTCTCTGCACTTCTCATATTGAGCATAGTTATCAACACTCTATCAACCTTGCGTTTTAACAGTCTTGCTGACAGCAGTAGAGAAGGGTGGCGGAAGAAGATCTACAACTTTATGTCTGCCGACGACTGGAAGCGCTTGGTTGAAAAACCTATATCGTCCGGACGCACCGTTTACTGGCTTGCTTGGACTGTGTGCTTCTGTCTATACGCAGCCATTGTCCACTACTTCCTATTGCTTGCGGCACCTAGCTTCGTGGCGAACCACGTCGATTATTATTTTTTCTGCGCGTGGAGTTACATCACAGCCTTTCCTTTATAAAAATATAAATAAAACTACGGCTGAATCTTTATGGTGCAGTGTTACTACACAGATATTTAGAAACTATTCCAGGAACCATCAAGGGGTTGCCTCAACATCAGAAGATAGCCTGGCTGAAGTTGGGGGCTATAGTCATTATTGGTCGCATTCCGTTGCTCAGCGTAATGTACCCAAATAGGGCCATTAAGCCCAAAAACGATGGTTAATGTCCCGTATTGGGAACATTAACGTTGCGAGTCATAGCCACGTACACCATCGCACGGCCCTAGGACGGCAATTGATTCTCTGATTCGCGGGCCTCATGGCGAGCCCAGCGCAAGGTAGCTATCGACATGAATTGCCTAATCGCCAGCGCTCCCCGTTCATTTCTGGCTTTCGAGCCAGGTAGGGTCAGTGCCGCCTCTACCTTGGCACGACTCGCTTCGTACATTGCAAATGCGTTGAACTCAGAATCAAGCAGCACCAAGAGCACTGTATCGAAGGGTTGTCGTAAATCAATTGCACCCATACGTCCCGTAATCTTTTGCGGGTTCAGGATACAGCGGCCCTTGATCTGGATTCTCGCGACGCCATCTTCCAGCGCCTCTGTAGCGTCGTAACCTGCCTGCCTTGCAGGATGTAGTAACAGGCCGAGCCTAGCAGCAGCTTCGTACTCTGCGACCTCGCCGGTCACGCCCAGCGGCTTGCCGGTCAGGCGATAGAATCTACGCGCAAGCACCTTGGCTTCTTTCAAGATCTCTAGGATTTCATCCTGGATCAATGCAGCCCGCTGAGGTTCGTCGTAATTACCGAGCTCAGTCATCCGCAAATGCCTCAAGTGCGGCGAGCAGCCCGGCTAGCTCAGCAAGGTCGGAAGTGACGATGTCATATTCTCCTCGACTACTCAGCCGATACACATCGCGCGCTTTTTTAACGCGTTCGAGAAGAGGGACGACGATGCCGGATGCCCGCTCTAGGAAGTCATTGATGTCCGCACGTGTCTGGGGGATTTTGTAACCCTTCGCCGCACTTGTGATGATGACGTCCGCATCGCGGAGTTTGGCAATGCCACTGGAGCGGATTCTCTGGCCGTTGACCTCTCCCAGTCCGCTATCTTTTAGATGGGCCATGATCTCCGTAGTCAGCACGTAATCCTTGGTGACGAATTCGCTCTGGAATCTCAAAAACCGCAAAATGCTTAGCTGCAGTCGCTCATCTTCATCGGGGTGGTCACCAACCCGCTCGCTAAAACGGTCGGCTTGGCGGAGAGCCTCCTGGTGTACCTGATAGTCAGCATATCCAGACTCATTCGTAGGCGGTGGCAGAAGGGACTGGTACTTGGATGGCCACTCAAGCATTCCAAGAGTCAGGCTGCGGAGTATTTTCTTGTAGGCAAGAACTGCTTCTTCCGAAGCTTTCTCTTCGTAGATCTGAGCGACTGAGCCAGCGAAGAAATCTGCAACCTGAACCAAAACGTTGTCCTTACTGGCCATCGTCTGGAAGGCATCCTTATCGCCAAATAGGTCGTCCACGAATCGCTCTGCAACGTAGCTTTTGAGGCTCTCCTGAAATTCCTGGCCACCATGCTCGTCTACGATCATCTGGAGGTCAGGGTATGCGCGAAACAAACGTTCATAGAGCAACCCGTTCACGTATTTTATGAACGAGGTCTTGATACGGAGGCCGCCGTCTTTGTGAATTCGGGACTTATCAACGACGGTGAAATAGAGCTTGAATGGCAGCTCAGCTAGCTCGTTGAGGATTCGGGCACGGCGATCTGAATCTTTGGGCTTCAGATTGCTAGATTTGATCTCGCCTGTTTGAAAATGACGCGTGCGGAGTGCTTCAGCTTGGGCATAAGCAGCTTCCAGATCTTTCTCTGCCACCAGAATGGAGCACACGATGAAGAATCCCGAGCTTCCTCCCTTTGACGTATCAAGGTCGGAATTCCCGGACTCATCCACGAAAGCATATGTTCTGTCCATGAGCTTGCTCCATCAACAACGTACTGAGCGCGGTGGGTCGCCCAATGGCAAGGTGGCGAACTTAGTTCGTCGCAGTGGTACTGCCTGGAACGGGGCCTTCGCTGAACGTGTAGTTGATGACCACGTCATTTCGGATCAAGACGTCGAGAGTTTTCTGAGTGCCCGTAGTCGTCACCTTCATGGTGACCACGTAGCTTTGGGCATGGGCTGAGCCATTGGTGTAGGTGTAGATCCACTTTTCGTCAGTCTCGCTGACAGCACTCTTGGCGTAGGGCTCACCAAATAGGGACTTCAACTCAACAGTCGTCGTTTTGCCTTTGGTGATGCTCGCTACACTGGCCGACGGAAAGTCTCGCCCTGCGGTGTAGTGGGACGTAGCGCAACCGCCAAGTGCGACACAGATCCCCATTACTGCGATGAGCTTTTTCATATCCATCCTTGATCGTAGAAAGCCCCAAATCTAGCTGGCATCGAGGCTAAAAGCCATCACCAAGGTGATCAGCTACTTTCGTGCATTCGCAGATAATGCTTTGCACATGTAGCAAGCCGAGCCAGGGCAAAGCCCCCTGAACTGCTCCGTCTGAGAAATAAGAGGTGGCGCAGAGCCTCGTTGATTTACTGCATAGCCCTGCTGCTTAAAAAAGCCTGACGCAGTTGTTGTCAGCAAATGAAATCGAGCGATTCCCTGCTCGGCGGCTTTCGCTTCAATGATCCTAAGCACCGTGACACCGACCCCTTTCGATCTGTGTGTCGAGACTACGACCAGGGAACGCAGCAACCCGTCCGTACCATGCGTTTCGAAACCTCCCCATGCGACCGTCTCACTGTCCTGTGTGAACTCAAAAAAGGTTCGGCCTGGAAGATCAATATCGTCTCCTGGAAGGTCAGCAGATTTAAGCGCAGCGCGAAAGCGTTGCCATTGTTTTCCGGCTATCTCTGTTGCCTGGATCATCATATCCCCCTCCATCCTCTCATCTCCGTTATGCCGACACGCATGGAACGTTAGGGCACATGCCGAAACAGCAGACATCATATTCGCTTTACCGAATATTCGCCAAAGCGTATATTCGATTTTCCATATGCATCGAGTTCCACCATGAGCCCTGCTATCAAAGTGCTTTTTGTGTGCGTTGCCAACTCAGCCCGCTCCCTGCTTGCAGAGACTTTGCTGCGGCACACCGACCCGCGCTTCGAGGCCTTCAGCGCAGGATCTGAACCGTCTGAGGTTGATCTGCGCACGACTCAAGCATTGGAGGCGGTTGGAGTCGATGCAACGGGCCTGCGCAGCAAGTCCATCAGCAAGTTTCAAGCTGATCGATTCGATTACGTAATCACTCTTTGTGATAAATCCGCAAGCGAGTGCCTACCAATGCCCAATGCAGGTGAAGTCATTGCCTGGGATTTTCCTGACCCAGTAACTAGCGATGATCCTGGCGCATTTCGCCACACGCTCCACGACATCCACGAGCGCATCAAGCTCTTCGTTTTGGTCAAGACCAAACACCTGGAGGATCTATGACAGAACCCTTGAACCCCACCACCTTATTCAAGTGCTTGGCGGACGACACCCGAGCAAAAATTTCGCTGCTTGTCGTGAGTGAAGGTGAGCTGTGTGTATGCGAGCTAACGGCAGCACTCGACCTGAGTCAGCCGAAGATTTCTCGTCATTTGGCGCTGCTGCGCTCTGCCGGTTTGCTGTTGGATCGTCGCCAAGGCCAATGGGTGTACTACCGGCTGAATCCTGATTTGCCCACGTGGGTGACTGCAGTTTTGAAGGAAGTGGTAGACGCCAATCAGCAATGGCTGGAAACCGAGGCTAAGCGCCTCTGCGGCATGAACGACCGCCCGATCAACCAAGCCGTGTGTAGCTGATTCACGCCCAACCGGATTAATGAAATGCTGATTGCCGTATTGATCTTTATCGCCACCATCGTCCTTGTCATCTGGCAGCCCAAGGGGCTGGGGGTGGGCTGGAGTGCGATGTTCGGTGCCATCGTGGCGTTGCTGGCAGGTGTCGTTACCCTTGCCGACATACCAGAGGTTTGGCGCATAGTCTGGAACGCTACCGGAACGTTCATCGCGGTCATTATTATTAGTCTGTTGCTTGATGAGGCAGGATTTTTCAAATGGGCTGCGCTGCATGTCGCCCGATGGGGAGACGGGAGCACCCGCAAGCTGTTCGCATTTATCGTCCTGCTGGGCGCAGCGGTGTCAGCCCTGTTCGCCAATGACGGAGCAGCATTGATCCTCACACCCATTGTGATTGCGATGTTGCTGGCGCTGCGTTTTTCTCCTGCTGCTACGTTGGCATTCGTTATGGCAGCCGGTTTTATCGCCGATACGGCGAGCTTACCGCTGGTGGTTTCCAACCTGGTCAACATCGTTTCTGCCGACTACTTCGATATCGGCTTCAACGAATATGCATCAATCATGGTGCCGGTAAACATCGTCAGCGTGGCTGCGACGTTAGCCATGCTGCTGTGGTTTTTCCGCAAAGATTTACCAAAGACCTATGACCTCAACCAACTGGACAATCCGGACGAGGCAATCCACGACCGGGCCACTTTTGTAGCCGGCTGGTGGGTGTTGGCACTACTCCTGATCGGCTTCTTTGTCATTGAGCCATTGGGGGTGCCAATCAGCGCCATTGCAGCGGTCTGTGCATTCATTCTTTACGTCATAGCGGCTCGTGGTCACGCCATCAACACAAGCAAGGTGCTCAAAGAGGCGCCATGGCAGGTGGTGATTTTTTCTTTGGGTATGTACCTGGTTGTTTATGGCCTGAAGAACGCCGGCCTGACCGACCACATCGCGCAGATCCTGAACGTGTTCGCCGGTTATGGCGTTTGGGGCGCGTCCCTAGGTACAGGGCTCCTAACAGCGTTGCTGTCATCGATCATGAACAACATGCCTACGGTTCTGGTTGGTGCCTTATCCATTCATGCCGCCGAAGTTGATGGCGTCGTTCAGCAAGCGATGGTGTACGCCAACATCATCGGCTGCGACTTGGGCCCGAAGATCACCCCAATTGGGAGCTTGGCAACTCTGTTGTGGCTGCACGTGCTCGCCCGGAAAAACATAACGATCAGCTGGGGTTACTACTTCAAGACCGGGATCGTGCTGACCGTGCCCATCCTCGTCGCCACATTGTCCGCCCTGGCACTGCGCCTTAGTTTTTGAATCAAGGAATCGTCTGATGAAAGTCTTGTTCATGTGCACCCACAACAGCTGCCGCAGCATTCTGTCCGAGGCGCTTTTCAACCACTTGGCGCCCGAGGGTGTAGAAGCCGTCAGCTCAGGAAGCTTTCCCAGTGGCCGGGTGAATCAACGGGCATTGCAAACGCTGGAGGCAGCGGGTATCTCCACTGCGGGCTTGAGCAGCAAGGCTTCGGATGCTTTTGAAGGCTCGCCTCCAGACATCGTGATCACTGTCTGTGACCGGGCTGCGGGTGAGGCATGCCCAATCTTCTTCGGGCCCGCTTTGAAGGCGCATTGGGGGCTGGCCGACCCGTCTGAGGCTAGCGGGTCGGAAGCCGAGATCACCGCAGCTTTTGAAGCCACACTGGCAAAAATTCACGAGCGCGTGAGTGCGTTTCTTATGCTGCCGCTCAAGACCATGAGCCCTGACCAGCTCAAAGCTGAACTGAACCGCATCGGTTCGCTTTAAAGATCAACCGAGGCGGCGTCCTAGCCGGCGCCGTGGTAGGAGTTTATATGCAAGACACATTGCCGAACGTACACACCGACCTGATCGACATTCCGTCGTTGGAGCAACTGGAGCCGCGTACACCGTCACTCCATAAACCTCGAATCTTGCTTCTGTATGGATCGACGCGAGAGCGCTCTTTCAGCCGGTTGGTGACTCAGGAAGCAGCCCGCTTGTTGGAGGAGTTTGGCGCCGAAACCAAAATCTTCGATCCCTCGGGTTTGCCGCTGCCGGACGATGCTCCGGATACACATCCCAAAGTCGCGGAATTGCGCGAACTCATGCAATGGTCTGAAGGACAGGTGTGGTGTTCGCCTGAGCGGCACGGTTCCATGAGCGCAGTATTCAAGGCCCAGATCGACTGGGTTCCGCTTGCGATTGGTGCTGTTCGACCTACGCAAGGAAAGACCCTTGCAGTAATGCAGGTCTGTGGTGGCTCGCAATCTTTCAACGTGGTCAACCAACTACGGGTATTGGGGCGGTGGATGCGCATGTTCACCATCCCAAACCAATCTTCGGTGGCCAAGGCATTTACCGAGTTCGACGAGGCAGGTCGTATGAAGCCGTCCTCGTACTACGACCGACTCGTGGACGTGATGGAGGAGTTGATGAAGTTCACGCTGCTGTTGCGGGGTCGCCAGGATTATTTGGTTGACCGGTACTCCGAGCGTAAAGAGTCCGCCGAAGAGCTGTCCAAACGCGTCAACCAGCGCTCCATCTAACGTCAGCACGAGGAAGCGATATGAGCCAGATCACGATCTACCACAATCCCGAATGCGGCACCTCTCGCAATACCTTGGAGCTGATCCGTAACAGCGGGGAAGAACCGACGGTTATCGAGTACCTGAAGAACCCGCCTGATCGCACCACACTTGTCAGACTCATTGAGGATATGGGTATCGGGGGGCGGGCTCTTTTGCGTATCAAAGGCACTCCGTACGAAGAGCTGGGATTGGGCGATGCATCGCTGACGAACGAACAGCTCATCGATGCCATGATGGCTCACCCTATCCTGATCAATCGCCCTATCGTCGTGACGCCTTTGGGGACGCGTTTGTGTCGTCCGTCAGAAGCTGTGCTCGATTTGTTACCGCAAGAGCAGCGTGGGAGTTTCGTCAAAGAGGACGGCCAAGTGGTCATTGATGAGCACGGTCGCAGAGTCTGATCCGACGACGGTTAGGTGCCGCGATTGAGCCTGGAGGATGCTGGTGAGTCAGAATTCGAAACTTGATGTTGTGGTCATTGGCGGTGGTCAATCCGCGCTGACAATCGCCTATTTTTTGAAGCGGACAAGCTTGTCTTACGTGCTGCTCGATGCGGAGTCGGCACCAGGAGGAGCCTGGCGGCATGGCTGGGATTCGCTGCGACTCTTCTCTCCATCGGCATGGAGCTCGATTGCAGGCTGGCCGATGCCTGCCGTATCAGAAGAAACGCCTCACCGTGATGATGTTATCGACTATCTGACTCTGTACGAGCGTCGATATGACTTCCCCATCATCCGATCCACCAAGGTGACCCGTGTCGAGAAAATCGAAGAAGGATTACGGGTTGTCTCCGGGGATAGAAACTGGGATGCCAGAGCGGTTATCAGTGCAACAGGCACCTGGAGCCGCCCATTTACCCCGAGCTATCCCGGACAGGAGTTGTTCGTAGGGCAGCAGCTTCATTCCGCTCATTACGTTGGGCCGGATGAGTTTGAGGGGAAAACCGTCCTTGTCGTGGGTGGTGGCAACTCGGGAGCCCAGATTTACGCCGAGGTTTCTAAAGTGGCTCAGGCAACCTGGGTAACTCAAGAGGCCCCAAAATTTCTACCTGATGAGGTTGATGGGCGTGTCCTGTTCGAACGAGCTACTGCTCGATTGAAGGCGCAACAGGATGGCGTGGAGCCTGAACAACCCGCTGGGGGGCTGGGCGACATCGTAATGGTGCCATCGGTGAAGGACGCTCGTGAACGCGGTGTATTGAGCGCAGTACGGCCATTCACGCACTTCACTTCAACAGGCGTTGTTTGGTCATCAGGAGACGAAACAGCGGTGGATGTCGTCATCTGGTGCACTGGGTTTTCTCCAGCGCTCGACCACCTAAACAGCCTGGGCATTGTAGGCCAGGATGGCAAAGTGGCTGTGGACGAAAACCGGAGTGTTGCTTCACCCAATCTGTGGCTGGTGGGCTACGGCGATTGGACGGGGCTCGCCTCCGCGACATTGATCGGAGTAACCCGCACCGCTCGAGATGTAGTCAAGCAAGTGCAAACGTATCTCACAGGCGGGGTCTGATAGCGCGCCCTGAAAAGTCGAGTGAGCCTACTGTGATGCGACTCCAAGCTTGGGGAAGAGAATAGGCTCCAGTGGAGGAGTCGCCTGGCAAAGGCCGAGCCGCCAGTAGCCGACGTCGTGCCATTTCCCAAGCTTGAAGCCTACCTCTGGATACGTCCCTATATGGGTGAATCCTAGCGACTCGTGCAGGCCCACGCTGCCTTCATTGGGCTGCGCGATTCCAGCGTAAGCAGCGCGAAAGCACTGTTTTTCAAGGATCGGAAGCAAGGTCTCATAGAGCCCACGGCCAACGCCCTGACGGCGAGCTGATTCAGCTATGTAAACCGTCACGTCAACAGCCCACCGGTAGGCCGCACGTGCACGATGTTGGCTTGCGTATGCATAGCCCTTGATCTCGCCATCCTCTTCAGCCACCAGATAAGGGTATGTCTGAAGTGTGGTCGTTATCCGCTGAGCAATCTCCTCAACGCTTGGCGGATTCTCTTCGAATGAGATCGCCGTGTTCGAAACTATGGGGGCATAAGTTCGCTGAATGGCTTCTGCGTCTTTTACCGCCGCCGTACGGATTTTCAAAGCCATAGAGGTTCATCCTTGATAGGAGCTTGAACGATACCTTCTCTAAGCCATGTTGAATACGAGCCAATCGAAACGCCGCTAATCCAATCTAATCACGGTTCGACAACGACTCAATAATGCGGCATTGCTCGATCACACCGCCTTGACAGCAAACATTGAGTCTCTGCAACTCCAACTCCAGGCCTTGTAGATCCCGAATACGCATTCGCACCTGTTCCAGTTGTTCTTCGACCTTTGCATCTACTCCAGCGCAAGAGGCATCACGGCGGTCAGCGAAACTCAATAATTCGCGTATGTCATCGAGGCTGAACCCAAGCGAACGGCTGCGGCGGATGAATAATAGGCGGTCTCGCTCCCCATTCGTGTAGTAGCGATACCCTGATGGTGATCTGCCGGCTGAGGGAAGCAGCCCTAGCTGTTCGTAGTAACGGATAGTCACCGCTTTGGTATCGGTCGCTTTCGCCAAGGCGCCAACGGTGTAAGTGGCCGCATTCATTTCGCTTGACCTTATAGTCGCTAGAACCTTCATTCTACTCATATAAGTCGATTAGCAAATCCGCATATGCCTGTGCTCATCAACAAGAAAGGGCGATAACTTGATGCAAACCACACACCCACAACCTCAATCCCAAGGTTGGGCGTTCCTGCTCTGTGCCTGGCTGATTGCACTGATTTCCACCCTCGCCGTGCTGTTTGTTGGCGAAGTCATGGGGCAAGAACCCTGCATACTTTGCTGGTTTCAGCGTGCGTTCATGTTTCCCCTGGTGCTTGTGCTGGGTGTCGCTTGTTGCCTGTCGGACATGCGCGTCTGGCGCTACGCATTGCCTTTGGCTGTTATGGGGTGGTTGCTTGCTTTGTATCACAACCTGCTTTATTTCGGATTGATTCCCGAAAGCATCAAACCTTGTGGTGCCGGCCCATCATGCTCCGGCGCTGACATGACCATTCTCGGTCGCGTGCCGCTGCCCTTGTTATCGCTGGGCGTATTCAGCCTCCTGATCATTCTTCTTGTCCTAATTCGCCGGAGATCCAACCAATGAGCCGACGCACACTCCTCCTCGCCATCAGTGTCCTGGCCGTGATCGGCTTTGCGGTCGCTGCATTTTTTTATGAACGGGCCTCCACAGTGCCTCAAGCGACTGCACCCGTGCAGGAAACCAGCGCGCTGGTGCGTTTCAATTCGCCAAGCTTTGGCCCTGCCAAGGCACCGGTCACCATTGTCGAGTTCTTCGACCCGTCGTGTGAGAGTTGCCGCGCCTTTTATCCGATTGTTAAAAAAATGATGTCCCAGCATCCGGCAGATGTTCGCTTGGTGCTGCGTTATGTTCGTCTTCACGTGGGCTCTGAAGAGGCCATCCGCATTCTGGAAACTGCGCGCAAACAGGGCGTGTTTGTGCCGGTACTTGAAGCTGTACTGGAGGCTCAACCGCAATGGCATGACGACGCAAAGGCTATGGCGGCTTGGGACGCAGCGGGTCAGGCAGGCCTGGACGTTACCAAAGCTCGCCAGGACATGATGTCTGCCGAGATCACAGCGACAATTGAAAGAGACGCTGCCGATGCGAAAAAGGTAGGCGTAAGCGGCACACCGACGTTCTTCGTCAACGGTAAACCCCTGACCAACTTCGGTGCCCAGCAGCTCTACGATTTGATTTGGAGCGAGATCAACCAGTCGCGATAAACACGATTCGCAATGCTAAAAACGGGTCAGCGATCTTCCTAATTCGCTTGACCCTATAGTGGCTATAGGGTGTTCACTCTTAGCCATATCCTGTTGGGAGTGACCTCATGAAAAGCTGTTGCGGTGACAAACAAACATCTGAAACAAAGGCTGTCGTCGAAGTGTTTGATCCATCCGCAAGCTCGGGTTGCTGCGCCCCTGCTGCAACGACCTGCGATTCAGGCGCGGCGAAAGCTCAATCTGCTGACAGCTGTTGTGCCCCAAAAGCCACAAATGTGAATCCAGAATCCTCCAAGGCAGAAGGCGCGGGTTGCTGCGCCCCTGCTCCGGACGGTGGCAAATCATGCTGCGCCGCTACAGCTGCGCCGTCTAATCTGTATAGCTTGGCTGAACCGAGCAAAACTGCCACTGCGGTCGACGACGTTCTTTTTACCGAAGTGGCCAGCCCTCCATCAGACCCGACGTCTTGTTCACCAGAAGTTATTCAAGCAAATGTCAGCGAAGGGGCTCGTCTCAGCAATTTCCGCATAGGAGAGATGTGCTGCCCCACCGAACAGACCATGATCGAGAGTAAGCTCGCTCGAATGAGTGGGATACATAAACTCGAATTCAACATGATGAGCCGCACGTTGGGCGTCTGGCATGAGCTGCCGAATACCTTGGATATCGAAGCTGCGGTACGTTCGCTGGGCATGCACGCGGAGCCCCTGGCTACTGAGAGCAATGCAGCGGACGCCAATGCAAATCAAGCCGGGTCGCAAGCTCAGCTCACGCATAAAGCTAACTGGTGGCCATTGGTGCTGTCTGGTGTGGCTGCGGCGGGTGCGGAAGTCCTGCATTTCACTCAATCGGCCCCGGAGTGGGTTGTTGCCGCAATAGCTTTGTTTGCCATCGCCCTTTGTGGGCCTACGACCTACAAGAAAGGCTGGATAGCACTTAAAAACCTTAATTTGAACATCAATGCGTTGATGAGTATTGCAGTGACTGGGGCCGTCTTGATCGGGCAGTGGCCAGAAGCGGCAATGGTCATGGTCTTGTTCACCATTGCTGAAATGGTCGAGGCAAAGTCGCTGGATCGTGCTCGCAATGCCATCAAAGGATTGCTGGATCTCGCCCCGGAGCGCGCCACTGTCCGTCAATCCGATGGTTCATGGCTGGAAGTCGACGTGAAGGCGGTCAGAACCGGTGCGCTGGTGCGGGTGCGCCCTGGTGAGCGCATCGGCCTAGATGGTGAAGTCGCTTCCGGCACGTCTACCGTCAATCAAGCTCCCATCACGGGTGAGAGTCTGCCAATCGAAAAAACGGTTAATGATCATGTGTATGCCGGCTCAATCAATGAATCGGGATCATTCGAATACCGTGTAACCGCAGAAGCCAACAATACGACGCTTGCCCGGATCATTCACGCCGTTGAAGAGGCCCAAAGTTCGCGAGCTCCTACTCAGCGATTCGTCGATAAATTCGCCAAGATATATACGCCAGTAGTTTTCTTCTTTGCATTGGCCGTTGCACTGATACCGCCTTTGTTCATGGGCGGGTTATGGGCTGATTGGATTTATCGCGGCCTAGTGCTCTTGGTTGTTGCTTGTCCCTGCGCACTGGTGATCTCAACGCCGGTATCCATCGTCAGCGGTTTGGCGGCAGCGGCTCGAAAAGGCATTCTGGTTAAGGGCGGTGTGTATCTGGAAATCGGTGCCAAGCTGAGTTTTGTCGCGCTGGATAAGACCGGAACCATTACTCATGGCAAGCCGGTTCAGACCGACTTTTTGCTTTTGGCCGAGACTTCAGATGGTGAGCCACAATTGCTCGCCGCCAGCTTGGGATCTCGCTCAGACCACCCTGTATCGCGGGCAATCGCCAAGCATGATGAGATGGCGGCTACCACGCTGAAACAGGTCGAGAGCTTCGAAGCAATTCCTGGTCGCGGGGTGAAGGGGAGCATTGATGGACAGATCTATTACCTTGGAAACCACCGCCTAGTCGCAGAGTTGGGGCTGACTACGCAATCGCTGGATGCGTCTCTGAGCCAATTGGAGCGTCAAGGGAAAACCGTCGTGATGCTGGCCAGCGCTACGCAGGTATTCGCACTGTTTGCCGTGGCCGATACCGTGAAAGACTCAAGCCAGCTTGCGATAAAAGAACTGCACGAGTTAGGCATCAAGACCATGATGCTGACGGGTGACAACGAGCATACGGCTGAAGCCATCGCCGAACGGGTTGGAATTGATGAGCCTCGAGGAAACTTGCTACCTGACGATAAACTCAAAGCCATCAATGAGTTGCAGAGCCGCAAGCACGTAGTTGGAATGGTGGGTGATGGAATAAACGATGCCCCGGCTCTCGCCAAGTCTCAGATCGGGTTTGCCATGGCTGCCGCTGGTACGGGCACAGCCATCGAAACGGCGGACGTTGCGTTAATGGATGATGACTTGCGCAAGATCCCGGCCTTTGTTCGCCTGTCACGGCAGACCGCCCTGATCCTCAAACAAAATATCGTGTTCGCCCTCGGCATCAAGGCGATATTCCTGGTGTTCACCTTGATGGGAGTTGCCACCATGTGGATGGCGGTCTTTGCAGATGTCGGCGTCAGCCTCCTGGTAGTGCTCAATGGGCTGCGCTTGCTGAAAAAATAGCACGGAGGTGCAGCATGAAAGAGTTGTTGCATCGTGCAATTCTTGAGGGCTTTGGCGAAGCACGTATCGCAATTCGGTGTCGAGATTTTGAGCGCGCGTACTATTGGTTGGAACGTACCCACATCCTGGCGCAGCGCCATCCACTGCTGCATGCTAAGTCTCACGTCTTCATGTTGTTCGTGGGCATCAGAGCACAAGACCCCCGAGAGGTTTTTGGACAAATACCACGTGTCATTGCTGCGCTGTTCTTTTCTAGGTTATGGGTGCCTCGTGGGAATCCCGGTCGCGCCCGAATCAATGCTTTCCAGGTGATGCCTCTCTCTGCGGAACTAGAATCTCTTTTTGACGAAGAGTGACCCGCAGACAGTTCTCTGAGTAGCCACCACGTCTTTACATTCACATGGAGAGTCATATGGGCGCCGGTCATAGTCACGGTCAAGCTCGTGCAGGACACGAGAAAAAGTTATGGATTGCTCTAGCGTTAACGACAAGCTTCATGATCGCGGAAGTCATTGGGGCTTTCGTTACCGGCAGCTTGGCGTTGTTATCCGATGCGGCTCACATGCTGACCGACTGCACTGCCCTGGCTATTTCATTGATCGCTATTCACATCGCCAAACGCGCTGCAGATAAAAAACGGACGTTCGGCTACGCACGATTTGAGATTCTCGCAGCTGCTTTTAACGCGATTCTGTTGTTTATGGTGGCGGTGTATATCTTGTACGAGGCTTATCAGCGGTTTAAAACCCCGGCAGAAATCCAATCGACAGGCATGCTGATCGTCGCGGTCATAGGGCTAGTTGTAAACCTTGTTTCAATGCGGTTGCTCATGTCTGCCAGTGCCGAAAGCCTTAACGTAAAAGGCGCGTACCTAGAAGTCTGGAGCGACATGTTGGGCTCCATAGGCGTAATAGGGGCAGCATTGATAATTCGTTTTACGGGATTGACTTGGGTTGACTCGGTCGTTGCTGGAGCCATCGGCCTGTGGGTGCTTCCCAGGACGTGGGTTTTGCTCAAAGAAAGCATGAACATCCTTTTGCAAGGGGTTCCAGATGGAATCGATATAGCTGAAGTGGAGGCGAGCATCAGGTCGGTTGAAGGCGTTGAGGATATCCATGATCTGCATATCTGGGCCCTGACCAGCGGCAAGAATGTCATGAGTGCTCACCTTGTCATCCAGCCTTCATTTAGTGGCGAGCAAGAAATACTAGCTGAGGTGACGCGACTGATGAGCGAGGTATTCCATATCAGTCACACAACTCTTCAATTAGAAAGCTCGCAGTTTCATACAGAGCTCGAAGAAAACGAAGGCACGCAGCACTAGATCTGGATTTGGTTCTGGTGAAAATCCAGTCGGGGTGGGATCTGCTGCGATGTTCTCAGAACTCAGCGAACATAAATCCTGACCACCGGAGCATCTTTAGTGGTGCAAAGAAGGGGCGGGTTATACTTCCCAAAAAATGCCGCGTCGGTTTTTTTCACCCTAGTGGCCAACCCATCATTCAATGGTTCGCCACCAGGGTGACGACATCTTTGGTCGAAGGGGAGCTCAAGCAGCCATTGACTCGCATGCTTGTGCGCAAGCTAAGCACGCCTCAGAGCATTGCTGGCAATGCTCTGCTTTATGAGTGCCGCACTCCTGACCACATGCCTGGCAAATTTTTGCGCAGAGCACACAAATTTCATTCGCAAAGGGGCTTCCCCGTGCCATCAGGGTCGCTGCGAGCCTACAGATATCTGCACAATCCCTATCGAGCTTTATGCAGGCCGCCATCATTTTCATATCCTGCTCTTCTAGGCACGCGGACGCGCAACTCTCACATGCCATAGCACAACGCAGGCATTCCGCAATGCAATCTTCATAGCTACTGTTCATAACCGGTTCTCCGAGGTCGACGGTCGATTCACTTGATGTACCTTTCTCGAAGGTACAATTCGTCCGACCCAAGCAGGTAGGCAGGGTTTCGAGAAAAAAATTACAGTTTTGTAAGGTAGGCAAGCTTTCACATCTCAGCTCGCCTCATCGAGCGGTCGCCCTCAGGCATAGATCTGGAAATTCGGCTCTCCATGCAGGCGCAGGCAATGCGCGCAGCGAGTGGCTGGAGTAGATGGCCTGCAATCCGAATCACCTATGGCACTCCCGTCATGCTGACCAGTTCCGCCCCACGCCGCTGTCAAAGTTGTAATCGCAGGCTCAGCCTGCTGACAGGTGCAAGTCTCCATCATCCTCATTGAGCCGATGCACAGACTCTCTTGACTACCGGAGAGCTAATTTTGTTGAGGAGATGCGCCATGAAAGCAACCAATGCTCTGATTCTTACATTCAGTTTGGCTATATCGTCGCTGGCGTTTGCTGAGGGCGGTGGCGACCGTACAGCTGAGCGCATGGAGCGAGCCCGCGAGACGGCGATGTCCACTCTTATCCCGAGTACAGGAACACAGCCGAAAGAGGACGTTGCGCAGGAAAAACCTGTGGCTGAACAGTCTAACCATCACTGCTGAGTCGCCCAGCTTACGGAAATGTAATTACCTCGTTTTCTGGCCTGTGGCATCTTTCGAGGTATGAAATCGCGCAGGCGATCAATAGATTGAATCCTCGGAATGTGCGCAGTAGTGCGCGCCTCTCTCCGACTGACGGGACACGAATCGGTATGCACTCCAACACCTCTCGGCGCACCTTCGTAAAAGGCCTTACCGCAGGCGGAATTCTCGCGGGCCTAGGACTCTGGCGTACCCCTGTATGGGCTGCACCTGGCTTTGGGGAAGCGAATGTCCTGTCAGGAACGGAGTTCGACCTGTTTATTGGAGAAACGCCGGTAAACATTACTGGCAATCGCCGTACAGCGCTGACGATCAATGGAGGGCTTCCGGGGCCCCTCCTGCGCTGGCGTGAGGGTGACACGGTAACTTTGCGCGTCAAAAACCGCCTGAAGGATATGACTTCCATTCACTGGCACGGGATCATTCTTCCCGCCAATATGGATGGTGTACCCGGCCTTAGCTTTCACGGGATTGAGCCCGACGGAACTTACGTCTATCAGTTCAAGGTCAAGCAGAACGGAACATACTGGTATCACAGTCATTCCGGCTTTCAAGAACAGGTGGGTGTGTATGGCCCGTTAGTAATTGAAGCGAAAGACCCCGAGCCGTTTGTGTATGACCGTGACTACGTGGTGATGCTCACCGATTGGACGGATGAAGATCCGGCCTCGTTGATGAAAACGCTGAAGAAACAGGCTGACTACTACAACACCCACAAGCGTACGGTTAGCGACTTTATCAATGACGTCGCTGACAAAGGTTGGTCAGCCACCGTTGCTGATCGCAAGATGTGGGCAGAAATGAAGATGAACCCTACTGACATCGCAGACGTCAGTGGTGCGACCTACACCTATTTGATGAACGGCCACGCTCCGGATTCGAACTGGACGGGCACCTTCAAACCTGGCGAAAAACTCAGGTTGAGATTCATCAACGGATCGGCCATGAGCTACTTCGACGTCCGTATTCCTGGACTGAAGATGACTGTTGTTGCTGCTGATGGCCAGTATGTAAAACCCGTGAGCGTGGATGAGTTCCGAATAGCGACAGCTGAAACATTCGATGTAATAGTCGAGCCCACCCAAGAAGCCTACACATTGTTCGCACAGTCGATGGATCGGTCGGGATATGCCCGAGGTACTTTGGCTGTTCGATCAGGGTTAGTCGCGCCTGTACCCGAGCTCGATCCTCGTCCTCTCGTCACCATGGCGGACATGGGCATGGCGGGTATGGATCATGGCTCGATGGGCGGAATGGGCGACATGGCTGGAATGGATCACAGCAAAATGGCCAGCATGGGTGACAGCTCAATGGATGGCATGTCGGGAATGGACGGCGGCTCCATGACATCGATGAACCATGGCGCTAAGCAGGATAAGTCCGGCATGGAAGGCATGGCCGGAATGGATCACAGCAAAATGTCTATGGAAGGCATGGGTGGGATGGGGGACATGCAGGCGCACCCCAAGACGGAATCCAACAACCCTCTGGTCGACATGCAAGCAATGTCCACCTCACCGAAGCTTGATGATCCTGGTATGGGGCTTCGTGATAATGGTCGCAAGGTGCTGACATATTCAGATCTCAGGAGCACGTTTGAAGATCCTGATGGCCGTGAGCCAAGCCGCACTATCGAACTGCACCTGACCGGGCATATGGAGAAATTCTCTTGGTCGTTCAACGGGGTGAAGTTTTCTGACGCCGAGCCGGTGAGGCTGAAGTATGGCGAGCGGGTTCGGATCGTGCTCGTTAACGACACCATGATGACGCACCCCATCCATTTGCATGGGATGTGGAGCGACCTTGAAGACGAAAATGGCCAATTCCTTGTTCGTAAACACACCATCGACATGCCGCCAGGATCGAAGCGCAGTTACAGAGTCACCGCCGATGCGCTAGGTCGCTGGGCCTATCACTGCCATCTTCTGTATCACATGGAAATGGGTATGTTCCGAGAAGTGCGAGTAGAGGAATAAGGGGTCGACTATGAGCAACTATTTTTGTGGCACTCGCATTCACTCAGTTGTAGCTACGGTCGCTCTGAGCCTTGGCTTTGTTCTGCCGGCAGCCGCTGACACCGGTCAGACTGCAGATGACGGGCAGATGCAGAGCATGGATCACAGTCAGATGAAAGGCATGGATCACTCCCAAATGCAGGGCATGGATCACAGCCAGATGCAGGAGATGCAGCCCGCCAAGCAGCAGGCTCGTAGTGAAAGCCGAACTCCCATACCTCCAATTACAGATGCTGAGAGAGCTGCAGTTTACAACGCGCCTGGTGGCCATGCGGTGCATGAAACTGCTCTTAACTCGTACTTCATTTTCGAAAAATTGGAATGGCAGGATGCTGATGAAGGAAGTGCGCTGAACTGGGAAGCCCAAGGTTGGATAGGCGGTGATGTGGATCGTCTATGGTTGCGTTCTGAGGGAGAGCGCACCAATGGGAAGACAGAGGAAGCCGAGGTGCAAGCGCTGTGGGGTCACTCTATTAGTCCATGGTGGGATCTGGTCGGTGGGGTTCGCCAAGACTTCAAACCGGGTGATCCACAAACGTGGGCGGCTTTCGGCATCCAGGGCTTGGCGCTCTACAACTTCGAAGCCCAGGCTACTGCTTATCTGGGCGAAGGTGGCCAGACTGCGGCGCGGCTGGAAGGAGACTACGACATCCTTTTGACCAATAAGCTCATTTTGCAACCGACTGCAGAATTCAATTTTTACGGGAAAAACGATCCCCAGCGTGGCATTGGCTCCGGGTTATCAGAAAGTGAGATTGGTCTGCGGCTCCGATACGAGATCCGTCCACAATTCGCTCCTTACGTGGGCGTTACCTGGAATCGTAGTTATGGAAAAACGGCTGACTACGCCAGCGAGGAAGGCGAAGACAATAACGAAGCACGCCTGGTGCTAGGCGTTCGGGTCTGGTTCTAAACCAAGTTAGTAGCACCAAAAATAATTATTCAACCTCATTACAACAGCTATGCGCTGTGAGGAGCCTTGCATGTCGTTCTTGAAAGCCTGTGTTGTGGCCGTCGCTCTTTCATCCGGTATTTTGCTGAGCTCGGTCGCTCAAGCCCATCCGAAACTGTTGTCTTCGACTCCTTCAGAAGGCGACTCCGGTGCGGCCCCCTCGAAAATTGAACTGCACTTTTCCGAAAACCTGGTCACCCAATTTTCCGGAGCCAAGCTGATCATGACTGATATGCCAGGTATGCCGAATTCACCTATGGGTGTCAAAGCAAGCGTAGCAGGCGGCAATGATCCGAAGACCATGGTAATCACGCCTTCATCGCCTCTGACAACGGGCACCTACAAAGTAGAATGGCGGGCAGTATCGTCCGACACTCATCCAATTACCGGTGCCGTAACTTTCAAAGTGAAATAAGCATGAGCGACCCTTTGAATGTGGCGCTGCGCCTCGCGCTTTATCTGGATTTGATGCTCCTGTTCGGGCTCGCGGTGTTCGGGCTGTACAGCTTTCGCGGGAAAGAGCGCGAATCGGGAACAGTGTTGCATTTTGGGTCGCTGCTGAGTGGGGCTGCCGTTATAGGCATTCTTCTGTCTGTGGCCGCGTTCTTCGTCATGACAAAAAACATGGGCGGTGCGTCCGATTGGGCGGAGCTGTTACCTCACCTGGAAATGATGTTGTCTGAAACCGAGGTCGGTTACAGCTGGATGGCACGTATGGTCTCGCTTGCGGTGGTGATAATTGCTGCAAGCCAAAGCACTCGATTGCCATCTGCTAGTCTTTGGATTGCTACCCTAGCGGGCAGTATTGCCTTAGCTACGCTCCCATGGACAGGTCACGGGGCAATGGATGAAGGTGCTAGACGGTTCTGGCATTTCGCAGCGGATATTCTCCATTTATTGGCTGCTGGCGGATGGATTGGAGCCTTGGCAGCCTTTGCTCTGATGCTGAGCATGAGGGAAGGTAATCCTGAGCAACTCGTACGAGTTTTGACTCGGGCGCTCAAAGGATTCGAAACAGCGGGCGGGTTCATTGTGGGTACGATCATACTCACAGGAGTCGCTAATTATCTTTTCATTGTCGGGCCAACCATTACAGAGGTAGTGACCAGCACCTATGGCATTCTCCTACTAGCGAAAATCATATTGTTCGCTGGCATGCTCGGACTCGCGACCCTCAATCGTTTCTACCTGAGCCCCTCACTGGAACGCTCTGTGAGCGGGGGTGATTATTCTGCCGCAGTCACGGCTTTGAAAAAGAGCGTGCTGCTCGAATCGACCTGTGCGGTTGTCATTGTTTGCTTGGTGGCTTGGCTAGGAACGCTCAGCCCTTCAATCGAGATGGCCCAAGGGTAATGCCTAGGCAGGTCTGAGCAGCGCTGGTCGCTCAGATCTGCGTGGCGATCATTTGCTGTTCGGGTAGTCAGCGACCACCTCTTGAGCACCATCCCTGGTGAGGCCCAGGACTTGGTAAGGTTGATGTTTCTGACCATAGTCCATACCAGGCGAACCTGCTGGCATGCCTGGCACTGCAATCCCTACAAGGTCGGGACGATCATTCAACTTCTTGATGTCATCCGCTGGAACATGGCCTTCTACGAATTTCCCACCAATAACGCCCGTGTGACAGGACGCTAGTCCTTGCGGCACACCCAGCCCTTTCTTGATAGCGCTCATATCGCTTTCCACATGGTCGACTACTTTGAATCCATTCGATTCCAAGTGCTTGACCCACTCCTTGCAGCATCCGCAATTCGCGTCGCGGTGGACATCGATACTGAGCAGCTCCGCAGCTTGTGCAACGCCCATGAACATCAGCCCCGTAGCAAGGAGTAAATTACGCTTCATCATTTGGATGCACCTTTTAACGATTCGTTGCGCGGTTGCTATGTACAGCTTGGCCGATAGCCATGGCCTCGCATCCGCACCGTTCCAGGGTAGGTTAAGCGCAACAACGATTATTGCCGATTACATTTTCGTAAGCTGCCGTCTAGCTACTCACAACCTACCAAGCCGTGATGTCCCGGCGCTTTCAGGTAGCTGTCGAAACGATTACATTTGCGTCAGCTTGCGCATTGTTGTCGGTTTCGTAGCACACTTGAGCAACGCAAAGCTGGAGTTCCACCATGAAAATCCTGGTAGCAGAAGACGAACCCAAAACCGGAATGTATCTCCAGCAAGGACTCTTGGAAGCGGGTTTTACTGTCGACCGGGTCGTGACAGGCACGGAGGCACTGCATCAGGCGCTGAACGAGAGCTACGACCTCCTGATTCTGGACGTGATGATGCCTGGGATTGACGGCTGGGAGGTCATCCGAAGTGTCCGCGCAGCTGGAAGCTTGGTTCCCGTGTTGTTCCTTACAGCGAGGGACGGAGTCGATGACCGAGTTAGAGGCTTAGAGCTTGGTGCAGATGATTATTTAGTAAAGCCGTTCGCGTTTTCTGAGCTACTCGCTCGCGTCAGAAGCCTGCTGCGTCGGGGTGCCGGTGCTCCCAATCTGACGTCTATAAAAATCGGTGATCTTGAAGTCGACCTGCTCAAACGTCGTGCCTCACGCTCAGGTAAACGCATTGACCTGACGGCGAAGGAGTTTGCTTTGTTAGAGCTGCTGATGCGCCGAAGAGGAGAGGTTCTCTCAAAGTCACTCATCGCATCCCAGGTCTGGGATATGAATTTCGACAGCGATACAAACGTGATTGAGGTCGCCATTCGCAGGCTTAGGGCCAAGATTGATGATGATTTCGATACAAAGCTGATTCAGACCTCGCGAGGCATGGGCTACATGCTTGATGCCCCGGACGCAGAATGAAGCGCCCATCTCTAACGCTTCGTCTAAGCTTGATGTTTGTGTGCGCTGTGGTAGCAGTGCTCGTGGTAGCAGGCTTTACCTTCGATGGTTTCAGCCGGCATCACTTCAAGGCACTTGACCGGCAAGCAATGACAGAAAAGCTCGAATCTATTCGTCAAATTATGGACGGTGAAGCTGGCTCGGCTGACCGTTCAGATGTGTTGCTTCAGTTACAAGCGCTTTTGGGGGCACACCAGGAACTCTCAGCCTCGATTGTCATGCACGGCGGAAAAACGATTTTTGCGACCTCCAACTCAGCTCAGCATCCTTCTATTCCTCCTGATACTCCTGATGATGATATGTGGGAGTGGACAGACGGAGGCCATCTGTACCGAGGGATGAAAGCCCAAGTTCATCTGGTGAATGAATCAGAGCCACTGACGGCCTGGCTGAGTATGGATATCACAAGCCACATGCATTTCGTGGAGACCTTACGCTGGTGGTTAGTGATAGGTTTGGCGATCAGTGCGTTGGTCAGCGCCGGCTTGGGTTGGTTGGTCGCGCGCAGCGGCCTTAAACCAGTCGCTCGAGTGACGCAGGTCGCGGCTTCGATGTCGGCTGGATCGCTGAAAGAGCGCATTCCAATGGATTTTGTGCCTCGTGAGCTTGAGCTACTCGTCAGTTCGTTCAATGCCATGCTTGCTCGGCTAGAAGAGTCATTTTCTCGATTATCTAATTTCTCAGCCGATATTGCCCATGAGCTACGTACGCCAATAAGCAATTTGCGAACACATACTGAAGTCATCCTTACAAAAAAGCGTGCGCCAGAAATATACGAGGAGAATCTGTACTCCAATCTGGAAGATCTAAACCGACTTTCAAGCATCATCGATGGCATGCTCTTTTTAGCGAAGTCTGATAATGGTCTGGTTCTACCCGCTAAAGAAAAAGTCGAATTGCGGTTGGTGGTGGAGAAGCTCTTTGAGTATTACCAGCTGCTTGCAGATGACACCGGACTAAAGCTACAGATCACCGGACACGGTGAGGTTCGTGGCGACAGAACGATGCTGGATCGAATGGTTTCCAATTTGCTGTCGAATGCGATCCGGTACACACCTTCGGGTGCCACCATTTCTGTGAACATCGAGCCATCAGGCAACATGATGAGTTTGTCAGTGCAAAATCCAGGTGAGCGAATCGCTGCTGAACATCTGCCTCGGCTGTTTGATCGGTTTTATAGGGTCGACCCTGCGCGCAGGGAAAGCTCTGCAAACAATGCAGGGCTGGGTTTGGCAATCGTGAAATCGTTGGTAGACGCTCATGGGGGCAGCGTTGGATGCGTTTCCGAAGAGGGTCGGACTACTTTTACGATAAGCCTGCCTGCTTGGTCTGATGCTCGTGAATGAAAGGCTGGCGAATCTTGGAAGTCAGAGCCTTGAAGTGGAAGCTTTGACGTTTGAACTGTTCAATTGTAAGGACGGTTCGCGCCAACTACACTCCACTTCTATGAAACGCTACCTGCGGTTTTGCATTCTCTTCCTGATCAGCTTGACGCTTCCCCTGTCTGGGATGGCGGGCATGCAGGCACCCACAGAACCTTGCCCGATGAAGACCATGGGTATGACGATGATGGATGACATGGGAATGGACTGCTGTAACGACATGAAAAGCCCGACAGAGCATGGCAAACCCTGCAAGCCGGGCCAGGAATGCAAGACTGGCGGCATGCTTGAAGTTTCGATCCTGAAGCCTCCAGTTACCGTATTCAGCCCCGTAGTGGCTTCCTTCTTCAGTAATTCCCTACCTATACAGACCCCGTCCGGGGTATGGCGACCGCCCCGCGTTTGATTCCTGTCCCACATTGAGCCTCATTCCGCATTAGCGGGATGGACTAGCTGCGCGCATGTCTTTTGACGCGTGCAGTGGATGATTACAGGAATCGTAAACATGAACTCCAAGTGCAATTGCACAGGCTGGTCTCTCGTGGCTGGCCTAGCGGCAAGCGTCCTGGCGTTGCCGAGTTTCGCTGCCGCATTGACGCTCGATGAAGCGTTGCGGCTGGCAGAAAACAACGCGCCGTCGCTGACCGCACAAGACGCCAAAATTCAGGCTGCCAGCAGTGCAGCCATCCCTGCTGGTGAATTACCTGATCCCAAGCTCTTGGTGGGGGTGCAGAACTACCCCATCGGCGGCCCGGATCGTTGGAGTATCGACCAGGACTTCATGACCATGCAGATGGTCGGGGTCAGGCAGGAGATGCCCAATAGCGACAAGCGCAAAGCGCGTATCGCAGTCGCCGATGCAGCTATTGATCGTGCCTCTGCGGAGCGTCGAGTCGAACGTCTGAAGGTGCGCCAGTCCACGGCGCTGGCCTGGATCAGCAGCTATTCGGTTGAGCGCAAAGATGTGCTATTCCAGGACTTCTACAAAGAAAACCGCCTGCTGAGCGATACCGTCCGGGCCCAAATTGCCGGTGGCCGCGCTCAACCCGCCGATGCGGTGACACCCAAGCAGGAAGCAGCTCAACTGGCGGAGCAGCAGGACGATCTTATTCTCCAGAGAGCGCAGGCTCGTGCGGCCCTCAAACGCTGGATTGGCTCCGCCGCCAACGACAAGCCTGTGGGCAGCTTGCCTGAATGGCCCGTCGACACCTCAAGTTACTCTCATAAGCTGCAACACCACCCCGAGTTAGCAGCGTTTGCGCCGATGACCCGCGAAGCGCAAGCCAAAGTTCGTGAAGCCGAAGCGGAAAAGCAGTCGGACTGGAGTTGGGAGCTTGATTATCAGCATCGTGACCGACAGTTCGGCGACATGGTCAGCGTTCAACTTTCCTGGGATTTACCGCTATTTCCCGACTCTCGCCAAAACCCTAGGATTGCGGCCAAGCAGGCTGAACTCAACCAATTGGAGGCCGAGCGCGAAGCGCTGTCACGCGAGCATACCCAGCAGCTGGAAAATGAACTGGCTGACTATGAGCGTCTGGATCGTGCCGTGCGCAGAAATCAGGACAGCCTGGTGCCGCTGGCCAAGGAAAAGGTCGAATTCAGCATGGCCAGTTACCGTGCAGGCAAGGGCGATTTAAACGCGGTGGTTGCCGCCCGACGTGAACTCATCGAAGCCCGCCTCCAACAGATCGACGTAGAAGAGCAGCGAGCGCTGACCAGTGCGCGTCTGTACTTCGCTTATGGTGAGTCCAGCCAATGATCCTAAAAAAATGGAACGGGGCATTGTTGGTAGGCGTCTCGCTGGCATTGGGTATTGCCGGTGGTTACTGGTTCGCACATCAACGCATGAGCGGAGTACCTAGTGCCACGGAGCAAAGTCCTAACTCCCCAGAGGAGCGCAAGGCTCTGTATTGGTACGATCCCATGTACCCGCAGCAAAAGTTCGATAAACCAGGTAAATCCCCTTTCATGGACATGCAGCTGGTTCCTCGGTACGCCGGTGGCGCAGGAGATCCTGCGACCGTCAGTATCGATCCGAGTCTGACTCAGAATTTCGGTCTGCGTTTTGCGACAGTCACCCGTGGAATCTTTGATTCCAATATCGACGTTACAGGAGTCTTGGGATTCAACGAGCGTGATGTCGCGGTGATCCAGCCACGCACCGCAGGCTTCGTGGAGCGGGTCTACGCCCATGCTCCTGGTGATCTGCTCCAAGCCAACGCGGCATTGGCGGATATCTTGGTTCCAGAGTGGGCGGCGGCTCAGACAGAGTTCCTTGCTCTCAAGCGCAACGGAGATGCTGACTTGCTAGCGGCGGCTCGTCAGCGGCTGCGACTCACAGGGATGCCGGCTGCATTGATATCCCAGGTAGAGCGCAGTGGGAAAGTCCAGCCGACCCTGAAGCTAACCACCCCCATCAGCGGCGTTCTGCAAGAGCTAAATGTGCGAACGGGTATGACCGTGACGACTGGCGAAACCCTGGCTCGCGTCAATGGTTTGGACACGGTCTGGCTAGCTGTAGCCGTTCCAGAGTCAGATACCGGAGCTATTACCGTGGGGCAGGCAGTCGAAGCGCGTCTACCAGCCTTTCCTGGGGAAATGCTCAATGGCAAGGTCAGCGCGATCTTGCCCGAGACCAATCCGGACAGCCGCACACTTCGGGTACGTGTTGAGTTACCCAATCCGGACGGGCGTCTCAGGCCGGGTTTGACGGCGCAGGTACGCCTGAATCGTTCGACCGAGCAAAGTGTATTGTGGGTGCCGAGTGAGGCGGTGATTCGCACTGGCCGACGAGCGCTGGTGATGCTCGCCGAAGGCGCTGGCCGCTACCGTCCCGTGGAGGTGCTCCTTGGGCAGGAAAGCGATGGCAAAACGGCGATAATGAAAGGTCTGGAAGCAGGCCAGAAGGTGGTTACATCTGGCCAGTTCCTGCTCGACTCGGAGGCCAGTCTTAAAGGCATTGTTGCTCGCGCGGAGGAAGAGTCGCCAGCCAGTGAAACAGCCTCCAGTTTTCATGAGGCGGATGGTCAAATCGTTGAGATCAACGACAAAGAAGTCAAGCTCGCCCACGGCCCTTTCAAGACGCTGGGTATGCCTGGCATGACGATGACTTTCCCTCTCGCTAGTCCGGTGCTGATGCAGGGCCTCAAGGCTGGTGACAAGGTTCGGGTCGCGGTGAGCCAGACCGATGATGGCCTGCGTGTTGAACGACTGGATAAATCGGGGAGCCAGCCATGATTGCTGCCCTGATTCGTTGGTCAGTGGCCAACCGATTCCTAGTGCTACTCGCGACACTGTTTGTCACCGCGTGGGGCATCTGGTCGGTGCAAAGCACGCCCATTGATGCGTTGCCAGACCTCTCCGATGTACAGGTGATTATCCGCACCCCTTATGCAGGACAAGCGCCGCAGATCGTCGAGAACCAGGTCACCTATCCGTTGGCCACCACCATGCTCTCGGTGCCGGGGGCCAAGACCGTGCGGGGTTATTCCTTCTTTGGCGATAGTTTTGTCTACGTGCTGTTCGAAGACGGCACTGACTTGTATTGGGCGCGCTCGCGGGTGCTGGAGTACCTGAGTCAGATACAAAGCCGCTTGCCGGCCAGCGCCAAACCGGCGTTGGGGCCGGATGCGACGGGGGTGGGTTGGATCTATCAGTACGCACTGGTGGATCGCAGTGGCGGGCACGATTTGGCACAACTTCGCGCTCTTCAGGACTGGTTCCTCAAGTTTGAACTCAAGACCCTACCGAACGTTGCGGAAGTGGCCACCGTGGGAGGCATGGTTAAGCAATACCAGGTGCAGCTTGATCCGCTCAAATTGGCCAGCCTCGGCATCACTCAGTCTGAGGTGACCGATGCTATCGGCAAGGCCAATCAGGAAACCGGTGGTGCGGTGCTGGAGATGGCAGAGACCGAGTTCATCGTGCGTGCTTCCGGCTACTTAAAGACACTCAATGACTTTCGGGCGATCCCACTGAAGCTGGGCTCGGGCGGTGTGCCGGTGACCCTTGGCGATGTCGCCACGATCCAGCTGGGGCCGGAAATACGGCGTGGCATCACCGAACTCGACGGTGAGGGCGAGACCGTCGGCGGTGTGGTGATTTTGCGCAGCGGCAAGAATGCTCGCGAGACCATTGCAGCGGTCAAGACCAAGCTCGAGGAACTGAAAAGCAGTTTGCCGGCTGGTGTAGAAATCGTCACCACCTACGACCGCAGTAAGCTGATCGACCGCGCCGTGGAAAATCTCAGCCACAAGCTCATCGAAGAGTTCATCGTTGTCGCGTTGGTTTGTGGGATCTTCCTCTGGCACATACGCTCGTCGCTGGTTGCGATCATCTCCCTGCCGGTGGGGGTACTGATTGCCTTCATCGTCATGCGCTACCAAGGGATCAATGCCAACATCATGTCCTTGGGCGGGATTGCCATTGCCATCGGCGCCATGGTCGATGCTGCCGTGGTAATGATCGAGAACGCCCACAAGAAGATTGAAGCGTGGCATGTGGCTAATCCAGGGGAAGAATTAAAGGGGGAGCGTCATTGGCATGTGATGACCGAAGCGGCGGCAGAGGTAGGCCCGGCGCTGTTCTTCTGTTTGTTAATCATCACTCTGTCGTTCATTCCGGTATTCACCCTAGAAGCTCAGGAAGGACGTCTGTTCGGCCCATTAGCTTTCACCAAGACCTATGCCATGGCCGCAGCGGCGGGATTGTCAGTGACCTTGGTGCCCGTGCTGATGGGTTACTGGATTCGAGGACGAATCCCCAGTGAGCAACAGAACCCGTTGAACCGGTGGTTGATTCGGATCTATCAGCCAGCCTTGGACGCAGTCTTGCGCCGACCAAAGATCACGCTGCTGGTGGCGCTATTGGTTTTTGTCAGTGCGCTATGGCCAATGTCGCGCTTGGGTGGAGAGTTTCTTCCGCCGTTGGATGAGGGCGACCTGCTCTATATGCCTTCTGCTCTGCCGGGATTGTCGGCGCAGAAAGCGGCGCAATTGCTGCAACAGACCGACCGCCTGATCAAGACCGTGCCCGAAGTCGAACACGTCTTCGGTAAAGCGGGGCGCGCCGAAACCGCCACCGACCCGGCACCGCTGGAGATGTTCGAAACTACTATCCAGTTCAAGCCACACGAGCAATGGCGCCCAGGCATGACCCAGGAGAAACTGGTGGAAGAACTGGATCGAGTGGTACGAGTTCCAGGGTTGACCAATATCTGGATACCGCCGATTCGCAACCGTATCGACATGCTGGCCACCGGGATCAAAAGCCCCATCGGAGTAAAGGTTGCCGGCACAAACCTGACCGAGATCGATGCCGCAACTCAGGCGGTCGAGCGGGTGGCCAAGGATGTGCCCGGTGTCAGCTCGGCTCTGGCCGAGCGACTGACCGGTGGCCGCTATATCGATGTAGATATCGACCGCAAGGCCGCCGCCCGCTACGGACTGAATATCGCTGATGTGCAGTCCATTGTGGCTGGCGCTATCGGTGGTGAAAACGTAGGGGAGACAATCGAAGGTCTCGCACGTTTCCCGATCAACGTACGTTACCCACGGGAGTGGCGTGACTCGCTCGGCGCCCTGGAGCAATTGCCGATCTACACCCCGTTAGGGAGTCAGATCACCCTGGGAACGGTGGCGAAGGTTAAGGTCAGCGACGGGCCGCCGATGCTCAAGAGCGAGAATGCACGGCCTTCAGGCTGGGTGTACATCGATGTGCGTGGTCGGGACATTGCCTCGGTGGTCGCCGACCTACGCCGGGTCGTCAATGAGCAGGTCAAGTTGCAGCCCGGTATGAGTCTGAGTTACTCAGGGCAGTTCGAATTTCTGGAACGGGCCAACGCACGACTCAAGTTGGTGGTGCCTGCCACGCTGTTGATCATCTTCGTGTTGCTCTACCTGACTTTTGCCCGATTCGATGAGGCCTTGCTGATCATGGCCACATTGCCATTCGCACTGACTGGTGGAGCATGGTTTCTCTATCTATTGGGATTCAACCTGTCGGTCGCCACCGGAGTCGGCTTTATCGCCTTGGCCGGGGTTTCTGCCGAGTTCGGCGTGATTATGTTGCTCTACCTGAAAAACGCCTGGGCCGAGCGTGAAGACCTCGGCGACCGCACTGAGCGCGGGCTGGTGGCGGCGATCCGTGAGGGCGCTGTGCAGCGCGTTCGACCCAAGGCCATGACCGTGGCCGTGATCATTGCCGGTCTGTTACCCATCCTGCTGGGCAGCGGCACCGGAAGCGAAGTCATGAGCCGCATCGCCGCGCCCATGGTCGGCGGCATGGTCACTGCACCCTTGCTGTCCCTGTTTGTCATTCCGGCAGCGTATCGCCTGATGCGTCGCCGTCACCTCCAAGATGAACCCAACCTCCCTCAAGGAAAAGTCGTATGAAACTGACCCTGATTGCAGCTGCTAGCACCGTACTTACGCTGTCTTTTTCTGCCCTAGCAGAGGACATGCCGGGCATGAAAATGGAGAGTATGGAAATGAAGCAAGAAACAAAGCAGGCTCCAGTAGCCACCGCCGACGGAACGATCAAGGCTATGGATCCTACGAAGCATACCGTGACCATTGCCCATGGCGCTGTTCCATCAGTGCAATGGCCACCGATGACTATGGCGTTTTCCGCGACAGAGGATCAGTTGAAAGGGCTGGCAGCCGGAGACCGTGTCTCGTTTACCTTTCGTCTAGAGGGTGGCAAAGCCACAATCGTTTCTATAAGAAAATGAGCCTGCGATGATAAAAAACCGGCACGGTTCGTCGTGTCGGTTGCAGTTCAAGTATCGCCAAGCGTTGCGATAGCGACATCTCCACTGGCCGCATCGACGCTTCGATCAACAATCAGAATATCCCCCGATGCTGCTCAGCGATCTTTACCAGGTAGGCAATCCTCACAGCTGTGTCTTTTACATCGACTTAACGGATTCCACTTCCACGTATTTGTATTTCTTCCTAGCAGCCTTCACAGCATCTTGCTCAGCAAGCAACGAACTCAGCGTGTCGGCCTCATGGATCAGCTCGTGCATCTTCCCCTCAAATTCGTTTCCAACTCGAAGCGTGACCCTGAGCCTAGGCGTGAACGGTTTCGCCGGTTTCTTCTTGGCTGCAGACTCAGCTATCGGCTTCGTGAAGACGACTTCTGTGACAGGTTCCGGTGCTGGAGATGCAAGAACCTCTTCAGGCTTAGCTGTACCGAACAAGGCGCGGCGCATTTCTTCTTCAGTTAAATCTGCTTTCATAAATCGTCTCTATAGAACAGCAATTAACTCAACAAGTTATTTGGGAAGGCTTACGCCAAGATGCCCTATGGAGCAGGAGGAGATTTCAAATGCCTAGGTCAATTTCAAGACAAAAACCCCTCCAGGCTCGGGAAAGTTGCACCTTCGGCAGTCGCGTAATGAGCCCGTCCGCTAGGTCACTGGCGTGCCGGGAGTACAGTGTTACGGTGTCCGGAACCGGTGTCCGACCCGCAACGAATGCACCCACTCGCTCTTGGGCGATTTTCAGTATATTCAGGACTTCTCGGCTCACCTGTTTGGTGGACAGGTATTCCACGACTGGCTTGGGCGGAGGCGCAGCGTGACTCCACATTTCTATGACTACCTTGAGGAGCCCGTCTGAGCCAAAATGCTTGAGAGCCATTTCCCACAGCTGACCTTCCTGCACCATATCCAGGCGAGGCCTAGTCATAACGGAGTTCCGGCAACATGAGGCTCTTTCTTGATTGCGAGTTTACCAAGCTCTCGGCGGCTGCGAAGCTGATTTCACTCGCATTGGTGGCTGAGGATGGGCGCGAATTCTACGTGGAATTGCTCGAAGGTTGGCAAGAAGAGGACTGCAGTGATTTCGTGAAGGAAATCGTGCTTCCGCAGCTGTGGGGTGGGAGCTATGCGCTGCCCATTGTTGAAGCCAGGAAGTCGCTGCTCAGGTTTCTGACGTCGTTCAAAAACGAGGTCGAGATCGTCACGGATGCCCCTCAGTACGATTGGGAGCTTTTTTGCGACCTGGTATATGAGGACGGACGATGGCCCAGAATCGTTCGCAATTTTCCTACCGATGCGACGACGCTTGCTCCAACCAGCGAGGGTGAAGAGTTGCCTCACCACGCCTTGCTCGACGCCAGGATTATCGCCGGCATGTTCTCGTGAGTGAGCCGAGGGAGGGGGTATCCTGACCAGCGCAGAGGACATCATTGATCTTTTTGTAGTGTCGTCTGACCGTCCCGCCGGTGTCTAGAAAGGCGTAGATCCAGTTTGACGACCAATTCCGTTTTAGCTAATTCGGTGGCAGGGTTGGTTGTGAGAACGCATCCCTATTGCAGACCTGCAGCAGCCTGTCTTAGATTCACTGCCTTTTAAGCATGGCAGCAGGCTGCCAATCCCAGGATTTTGAGGTTACGACCCTAAATGAGCTCCACAATTGAATGGGAAGTCGAACTTACCAGCGGCATTCCGATGTACTTGCATCAGCTTTCTCGCGAGAACGATAACAACGGGCATTTTTGGGTGTGGGGAGGAGTCGACGACTACCTCGACTGCACAAATGACCACTTCAGCTTCAGTTCCTCACATTTCGGCGATATCGAAGATGACCCTGATGTGGCCTGGCAGGTAGCGCACGAGCTTCTGTCGCTGTTCAACGGAGCAATGGCTTTGCTGTGGAACCAGCGACACCCCTTCCGGATTGCGCGCCTCTTGCGTGAGGGCCGGAGCGTAAACTACGCCGAAAAGCGTAATTTGCATGGCCTTCTCGGTGCTCTCCCAGCCTCAGCGAAGCGAGGCAGGGAACGCGAAGATAGCGCGTTAGTTTTTCACCTTGTATCGCTTGCTTGCGAGTACCAAGACGCTTACCACTTGGTCAAGCTGTTTGAGCAAAAGGGCGGTTGGACTACCTATTACAAGATTCTCGAAACAATTGAGTCCTATACGGCGAAGTACGGTTTAAATGTGCCTGTAGACAAAAAGATTCAGAAAAGCTTTGAGCTGACTGCTAACAATTTTTCGATCAGTGGCTTTGAGTCGCGGCATGGATTCAAGCAGCAGGCGAAGGAAATCAAGACAGCATCTCTGACTATCGATGAAGGTTATAAATTCATCAGCGGGTACGCCAAGCGGTATCTGTCCACGCGGTTCGGCCCTACACTCCGGCAGAGACCGACTCTGAGATAGTTCCGTGTACTGGCTGATCGCCTTAAAGCCTTTTGCCGCAGCAGAACATCGCAAAGGGCTACCGTACAACAACGATGCAGAATTTATTGCAGTCGATCAGGCGTTGGCAGATACCTGGCGCCTGCTATACGTAAGAACTCACGCAAGCTGCGGCGCCCGACGTCACGCCTAAACGTCGCAATCACGTACTTGGAGTTGACCGTGTTGATAACCCAAAACCTGCCTTCCTTCGTTACGGACTGAATGTCGGATGTCCGAATCAGCCGACCATCTGCTAATCGTTGGTACGGCCCAGGGCAAATGTGACCGAACACCACACCAACAGCACTGCACGCATGAATATGGACATTCACCAGGTAGGCAGTGACCAGCCCGTTGTAGTCTTGATTCACTGCTTTGGCGATGCGAAGAAGGTCGACGTCCGAGTAGCGTTTCACGTGCAAATCGACTGCGACCGTGTTGATCTCTTCCATGGTTACGAACCTCTCGATACACAGGTTACGGTGCTCTCTGGAGCCGTCCTCCGGTATAGCTCCTTCAAGCCAGTCAGAGACTCAACATCAAAATCACGCTGATGAGTATTGACGTACACATCACCGCTCTCGACCTTCAAGACGCAGATTGGCACTTCAGCTTGATTGAGTCCCATGGCGAGCGAGGTCAGCTTCTCCATCCTCCAGCTAGACCCCTTGTTCATCCACCCTGGAGTGACGACTTGGACTTCCTGCACGAGCAAGTTCTCGTTCTGAGAGACCAGCAGCTCAACCAGACGGGGCTCGTCGCTCAACATCTCCTCGTAGGCTACGAGGCGATCTTCGTGTCGACGCTTCAGGCTCACGTGATACCAATGAGTGACTAGGGATCGCGACACCGCGTGAAAATGAGCGAGACCGTCCCCGAACATTCCCACCGGGCCGGCCTGGTCTTGCATGCTAATCCTGAACATCTTGTATCTCGTGTTGAGCAGGCCCGCGAAGTGCGCCTGCGATTAACATAAGCCAAATATTGTCTTCAGCGAGGCAGTCATCTCGCGCCCTTGTCCCAAAAGCACGTACACCGTGTTTCGCGTCTCGAACAGGCAAACACCGTCGAACGATTTACACAGGGTCGAGCGCACCCAGCCCCCTGGCGGAAACCGGCCATGACCGTCATGAATGACGCAATGGGCATACATGAACATCGGCTCCAGACCAGTAGCTCGTACTTTCGCGAGCGATTCTGGGGACTCGTCGACGTGAAAGATGACCCAGTCCTCGACGGTGCAAAAAGGCTTACGACCGAAGCGCCCCGCGACCAATACTTCCACTTCTGCATGAGACAGCGACGTGCCAGCAGAGGAGATTTCCCCTTCCGGTAGCAGCTCGTGCTCAGAAGAATTAGTCATAAATTGATGATCCTCTTGGCGACAAAGAAAATAGGGCTCTGCGCACGTACAGAATCGCAAAGGTGGCGCACCGGTAGTTCCACCGCAATGACTATATACATTTGTGTGGAACTCATCAAACGGGGCATACCGTCTCCTTTTGTGGAGAGGTGCGCTGGATGTCTTTGCGGAAGGCATATGCGGCAACGCTACAGTGGCTGAGGGTTCGACATGGGTTGTCGCAAGCAGACCTCCAGCAACAGACTGATCAAGCACACATAAGCCGCTTGGAAGCATCGACGACATCGGCTACCGTCGATCTCAGTGCCGATTTAGCTAAAGCGCTAGGCCTAATGCCACTCTCCTTCCTCACACTGGTGGCCGCAGCCGATGAAGGCAAGACCGCGCGCTCAGTTCTGAATGACACAATGAAAGAACTCATGCAGCTCGGTGTTCTTGATGAGCAGCTACCTGCCGAACCCCAAAAGCTCACTACGCCCCAGAGAATCGCTGCCGCAGAAAGACTCAAAGCGGTGCGCGATCTCAAGGCGGCAGGCCTTTCTCAAGCGGAGGTTTGCCGGCAATTAGAACTGCCCAAGAGCACAGTTAACCGGCTGTGGTACGTTGGCGGTTGAGGCTCAATTAGGCACCAAACCCTGCCCAGCATGGATCAGAGCCATTTTTCGATGTCCCCGCAAAAAGGACACTGTGACCTCAACCTGAGATCACGCTTTCTCGTACAGTAGCCCAAGCCAGAAAACCACCTACTGGTTGCCGATAGTCCACCCAGATTCGTAAAGTTCTGAACCATGGACTGGCCAACGTGAGAAGACGACATGGATGAGGAATCGCCACCGATGCTCGACCCGGAGCTTGAGGCCATCCAGTGGCCGGCAGACTTCTCCGGCCAGCAGCTGTTTATCCAGGGTGAAGATTGGCAGTACAACGCGATGCTGAACTCGTCTCACTTTCGTGTCGACCTCTATGCTTTTGCATACAAAGATGCCGCCGACGGTCTTGTGGAGGCTATGGCGAATCGTCAGGTGCCATTGGATAGCGGCATTTATCCCTTGCTTTTTCTGTACCGCCATTCCTTGGAGCTGCAGTTCAAGCTGATGCTAAAGAGTGCTCGCGCTCTGACAGGCAAAGAGCCCAAGAACTACGACAAGCATCCGTTGATGCCTCTGTGGTCGGAGTTGCGTCATCTGCTCAAGGACTTGGGTCTAGAGCGCTCTGACGTCAACGCTACTGCTGTTCACGAGTTCATTCGCCAGTTGGACAACGTCGACCCAGACTCGATGGCGTTTCGGTATGCGACGACCAACAGTGGTAAAGACCATCTCCCAGACGTTACGCATATCAACATCCGGCACTTGCGCGAGGTGCTCAACAGCGTCTTCGTTTGGCTAAACGGCACATACAGCTGGATTGGGGAGATGGAGCAGGGCCAGTCTTTCGACTGATCACGCTAGGTGTCATGCCCAGCGGTTCCCCTTCATACTGAGCATACTTTCTGGACAAGGTCTTACGCCATACATCACCACCCATGGCTACGACCTAGTCCGTTTTAAATGGTTTGAAAAGTGTTTCGGGCGCTAGGTAGAGCCTTCCGCGAGTCCGTGAGAAGGCAACATAGAGTTTGTTTTTTGTCTGTGGAGGGAGCGCGGCAAGCGAGGATGTCTGGTAGATCTTCCAGTGAGTAGTACCCAGCACTACGCACACATCGTTGTAGTGATCCAAACCCTTACTAGCGCCCCAGTTGTTAGACAGACACCCGTATTTGTAATGCTCCTGGTAGAACAGCTTCACCACGTTGCCATCCGCGTGCACGGCGTTAGCATCCACTTGATTGGACAGAGGAATGATTTCGGTTTCATACGTATGCTGTGACTGCATGTCAATCTGGAGATGTGTGCGGATAAAATCACATACGGTGATGCCACACCTCCAGCTTCGACTCAATGTCTCCTTGTCGACGGTCACGCCCGCCTTTTGAAAAAGCTTTTCGTATTTGCCAATGTCAGCGTGTAGCGAGCTATTCACGTTTCCATCACGACTGGTGTCGAACGTATGTTGGTAGAAGTCACCTACAAACAGCATCTCAAGTTTGGCTTTCGCTAATGCCATTAGCAGGTTGAAGTCATGGCCTGCTAGGTCTTGAACTTCGTCGACATAAAACTCATCGTAAAAGCGCTCCATCCGCGCCATCACGTCAGGAATTGCATTAGCGGTCTCTAGGAGCTTGGCGAGGCGATTGTGGTAAACGCTGCCGCTTGTAGTGGCGTAATACGCCATATTGTCCCGTTTGAGCTTTAGCGTACGGGCGTGCGGAGCTCGAAAGCTGATTCCCCGCGTATGCATATGCACTTGCAGCAGAGGGCGATAGCAGAAGCTATAAAGGAACGTGAAATAACTCAGCAAGTTGATGTTTTTCGGCACATGGCCAAACCGTTTGATGATGCTATCGCGCAAATGGCGATAGTTGTTCTCCGTGTAGGTGATTATCAGTGCGCGCTTTTCTAGGCTCAGACGCTTCACGAGCAAGGTGGTCTTCCCTGACCCTGCCACAGCGAACATCACTCGTTTATCCATTGGATTGCCTCCGCGATGTAGGCCGGAACGGTCAGCTCACCGGGCTTTCCCTTGAGCAGCTCAAACGCGGCTTCTGCCTTGTTTGCCAGCATGTATTCCAAGGGGGAGAGAGTTTTTCGTCCTGGGCCGAAGACGGTCTTGCAGGTTTCCTCGTTGTCGTTGTGCAACCCTATTTCGAAGGTTGAACGGTCATTGTCTTTGTCGGCAAAGACTTTGGCATTGTCCGAAGCGAAGTCGACGTAGTTTTCTACGCAGTTTTTCTGATAATCCTTGTCATTGTCTCGTATGGCTGCGACTCGAATTCCGAGCAGGTTAGCGAGCTCCATGTACCTTTTGAAGCTGGTGCCCCCAATAGAGATTATGTGAACGTCATCGACATGCGGTAGACGCCCATTTGTAAATTGCTTATAGAACTCTTCCACCAGGATGAATTCAGCATCACCTTCAACCAATATCACCTTCTTCGAGAGCGCGAACTCCAGGACGTTGTTGTCCGGGGCCTTCATGAAGAATTCTGCGGTGTCAGGTGATAGGGCTTTAAGTGAGCCAGCAGCTGCATTCGGGCCGATCAAAAGGGCGTGCCGAAGATCAAGCCTTGAGCAGATATGGCTGCTGTGGGTTGCAATGAAAAGCTGGGTGCTCTCGTTTTCCGCTAGCTTGGCGACGAGTGCTTTCATGGAGGAATGGCTGAGGTGGTTCTCAGGCTCCTCCAAGAGCATTACATCCAAGCCGCCTTGCTTGTGCTTGCTCAGCGCAAATTCAGTCTTGATGAAGCACTGCCTTCCTTTGCCGTGGTTCTCAAGCGGAATATTGTCTTCCGTGATGATTAGGTCAGTTTCCAGGTTCGACCGGACGCTACTCCGTACGTCAAACTGATACGCGGGTAGGTCAGCGTTGAGCGCTGCGAGATGTTGTCCTGTAAAAGCCTGCTTGCCTTGGCGGTACAGGTTTTCAAGTTTATAGCGGTCTTCAACGGGGGCGTTGAAAGCGTAAACGGCTCGGGTGTATTCACGAGACGCGTGATCGCCATCAATACGTGAACCGTCTAGCATCATGTGCTTAATGGGGCGGTTGAATGCTGCGTAGGGTCTGCCGGCGAACGTTTCAAACCGCACCGCATAATATTCGAATGGGAAGTTCGGTTGATCATCAGCCAAGATGGCTTGCACCGCTTCGCCATACTCGGCCATCACCGCAAGGATCATGCGCACGCCGTCAGTCTGGCGCTGGTGGGAGTTGTTGGTTCCATACAGGCCTTCGTCGTCACCTTCCTCTAGGAAAACGTCGACTATCAGCTCAGGTAGTTTCTCCAGGCTCTTCTCCCCAGCAAGGAAAGTGTCAACCGAATCCTTGTTGAGCAGAGCTTCTGCACCCAGAGCTTCAATGCGGTTGCGACTCCCGCCGAGCGCGAGGTCTAGCGCGAGCAAAATGCTGCTTTTTCCTGCCTCATTGTTGCCAATCAGCACATTCTTCCCAGACTCAAAATCGAGCGTGAGCGTTTTGAATTTTTTGAAATTCTGAATTACCACTTTCCGTATGGTGTGCATGTTTAGCCCTGAGCTGGAAAATCAAAAATGAAGTTGAACCACATGGTTGTTGAGTCAGGTGGTTACGGATTCATAGCCAATACATATCCGTCTGCAACGAAACCTCGTCAAGAGATCGGCTCGTTTACAGGCTAAAGCGCCTGCGAGAGTGTAATCCCCGGCAAGACGTCATCAGATAATCGCTCAAACGCCGTACCGCTTGTTACCGCCAGAGGTAATGCAGTATCGACCACCCCTAGGCCCTATACACACGTTTCCAGAGGAACAGGGGCACGAGGAACCGTAAGCTGGAGTCTGTTGGCGAGCGGGCAGTGGAAGCTGGGCCGACGGTCTGGGCTTCGGAACAACGTAGCAGCCAGGCCCACTGCATAGACTCTTGGACGAAATCCATTTCGAAGATTGACCATCAATGCTGATGCGCGCCCATTCATTCCTCGTTTCGAAGACCTGAACCTTTCCCCGCGCTTCAGTTTGGAGATGACCTTTCCACCTGGTTGATCCCTGATATTGAGATTATCAGCACTCACAAAGTGCTCAGTTGCGGAAGCAGGAGCAGGAGCAGGAGCAGGAGCCGGGGTTGGCGGTGAGGCCGGGGAAATCGACGCTTGCGGATTCGGCGAGCTAAGAGCGTGTGGCTGTACCGGGGCTGGAGGCGTGTCTTTCTTCCCCATTGCCCACAGGAGGGCAAAAATAATCAGGAGCGGGACAAACCATGACGGGGACTTCTTGCGCATATCCATTGCTCTCATTCGCCACGTATGCCAACGGCTGTCTTCCTGACCAACCTGACGTCATCACCTATTGCGAGCTTAGCCAAGCTTCCATTTTTTGCAGCCTGTGCAGTTCAGAAAGCTGGGGCTTGCCAAGATCCAGCACCTTAAGCAACCGACTCCTTGCTTCAGGGGAAGGGAACCATTCGGCGACTTCTAAGCTGCAGTGATTTGAATCGCTCAACGACCATTTCACTACCATGTCTGCTGCAGCTCTGTAGTGATCAGCCATAAAGAGCCTTTTATCCTCTACGGGCCAGCCACGCTTCCTCAACTGCTCGGTAACATCAGTGATGCCCGTGCCACCAAAAAAGGCGTCGGTATCTGGGTAGTGAATCCCTGCAAGCGATACTTTGGCGACCCCTGCCTCTCGGTCAAAGTACGACAGAAAGTGCCACCCACCGGTGATACATCCTGGATGAGGGAAATTGATTGCGGCCTTGCCAGTTATGTAGTGCTGGCGAGAAACGCGTTTGAGATCGAAATCGAAGAGTGGTTGCTTCATGTGACATACCTCTGTGCACCTGCGCTACCTGATTGCCAGGACATGCCCTGAAGACGGAAGACTAAGACCCAGCAAGTTTCCATCGGGCTCAGCGTCTAAGGTGACTTAGAATCACCGCCATCTGAACTTTGCTAGGCACAGCCCCATGGACAAAGACCTGATCTGCCACCAATGCTTGAACGAAGCCTATCTCATTGGGTTGATCAGGCGAACAGGCGTGGCTGCGGAGTGCTCGTTCTGCTTAAAAAGGCGTAAGGCTATCCCATTCGAAGACCTTATCAGCATGGTCGACGATGTCCTCCAGAAGTATTGCCATCCTGGAGCGATATACGATCAGTACGATGACAATGGGAAACGCTCTGAAACAGAGCAGACTGGCGACCCCCTTATCTTCTATGTCGCAGAATTGCTTGGTTTGGATGAGGACGACCCGGTTGCCGAGCGTGTTCTCTGCGACCTCAACGAAAGCTCCCATTACGACATCATGCAAGGAGGTGACGCGAGGTACAGTGATGATGAAAACTATGAGTGGAGAGTGATTCGACCAAGAGAAGCAGATGCTCGATGGCTAAATTTTCAGAACGAAATGAAGCATGGAAATCGATTTTTTAGTCAGCATGCCAAGGATTTTCTGGACTGGCTGTTTCGAGGGCTTTCAACCTTCAAAAGCCCTAATGGATCAATGTCCGTTGTCAAAGAGCTTGTCGACGATCAGATCTTTCGTGCCAGGCGCTGTGATTCCGCTTCAGAATACGACTCGATCATTAGCAACCCTGCTGCAGAACTTGGCCCGCCACCCAAGGAGGTCGCAGGGGCTGGCCGAATGAACCCTAAAGGATTGGCCGCTTTTTACGGAGCTTTTGACCGAAAAACCTGTGTTGCCGAGCTTCGCCCACCAGTAGGAGGACGAGTCGTCAGCGGCGAATTCAAACTCACAAGACCCGTTCGCGTCCTGGATTTCATTGCATTGGATGAAGCCTACGAAGCGAGGCCGTTGAGTGCGTTTGAAGCCAGCTACGAAGAGCAAATGGGTAGGCGCATCTTCTTGAAAACACTCCACGCAAAAATTACCGTCCCGGTGCTTCCGAATCAGGAACACGAATACCTAGCTACACAAGTCATGGCGGAGTACCTAGCTACACAATTCGACCCGCCGCTCGACGGTGTGCTGTTCGAATCCGCTCAAGTGCGGAAAGGTACAAACCTGACCCTTTTTAATCATGCCGTGGTGGCTTCACTCGAGCCTAGAACTGCTTTCACGAACCTAGATGATTTGCTTAGCAGCCCCTCATCGCAGACGCCTGCGATTGAGTACGTGCCTGACACGCTGGTAAGGCATAAGGTTTGTCGTGTCAAATTCATAACTGAAGACCTGCAGCGCGATGATGGTCAGCCAGAGTCTGACGAGCATTACGACGACTGGGATGATTACTAAAGGCTATGTACGCTGACGTAGGTGTTAGAAGATGCGCGGCTGCGACAGTCGTCGTTGCCGACTAAAAGTCGACCGCTAGAGAGCCTTCAGCAGGTTCTCAAGCATCTGATGCTCCCATGCAGATAGCAGTGCAATGGGGTCTGTGCCAAAGCGATCTCCGGAGTCAAACGACCAGTGTCGCCCATCCGGGCTGATGCATTTTTCGCAGTAATCGAGCTGATCGCAGTCGTTGTAAATCGATATCTCCCAACTATCTACATTGATCTGGAAGTGGCCGGCATAAATTTCGTCCCACGATTCATGACCCACCTTACTCATGACGGTTCGACCGAAAATCACCTCCCTGAGTACGTGGGATACCTCTCTTGCGGAGAGCTCCGCCGCAGTGTTTTCGCTAACGCTACCTACCTGGGATGAACGCGCTGCAGCTCTGGCCTCTTTTAGCCGTTGCTCAGCGTACATAGCCGGGTCATCAGCTGGCAGTGGGTAGCCGGCAGCGGATAGAGCTTCGGCACGTTCTTCAATGAGTAGGCGCTCGGGATCGCGAACCTTTTGGTAGGCTCTGCCTGGTACACGTCGAGTTGTGTCCATTCCCGGCTCCCCAGAAGGCTGATGACTAAGAGCGACTAAATTAGTTTTAGAACGATAACAGAACGCTTCTAAAAGCGATGCCGAGCTCCGAATCATGAGGGTAGGATGCGTTGCGATCTATGCTTCACAGAGGCTCAGACACCAAGCAAGCGGAGCGCGCAGGCGTGAGGGATGCGAGCCCGCAGGGGCGAGACACGCCTTGGCGGGGCTCGATTCACGGCAGCCTAACGCCGCAGGCGGCATGCCATCAACGCCAACAAGAGCTAACTCACATGCCCGACGATGAACTCCGCGAGCTGGAAGCCAAGAGACGAAAGGCTTTGTGGATGCTTGCGAACATATCTCCAGGCGATTCGAAGGCGTTCGATGCTTTATCCATTCTCGATGACCTTGACCTTCTAGAGCGAAAAGTCTCCCCTCATGCTGACAAGGCACTTGAACTCAGCCAGCTTCGGGATTGTGTCACGTTGCAGCATCACCACTCCGGCATCGACATCATCCTGGAGCAGACTATCCCGCAGCCATGGAGGGAGCGCTTCAATCAAGCAAGTATCGGCTCGACCAGGTTGCTTGATGGGCCATACGCCTCAGACTGGGATAAATTTCTGGTTGAATGGGAGCGTGAGATGCAGCATCTGCAAGACCATCGACTTGCAAAGGCTGCTAGCAGCTAGAACTGCTGGTTCGAGCAATGGCGGCGCAAACACATAAGCAGTCGGTGTAGCTGCTGAAAAGCGCAGCCTCAAACAGGAGCAGCAAGGTGGAACGGCCTTCTTTTTTTATTGATTTTGAAGCTTCTGGAATAGCTCCTGACAGCTATCCGATTGAAGTTGCCGTCGTGTCGATTGATACCACTTTCAGCTCGCTTATCAAGCCCGTCCGGTACTGGACGCACTGGTCGTTTGACGCGCAAGACATGCACGGTCTCACTCAAGATCAGTTACATCAGGAAGGTGATACCCCAGCCGCCGTCGCGAGAAATATGAATCAGCTGTTTTCCGGGCAGGTGCTTTGCAGTGATTCACCTCAGGACGGCTGTTGGCTCGATGTGCTCTACGAGGCAGCAGATCTGATACCTACCTTCGAGTTGAAGCCTTTGGAGGTGTTGGTGGGTAGGGAGGCGGCAAGTGACATTTATCGCCTACTGCCGACAACCAGGCACCACCGAGCTTTGAATGACGCAACTGCTTTGATGAACGCCTACCGTGCTTTCTTTGAAGCTTGAACTTTCAAAGGGGTAGAACCCAGTGAGCTTTGGATCTAGCTCAGCCTGGTTGTCCGCTCGAACTGAAGGAAGGTGATCACACGGCTGGATAAGCATGGCAAGCGGAGCGCGCAGTCGTGTGGGATGGAAGCCCGAAGGGCCGAGATGCTGGCGCTCGCGCCAAGGCTCGGTTTACGACAGCCCCTCCCCGCAGGGGCACGCCCCAACTGAACGCTCAGGGTCATTAAAGCTCCGCATCCCAAGCATTTATCGCCTCACTCAAAGTCGCGTACCAATGGAGTCCACCGCTCTGAAGTGCATTTGCAACTTGCCTGTTGGTATTACCATCGACCCAAGTCGGTAGACTCTCTATGGCCTCTGTGAACAGACTGGCTGTAGCGACAGCGAATCGCTCCGAACTTGTACACTGGAGGCACACGTAGCGCACAGCAGCGCCGGTCTGCAACCGACGCCATGCCACCACCTCAATACAGTCCATGGCGCTCGCCGGAGCCTCTACGGTGGAACTCACTAACGGTTCCACCTGGACATCTTCCGCTGCTCTGAATGATCGGTTAGGCGCTTCTGGCCTGCGGACAAGATGCTTCAACTGCTCACGCGACGCGACTATCTGGTCGCGCAGCTCTTCGGGGTCGATAGACATGCCGCCCCGGTCGGTGACCGAAAGGGTTTTTAGGCTGTTTGCTGCCAAGATGAACTCGCGTTCTCGCGCTTTCTCCCAGTCAGGGCGACTGTCGGGGTTGATGAGATTCCAAAGGCTTGTGAACAGCTTCAATGACATTCTCCTACCTTGAGGCATTGGGCGCGGATCCCGCGATCATACAAGCAAGGTAAGCCGCCTGAAGCGAAGGCCCTGCCCACAATATTGTAGGGCTAACGACCTGTTTGATATTCAAACCGAGAAGCCCACACAGAGGGTGTCACTTCGGTTCGGGCGAGCTACCCCCTGCTGCATGATGTCATGCGTGCTTAGGATCAAGGCCAGCCGCTTAGATCGTGAGACGGCTGTGTAAAGCATGCTTCGTTCCACAAATTCGCTTTGACTCAGAATGCAAAGGATCGACGTCTCGTACTCGCTGCCTTGCGCCTTATGAATGGATATGGCGTAGGCAAGCTTCATTCCCAGCCCGAACAAGTCCATCCTAGAGAGGGTCACTTCGAGCCCATTGAAGAAAAACACACCTGAAGTCTGGCCATCGATTGACGTAACGCCAGTCATGATCCCGGTGTTGCCGTTGAACAGATTATGTTCGTAGCTATTCTGGGTGACGATGACGGGGTCGTTAACTCGCAGCCAGTATTTGCCCATCCAGATGCCCTGCGTCTCGTCTGTATGCTGGAGGGCACTTTGCAGATGTTTGTTTATCTTGTGCCCGGAATCCGGCATGCGATCAGACATGTGTGGCGTCAGGATCTGAGCGTCAGGGATGATCTGCTTGATCTTCGCGAGGTGTGTCAGCATGTCCTGCGTGTTTGTGCAGGGGATCAGATAAACCCCATCGCGCTCGCCATTCCAGAATGGCAAGGTGTCCAGGTGACCAGATCTAATCTTCATGGCGATGTTCTGAAGGTGACTGTTGCCGATAGACCTGTGAACCTTGATCAGGTGAGTCGACGGTATCGCCTTCGATTTGGCCAGTGCATGGAAGAAGATTCCATAACCAACCGGAGATAGCTGACCGGTATCCCCTACTAGCAAGAGAGACAGTTCTTTCTTCGCGAAAGCATTCAGCAGTTTCAGCATCAAGGCGATGTCTACCATGCTGGATTCATCAATGATTACTAGAGGGTCGCCTCCAGTGCTGATCCCTGAGCTTGCGGTGCTGATTTTGATCAAGAAGCTGTGGATCGTGTAGGTGTCTCGGCCAACAGACTCCTTGGCGCGCTCCTTGGCTTTTCCACTCAGTGCTAAGACATGCACTGGGCGGTGCTGAGAGGCTATATCAACGATGGCTTTCAGCACGGTTGTCTTGCCCGTACCGCCAAATCCAGTCAGCGTGCTGATGCGATTAGTAAGCGCCATCAGCACTGCGCTTTTCTGGTCTCGGGTGAGTGAGTGTCCAGGCACGCTCTCACCGTGTGCGCAGTAATCTTCAATCGCTTGCTCCAGTTCCTGCGGAGAACCGTGAAGCAATGAGGCCTGAGAGGACAGTAGACTCGCGACTCGCTGCTCGAGTTTACTTTCGACAAGGGCCGCTCCCAGTGGCTGGATAAGCGTCGTCCCTTGATCCTTCTTAACGCATACAGCACGCCTTTGTAGGGCACAGTCGATAGCCTGGTCTACCAATCTGGCGGATGGAAGCTTCTGCATCAGGGCGGCTTTTAGCTCTTCGATTTCGTATGCGGTATGACCCTGATCCAAGCGCACATAGAGCAAGTTCTCCACAAGGCCGGCCAGCCTGCGTGGGTCATCCTGAGGTATGCCTAGCTTGGCTGCTGCGGCGTCTACGATTTTCCACATGTTCGGGTGGATGCCTTGAAACGCTACGAGGCTGTACGGATTAAGCTTTAGGCGCTCTACTGTATCCGTCTGGCAAACCTTGAGAATGCTTTTGGCGAGCCCAGGATCGAAGTCGTGCTCCAAGAGAAATTCAATCGTTGAAATCTCATCCTGCAGTGTCCTCCAGGCATCCACGACCTTCTGGGCGAGATCGGGATTAATAAATTCCGCCAGGTAGCTGACCCTGCCTGCAGTCAATGCCTGAGCAAGATTTTCTGCGCCAAATGCCCTGACCAGTTTCGAGACTTTCGCTTTGCCGAATGACAGCCCGCGAAACGCAGGATGCTTCACCAGCAATCGTTCCACATATGCCGCTATGGGCAGGTTTACGATGTGGCAGCTCTCGATCAGAACGAAATCCCTGTACTGATCATGCCCTGTGATCGAACCTTTGAACTGCCAGCATTCACCGGGTTGAGGTATGCGAGTGATGACTTTATAGCTGGCTCTGCATGTGTAGATTTTGTTTTGGCCAATGATGCGCCCGGAGAAAACTGCTCCGCCAAAACTGCCTGGCTTTACCGAGCTCACCTGGATTATGTTCGACAGATTGCTCATAGGATGAATGACCGCCCGGAGTCGATCATCAAGTCCTGCTGGCTACTGATTTCTTGCGCAGATGTCCGAAGCAACCGTAGCTCGGCAGAGAGTCGCTCAACTTGCTCGCGGAGCAGTTCGTTTTCCTTCGACTTTTGCTCAAGCATTACTCGCAACCGATTCGCTTCGCGACTTTTCGAATCCGCCATATCAATCGCCAGAGACTCAGGATCTTTGGCCGCAACAAACTCACTGCCTATGCGGCGAATGTCCTTCGCGATGACCTGCTCAAGGGTTTTGCCCTGTGAGCAAAAGATCTTCTTGGCGCTTTCAGAAAACCACTGCCTACGATTACCACATTCATCAGCGATTTTGCTGAAGTTGACGGCGCCAAACTGATTCACAGGAAACTTTTTTCCAGCCTGTTCAAGCTGCAGCACATAGTCCCTGTAGCGGTCGTACGGAGAGCGCTTTTGATCACCGGTCGCCATTAGTGCTTTCCTTGGCTTTCATCCAAAGGACGAAGGGTTCGGCAATATCTTTTGGAACAAGCCCTTCAGCAGGTTCGAGATCATCAAATGTGCAGGTGATTTTTCCGGCCATCATGTCAACAACGAACATGCCGTCGCTCGCTTTGAGCACCAGCATAAGGGCACGGCAGGTCTTATCAAACTTCGTCATGAAGGCCTGATCGCTGTGCTTTGAATCCGAAATGGGAGCCAGGGTGGCCCCGTGAGTACGAAGCGCTGATTTGAGAGCCTCTATTTCTTTCTTCAGCCTTTCTGTCTCTGCTTGGAGCCCATCTGCCCGATGCGCTGATAGCTTCTCGACTAGCTTGTTCTTCGTGGATTCCATGTTGCCGGCGGAGTCCCAATATCTATGGAACAGTGGGCCGATCAATGCCCAATAATCGGTGCTTTGAACCAGTGTGCGATAGCCTATCTTCTTCTCGTTTACGGGCAGATCGGCGTTGTAAAGCTCTGCACAAAACCTGGAAAAAGGGGTAATGCCGTCAAAAGATGTCTTCCCCACAAACGTCTTCAGTCTCGGGACAACTTCATCCTTTATCCGGCTGATCCTGAACTCGCGATTTCTCTTCTGGGAGCCTGCAAAGCGATTTTGGCCAGGTTTTGCACCCTTGCTCATGCTGGGACACTCCCAGGGCTCGAAATTAGCTTCAGAATCGAATCAGGGCGATTCAAAGCCATAGGCTTGGTCATTGCATCGCTCAGTTCGTGTAGCGAAATGCCGAGGACTTCACAGGCAGATCGAATCAGTCCTCTGAATTCATCGATTAACGTGAAACCAGTCGGGGCTTCTTCCAGCATGCGGTTGAAGTCTCCTGTGAACGCCAGCAGCTTGTTCCTGGCTACCTTGAGCTGCTGGTTCAGTTGTGGAGTGAAATACTCTGCATGTGACTTGGCTTCAGCAGTGCGGGCGATGAGATTGGAGAGCGAGTGCTCTTTCAGCTCCAGACGTTCCAGATGTTCTGACACGATTTCAGGCTTCTCTACCAAGAAACTTTCACGCGTTTTAATCTCGCTATACATTTGTTCGAGACAGTGTGCTGTGACGCTCCAGGAGATGATCTCCGTAGCCAGGAATTTGCGACGGTTGGCTTTCTGTACAAGGCTTTCTAGCGATGCACCATTCCTTTTTGCCTCTGCGATGTACGCCTCTAGCTCGCTGCATTCATCAGTTAAAGCTCGGATATGGCCGTGAATCCTAGGCAGATGGTCGACAGTTTTGACTGAGTAGTAGCAACCACCGCATGGCGTGCTCAGTCCAGGGATGGCACCCAGGTCTTTCACCACGTCCGCTGGACAGTGATTGCCGTACGGGCAGATGTGTGTGGGCATGAAAGCCAGCGAATCAATTGGGCGCTGTTTTGCGGCCCTGACGCCTGACACGACATCGTCCTTCATCTCGCGGTCAAAGGAGATGGCGCCGAAATCAATCAGAGACTTTTCCTTGTCTCGACGGAAAGCCTGCTGGAGCTTTGAGGAGACATCTTCGGCTTTAATATTGGACATTGCTGGACGATCAATGAGCCAGCCCTGCTCGACACTCATCTTCTGAAACTGGGCTACCGACTTCAGGTATGCAGGGTCGACTTTCGCGTAATACATGACGTGTTCTTCAGTGGCTTGCCCCGTGATGAACGCGCCTATGATATGTGGCGGCAATACCCTGATGTATTCGGATACTACTGAAACTCGACAAGAGTGCGGAGTATGCTCGATGAGCTTACAGGCTTGTGCTTCGAGTTTCAGTGCCGCCAAGTAATCCAGAGGCGCATCAATTGACTCCAGGTCACCCACAGCTTCTGGCATCGCGTTCGTAGTATTAATTCCCAGCTGGAATCGGCAGAACAAATCAAAAGAATAGACAAGCCTCTTGAAGTATTTGCCATAGGCTTCTCCTGTCAGTACACCAGGAGTTTCGCCCCTAGGGAACAGGGAGGTGATTTTTCCAAATGGGCTTTCTTCATGGTAGTCGTACCAAACCGGAACATCCATTGACGGATCGTTGAACCATTTAATCATGGCCTTTTGGCGGTCTAAAACATAAATTACGTTTCTAGAAACAGTGGAATCCCAAGCGCCATTTGCCTTGTCTGTGTTGATTCGCAACTTACAAAGAGGCGGTAGCGGTCTAGATCGATCAATGTGCATATCATAGGTTAGCTTTTCCAGCCACCGAATGTGAATGCTTCGAACGCCGGTTTCCAGCGCTACGATGTTGTGTCGAATGTAGTTCAGTTGGGGATAGAAAACCCATTGCCCATTCCTTTCGACACTGTGTTCGATAATGGGCACTACGAACCTAGGGAGAAGGTGTAGAGCTTCATATTTCATCGGGCGGTTGATATCTGACTTTGGCTGACTGGCGTCAAAGTCTGGGTTGCGATAGAAAACAACCGGTACGTACCCGAGTTTTTCAGTTTGAATAACTTTCTGGGCTTCGTTCCAGTTCTTTGTGGGTATATCTGCCCTGAATTTTTTGTCATACAGATTGATCTGCTCTTCATGAACCCTGTCGGCAAGGTGCGTTGAGAAAGATTCAATTGCGTAACAGTATTGCAGCAGAATGGGAAAGTGCTCGGATTCGAAAGCTGGCTTGTTGGTGCCAGAGCTTCTGCTTACAATTGGATAATCGATGTGGGAAATCGGATTAACGAAGCCAGATAATTCCTCATCGGCGCTAGAGTTGACTATCAGGTAGTCAAACAAAGCTTCCAAGTGATACAGGGACTTTTGAACGGCTGTTCCCGACCGACCCTTGCGAAGATAACTGAGAAAACCAACCTGGCCGTCTCCTTCGATGTGTGTACGATTGAGATCTCGAGGCCCTGGTGGAAGTAGACCAGTTCTTCCAGGATATTCACTAAATAGGAACGTGTTCAACACCGTGAAGCTGCTTTCATAGTGCCTAAAAGTCTTCATTCCTTTGGTTTTTAGCAGTTGAATAAACTTGCCTTGATATTTCAACCAGAGATCGACGCTTTTTTGGTGTTCAGCAGGGATATTGAATTCACCAGAGATTAATGCCTTTTTACTGGCTGTCTTATCATTTTTCGGAGGGGTAGTGGCTTGCTGGCACCTTTCAGGGTATAGCTTCTGGACGTAACTCAGAAAAGCCGCAGGGGCAATTGGATACATGAACCAGTCGATTTCGCCACGGCGTGTTTTAATTAGATGTTCAATAAGATCAGAGATGTCAACCGGCCTGATGTCTTCAATTTGGTGCCAGTCGGTGGCGCGAATCATCCGCCACGCATACCACTCGAAATTCTTGATGGCACTCGGCTTCATAACAGTAGTTATATCAAGAATGTTCTCGTATGTGACATGAGGAACGAAAGGCTTGCTGACCAAGGCGAGAACTTCAGTGTAGTCAGCTGCAGCAAACTCGAAATGCTTCTTCTTAGTTTGGTTGCCGCCAGTGGGCTTCTTGGTATCTAACGGAAGAAGTACGGCTTTTTCCTGCCAGAGAAAATGCAAAATCAATATTGAATCTTTAGCAAGCCTTTCCAGTGAAGACTTGTTAATCCAGTCGTGTGCGGTCTTCGGAACCACCTGCTTGGCAATATTCGCGTCCGGAGTTTTCTTCGTGCAGGTATGGAGATTGTGTACCCAATCTTCATCGTATACCGGGGCGTTAACCGGATCCAAGTGGTCGTTAAAGAAACGTAGGACGGAGGCCTGGTAATACTCATTAACGGAGCCGCTTGAGATTTTGCTAGGAGCGATGTGCTTGGACTCAAAAAGTACCTTTGAAACACATGCCTTAGCTTTGGCAATAGCCTCCTTGATCGATCTCTCCAAGTCCTCTCCTGACTTGATAATGAGAATATCTTTGGTGAGATTAATCATTTTTTTCTCCTTCAATACGCTTGGCTTCTTCCTCGAGTAACTCTAACTGCCGGTAGTGGAAGTCTGCTCGAATCGTCTTGAAAGATGCTTCACCACGTTGTGATACGTACTGATTGGCGTGTTGGATATAGGCTTCAATTATGTCAGTGTCGTGCTTGGCGTACTTCATGGTAGAAGAGGCACTAGCGTGACCCATTAGGATTTTTACATACGCTAGAGGCAGTCCTGGAATGCTCTGTCCGGGAACTGGCAAGTAATTAAGAGTGTAGGTTCCGTACATATGTCGCAGCGAGTGAGCGCTAATGCCTGTGACGTCCTCTACCCCTGCTTTTTGGGCGTAGCTCTTGAAGGTTTTGTCTCGACTGCTTCGGTCGCTAGCGAAGAATGGCCTGCCATCGAGGTTTTGAAAGAGGAAGTCATGGTCGACGCTCGAGTTGTACTCACGGGTCAAATACTTCTCAAGGTTTTCCCAGAACATACCGGCAAAGGGTTCGATCATGAACGTCATTTCGGTCACCCGTCCCTTCCAGGCAAGGAACTGGTATTCATCCTCTGTAATTCCAGGCGTTTTGCGTGCAAAAGGGTCGCGGAGGAAAACTGCGAACTCATCATCGTCGATATCGGGCATCCTCACCTGCAGGGCCTCGCTCGAACGAGCGCCTGTTGCCGCGAGTAGGGAATAGAGGGTCATATCTCTATAGAAAGTTTTGGACTTCGCTGGCTTTGACTGCCTGATGAGATCCACGGATCGTTCGATGGGAAATGCTACCGTCTTGAACGGTTTTTGGTCGTTCTTCCTGTCCCTGCGTGCAGCCTGGGGAAATAGTTTGTCTCCCTTGCGCTTAGGCATCACCGACTTAATCGAGTCACGAATGACTGCGGCCAACCAAGAATTGGCCTTGTGCGCCGAAATCTCATACTGGCTGCGGTACTCAGCTCGCTTTGTGTAGAACGCGCTGAATAACTGGTCTGGCGCTATTCTGTTCTTAGTTTCCGATACATCAAGAAACCATTTAATCGACGATTCGATGGTCTGCGCTAGGGAGTTTTGGCCTGTGAGCTTCTCCTTCCCTAGGCTGTCAGCCAATTTCAATGCTATCGGGTTCGCAGCGCCCTTACCGAACAGCAGATACGCCTGGTAGCTGTTGATGACGGTCTCAATTGTGACGTCGACATCCGCCGCGAACTGAGTTTTTGATGCTTCATACACGTAATCCACAAACCGCCCCACGTGCTCGGCATAAAGCTTCGCTGTGTTGGGGGCATAACCCCTACGTGCCAGCCAGATGGTGTAGTGGGTAAAAGGCTTGAATTCCCGCAGCTCGTCGGGCATATCCGGGTCAAGGTGAAGCAATAGGTGTTTAGCTTCGCTTGTGAGCGGTGCCTCGACCAAGATGAAATTTTTCACGAGCGCATTTCCAAATACAACACCCACCTAGCTTTCGGTGTTGCACTTGCCATGTCAAGCAAAAGTCTTGAAATGAGGATTTTTTAGCACGCGAAAAACTCCGACAGCGTTATCAGAGAAATTGTGCAGAATTCATGAAGTGCTTGATATACAAGGAGATGGGGCCACCGGCGGGAATCGAACCCGCGACCCACCGATTATGAGTCGGTTGCTCTAACCAATTGAGCTACAGTGGCGCTGAGGTGATGCAAAACTACCAGAAATGAGGTTCAAATGCCACACCGACATTCATACCACATAAGAACCGTGGACCAAAGGATTATGAGTCCTCTGCTCTAACCAACTGAGCTATAGGCCCTCAGTAGGCCGCGGATTATAGCGATGGTTTCTCGGCTGTGCTATCCGAAAAATCCGATACGGTCACACGCAGAAACGTTGCGGCGAATTCTTCCGGCGGCAGCGGCAGGCTGACGATGTAGCCCTGAATCTGTTCGCAGCCTTCGGTGGCGAGGAATTGTTGCTGTGCCTGGGTCTCCACGCCTTCGGCGATGACAGTAAATTGCATGCTCCGGCCGAGGGCGATGATCGCTCGCACAATTGCCGCATCGTGGGGGTCATCGGGCAGTCCGCGGACGAACGACTGGTCGATCTTGAGGATGTCCAGCGGCAGGCGCTTGAGGTAACTGAGCGAGGAATAACCGGTGCCGAAGTCGTCGATCGCCAGTTGCACGCCGAGGTGTTTGAGCTGGTGCAGTACGGCCAGCGCCTCTTCGGCCTGACTCATGATGAAATTCTCGGTAATTTCCAGTTGCAGTAAATCGGGCTGCAGGCGGTTTTCATTAAGCAGTTGTTCGATGCGTCCCAGCAGATTCGGTTGGCGTAACTGCGCACCGGCGAGGTTCACCGATACTGGACCGGGGCTGTCGTAAACCTGGTTCCATTCGAACATCTGCCGACACGCAGTCTCCAGCACCCAATCGCCAATCTGCAGGATCATGCCGTTCTCTTCAGCCAGCGGAATGAAGTGCTCCGGCGGCACATCGCCAAACGTCGGGTGACGCCAGCGAATCAGGGCTTCGGCACCGACGAGGCTGTGGTCAACCAGGCTGATCTTGGGTTGGTAGCAGAGAAACAGTTCGTCACGTTCGATGGCGCGGCGCAATTCATGCTCGAGCGCCACGCGCTCACTGGCCTGGGCGGTGAGATCGCGGGTGTAGCTTTCGACGCGATTGCGGCCCTTGGCCTTGGAGCGGTACATCGCTGCGTCGGCGTTTTTTACCAGTGTGGCAACATCGCAGCCGTCACGCGGATACAGGCTTGTGCCGATGCTGGCGCTGATGAAAAACTCATGCTCGCCGGCCTGGAACGGTGCGCCAAAACAGTTGAGCAACTTGCCGGCGATATTGTCGGCGTCGCTGGCCTGTTGCAGGCCAGGCAGCAGAATAATGAATTCATCGCCACCCAATCGCGCAACCGTGTCGATATCGCGCAACTGTTCCTTCAAACGCACGGCAATGCCCTTGAGCAACAGGTCGCCGACCGGATGCCCGAGGCTGTCGTTGATGTGTTTGAAGCGGTCTAGGTCGAGAAACAGCACAGCGCCTTGACCGCCGTTTTCCTGCTGATTGTTCAGCGCAGTCAACAAGCGGCTCTCGAATAACGTGCGGTTCGGCAGACCGGTGAGCGGGTCGTGATGAGCCTGATAATCGAGTTTGGCCTGCGCATGTTTGAGACTGGAAATGTCGGCGAATACCGCGACAAAGTGAGTGATGAGCTTGTCGCGGTTGCGCACGGCGCTGATGGTCAGCCAGCTCGGGTATAGCTCGCCGTTTTTGCGCCGGTTGGAAATCTCGCCCTGCCAGTGACCTTCGGCCGTCAACTGGTGCCACATCGCCGCATAAAACGCGCTGTCGTGCAGGCCGGACGCGAGCAGACGCGGAGTGTGCCCGAGCGCTTCGCTTTCGCTGTAACCGGTGATTTCGGTAAAGGCACGGTTGACCGCGCTGATGTGCTGTTGGGTGTCGGTGATCAACACGCCTTCGGCGGTGCTTTCGAAAACCGTTGCTGCCTGCTGCAGTTTTTCCTGCATGAGATGACGTTCGGTGATGTCGCGGGCAATGGTCAGCATGCAGTCTTCGTCGCCGATCGGCAGGGGTCTGCTGGAGACTTCGCAGAGACGAATCTGGCCGTCGCTGCGGCGAATATGGCAGGTGAAGTCACGGACGAAACCGTCCCGCTGCAACAGATCGAGCATCTGTTTGCGCTCGTTGAGGTTGACCCAGATGCCCAGGTCCAGCGCCGAGCGATCCACCGACATCGCACTGTTGAAACCGGTGATGCGGCTGAAACCTTCGTTGACTTCCATCAGCAGGCCATCGCTTTGCCGCGATAGCAGCAAGCCGTCCGGCGAAGCATGGAAGGCCTTGGCGAACTTCTCTTCGGAAGTCTGCAACTGCTGTTGGGTCTCCTTGAGCTGGGTAATGTCGCGCACCACCACCACCAATGCTGGCGTGGTGTCGAGGTCGAATGGCTCGGCGGAAATCAGGCCAGTGAACAACTGGCCATTGTTGCGGCGAAAGGGCATTTCCAGGTTGCGAATGCTGCCGGCCTGCAGGCGCTGCAACAAACCTGGCCCTACGCCGGGAATCCCCCAGATATTAAGATTCGTCGCGGTTTGACCGATCACTTGGTGGGCCCTGAGCCCCATCTGTGTTTCAAACGCTTCGTTGACTTCCAGCAGGCAGCCATCGGAGAGCCGCGCGATCACCAGAATGTCCGGGCATTGCTGGAACACCGAGGCAAACTTCTGCTCGGACAGGCGCAATGCTTCTTCGGTACGCTTGATTTCGCTGATGTCGATCATCAGCCCGCGCATCACCGGCTCATGGCCGTGTTCGATCAGACTGACAATATCGCGCACCCACAGGCAGCGGCCGTCGGCGGTGATAACCCGATAGTCGACGGTATGATCACGGCCCTGACGCAGCGCCTCTTTGCAATAACTCTGCGTGCGCGTCAGATCGGCGGGATGAATGATGTTGTGCCAGAACCCGGGAATCAGCCAGTGCGATTGCGGATAGCCGAGCAGATCCTCGGCGTGGGGCGATACATAGCTGTAGGTGAAGTCGCTCATTCGCGCTTCCCAAGCGATAGCCGACAGGCTTTCCACCAGGCCGCGGTAGTGATATTCGCTGCTGCGCAACTCTTGTTCGAGGTCGATACGCCGGGTGATTTCCGAGCTCAGACGCCGGTTGATGCGAATCACCACTGCCAGAACGGTCACCAGCAGCAACAGGCCGGGCAGGCCATACATGAGCAGATCCGACCAGAACGTGCGGTGATCGAGCACGTTACCGACCCAGTGTTCCTGGATGCTGCTGATCTCCGCAGGCGACATGTCGGCGAGGACTTTGTCGAGGATCCCTATCAGTACCTTGTTGTCGCGGGGGACGGCCATGGCCAGTTGATAGCGATACGGGGTTTCGCCGCTTACATAGAGGCCGTCCAGTTTGAGCTGGCGCAAGCTCCAGACGCTTGAGGCGAGGTCGCCGACCACGGCGTCCACTTCATCGGTCGCCAATGCTTGCAGCGCCGAACTGACATTGGGCATGGCAACCAGGTTGAGGTCTGGATGGTGTGTACGCAGCAGTTCGTGAGGTGCGTAGTTTTCCACTACGGCGATTTTCAGCCCATACAGATCATCCAGTTTGCGCGGTTGTGCGCCGCCGACATGGGCAAGAATGACAATGGGAAAGTCGAGATAGGGGCGGGTGAACGACAGGTAGCTCTGGCGCTCCGGGGTCGACATGATGCCGGGCAGCAAATCGATCTTGCCGGTTTTGACTTGCTCCAGCACCACCGTCCAGCTGACCGGCTCGATGGGCGAGAGTTTGATCGCCAGACGTTGGCGAATCACGTCGATGTAATCGGCCGCGAGACCCTGATAACGGGTCTGCTCGTCGCGGAACTCAAAGGGCGGCCACGATGCGTCGACACCCAGGCGCAGATCGGGGTGAGCCGCCAGCCAGCTACGTTCTTCTTCGGTGAGAGTGAGCGCGGCAGCCGTGGCGGTCCAGAGCATCAGTGACAGCAGAAAAAGCACGGGCGCCAGTCTGGGCATAACGCTCTCGTTATGGATCGGGGGGATTGTTTCGAGTGTAGACGGGGTATACGGCGGGGGAGGGTGCTGCGGGGAATTTAATCTGCCACAAAACAAAACCCCCGGCACGGGCCGGGGGTTCTGGTATCACTCGTCGAGGAAGGAGCGCAGATGCTCGCTTCGCGTCGGGTGGCGCAGCTTGCGCAGCGCCTTGGCTTCAATCTGACGGATCCGCTCACGCGTTACGTCAAACTGTTTGCCCACTTCTTCGAGCGTATGGTCGGTGTTCATGTCGATACCGAAACGCATGCGCAGTACTTTGGCTTCACGGGCAGTAAGGCCGGACAGTACTTCGCGAGTCGCTTCCTTGAGGCTCTCAACTGTGGCGACATCGATTGGCGACTGCATGGTCGAGTCTTCGATGAAGTCACCCAGATGGGAGTCTTCGTCATCACCGATCGGCGTTTCCATGGAGATCGGCTCTTTAGCGATCTTCAATACCTTGCGGATCTTGTCCTCAGGCATTTCCATGCGCTCGCCAAGCTCTTCCGGGGTCGGTTCGCGACCCATTTCCTGCAACATCTGCCGGGAAATACGGTTGAGCTTGTTGATCGTCTCGATCATGTGCACCGGGATACGGATGGTGCGGGCCTGGTCGGCGATCGAGCGAGTGATCGCCTGACGGATCCACCAGGTGGCATAAGTCGAGAACTTGTAACCACGACGGTATTCGAACTTGTCCACCGCTTTCATCAGGCCGATGTTGCCTTCCTGGATCAGGTCGAGGAATTGCAGGCCGCGGTTGGTGTACTTCTTGGCGATCGAGATCACCAGACGCAAGTTGGCTTCAACCATCTCTTTCTTCGCGCGGCGGGCCTTGGCCTCACCGATCGACATGCGACGGTTGATGTCCTTGATCTCTGCAATGGTCAGACCGGTCTCGGTTTCCAGCGCAATCAGCTTTTGCTGGCAACGGAGGATGTCCGGCTGTACGCGACCGATGGCTTCGGCGTACTTGCTCTTGCCTTTGGCCAGGCCGTCAGACCAGCTTTCGTCGACTTCGTGGCCCGGGAACTGGCGCAGGAAATCGGCGCGCGGCATACGTGCATCACGTACGCACAGCTGCATGATCGCGCGCTCTTGCTGACGCAGACGATCCAGGGCACTGCGCACACGCTCGACCAGGCCTTCGAATTGCTTCGGCACCAGTTTGATCGGCATGAACAGCTCGGCCAGTGCGAGCAACTCGGCAATCGCTGCCTTGTTGTTGCGACCGTGCTTTTTCAGGGCCTTGCGGGTGATTTCCATCTGATCGGCCACAGCGCCAAAACGCTGTGCGGCGATGACCGGATCCGGACCGCTTTCGGCTTCTTCTTCGTCATCGGAAGATTCGGCGTCATCATCGTCGGTCTCCTCTGCAGCCTTGGCGGCTTTCGGATCGACCGGCGGCGGCACTTCTGCCGCAGGCGGCGCAATGCCGTCGTCCGGGTCGATATAACCGCTCAGGACGTCGGACAGGCGACCACCTTCGGTGGTGACGCGGGTGTACTCGGAGAGAATGTGGTCAACCGTGCCAGGGAAGTGCGCGATTGCGCTCATCACTTCACGAATGCCTTCTTCGATCCGCTTGGCGATTTCGATTTCGCCTTCACGGGTCAGAAGCTCGACCGTACCCATTTCACGCATGTACATGCGCACCGGGTCAGTGGTGCGACCGATATCGGTCTCCACCGCCGCCAACGCAGCGGCTGCTTCTTCCGCAGCGGCCTCGTCGGTATCGGCGTCGGCCAACATAAGGGCGTCCGCATCCGGAGCACTCTCGTGTACGGGGATCCCCATGTCGTTGATCATGCGGATGATGTCTTCCACCTGCTCAGGATCTGAAATATCCTCGGGCAGGTGGTCGTTGACCTCGGCGTAAGTCAGATACTTCTGCTCACGACCCAGTTTGATCAACTCAATAATACGAGACTGCTGTTGCGCTTTTCCGGACATAACACCCTATCCACTGAAGGTCTTGGCGGGCAAAAAACAAGCCGAGGATTATACCTGAGCTATGACCTCACGCGCCAGTTGAGGTCGGGTTTGATGCGGAAACATTGCGACTTAAAAGGTCGCGCAGTTGATTTTTCTCTTCAATACTCAGTTCGCTTTGTCGGGCTTTCCTGAGTAACTGTTCAAGATTTCGCTCGCGTTGGCGGGCTGACAAGCTAGTAATGGTGTCGAAAAACTGTTGTTCAAGGTTTTCTCCATCAATCAGCCATTCCTTTTCTGCCAGTGCCTTGAGCAAGCGACCCTGTTCAGTGCCGTGCCATCGCGCGATCAACTGAAATGAGTTTAGCTTGGGATTCTTCTGTACGGCTTCGAGCAGCGCCACAAGTAGCTGGGCGTTGGTCTGATTTTCGTCGGCAATGTGCCCGGCGTCCTCGACGCGCTCGGCCAATTGCGGATGGTGCAGCAATGTGCGCAGGGCGGTCAGGGTCGGTGACTCGACACCAATTGGCGTGCGCGGACGCTGCTGTTCGCGGTCGCCACCACGCTTGCCATTCTTGTCCCAGGGCTTTTTGTCCCATTTCTTGCCGCCGGCGCCAGGTTTCTTTGGCGTCCATTCCTGCTGCGGCGCGTATATGTCCTGCGCCTGGGGCTGATGGTAGTCGCTGTAATCCGGCATGACGTCGTAATTGATGCCGGGATCGTAGGCCGGCGGCGCCTCTTGCGGCGCGCTCTGCACCAATTGGCTGACGGTTTCGCTGCTCAGGCCGGTGATTTCGGTCAGGCGTTGCCGCATCAGGATGCGCAGGTTGGCGCCTGGCACCTTGTCGATCAACGGTGCGGCGAGGGTCGCCATGTGCGCCTTGCCCTCGAGCGAGCGCGGGTCAGCTTCTTCCGTCAATTGCTGGAAAAAATAATCCGCCAGCGGCTGGGCGTGCTGATTGATTCGTGCCTTGAACGCATCGGTGCCTTCGGCGCGCACCAGGGTGTCCGGGTCTTCGCCTTCCGGTAGAAACAGGAACCGCGCACGGCGGCCGTCCTGCAGGCTCGACAGCGTTGCCTCAAGGGCGCGCCACGCGGCGTTGCGGCCAGCCTGGTCGCCGTCAAAGCAGAACAATACGTTCGGCACGACGCGGAACAGGCGCTTCAAGTGTTCTTCGCTGGTCGCCGTGCCCAGTGTCGCCACAGCATTTTTCAGGCCTTGCTGGGCGAGGGCGATGACGTCCATATAACCTTCGACGACGATGATTTCGTCGAGGTTGCGGTTGTTCTTGCGCGCTTCATAAAGGCCATAGAGTTCCTGGCCTTTATGGAATACCGGAGTTTCCGGAGAGTTCAGATATTTCGGCTTGTCGTCGCCGAGTACGCGGCCACCGAACGCAATGATACGGCCACGGGTGTCGCGGATCGGAAACATTACGCGATCGCGGAAGCGGTCATAGCGTTTGCCGGTTTCGGCGTTCTCGATCAGCAGGCCAGCGTCGATCATGGCCTTTTGTTGCAGGGTATCGCTGCTCAAATGCTTGAACAGGTTGTCCCAGCCTGGCGGTGCAAACCCGAGGCCGAAATCCCGGGCGATCTCGCCAGTCAGGCCGCGACCCTTGAGGTAATCCACCGCAGCCTTGCGCGACGGATGACTCTTGAGTGCCTGTCGATAAAAGTCGGCGGCGGCGGTGAGCAGCGGGTACAGCGGCGAATCGGTCGGCTGGCGCGGTTTGCGTTCGCGGCCACTTTCTTCGCGGGGGATTTCCATGCCGGCGGCTTTGGCCAGATCTTCGACGGCCTGGGGGAAATCCAGGTTGTCGTGATCCATGAGAAAGCCGAGAGCATTACCGCCGGCGCCGCAGCCGAAGCAGTAATAGAACTGCTTGTCGGGGCTGACGCTGAACGACGGTGTTTTTTCTTTGTGAAACGGGCAACAGGCGGTGTAGTTCTTGCCGGCCTTCTTCAATTGCACGCGCGAGCTGACCACGTCGACGATGTCGGTGCGGTTCAGCAGGTCGTCAATGAAGCTCTGGGGAATCAGCCCGGCCATGGCGTTCTCGTCGTCTGCGCTGCAATAAGTCCGTTGCGACAGGCTGCTGCACGCGGGTCATTGTTGGAAACGCACAGAGTGTGCGGCTCGACCGGTGTCGTATGCGTAATCGCTGTCGGGAAGTGTATCTGCCGAAAATCCACTGACGTTAGTGCCTATCAGTCTTCGACTATTTGAAAGTGTTGCGCTGAATCCGCTGACGGCCGGTTGTCGGCCTCGGATAGCTCAATAAAGCGGGCACGCATGCAGGTGCCTTGGGCTGATCGTCGTAAGAGGAATCAGTGGGTGTGCTCGTCAGTAGCCTTGAAAGACTCGTCAGAAAAGACGTGCACCGCTGGCAAAAGAGCCAGGTCTGACGTGTGAAGCAGATTCGTCTTGGTCGCGTCTGCGGCTTCGACGGTGAAGCATCAAGCGTTTTACGCAAATGCCATTAGCCCGGCTGAGAGCCGGGCTTAGGCAAAGAAGCTTGCAACGAACGTCTGTGTATTAGTACAGACGAACGGCGCGGCGCTGTTCGCGCTGAACTTTCTTGGCGTGACGCTTAACAGCAGCAGCTGCCTTGCGCTTACGCTCAGAAGTTGGCTTCTCGTAAAATTCGCGGCTACGAACTTCAGCCAGTACACCGGCTTTTTCGCAGGAGCGCTTGAAACGACGCAGAGCTACGTCGAAGGGTTCGTTCTCTTTTACTTTGACGGCTGGCATCCAGAGCTACCTTCATTCATTACCGGGGTCAACATCCTCGCGGCAAAAGAGCACTTGAAGACGTCGGTTTTTAAGGGTTGCGGATGTTAACCCCTCATCGCTCGGAATGCAAAGCCTCTGATCGAAAACCGCTGGTCGGGGCATCACGCGGCGACTATTATGCGCGCCTTCGAATTCAGCCTAAACAAGGCGCAAACCCATGCTAGTACTGGGATTAGAAACTTCCTGCGACGAAACCGGCGTCGCATTATATGACAGCGAGCGCGGTCTGTTGGCTGACGCACTGTTCAGCCAGATCGACCTGCACCGCGCCTATGGCGGTGTGGTACCGGAGCTGGCCTCGCGTGACCACGTCAAGCGCATGCTGCCCTTGATCCGTCAGGTGTTGGCCGAGGCGGACTGTGTGCCGACCGAGATCGATGCGATCGCCTACACCGCGGGTCCTGGCCTGGTCGGCGCGTTGCTCGTGGGTGCGTCCTGCGCGCAAGCGCTGGCGTTTGCCTGGGGCATTCCGGCACTCGGCGTGCATCACATGGAAGGGCATTTGCTGGCACCGATGCTGGAGCCGAAACCGCCCGAATTCCCGTTCGTCGCTTTGTTGGTCTCCGGCGGTCATACGCAGCTGGTTCAGGTCGATGGCATCGGTCACTACAGCCTGCTCGGCGAGACGCTCGACGATGCGGCCGGTGAGGCATTCGACAAAACCGCGAAGATGATGGGTCTCAATTATCCAGGTGGGCCGGAAATCGCCAAACTGGCCGAGAAGGGCGTCGCCGGACGTTTCACCTTTCCGCGTCCGATGTGTGACCGCCCGGGCCTGCAATTCAGTTTCAGTGGTTTGAAAACCTCTGCTCTCAACGCCTGGCAGCACTGCGTCAGCGCCGGGGACGACGGCGAGCAAGCCCGTTGCGACATCGCGCTGGCGTTCCAGCAGGCCGTGGTGGAGACTTTGACCATCAAGTGCAAGCGCGCCCTGAAACAGGCGGGCATGAAGCGTCTGGTGATTGCTGGCGGTGTCAGTGCGAACAAGGCCCTGCGCGTCTCGTTGGAAAAGATGCTCGGCGATATGCAGGGCGATGTGTTCTACGCGCGTCCTGAGTTCTGCACCGATAACGGCGCGATGATCGCGTTCGCCGGTTGCCAGCGTTTGCAGGCCGGTCAGCAGGAAAGTCTGGCGATCAGCGTGCAGGCGCGCTGGCCGATGGAGCAATTGTCAGCGCTGTGATGCGCGGTGCTCATGGACGATCGTTAAAAATGCCGTTCGCGCCCGGCAAACAGGTCGCGTAGATTGCCGCGATGGCGCCAGACGATCAGCAAGGTCAGCGCGCTCATCGGCAACAGCGCCTCCGGTCGCTGCCATGCCAGCAGTGGCAGGGTCAAGGGCGTGGCGATCAGCGCTGCCAACGAGCTGGTGCGGGTCAGGTAAAACGTCAGTAGCCAGGCACAAGCGGCCAATAATGCCGCTGGCGGATACAGGCCGAGCAGCATCCCGGCCGCGGTTGCGACACCTTTGCCGCCACGAAAACGGAAGTACAGCGGGAACAGGTGACCGATCACGGCGCATACGCCGATCCAGGCCTGGTCTTGCAAAGAAAGGCCAGCCGCCGAGGCGATCAGCACCGGGACCAGGCCTTTGCACAGATCACCCAGCAGGGTCAGGATCGCCAGCTTGCGACCGGCCAGGCGCAGCATGTTGGTGGCGCCGGCATTGCCCGAGCCACTCATTCGCGGGTCCGGATTTCCGGTCATGCGGCTGAGCAAAATGGCGAAGGACAGCGAGCCGAGCAGGTAGGCGAGAGTCGCCAGTAACCAAAACATGCTAACTATTCCGGGCGAGGACGCCCTGATTCTAACGGCGCATTGCGCCCTTGTCGTGCAGTGGAGAGAAGTGCTTGGACAGAGTGTTTATCGAGGGCCTGGAAGTCGACACCGTGATCGGTGCCTATGACTGGGAGCGCGGCATCCGCCAGTGCCTGCGTCTTGATCTGAGCTTCGCCTGGGACAATCGCCCGGCCGCTGCCGGTGACGACCTGACCTTGGCGCTCGACTACGCCAGCGTCTCCACGCGTATTCAGGCTTTTGCCGAGCAGGCCCAGTTTCAACTGGTCGAAACGTTCGCTGAGCGTCTGGTCGAAGTGCTGATGACCGAATTCAATATCACTTGGGTGCGCCTGAAACTGACCAAGCCAGGCGCGGTGCCGGCTGCCAAGGGTGGCGTGGGCGTGGAGATCGAGCGCGGATGTCGCTGACTCAGGTCTATCTCGGGCTCGGTAGCAATATCGAGCGCGAAACACATTTGCGTGCCGGTCTCGATGCGTTGGCGACGTTTCTGGTAGATATCCGCTGTTCAGCGGTGTTCGAGAGCCAACCGGTGGGTATCAAGAGCGGACCGTTTTTCAATTTCGTAGTGTCGGCTTACACCGATCTGCCATTGATCGAATTGGATCGCCGCTTGAAATTCATCGAGGCGGACAACGGGCGTTACGCTCCGGATCGCAAGGGCTTGCCTCTGGATATCGACGTGCTGCTGTATGGCGATCTGTCGGGAAACTTCGACGGACTGATCTTGCCGCGGGCAGAAATTCTGAAAAACGCTTTTGTGCTGTGGCCGCTGTCGCTGATTGCCCCGGATCGTGTGCATCCGGGTGTGGGAAAAAGCTTCGCGACGTTGTGGGCAGAGGCGCACATTGATCAGGTGTTGGCGCCGGTTGCCTTCGAATGGCGTGGCACGCAATTGACCCCGCAGAATCTATAAACGCAAAAGATCGTCCGATCGCGGCCCGAGCCTGCGGCAGCTCCTACAGAGAAACGCATATCCGTGTAGGAGCTGCCGAAGGCTCGGGCCGCGATCGGACGATCTTTTGATCTTGAATCAGCCTTTGCGTTTGTAAACCTTTAAAGCCTTCAGCCGTTCACGCTTCAGCGCTTCGCCCAGCTCCGGCCCCTTGAATCCCTTCTCCAGCAACGGCTGCACCGCAACTTCCCGCGCTACCTTCGCCGCACCGCGCAAATAATCGGCTTGTGGATAACTTCTCAGCTCCAGCCCTTTGCGGCCCCGGGCGTCCATTTCGCAGGCGGCGATAAATTCTTCAAACCGCTGCGGCCGGCGATACACGTCAAAACTCTGCAACAACTCCAGCAACGTCGAAGCCTTGAGCTCCAGCGCTCGGTGACCGTGGGTGTGGTATTTGCCGACGAGCAAGGCCAATTCCTGACAGTCCTTCGGTGCCTTGAAGCGTTCGTTGACCGCTTTGATCAGCTTCAGGCCGGTGTGCTCATGGGCGATATGCCGTGGCCATTGTTCTTCCGGCGTGAGACCTTTGCCCAGGTCGTGCAGCAGGCAAGCCCAACGGACTGTAAGCGGCTGTTTATGGCGTGCCGACTGCTCGATCACGCTCAAAGTGTGCAGGCCCGTGTCGATTTCCGGGTGATGAATCGCTGGCTGCGGCACACCAAACAAGGCCTCCACTTCCGGCATCAATACCTTCAGTGCGCCACAGTCGCGCAGCACTTCGATAAATACGTGCGGGTAGTCTTCCATCAGCGCCCGGGAAATTTCTTTCCAGCTGCGCTCCGCGGTCAACGCTTGCAGTTCGCCGGACTCGCTAAGCTGACGCATCAGTTCCAGTGTTTCGTCGGCAACGGTAAATCTCAATCCGGCGTAACGTGCGGCGAAGCGGGCAACGCGCAAGACTCGCAAGGGATCTTCGGCGAATGCCGGGGAAACGTGGCGCAGGATTCGCGCTTCGAGATCGCGCTGGCCATGATAGGGATCGGTCAGATTGAGCTGATCATCCTCGGCCATCGCGTTGATGGTGAGATCACGACGGATCAGGTCTTCTTCCAGCGTGACTTCGGGGCTGGCATAAAAGGTAAAGCCGCCATATCCCCGGCCACTCTTGCGCTCAGTACGGGCTAGGGCGTATTCCTCGCCGGTCTTCGGATGAAGAAACACCGGGAAATCGGCGCCGACTGGTCGAAAACCCTGCGCGAGCATTTCTTCGGTCGTGGCGCCGACCACCACTCGATCTACGTCTGTAACCGGCAACCCCAACAGGCGATCACGTACCGCACCGCCAACCTTGTAAACCTGCATAGAAAACCTCCGTTAGCCTGACAGGATAACCCTTGCGTCAGGCTTTCGGCGGCCGAAAGCGGATCAAAGATGTATCACGGCCAGATCGAGTCGACCGTAATCCCCTTCGCTGTGTTCACCACGTGGCGGTACATGATGGGTTTTCATGATCTGATCTCCCTGCAGGGTTTCCAGATGAATATCGAAGCCCCACAAGCGGTGCAGGTGTTTGAGTACCTCCTCGGTAGAGTCGCCCAACGGTTTGCGGTCATGCTGCTGGTGGCGCAAGGTCAGTGATCGGTCACCGCGCCGATCAATGCTGTAGATCTGCACGTTCGGTTCGCGATTGCCGAGGTTGTACTGGGCGGCGAGCGTCTCGCGAATGATCCGGTAGCCGGGTTCGTCATGGATCGCCGGCACCAGCAGATCGTCCTTCTGATCATCATCGAGAATGCTGAACAGTTTCAGATCGCGGATTACCTTCGGCGACAGGTATTGCAGGATGAAACTCTCGTCCTTGAAGCTACTCATGGCGAACTTGATGGTCGACAGCCAGTCACTGCCAGCGATATCCGGGAACCAGTGCCGATCCTCCTCGGTAGGTTCTTCACACATCCGTCGGATGTCGCGATACATGGCAAAGCCCAGGGCATAAGGATTGATGCCGCTGTAGTAAGGACTGTCGAAGCCAGGCTGGAACACCACGCTGGTGTGCGACGTCAGAAACTCCATCATGAAGCCGTCGGTAACCAGGCCTTCGTCATAGAGGTCGTTCATCAACGTGTAGTGCCAGAACGTTGCCCATCCTTCGTTCATCACTTGCGTCTGCCGCTGTGGATAAAAATATTGGGCGATCTTGCGTACGATGCGCACGATCTCACGCTGCCATGGCTCCAGCAGTGGGGCGTGCTTTTCGATGAAGTAAAGGATGTTTTCCTGCGGTTCTGCCGGGAATCGCGCATTGTCCTTGTCGCTGTATTTGTCCGCGCCTTTGGGAATGGTGCGCCACAGATCGTTGATCTGCTTCTGCATGTGCTCTTCGCGATCTTTTTGCCGGCGGCGTTCTTCCTCGGCGGAAATCGGATAAGGACGTTTGTAGCGATCGACGCCGTAATTCATCAAGGCGTGACAGGAATCGAGCAGGTCTTCCACGGCATCGATGCCATGGCGTTCCTCGCATTGCATGATGTACTGCTTGGCAAACACCAGGTAGTCGATGATCGAACTGGCATCGGTCCAGGTGCGGAACAGGTAATTGCCCTTGAAGAAGCTGTTGTGGCCATAGCACGCATGCGCCACCACCAGCGCCTGCATGCAAATGGTGTTTTCTTCCATGAGATAGGCAATGCACGGGTCTGAGTTGATCACGATCTCGTACGCCAGACCCATCTGCCCGCGGCTGTAGGATTTCTCGGTGCTGAGGAAGTGTTTGCCGTAGGACCAGTGGTGGTAGCCCAATGGCATGCCCACCGACGCATAGGCATCCATCATCTGCTCGGCGGTGATCACCTCTATTTGGTTGGGATACGTGTCCAGCGCATAGCGGGCCGCGATACGGGCGATCTCGCGGTCATAGGTCTGGATCAGCTCGAAAGTCCATTCGGAGCCGGTGGAAATGGGTTGGCGCTTCTGCTCTTTGGCGGTCATGTCACTAACCTGCGCTGGAAGAGTTCACGGAAGACCGGATAGATATCTCCGGCCGAGACCAGTTGCTGCTGGGCAAAAGTGTCAGAAAAGGCTTCAGCGATGCGTTCGTACTCGTACCACAAGGCTTGATGTTCGCGCGGGGTGATTTCCACGTAAGTGTAGTACTGCACAAACGGCATGATCTGGTTGATCAGAATGTCACGGCAGATGGGCGAGTCGTCGTTCCAGTTATCGCCGTCGGAAGCCTGCGCCGCATAGATGTTCCACTCGTTGCTGGGGTAGCGCTCGGCCATGATCTCCTGCATCAGTTTCAATGCGCTGGAGACGATCGTCCCGCCGGTTTCCCGCGAATAGAAGAACTCCTCTTCATCAACTTCACGAGCGCTGGTGTGGTGGCGGATGAACACGACGTCGATCTTGTCGTAGTTCCGTTTCAGGAACAGGTACAAAAGAATGAAGAAGCGCTTGGCGATGTCCTTGGTTGCCTGGGTCATCGAGCCGGAAACGTCCATCAGGCAGAACATGACGGCTTTCGAGCTGGGGTTGGGCTGTTTGATCAGCAAGTTGTATTTCAAGTCGAACGTATCGAGGAACGGCACGCGATGGATGCGCGCGCTGAGCTTTTCAATTTCTGCCTCGAGCTCCTGAATGTCGCCGAAGTTGTCCGGCTCTTCGCGTTTCAGACGTTCAAGTTCCAGTTTGGCCTCGCGCAGTTTCGCCCGGCTGCTGCCGGACAAGGCAATACGCCGTGCGTGTGCCGAGCGCAGCGTGCGGATGATGTTGATCCGTGACGGGTTACCTTCGTTGCTGATCCCGGCACGCACGGTTTTGAACGTGTCGGTGCCGCTCAGGTTGCGTTTGACCAGGTTCGGCAGTTCGAGGTCTTCGAACATGAATTCGAGAAACTCTTCCTGAGTGATCTGGAAAACAAACTCGTCCATGCCTTCGCCGGAATTGCCGGCCTTGCCTGGACCTCGTCCGCCGCCACCTCCCGGTGGTCGGGCGATATGTTCGCCGGCAGTGAACTCCTTATTGCCGGGATGAACCACAGTCTGCTTGCCACCGCGTCCATGGTGAAGCACCGGCTCGTCGATGTCGCGACCGGGGATGCTGATCTGTTCGCCGTGCTCCATATCGGTGATGGAACGCCGGCTGACCGCTTCTTCGACTGCTTTTTTGATGTGGTCACGATAACGCCGCAGGAAACGCTGGCGGTTCACCGTGCTCTTGTTCTTGCCATTCAGGCGTCGGTCGATCACATAGCTCATAAGGCCCCTCCGGGGAGCTTCAAGTTTTGAGCTGCAAGCTGCAAGTAAAAGCGAACGCCCGTGTTTTCGGGGTCAAGCGCTTTGTTCTTGCAGCTTGTGGCTTATAGCTTGCAGCTGCCTCACTGCGACTTCCGTACCCGTAGGTACCATTCGGAAAGAAGCCGTACCTGTTTGTCGGTGTAGCCGCGTTCGACCATTCGTGTAACGAAGTCGTTGTGCTTTTGCTGATCCTCTTTGCTCGCCTTGGCATTGAAGCTGATGACTGGCAGCAGATCTTCGGTGTTCGAGAACATTTTCTTCTCGATGACCACCCGCAGTTTTTCGTAACTGAGCCAGGTCGGGTTCTTGCCGTTGTTGTTGGCCCGGGCGCGCAGGACGAAGTTGACGATCTCGTTGCGGAAATCCTTCGGATTGCTGATACCGGCCGGTTTCTCGATCTTTTCCAGTTCTTCGTTCAGCGCTACGCGGTTCAGGATCTCGCCGGTTTCCGGATCGCGGTATTCCTGATCCTGAATCCAGAAGTCCGCATACAGCACGTAACGGTCGAAGATGTTCTGGCCGTATTCGCTGTAGGACTCGAGATAAGCGGTCTGAATTTCTTTGCCGATGAACTCGATATAACGCGGCGCCAGGTATTCTTTCAGGTAGCGCAGATAGCGCTCGCGGGTTTCGGCCTGGAATTGTTCCTGTTCGATCTGCTGTTCCAGCACATAGAGCAAGTGCACCGGGTTGGCGGCGATTTCATGTGGATCGAAGTTGAAGACCTTGGACAGGATCTTGAACGCAAAGCGGGTCGACAGACCGTTCATGCCTTCGTCGACACCGGCCGAATCGCGATACTCCTGAATCGACTTGGCCTTTGGATCGGTGTCCTTGAGGTTCTCGCCGTCGTACACGCGCATCTTCGAATAGATGTTGGAATTTTCCGGCTCCTTGAGGCGCGACAGCACGGTGAACTGAGCGAGCATCTTCAGGGTGTCGGGCGCGCAGTGCGCTTTGGCCAGGGAGCTGTTGAACAGCAGTTTGTCGTAGATCTTCACCTCATCGCTGACGCGCAGGCAGTACGGCACTTTGACGATGTAGATCCGGTCGATGAACGCTTCGTTGTTCTTGTTGTTGCGGAAGGTGTGCCATTCCGATTCGTTGGAGTGAGCGAGCAGGATCCCGGTAAACGGAATCGCGCCGAGGCCTTCGGTACTGTTGTAGTTACCTTCCTGAGTGGCGGTCAGCAACGGGTGCAGCACCTTGATCGGTGCCTTGAACATTTCGACGAATTCCATCAGGCCCTGGTTGGCCCGGCACAGCGCACCGGAATAACTGTAGGCATCGGCGTCGTTCTGTGGATATTCCTCGAGTTTGCGGATGTCTACCTTGCCCACCAGTGCCGAGATGTCCTGGTTGTTCTCGTCGCCCGGTTCGGTCTTGGCCACGGCGATCTGGTTGAGGATCGACGGGTACAGTTTGACCACGCGGAACTGACTGATGTCGCCGCCGAATTCGGCCAGACGTTTGGTCGCCCACGGCGACATGATGGTGTTCAGGTAGCGCCGTGGAATGCCGAAGTCTTCTTCGAGGATCGCGCCATCTTCGGTGGCGTTGAACAGACCCAGTGGCGACTCGAATACCGGCGAGCCCTTGATCGCGTAGAAGGGCACCTTTTCAATCAGCTGTTTCAGCTTCTCGGCCAGCGACGACTTGCCGCCGCCGACGGGGCCGAGCAGATAAAGGATCTGTTTCTTCTCTTCCAGGCCTTGGGCGGCGTGGCGGAAATACGAGACGATCTGGTCGATGCATTCTTCCATCCCGTGGAAGTCTTCAAAGGCCGGATAGCGCCGGATCACCTTGTTGGAGAAGATGCGCGACAGCCTCGAATTGGTCGAGGTGTCGAGCAGTTCCGGTTCGCCGATGGCCAGCAGTAGGCGCTCGGCGGCGGAAACGTAGGCGCTGCGGTCCTTCTTGCACAGCTCCAGGTACTCTTGCAGCGAGAATTCTTCCTGGCGTGTGGACTCGAAGCGTTGTTGGAAGTGGCTAAAGATACTCATGACGTCACCTCGCTCGATACGTGGAGCCGACGCCGGATCACTCAGTCGATGCTGGCAAACAACCGTTTTCACAGCTGTTTGTTTACCCCCCAGAACACTTCCACGATCGACAATCGCGAAAGTCACTCCCGATGACCCGTGCGCCGGTGTACCGGCTCTCCCCTGATTTGGATGGCCTGCGCTTAAGGATAGTTGGGAATTCGGCAGGTAAAGGCGAGATACGTAATTAGTTGTGGCAGACCGTTCGTCTGCCCCGCGCGGGCCCGCGGAAGCCGGGGCCTGCGCCTGACAAAAAAATTATTCGTCGCTGCCTTGCGCAGTTTCCGAAGGATAGGTCGTACGCCACAGCTCAAAACCGCCATCCATGCTGTAGACGTCGGAGAATCCTTGGCCGATCAGGTACGCGGCCGCGCTTTGGCTGGAATTGCCGTGATAGCAAACCACTACGGTCGGCGCATCGAGGTCGGCGTCTTGAATGAAAGCGTGCAGTGAATGGTTATCCAGATGTTTCGAGCCGCTGATGTGCAGCGCGGCGAACGTTGCCGGATCGCGGACGTCGACCACGACGGCGCCTTGTTCACGCAGTGCCTGGGCCTGCTCTGGGGGGATTCTTTTGAATTCGCTCATGGCGGGTTCCTGTTGCTCGGCTGAACGTCCAGTTTAACGCGGGGCGCTCAGCGGATCGGTTTTGGGGATAAGTGGAGCGACCGTTGACGCGATACCGCCATGCTCGTCGCATTTGCAAGGCAGGCGCTCACCACTGTCAACGTTCATCAGAGTCAGGCTGCCGCCCCAGACACACCCGGTGTCCAGCGCCGAAATGCCCGGCTCATGGATATTGCCTTCGAGCGCCGCCCAGTGGCCGAAAATGATACGCAGGCCTTTGGTCTTGCGCTCCTTGTGCTGGAACCAGGGTTTGTAACCCGGTGGCGCGGTGTCGAGGCCTTCCTTGCTCTTGAGATCGAGCTTGCCCTCGGCCGTGCAGAAGCGCATGCGCGTGAAATAATTGGTGATGACGCGCAGGCGGTCGATGCCTTTGAGGTCGTTGTCCCACTTCGCTGGTTCGTTGCCATACATGCCGTCGAGGTACGCGGGGAACACATTATCGTCGCGCAGGGCCGTTTCGACTTCAGCCGCACACTTCAGCGCGCGGCGCAGCGACCATTGCGGAGGAATGCCTGCGTGCACCATAGCGACATCACGCATTTCGTCGTAGTGCATCAGCTTCTGCTGGCGCAGCCACTCCATCAGCTGTGGGCCGTCTGGCGCCTCAATGATCTCGCGCAGCGTGTCGCTTTTTTTCAGCCGTTCGATGTTCTTCGCCGCAGCCAACAGGTGCAGGTCATGGTTGCCCAGCACGCAAACCAGCGAATCGCGCATGGCATAGAGAAAACGCAAGGTCTCCAGGGATTGCGGGCCGCGGTTGACCAGATCGCCGACCAGCCACAGTCGATCGAGCTTCGGGTCGAATGCGACTTGATTGAGCAGGCATTTCAGCGGTTCGAGGCAGCCCTGCAGGTCACCGACGGCGTATGTCGTCATCAGTGCAGGGCTCCGGGCACTGCAAGGCGGAACGGCTTTATGACGGCATCGAAGTGTTTGCCATCGTCAGCAAGCATTTCGTAGGTGCCTTGCATGGTGCCGACCTTGGTGGTCATCACCGTGCCACTGCTGTAGGTGTGGCTTTTGCCTGCGGCGATCAACGGCTGCTGGCCAACTACTCCGGCGCCACGGACTTCTTCGACATGGCCGTCGCCATCGGTGATCACCCAGTGCCGCGACAAAAGCTTGGCCGGAATCTGGCCGTTGTTCTGCACGGTGATGGTGTAGGCGAAGGCGAAGCGATCGTGCTCGGGTTGCGATTGGTCTGCCAGATAGTGGGTGACGACGCTGACATCGACCTGGTAACGGGAATCGGACATGCAAAAGGCCTTAAACGAAGCGGAACGCGGGGCGTAGCTGATGGTGAGTCAGTCTAGGCAAGTATCGGGCAGTAAACCAGAGTGGCGTCCTGCCCGATAGCGTTCATCGTTTGTCAGTCTGCGGCAGGGGAGGCCGGGACCTGGACGGCGAGCTGATCGGCCAGACGCACGAATGCGGCCAGATCCAGTTGTTCCGGACGCAGGCTGCCATCGACACCGGCGGCTTCGATTTCGGCGTTGCTGAGCAATTGCTTGAGCGTATTGCGCAGGGTTTTGCGACGCTGATTGAACGCTTCACGAACCACACGCTCGAGCAGGCGATGGTCCTTGGCAGGGTGCGGCAGTACGGCGTGCGGCACCAGACGGACGATGGCCGAATCGACTTTCGGCGGCGGGTTGAAAGCACCCGGACCTACGTTGAACAGGTGATCGACGCGGCAGTGGTACTGAACCATGATCGACAAACGACCCCAATCACCGCCACCCGGACCCGCCGCCAGACGCTCGACCACTTCTTTCTGCAGCATGAAGTGCATGTCGCGAATGATGCCGGCGTTATTCAGCAGGTGAAAAATCAGTGGTGTCGAGATGTTGTACGGCAAGTTACCGACAACGCGCAGGCTGTTCGGCGCCGCATTGAGCGTGTTGAAATCGAACTTCAGTGCGTCGCCCTGGTGCAGGTTGAAATTGCTTTTGCCGGCGAACTGGTCGTTGAGGATCGGGATCAGGTCTTTGTCCAGTTCCACCACATCAAGCTGCGCGCCGGAGTTGAGCAAACCGGCGGTCAATGCGCCCTGGCCCGGACCGATTTCCAGCAGGCGGTCGTCGGGTTTGGCGCTGATGGAGCGCAGGATGCGGTCGATAACGCCGGCATCGTGCAGGAAGTTCTGGCCAAAGCGCTTGCGCGCCTTGTGTTGGTATTGCTCGGTCATAAACGGGTCTCGGCCATCTGGTAGGCGGTTTCCAGGGCGACTTGCAGGCTGCCGGTGTCGATCTTGCCGCTGCCGGCCAGGTCCAGGGCAGTGCCGTGGTCGACCGATGTACGGATGATCGGCAGGCCCAGCGTCACGTTGACGGCAGCACCGAAGCCTTTGTACTTCAGCACAGGCAGGCCCTGGTCGTGGTACATCGCCAGCACTGCGTCGCAGTGCTCCAGATATTTGGGGGTAAACAGAGTGTCGGCAGGCAGCGGGCCACGAAGGTCCATGCCCTCGCCGCGCAGGCGCTCTAAGGTGGGTTCGATGATGTCGATTTCTTCATGGCCCAGATGTCCGCCTTCGCCAGCGTGCGGGTTGAGTCCGCACACCAGGATGCGTGGCTGGGCGATGCCGAATTTGTTTTGCAGGTCGCTGTGCAGAATCCGCGTGACCCGCTCCAGCCGTTCTGGCGTGATCGCATCGGCAATCTCGCGCAGGGGCAGATGGGTCGTTACCAGCGCCACGCGCAAACCGCGGGTGGCAAGCATCATCACCACTTGTGCGGTATGGGTCAGGTCGGCAAGAAATTCAGTGTGCCCGGAAAACGCGATGCCTGAGTCGTTGATCACGCCTTTATGCACAGGAGCGGTAATCATCCCGGCGAAGTCGCCGTTCAGGCAGCCGTTGCCTGCGCGCGTCAGGGTTTCGAGGACAAAGGCAGCGTTGCTCTGGTCCAGCTGACCGGCAATCACGGCGGCGCTCAGCGGCGTATCCCAAACGTACAGGCTGTTGGCCGGCGCCGGCACGTCGGGCCAGTGATCAGGCGCGACATCCAGCAAATTGACGGCCAGCCCCAGCTGCGCGGCCCGCTCATTGAGCAGGTCGCGGCTGGTGATGGCTATCAGAGGATGTGGCTGGGCTTGCGAGGCGAGCAGCAGGCACAGGTCGGGACCGATGCCGGCTGGTTCGCCGGGGGTCAGCGCGAAACGCTTGGGTTTCACTGCGCTGCCTGGTCTGCACCAGGGAGTTTGATTTCTACGTAAGCTTCGTCACGGATCTGACGCAGCCAGGTTTGCAGCTCTTCATCGTATTTGCGGTTACGCAGTACGGTCGTGGCTTGCTGCTCGCGGGCTTGTTCTGTGCTGTCCGTGGCACGACGGCCCATGACTTCCAGAACGTGCCAGCCGTATTGGGTCTGGAATGGCTTGGACAGCTGACCTTGCGGGGTCGAGGCCATCACTTCGCGGAATTCCGGCACCAGTGCGTTCGGGTCGATCCAGTTCAGATCGCCGCCGTTGAGGGCCGAGCCTGGGTCTTCGGAATAGTTTTTCGCCAGTTCGGCGAAATCTTCACCCGCCAGGATACGGTCATACAGCGATTGCACCAGCGCCTTGGTCTTGGCTTCGTCGCGGATCGGACTTGGCTTGACCAGAATGTGGCGTACATGCACTTCATCACGCATCTGCGCTTCGCCACCGCGTTTGCCCAGCAGCTTCAAGATGATGAAGCCGCCCGGCGTGCGCGCAGGCTGAGTGATGTCGCCGACAGCCATGCTGCTCAACTCGCGGTCGAACGGCGGTGGCAATTGAGCGGCTTTACGCCAGCCCATGTCGCCGCCTTCCAGCGCGTTGTCGCTACCCGATTTCGCAACGGCCATCTGACCGAAGTCAGCGCCTTGCTTGAGTTGCTGGTAGACCTCCATGGCCTGACGTGCGGCGCTTTGAATCGCGTCAGAGTTGGCGCTCTCCGGCGTCGGGATCAGGATGTTGGCCAGGTGCAGCTCTTCAGAAAGTTGCATCTTGCCCAGATCCGAGGCGAGGAAGTTCTTCACTTCCTGCTCGGAGACCTGGATGCGTTCTGCCACACGGCGCTGACGCACACGGCTGATGATCATTTCGCGCTTGATCTGATCACGGGCGTCGTCATAGTTCAGGCCGTCGCGAGCCAGAGCGGCGCGGAACTGGTCGATCGACATGTTGTTGCGCTGGGCAATGGTGCCGACAGCCTGGTTCAGTTCTTCATCGGTAATGCGGATGCCGGAACGCTCGCCAATCTGCAGTTGCAGATTTTCGACGATCAGGCGCTCGAGCACCTGTTGATCCAGCACGCCCGGAGGCGGCAGACCGCCGCCACGCTTGGCGATGGTCTGCTGAACTTCGTGGACGCGTTGATCCAGTTGGCTCTGCATGACCACATCGTTGTCGACGATCGCTACCACTTTATCGATGGACTGTACCGCGGCGTTTGCCGCAGTACCCAGGAACAGCGCGCCCAGCATCAGCGGGCGCAGACAATCAGAAAGCTTGGTCTTCACGTTGACGATAACCTTGGATGCCTTTGTCGAGGAAACTCTCTACCTTGGCGCCAGTCAGGCCGCCGAGCCCCTTCAGAACAATTTGGAGGAAGACGCCGTGGTCGCCTTTTTCGTTTTCCGGGGCGTTCTGACTGTTTTCGTCAAAGCTGACCCAGTAACGGTTGATCAGGCGCAGTTTCCAGCAGCAGTTGTCATATTCGAAACCACCGAAGGCTTCCAGCGTACGGTTGCGGTTGTAGTCGTACTGCCAGCGACTGATGGCGTTCCACTGCGGAACGATCGGCCAGATGACCGAGAAGTCATGCTGCTGGATCTTGTAGTAGTCCTTCACATAGCCAGGTTGGCCAGGGCTGCCGTAGTCACCACCACCCACCGACCAGCGACCGGTGTTCTGGTCATAACGGACCTGGTCATTGCGATAGCGATAACCGGCGTTGATGACTTTGTTCGGGTTGTCTTCCGGCTGATAGTGGAACATCGCACTGCCGGAGCGAGGGCTGCGGCTGTCCGGATCCCAGTTATAGTCGGCTGTGGTGCGCCAATCGCGGTTCCAGCGGTATTCGTACTCAAGCGCGTACGGCGAAACATTGGCCTGGGAGTCTTGGCGAGTGCTCGCATCGATACCAGGAAGCTGAACCTTGCGGTCCTTGAAATACAGCGCCTGACCGACACTGATCCGCTGACGTTCGAAACCGTTTTCTTCAATCCAGCGGTTGGTCACGCCCAGCGACAGCTTGTTCTCGTCACCGACACGGTCGGCGCCGGAGAAGCGGTTGTCGCGGAACAGGGATGCATAGTTGAAGGTGTATTCGCCGGTGTCGAATACCGGAATGTCCCCTTGGTCTTTCTCGGGTACATAGAGGTAGAACAGGCGAGGCTCCAATGTCTGGCGGTAGTCCTTGCCGAACCAGGACGTGTTGCGATCGAAGTACAGACCGCTGTCGATGCTGACGATCGGGACGCCGCGATTCTGATTGCTGTCGAACCTGCCGTTCAGCTTTTGCTGCTCAGGGCTCAAGCTGGCGATTTGGGACTTGCCTGTGCCGTCGAGGTCAAGCTGATATTGGGTGTACTGGTACTTGATCGAAGGCTTCAGGAAACCATAGGTCCAATCCAGCGGAAGGCTGACGCCTGGTTTCACGTTCAGACGATCACCATTGGCCCGGCCCAGCCCAAACACGTTGTTATCGAGTCGACGCTCTACTGTGCCATCTTCGTTGACGAAGTTGCCGTCTTTGAGATCACGATCGAAGCGAACGATTTCGGTCTCGTAGTCGAAGCGCAAGCCTTGCGGATCGTAGGGTAGCCGACCATTGAAGGTAATCTGCGGCAGACGATCATAAGGCGTGATGTTCGATACGGTCGCCAGCTGATACGCCTGAGCGTTCAGGCGCGCCGTGTAGCTGTCGCCACGATAAGTCACCGAACCCTGTTGGTTGACGAAATCCTCGCTCTTGACGCCAATCTGATCACTCATCAGATCCTGGAAGTAATACGGATCGCTGATCTTGGTGTAGTCAACCTGAGTGAGCACGCGCGAGTCCAGACCACCCTTGTGCTGCCAGTTGTACATGTAGCGGGTTTTTTCGTAATCGGTCTGGTTTTTGCGCTCGTCGTCCTCGTCGTTCAGGTACGCCGCACCGAACTGGCCTTCGCTGGACTTCGTCAGGTAACGGAATTCGCCTTCCATCAGCAGGCCTTTCTTGGCCATGTACCGCGGATACAACGTGGCATCGTAGTTCGGCGCCAGGTTGAAGTAGTACGGCGTGACCAGCATGAAACCGGTATCGCTGCCGGTGCCGATGGTCGGCGGCAGGAAACCGGATTGGCGACGATCGTCGATCGGGAAGTAGATGTACGGCGTGTACAGGACCGGAATGTCCTTGACCCGCAGTGTCACGTTGGTCGCGGTACCGAAACCGGTGGCCGGGTTCAAGGTGATGTTGTTGCCCTTGAGCTGCCAGGCGTTGCTGTTCGGTTCGCACGTGGTGTACGTGCCGTCCTTCAAGCGGATGATCGCGTTCTCCGCGCGCTTGGCGTACAGCGCGTTACCGCGGATGCGCGATTTGTGCATCACGTATTCAGCGTTGTCGACCTTGGCTTCACCGGTGTCGAGCTGCACATCGGCGTGGTCGCCGACGATCAGTGCGCCGTTGTCGCGGATGCGCACATCACCATTGAGTTCGGCGCGGCTCTCGGCCTGGTACAGGCTCGCTTCGTCGGATTCGACCTGCATGCTGCCCTGACGCAGGACAACGTCGCCGGCCAGCGTGCCGACTTGATCATCGGTGTTATAGCGCGACGCTTTCGCGCCGATAAAGGTCGGAGCGTCGCTTTTGTTCGTCTTGTCGTTCATGCCAGGACGAGTCGGCTCGATGTACGCGCCGGAGCAATACGGGCCGGTCTCGGCCAATTGGGCGGCGGTGAGCTTCTCGCGCGGAACCCAGTCGAGGTGACTGAAGTCTTCGCTACGGGATTTCAAACCGCGGCCCTTGGCTTCGGTGACCAGTGCCGTTTTAGGGGCTGTGTCGGCAACCGAACCGTCTTCGGCCGCAGCTGCGCCGCTGGCACTGACGGCGGTGCCGTCATGTACGGGACGCGGCGGCAACGCGGCTGCCGGCGACTTGGGCGCACACGCCCAACCACCCGTAGCCGAGACGGAGCAGTCATACTGCTCGGCGGCGACAACGAATTGACTGGCCAGAGGTTGCATAGCCAGCAGACTGCCGGTTACCAACAACGGAAATTTTTTACGAAACGCGGGGGATTTCAATGCCATCTTATTAGTCCGGGCTTCCTGCGTGCCATCTGCCCGCGGTGTGGGCCGCACGCCTCTCGATGGTCTGAAAAAGATGCTGGATAATAAAGCATGACCCGCTTGACGGCTAGCGCCGTCGGAGACCCTTGCAATGCCTGATCAAGATGTACGCTTGCAACACCTGAAAGTTTGGCTCGATGAGCAGTTGGCAATCCTCTTTGCTGATCAGGCTTGGGGCTCCGTGCCCCCGGCTACGTTGACTGCGGCCAGCAGCGACGCGAGTTTCCGCCGTTATTTTCGCTGGGAGGGCGGCGGTCGCAGCTTCGTCGTGATGGACGCGCCACCGCCTCAGGAAAACTGCAAACCGTTTGTGGATATTGCTTTTTTGCTGGCGAAGTCCGAAATAAATGTGCCGAAAATTTATGCCGAAGACCTCGAACGCGGATTTCTTTTGCTCAATGACCTGGGCAACAAGACCTATCTCGACGTAATTGACGGTGAAAATGCCGACGCGTTATTTGCCGATGCCCTGCAAGCCTTGCTGGCATTTCAGCAATTGCCGATGGTCGCGCCGCTGCCGAGCTATGACGTCGCTCTGCTGCGCCGCGAGCTGGAATTGTTCCCCGAGTGGTACGTGAAACATGAACTGGGCGTCGAATTCGATTCGGCACAACAGCAACAGTGGCACCGCATCAGCGACTTGCTGATCGACAGCGCTCTGGCTCAGCCGAAAGTGTTGGTGCACCGCGACTACATGCCGCGCAACCTGATGCTCAGCGAACCGAACCCCGGCGTGCTGGATTTCCAGGACGCGGTCTATGGTCCGGTGACTTACGACGTGACCTGCCTGTTCAAGGACGCCTTCCTCAGTTGGCCTGAAGAGCGCGTGCGCGGCTGGCTGGAAAGTTATTGGCAGCAAGCTTCGGCGCTGGACATTCCAGTGCAGGCAGATTTCGAAGACTTCCTGCGTGCCAGCGACCTGATGGGCGTGCAGCGCCATCTGAAAGTCATCGGCATCTTTGCGCGCATCTGTCATCGCGACGGCAAGCCACGCTATCTGGCCGACGTGCCGCGCTTCTTCTCCTATATAGAAGCAGTGATCGCTCGTCGCCCCGAGCTGGCGGAACTGCAAGCGCTGTTCAGCAGCTTGCGTGCTGGAGCGACGGCATGAAGGCAATGATTCTCGCGGCGGGCAAAGGCGAGCGCATGCGCCCGCTGACCCTGACCACGCCGAAACCGCTGGTGCGCGCCGGCGGTGTACCGCTGATCGAATATCACTTGCGCGCCCTCGCGGCCGCCGGCTTCAACGAGATCGTCATCAACCACGCGTGGCTCGGTCAACAGATCGAAGATTACCTGGGGGACGGCTCGCGCTTCGGGCTGAGCATTCAGTATTCGCCGGAAGGCGAGCCACTGGAAACCGGCGGCGGGATTTTCCGTGCGCTGCCGCTGCTCGGCGACGATGCGTTTGTGGTGGTCAACGGCGACATCTGGACCGATTACGACTTCAGCGTGCTGCACCAGCCGATCAATGGCCTGGCGCATTTGGTGCTGGCCGACAATCCGGCGCATCACCCGAACGGTGATTTCATGCTGGTCGATGGGAAAGTGCAGGACGGCGAGCCTGATGCAGCGACTCTGACCTACAGCGGCATCGCCGTGCTTCATCCGCAGCTGTTCGATGGTTGCAACGCTGGCGCCTTCAAGCTCGCGCCGCTGTTACGCAAAGCCATGGCTGACGGCGAAGTGTCGGGCGAGCGCCTGAAAGGTCACTGGGTCGATGTGGGTACCCATGACCGTCTGGCCGAAGCTGAAACCCTGATAGAAGCGAGTCGCTGACATGTTGTGGCCAGGGACTCTGATTGGAGCCGGAGTGGGGTATGCGATCGCCAGCATTCCGGGGGCCATGCTTGGCGCTTTGTTGGGGCAGGCGCTGGATCGGCGGCTGCATTTGCAAAGCTGGGGGCATTTACGGGAAAAGCTCGGCGGTCGGCCGATGTTGCGTAACGACGAACTGTTGTTTGTGCTGCTCGGGCGCTTGGCGAAGAGCGACGGTCGGGTCACCGACGGGCATATCCAGCAGGCGCGCAACGAAATGCGCGCGCTGGAGATGAGCGACCCGGCGATGCGTCGGGCGATCGCGGCGTTCAATCGTGGCAAGGCCGGCAGCGACAGTCTGCGTGGTTACCTGCGCCGTCTCAGTGCCCAGCCGCACGCTGCCGAGGGCGTGTTGCGCGCCTGTTGGCGGATGGTCTGGGCCGACGGCCGCGCGGGTGTCAGCGAGCGTGAATTGCTGGCGCAGTGGGGCAAGTGGCTGGGCTGGACGCCGCAGCAAGTGCAAGCGCTCGCAAGTGATTACGAACCGGGCAAGCGGCCAACCGTCAGTGCGGCGGTGAGTTATCAGGAAGCGATGAAATTGCTTGGCGTATCGGCGACCAGTGAGCCCGCGCAGATCAAGCGCGCTTACCGGCGCCTGTTGAGTCGACATCATCCGGACAAGATTGCCGGTACGGGGGCCACGGCAGCGCAAGTGCGTGAGGCGACCGAGCGGACGCGTGAGTTGCACAATGCGTATACGTTGATTCGGCAGCGGCGAGATTTTCGCTGACCCTTGAAGATCAAAAGATCGCAGCCTTCGGCAGCTCCTGCCTTTGGAATGCATTTTTCCTGTAGGAGCTGCCGAAGGCTGCGATCTTTTGCTTTTATCAGTCCGTATTTTGTGGGCTCAACCAGCCGCGCACCCGGCGGAACAATTGCTCCTGTTCAGCTCTTTTATCGGGCAAGGCCCGCAGCGCAACCTGGCTGAACGACGACGTCTTCAAACGCTTGCTGGCCTGCATGCGTTCCAGTGCGGCATTGCGATCCGTCGGCTTGTCCATGTAGAAAATATCCGCGGTCGGCAGTTTCAGGGTCGGCGTCAGTTCAGCGAGCGGCGGTTTGGCCCTGGCTGGCGTTTGCGCGTCCACCATTACCAGCTTCTCTACCTGTGCGCTCTGTCTCTCGCTCAGATAACGTGCCGCCCAATAGGCCCCGGTACCGTGGCCGAGCACGACGATACTGCGTGCACTTTGCTGTTCGGCGTAAGCAATGGCCGCGTCGATGCGCGCGAAGATTCGCTCGCCGTCGGCTTTTTCCTGTTCTTCCACGGTGTCGGCGACGACTTGATCGGCAACTTCGGCTTCACCGCCTGCTGCCTGTTCGATCGGTTGTGCGGTGGTCGCATCCTTGCTCCCGGTTTCCGGCGCTTTTGCTGCGGCAGCGGGCTCGACGACGCGCGGCGCGATGACATCTGTTTGCAGGTCCGGCAGGGTGATACTCAGGCTGCTCCATCCTGCGTCTGGCAATTTGCGCCGCAACGGGCCGATTGCCTGCGGCCAGTCAGCGGTTTCACCCGCGCCGGGGACGATAATCACCGCACCCTTGGGCTCGGCAGTGTTGGCGGTTTTCCACAGGGCAAGAAATGTGTCGCCTCCGGCCTGCAACTGTTGCTGCTCTTGCGCCGCAATCGTGCGCCCGAGTGCTGCCGCTTCTTCCTGACTACGCTCAAGCAATGGCTGGCGTTCAGCGGGTTTGTCTTCGGCAGGTTTTTCCGCCGCGGCGGCGGGTGCCGGATCGGCGGCGTTAACGGAAAACGCACAAGGCAGGATCAGCGACAGGCACAATGCTGGCATTGCCAGGCGGTAAACAAAGGGCATCGGTCATTCCAGGCCAGAAAGTATCCCGGCAGCCTAATGGGTTGGTCAGAATTTGTCAGTGTATGAGACTTCAATGAAGCGAGTTTGCTGCCTGTGGGTTATCGGCTGGTTGTGGTTTCCCTTGATGGGCTGGGCGGCGCCTGCGCCAGCCGCGCATGTCCCTCAGCTGTCAGCGAGCCAGCAACAATGGCTGGCGCAACACAATGAGCTGCGCGTTGGCCTGGTGTTGCAGGCCCCGTACGCGACCTACGACCGACGTTTGCAGCGGCTGTCCGGTGCTAACGTCGAGTTGATGAAGCTGCTGGCGAAAACGCTGGGCGTGGAAATGAGCTGGCGCAACTTTCAGGACCTCGGGCAGTTGGAAAGCGCTTTGCGCGACGGCGAAATCGACATTGCCCCCGGCCTCAGCCAAACCCCCAGCGCTCTGAGGCTTTGGCATTTTTCCGATCCTTACATGCGCGTGCCGCAACTGGTGGTCAGCGATCAGAAAAGCAGCGGCGCAGTCGATCTGGAAAAACTCGACAGCCAGACGCGCGTCGCCGTGCGCATGCCGAGTACCACCGCCGATTATCTGCGCAGCAACTATCCGCACCTGAATCTGCAAGGCGTGCCGCTGGAGCGTCAGGCCTTGCAGTTGCTGCTCAGCCAGCAAGCGTCTTACGCGGTGGTCGATGAAGCGCAGTTGGGGCGCTTGTCCGTGGAGCCGGAGTTCGCTGAAATGGTGGTGGTCGGCGATATCGGCCTGCCGCAACTTTTACGCGTGGCCTCGCGCCGGGATTGGCCAGAGCTGGCCGCGATCGTCCAGAGTGCGTTGCGCGCCATCCCGGCCAAGGATCTGGAGCACCTGCACAATCAATGGCTACAGCCGAAATACCCGCGGCTGTCGGAGTCGCCGGGGTTCTGGCAGAACCTCAGCCTTTTGTTCGCGGTGATGCTACTCAGTTGTGTAGCCATTGTGTTGTGGCAGCGTCGCCAGCAGCACAGCCTCGAACAACGCTTGCTCGCCGCCCGCGAAGATATCGCCCAACGCGCTGCCAGTGAGGAAGCGTTGCGGTTGACGCAGTTCTCCATCGATCAAAGTACGGTCGGCATCCTTTGGGTCAACTGGGACAGCCATGTGCGCTACGCCAACCGAGCGGCCGAAGTCATGCTCGGTTATCCCGCCGGCGGTTTGCTTGAGCGGCCGCTGATCGACTTCGAGCCCGGCCTGCACATGGACCGCTGGCTCAATCTGTGGAAGCGTGCGCGGGCCAGTGAGGAAGGGCCATTGAGTTTCGAAACCAGCTGCGTGCGCGCCGATGGCAGTGTTTTGCCCGCCGATGTGTCACTGAGTTTTCTGCGTTTTCGCGACAGTGAATACCTGGTGGTCTACCTCACCGACGTCACCGACCGCCGCCGCGCATTGGCGGCGCTGCAGGAAAGTGAAGCGCGCCTGCAAGGCATCGCCGCCAACGTCCCGGGGCTGGTGTTTCGTCTGGAGCGGGCGCCTGTCACCGGGCAGATCGACTTTGCCTACATCAGCGAGGGCAGCGAGAGTCTGGTGGGTTACGCGCCCGCCGCCATCGCCCATCGCGACATGGGCTTGCGCAGTCTGGTGCATCCCGACGACAAAGCCAGTTATCACCGCACCCAGGACCAAGCGCTCGACACTGACAGCGACTGGTCATGGCAGGGCCGAATCGTCACCCGACAAGGCGAGCAGCGCTGGGCCGAGATCAAAGCAATCACCCGGCAACTGGAAGACGGCGCTTACGTGTGGGACGGCATCGTCTGGGACATCAGCGAAAGTAAACGCATCGAACTCGAACTGGCGGCCTCGCGCGAACAACTGCGTGAACTGTCGGCGCACCTGGAGAGCGTGCGCGAAGAAGAGAAAGCGCGCATCGCTCGCGAAGTGCACGATGAGTTGGGCCAGATGCTCACGGTGCTGAAACTGGAGACATCGATGTGCGAATTGGCCTACGCGCAACTCGACCCGGGTCTGAACGAACGGCTGAACAGCATGAAACGTCTGATCGCTCAATTGTTCCAGTTGGTCCGCGATGTCGCGACCGCATTGCGCCCGCCGATTCTGGATGCCGGGATTGCATCGGCGATCGAGTGGCAGGCGCGGCGATTTGAAGCGCGCACACAAATTCCGTGTCTGGTGCGGGTACCGGACAATCTGCCGACGCTCAGCGACGCCAAGGCGATCGGTCTGTTCCGCATTCTGCAGGAAGCGCTGACCAATGTGATGCGTCATGCTCAGGCGCATACTGTGGAACTGACGCTGGCGTTGGAAGACGATGAACTGTGTCTGACGGTCGCCGATGATGGCGTAGGATTCGTCGCCGACGAGGGTCGGCCGACTTCGTTTGGTCTGGTCGGCATGCGCGAGCGGGTGTTGATCATGGGCGGGCGGCTGGAGCTGGAGAGCGAGCCGGGGGAGGGCACCAGTCTGGTGGTGCGGGTGCCGTTGGATCGCTAAAAGATCGCAGCCTGCGGCAGCTCCTACAGGGGAACGCGATCAGTGTAGGAGCTGCCGCAGGCTGCGATCTTTTGCCCTTAAAAACAACAATCAAGGAGAGTGCAAGTGATCCGTGTACTGGTAGCCGAAGACCACACCATCGTCCGTGAGGGCATCAAGCAATTGATCGGCCTGGCCAAGGATCTGCAAGTGGTGGGCGAGGCGAGCAATGGCGAACAACTTCTCGAAACCTTGCGCCATGTACCGTGCGAAGTGGTGCTGCTCGACATCTCCATGCCTGGAGTCAACGGCCTCGAAGCGATCCCGCGAATCCGTGCACTGAACAATCCGCCGGCGATTCTGGTGCTGTCCATGCACGATGAAGCGCAAATGGCTGCTCGCGCATTGAAGGTTGGCGCGGCCGGGTATGCAACCAAAGACAGCGACCCGGCACTGCTGCTGACCGCCATTCGCAAGGTCGCGGCGGGCGGGCGCTATATCGATCCGGATCTGGCTGATCGGATGGTGTTCGAAGTCGGCCTGACCGATGCGCGTCCGCTGCATTCGTTGTTGTCCGAACGCGAGTTCTCGGTGTTCGAGCGCTTGGCCCAAGGCGCTAACGTCAATGACATCGCCCAGCAACTGGCGCTGAGCAGCAAAACCATCAGCACCCACAAGGCCCGACTGATGCAGAAGCTCAACATCACCTCGCTGGCCGAACTGGTCAAATACGCGATGGAGCACAAGCTCCTCTGAGCCCACCACCGTGTAGGAGCTGCCGAAGGCTGCGATCTTTTGATCCTGTAAACAGCAAAGTCAAAAGATCGCAGCCTTCGGCAGCTCCTACAGGAGACCGCGTTGGCATATTCATTAACGACAAGCGCTTTCGCCTGCTCTTGCGCCTTGCAGCTTGCCCCTTGCCGCTGCGTTTGCCCAAACGCGCCATCCTTGTAGGGCAATCCCTACCCCCAACCTTCCATTGTGCTTAAGCAATTCTCTCCTGCGCCCCGATTTGCGTGCCTGCCGCCAGCCACTAGGCTTGATGAACAAGCAGTCATCAACAACAAAGGTGTGGGTATGAGCCAGGTCGATACAAGCGCAGGGGCCAGTGATGTGCTGGTCAGCTTTCGTGGAGTGCAGAAGAGCTACGACGGCGAGAACCTGATCGTCAAAGACCTCAACCTGGACATTCGCAAAGGCGAATTTCTCACCTTGCTTGGGCCGTCCGGTTCCGGCAAGACCACCAGCCTGATGATGCTCGCCGGTTTCGAAACGCCGACTGCCGGCGAGATTCTGCTGGCCGGGCGCTCGATCAACAACGTGCCGCCGCACAAGCGCGACATCGGCATGGTGTTTCAGAACTATGCGCTGTTCCCGCACATGACCGTCGCGGAAAACCTTGCCTTCCCGTTGACCGTGCGTGGCTTGAACAAAAGCGATGTCAGCGACCGGGTGAAGAAAGTCCTCAGCATGGTCCAGCTCGACGCTTTCGCTTCGCGCTATCCGGCGCAGTTGTCCGGGGGGCAACAGCAACGTGTGGCGCTGGCCCGTGCGCTGGTGTTCGAACCGCAACTGGTGCTGATGGACGAACCACTCGGCGCCCTCGACAAACAACTGCGTGAACACATGCAGATGGAGATCAAACACTTGCACCAGCGTCTTGGCGTGACGGTGGTCTACGTGACCCACGATCAGGGTGAGGCGTTGACCATGTCCGACCGTGTTGCCGTGTTTCATCAGGGCGAGATCCAGCAGATCGCGCCGCCGCGCAGCCTTTACGAAGAACCGAAAAATACGTTCGTCGCCAATTTCATCGGCGAAAACAACCGCCTCAACGGGCGCCTGCTCAGCCAGAGCGGCGAGCGTTGCGTGGTCGAGCTGGGCCGCGGTGAGAAGGTCGAGGCGCTGGCGGTCAACGTCGGCCGGACCGGCGAGCCGGTGACCCTGTCGATTCGTCCGGAGCGCGTCAGCCTCAATGGTTCGAGCGATCAATGCGTCAACCGCTTCTCAGGGAGGGTGGCGGAATTCATCTATCTGGGCGACCACGTCCGGGTGCGCCTGGAAGTCTGTGGCAAGACCGACTTCTTCGTGAAACAACCGATTGCCGAGCTCGATCCAGCGCTCGCCGTCGGCGACGTGGTTCCGCTTGGCTGGCAGGTCGAGCACGTTCGTGCGCTCGATCCTCTTTTAGAGGCGCACTAAGCGCCCCGGCAATACCAACACCAACCCTGCACGTGGAGAGAACAATAAATGTTGAGATCCCTGAAGTTCACCGCCCTGACTCTGGGCCTGATGGGTGCGGCCAGCGCGATGGCCGCCGGCCCGGACTTGACCGTGGTGTCGTTTGGCGGGGCGAACAAGGCCGCGCAAGTCAAAGCTTTCTACGCACCGTGGGAAGCGGCGGGTAACGGCAAGATCGTCGCCGGCGAGTACAACGGCGAAATGGCCAAGGTCAAAGCCATGGTCGACACCAAGAGCGTGTCCTGGGATTTGGTGGAAGTTGAATCGCCAGAGCTGTCCCGTGGTTGCGACGAAGACATGTTCGAACAACTCGACCCGGCCCTGTTCGGCAAGACCGAAGATTACGTCAAAGGCGCGATTCAGCCGTGCGGCGTGGGCTTCTTCGTTTGGTCGACCGTTCTGGCTTACAACGCCGACAAGCTGAAAACCGCACCAACAAGCTGGGCGGATTTCTGGGACACCAAGAAATTCCCGGGCAAGCGTGGCCTGCGTAAAGGCGCCAAGTACACCCTCGAGTTCGCCTTGATGGCCGACGGCGTGGCGCCGAAAGACGTCTACAAAGAGCTGGCGAGCAAGGGCGGCCAGGATCGCGCCTTTAAAAAGCTCGATGAGCTGAAACCGAGCATTCAGTGGTGGGAGGCCGGTGCACAACCGCCGCAGTACCTCGCGTCCGGTGACGTGGTGATGAGTTCGGCCTACAACGGTCGCATCGCCGCAGTGCAGAAAGAATCCAATCTGAAAGTGGTGTGGAACGGCGGCATTTACGACTTCGACGCCTGGGCCATCCCGAAAGGTCTGGACGCCAAGCGGGCGGAAGCGGCGAAGAAATTCATCGCCTTCTCGGTGCAGCCACAGCAGCAGAAGACCTACTCGGAAAACATCGCCTACGGCCCGGCCAATACCCAGGCTGTACCGCTGCTGGCCAAGGATGTCCTGAAAGACATGCCGACCACCCCGGAAAACATCGCCAACCAGGTGCAGATCGACGTCAGCTTCTGGGCTGACAACGGCGAGCAACTGGAACAGCGCTTCAATTCCTGGGCGGCGAAATAACCCGAGCATACGGACCGATGGCTTTGCGGGTGATCGTTCCCACGTTCTGCGTGGGAATGCCGCCCGGGTCGCTCCGCGTCCCTGTTTGATGCAGAGCGTCACTGGATTCATTCCCACGCAGAGCGTGGGAACGATCATCTCTCGCCCTGTAGGAGCTGCCGCAGGCTGCGATCTTTTGACTTTGCCTGTTCAAGATCAACAGATCGCAGCCTCGTTGCACTCGTCAGCTCCTACAGGTGCGACGCTTTTCCTGTGTGTTGATGTAATGCGGTGTCGCCATGGGTGATGCCGTCCATCCAAAGATTTGCGGAGTACGTCATGGCCATCGCCGTTCCCCTGAACGAGGGCGCCAGCCCCACCTTGAAGCAGAAGCTCAAGCGCGCCGAGCGGGTCAACCGCTGGAAGGCTCAAGCGTTGATTGCGCCGCTGGTGCTGTTTCTGCTGCTGGTATTTCTGGTGCCGATCGTGGCGCTGCTCTATAAAAGCGTCGGCAACCCGGAAGTGGTTGGCGGCATGCCGCGCACCGTAGCGGCCATCGCCGGTTGGGACGGCCGTGGTCTGCCCGCCGAACCGGTCTACAAGGCCGCCAGCGAAGACCTCGCCGAAGCGCGCAAAAACCAGACGCTGGGCGATCTGTCCAAGCGCTTGAACATGGAGTTGGCCGGCTATCGCAGCCTGCTGACCAAAACCGCCCGGGCGCTGCCATTCGCCAGCGAACCGACATCATATAAAGAAGCCTTGGAAGGTCTCGACGAACGCTGGGGCGACCCGGCCTATTGGCAAGCAGTCAAACGCAACACCAGCAGCATCACGCCTTATTACCTGCTCGCATCGGTCGATCATCGCATCGACGACCTCGGTGAAATCGCCCCGGCCACCCCGGATCAGGCGATCTATCTGGATATTTTTGCCCGCACCTTCTGGATGGGCCTGGTCATCACCGTGATTTGCCTGGTACTTGCTTATCCACTGGCCTACCTGCTGGCGAACCTGCCGTCGCGGCAAAGCAACCTGCTGATGATTCTGGTGCTGCTGCCTTTCTGGACATCGATTCTGGTGCGGGTTGCCGCGTGGATCGTGCTGTTGCAATCCGGCGGCCTGATCAACAGTGCGTTGCTGGCCATGGGCATTATCGATAAGCCACTGGAACTGGTGTTCAACCGCACCGGCGTATACATCTCGATGGTTCACATCCTGTTGCCGTTCATGATTCTGCCGATCTACAGCGTGATGAAAGGCATCTCGCCGACCTACATGCGCGCGGCGATTTCCCTCGGCTGCCATCCGTTCGCCAGTTTCTGGCGGGTGTACTTTCCGCAGACCTACGCGGGTGTCGGCGCCGGGTGTCTGTTGGTGTTCATCCTCGCCATCGGCTACTACATCACCCCGGCGCTGCTCGGCAGCCCGAACGACCAGATGGTCAGCTACTTCGTCGCCTTCTACACCAACACCAGCATCAACTGGGGCATGGCCACTGCACTGGGCGGACTGTTGCTGTTGGCGACCGTGGTGCTTTATCTGATTTACAGCTGGCTGGTGGGCGCCAGTCGCCTGCGCCTGAGCTAAGGGGAATTCGAAATGCTGAGTCCTTATATGTCGCCCATCGAACGGGTGTGGTTCTACAGCCTGCGGATTCTCTGCGGCCTGATTCTGTTGTTCCTGATTCTGCCGGTGCTGGTGATCATTCCGCTGTCGTTCAATTCGGGCAGTTTCCTGGTCTATCCGCTGCAAGGCTTCTCGCTGCAGTGGTATCACGATTTCTTCGCCTCGGCGGAGTGGATGCGCGCGCTGAAGAACAGCATCATCGTTGCCCCGGCCGCGACCGTGCTGGCGATGATCTTCGGCACCCTGGCGGCGATCGGCCTGACCCGTGGCGATTTTCCCGGCAAGGCGTTGGTGATGGCGCTGGTGATTTCACCGATGGTGGTGCCGGTGGTGATCATCGGCGTAGCGAGTTATCTGTTTTTCGCGCCGCTGGGCCTGGGCAACAGCTTCTTCTCGCTGATTGTCGTGCACGCGGTGTTGGGTGTGCCGTTTGTGATTATCACGGTTTCGGCGACGCTGCAGGGCTTCAATCACAATCTGGTGCGTGCGGCAGCCAGCCTGGGCGCTTCGCCATTGACCGCGTTCCGCCGGGTGACATTGCCGTTGATTGCGCCAGGGGTAATTTCCGGCGCGCTGTTTGCCTTTGCGACTTCGTTTGATGAGGTGGTGGTGACGCTGTTTCTTGCGGGGCCTGAGCAGGCGACATTGCCTCGGCAGATGTTCAGCGGGATTCGCGAGAACCTCAGCCCGACGATTGCGGCGGCGGCGACGTTGCTGATTGCCTTCTCGGTCATCCTGCTGCTGACCCTGGAATGGCTGCGCGGGCGCAGCGAAAAACTGCGCACCGCCCAGGTCTGACGCCAACTTCATGTAGGAGCTGCCGAAGGCTGCGATCTGTTGATCTTTGTTTTTTTAAGACCAAAATCAAAAGATCGCAGCCTTCCGCAGCGCCTACAGGAGATAGTCGTTGGTCATTCATGACCTGAATAGCAGACAACCCCAAATCCCCAGCTAATCTTGTGCCCAGCTCCCACATCTATAAGAGGCTGCGCACCATGAGTCTGTCCCAGTTCAAAATCGCTCATAAACTCATCACGGGGGCCGCAGCCATCGAGCAACTGGCCGCTGAGCTCACGCGCCTTGATATCGACAACCCGCTGATCGTCACCGACGCCGCGCTGGTTAAATCCGGCACTGTGGAACTGGCGCTGGTGCAACTCGGTGGTCGCGATTACGAGATTTTCGACCGCGTGCTGCCAGACCCGGAAATCGCCATCGTCGAAGACTGCATGCGCGTGTACCGCGACGGCGGGCATGACGGTTTGATCGGCCTCGGTGGCGGTAGCGCTATCGACATCGCCAAAAGTGTCGCCGCATACGCCGGTTACCACGGCGCACTGGAGGATCTGTTCGGCGTCGATCAGGTGCCACGCAAAGGCCCGCCGTTGATCGCCATCCCGACCACTGCCGGCACTGGCTCAGAAGTCACTAACGTGGCGATTCTTTCCGACAAGGTCGCGCAACTGAAGAAGGGCATCGTCAGCGACTATCTATTGCCCGACGTGGCGCTGGTCAGCCCGCAAATGACGCTGACCTGCCCGCGCAGCGTCACCGCCGCCAGTGGCGTCGATGCATTGGTGCACGCGATCGAATCCTATCTGTCGGTGAATGCCTCGCCGATCACCGACTCGCTGGCCATCGGCGCCATCAAGCTGATCGCCAAAGCCCTGCCCAAGGCCTACGCCAACGGTGCCAACCTGCAAGCGCGCGAAGATATGGCCACCGCCAGCCTGATGGCCGGCATGGCGTTCGGCAATGCCGGGGTTGGCGCGGTGCACGCGCTGGCGTATCCGCTGGGCGGGCGCTTCAACATTGCCCATGGTGTGAGCAATGCCTTGCTGCTGCCCTACGTGATGAACTGGAACAAAATGGCCTGCGTCGAACGCATGCAGGATATTGCCGAAGCCATGGGCGTGAAGACCGCGCATCTGAGTGCCAGCGAAGCCGCGGACAAAGCCGTGCAGGCCATGAGCGATCTGTGCGCAGCGGTGGAAATTCCCGCCGGGCTGCGCAGTTTTGGCGTGCCCGAAGACGCGATCCCGGCCATGGCCGTCGAGGCCGCCGGCATCGAGCGTCTGATGCGCAACAACCCGCGCAAACTCAGCGCCGTCGACATCGAGAAGATCTACCGCGCCGCCTACTGATGCACGCTCGCTTCGGGCTCATGGCACAACCCAATCATCGCAGTCCCGGTGCGCGCGCGGAAACTTGAGGTATACAATGCGCGCCATCGTGATTTAGCTCAGAAAAGGTGCGTCATGCAGCCCTTCGTAATTGCTCCGTCGATTCTCTCCGCCGACTTCGCCCGCCTCGGCGAGGAAGTGGACAACGTTCTGGCCGCTGGCGCCGACTTCGTCCACTTCGACGTCATGGACAACCACTACGTGCCCAACCTGACCATCGGCCCGATGGTCTGCGCGGCGCTGCGCAAGTACGGCGTTACCGCGCCGATCGATGCACACTTGATGGTCAGCCCGGTGGATCGCATCGTCGGCGACTTCATCGAGGCTGGCGCGACCTACATCACCTTCCACCCGGAAGCCACGCTGCACGTCGATCGCTCGCTGCAGTTGATCCGCGAGGGCGGTTGCAAGTCCGGTCTGGTGTTCAACCCGGCGACCCCGCTGGACGTGCTCAAGTATGTGATCGACAAGGTCGACATGGTTTTGCTGATGAGCGTCAACCCAGGCTTCGGCGGACAGAAGTTCATCCCCGGCACCCTCGACAAATTGCGTGAAGCACGGGCGATCATCGACGCTTCGGGTCGCGACATCCGCTTGGAAATCGATGGCGGCGTCAACGTCAACAACATCCGCGAAATAGCTGCGGCCGGTGCTGACACTTTTGTCGCCGGCTCGGCGATCTTCAACGCGCCGAACTATCAGGAAGTCATCGACAAGATGCGTTCCGAACTGGCGCTGGCCCGCCCATGAGCGGATTTGAGCAGCTGTTCCCGGGCAAACTGCCACGGCTGGTGATGTTCGATCTGGATGGCACGCTGATCGACTCGGTTCCAGACCTGGCAGCGGCGGTGGACACCATGCTGCTCACCCTCGGCCGTCCGCCGGCGGGTATCGATGCGGTGCGCGAATGGGTGGGTAACGGCGCACCGGTATTGGTGCGTCGGGCCTTGGCGGGTGGCATCGATGATTCCCAAGTGAACGATGCCGAAGCCGAGCGCGCGCTGGACATCTTCATGGAAGCCTACGGTGCCAGCCATGAGCTGACCGTGGTCTATCCCGGCGTACGCGACACCCTCAAGTGGCTGCACAAGCAGGGCGTGGCCATGGCGCTGATCACCAACAAGCCTGAGCGCTTCGTCGCACCGCTGTTGGATCAGATGAAAATCGGTCGCTATTTCAAGTGGATCATCGGCGGCGATACCCTGCCGCAGAAAAAGCCTGACCCGGCGGCGCTGTTTTTCGTGATGAAAATGGCCAACATTCCGGCCTCGCAATCGTTGTTCGTCGGCGACTCGCGCAGCGATGTGCAGGCGGCGAAAGCGGCGGGGGTCAAGTGTGTTGCGCTGAGCTACGGCTACAACCATGGCCGGCCGATTGCCGAGGAATCGCCGGCATTGGTGATCGACGATTTGCGCAAACTAATTCCCGGTTGCCTGGATCTTGCCGGTGGGATAACGTTGCCCGACGCTTCTCCATCCTCTTCTGGAAACGCCATCGTGGTGGTCACTCGCAAACTCTGGATGAAAGTCATCAAGGCCCTGGCCCGCTGGCGTTGGCGCGCCTGACTTGTTTCTGGCCGGCCTGCCGGCGCGTTTGCATACCTGACTGATTTGCCCCTCACACCACGAGGCACCTTATGATCCGCGAAGAATTCCTGCGTCTGGCCGCTGACGGCTATAACCGCATTCCGTTGGCCTGCGAAACCCTGGCCGACTTCGACACACCGCTGTCGATCTACCTGAAACTGGCCGACCAGCCCAATTCCTACCTGCTCGAATCGGTGCAGGGCGGCGAGAAGTGGGGCCGTTACTCGATCATCGGCCTGCCGTGCCGCACCGTGCTGCGGGTTCACGACCATCATGTGAGCATTACCGTTGATGGCGTTGAAACCGAAAGCCACGATGTTGAAGACCCGCTGGCCTTCGTCGAAACCTTCAAGGCGCGCTACAACGTGCCGACCATTGCCGGCCTGCCGCGCTTCAACGGTGGCCTGGTCGGTTACTTCGGTTACGACTGCGTGCGCTATGTCGAGAAGCGTCTGGGCAAGTGCCCGAATCCGGATCCACTGGGTGTGCCGGACATTCTGCTGATGGTCTCTGACGCCGTTGTGGTGTTCGACAACCTCGCCGGCAAGATGCACGCGATCGTGCTCGCCGACCCGGCCCAGGCCGATGCCTTCGAGCAAGGTCAGGCGCGTCTGCAGGAACTGCTCGAGCAACTGCGTCAGCCGATCACCCCGCGTCGTGGCCTGGATTTCAGCAAGCAGCAAGCGGCCGATCCGGTGTTCCGTTCGAGTTTCACTCAGAACGATTACGAAAAAGCCGTCGACACCATCAAGGAATACATCCTCGCCGGCGATTGCATGCAGGTGGTTCCGTCGCAGCGCATGTCGATCGACTTCAAGGCTGCGCCGATCGATTTGTACCGCGCCCTGCGTTGCTTCAACCCGACGCCGTACATGTACTTCTTCAACTTCGGCGATTTCCACGTTGTCGGCAGTTCGCCGGAAGTGCTGGTGCGGGTCGAAGACAACATGATCACCGTGCGCCCGATCGCCGGCACGCGCCCACGTGGCGCGACGGAAGAAGCCGACGTGGCGCTGGAAGAAGACTTGCTGTCGGATGACAAAGAGATCGCCGAGCACTTGATGCTGATCGATCTGGGGCGTAACGACACCGGACGCGTCTCGGAAATCGGTTCAGTGAAGCTCACCGAGAAGATGGTCATCGAGCGTTATTCCAACGTGATGCACATCGTCTCCAACGTCACCGGCCAGTTGAAAGCCGGGCTGACGGCGATGGATGCGTTGCGGGCGATTCTGCCGGCGGGCACGTTGTCCGGCGCACCGAAGATTCGCGCGATGGAAATCATCGACGAACTCGAGCCGGTCAAACGTGGCGTATACGGTGGCGCGGTCGGTTACTTCGCCTGGAACGGCAACATGGACACCGCCATCGCGATCCGCACCGCGGTGATCAAGAACGGCGAGCTGCACGTCCAAGCCGGTGGCGGCATCGTCGCCGACTCGGTGCCGGCGCTGGAATGGGAAGAAACCCTGAACAAGCGCCGCGCGATGTTCCGCGCCGTGGCCCTGGCCGAACAAACCCCGCAAACCTGAGCCCACACAGCCCCCTGTAGGAGCTGCCGAAGGCTGCGATCTTTTGACTGCTTATGTAGGAGTGAGCCTGCTCGCGATAGCGGTGGGTCAGTCAACAAATCTGTTGAATGTAATTCCGCAATCGCGAGCAGGCTCACTCCCACATTTGGTTTTGTGTCCAGGCAATAAAAAAGCGGCGCCTGCGAGGGCGCCGCTTTTTTTGTAACCTGCACCAACCCCTGTAGGAGCTGCCGTAGGCTGCGATCTTTTGATCTAGCGCTTAAAAATCCAGCACAACGCCAACATTCACCCCTTGCTGGGTAAAGTCATCATCCTTGCGCAAGGTATAACCACCGCGCAACGCCAGATCCGCTGTCAGCTTGTGACTCACGCCCAGACTCACGCGGTTCAGGTGGCTGGCCGGTGTGTAGCCTTCAAGAGTGAAGTCATTGGCCGGCAGCGTGTTGAGCGCGATGTTGACCTTTTGCACATCGTCTTCGTACTCACGCTCGTGGGCGTATTCCCCATACACCTGGGTTTGCGCGGTGAAGTTGTACTTGCCCTGAAGACCCAGGCCCAGCCGTTTCGAATCGCGGGACTGGTCATCGAAAGTCAGTGCGGTGGCGCGGTTGCTCTTTTCGGAGTAGCCATCGACATCAACGCTGGCGTAATCAGCGCTGACAAATGGCGACAGGTGCCATTGGCTGCCCGGCTGGGCGATGTCATAGCCAATACGGGTGCTGAATGCCCACAGATTGCCGTCGGTATCACCTTTCTCCGCACCCTCGCTGGCGCCGAGGTCGAACTTGCGCTTGAGGTTGTCGTAGTCGAGTTTGCCGCCGGTCAGCGCGGCATCCGCCCACCAGCGATTCTGTTGGAACTGGGCAAACGCGGTCGCCATGTAACTGTTGAGTTTATAGTCCGAGTCGTTGTGGCCGGCCTCAAGGTTTTGCCGGTACAGACCTGCTGCGACGCCCACCCGCCAAGCCTCGTTCAGACGATAGCTGCCGCCGACATTGAGGTTGTAACCGCTGCCATCGGCGCTGGCGCCGCTGCTTTGGCTGTCGACATCCAGATGCTGACCGCCCGCCGAGACAATCGCGCGCCATTGGCCGACTGCTTGCCAGTTCTCCCAATCGGCCTGCCACTGGTTACGCAATTCATCCTGATGCGCGCGCACCGTGCCGTGGGCCATTTCCGGCAGGAGGCTCAATTCCCACGGCGCCGCCAGCAGCGAGTAGGCGTAATCGGCGATCAGTTTCTGTCCGGATTCGGTCGGGTGCACGCCGTCGTTGTAGATCAGCTTGGTCGGATCCGGCGTGGCGCTGTTGATGCCGTAACGGGCGTTTTCCGTACAACCGCTGCCGCTGAAACAGGTCGCGGTGAGGTTCTGGTCGGTGGCCAGGCCGAAGCGCCCTGGGTCGGCGAAGACCTCTGAGAGCAGCACCGGAATATTCAACGGAATGACTTCGGCGTTGATGCCTTGCAGGCGTGTCACCAACTGGCTGTTGAACTTATTGGCGAGGGTGCTGCTGAATGCCTGCAGTGGCGTGCCGTTGAGGGCCGGGGTCAGGCCGACGTCGGGCAGCAGCCAGACCATCACGTATTTGGCGCCTGCGGTTTGCAGGGTCTGCACGCTGTCGGCCAGCCGATCGGCAGCCGCATTCGCCTGGGGCAGGCTGAGAATGCGGCCCTGCAGGAAGTCGTTGCCGCCACCGGAGATGTAATAGAGCGCATTCGGGTCGGCGCGAAAGCCGTTCGACGGCAAGTAACCCGCGCGGGTGCGCTCGCCCGTGACCGACTGTGTGGTGATCGAGTCGAGAATCTGGTCAGTGCGATAGCCGCCGACCGCCCAGTTGTTGCCGTCTGGCTGACCGTTTTCGGCGCGCACGGCGGAACTGGAGGAGGCGGTTTGATCCGCAGTGAAACCCAGTCGCCCCCCGAGCAACTGTGTGGAGTTCAAGGAATAGACTTCACCGCTGCCGTCCTGATACGAGGGCCCGGTGCGGTTGGTGTAGCGCTCGGTGGAGCCCGCCGGGCCGCCTGTGTCGGTGAAGGTGCCGGCGTCGTTGAGGCTGTCGCCGAAGACCACGAAGTTCGAGTATGGATTGGGTGCGGCATTGGCTTGGGCGCAGGCCAGTGCCAGCAAGCAACTGGCCAGCGGTACAAATAACGTCTGTCTGATCATGAGCAAGTCCGTTTATTTATTGTTGTAGGTGAACGAAACGACAGTACCAAAAACTTTCGGCCTTTTGCCATCGGTCGTGAATCCTCGCTTGGATTTTCCCCCCAAGGCCCCGGCCATATTGCACGCTCCGCCCAGCTAAGTTACTGTGCGGAAACGTATGAACGAGACCTTCCCCGTGTTGATCACCAGCAAACTTCTGGATCAAGTCATCAAGGCACACGCCCGCTGGCGTTGGCGCGCCTGAATCATTCTGCCGGCCTGGCCGGATCTGTATCGCTTTGCCTTCCTTGCCTGTTTGAAATGCCGCTGTGCCGACGCGTCTTCCTGCGTCCGACATCGCGCAGCGCCCTGCGGGCAAGTCATCTGAAGGCTGTTTCCAAGTCGGAATTCAAGAGGTTCGAAACGCCATGTTGCTGATGATCGACAACTACGACTCCTTTACTTACAACGTTGTGCAATACCTCGGCGAGCTGGGCGCCGAGGTCAAGGTCGTGCGCAACGATGAATTGAGCATTGCTGAAATCGAAGCGCTCAACCCTGAGCGCATCGTGGTTTCGCCAGGCCCTTGCACTCCCACCGAAGCCGGCATTTCCATCGAAGCGATCAAACACTTCGCCGGCAAGCTGCCGATTCTTGGCGTCTGCCTCGGTCACCAATCAATCGGCCAGGCGTTCGGCGGCGATGTGGTGCGTGCCCGTCAGGTCATGCACGGTAAGACTAGCCCGGTATTCCATGAGGACAAGGGCGTGTTTGCCGGCCTCAATCATCCGTTGACCGTCACCCGCTATCACTCGCTCATCGTCAAACACGAGAGTTTGCCGGACTGCCTGGAGCTGACCGCGTGGACGCAGCATGATGACGGTTCGGTCGACGAAATCATGGGCTTGCGTCACAAGACCCTGAATATCGAAGGTGTTCAGTTCCACCCCGAGTCGATCCTCACCGAACAGGGCCATGAATTATTTGCCAACTTCCTCAAACAAACCGGCGGCACGCGCTAAGGACTTTGCATGAATATCAAGACAGCCCTGAGCCGTATCGTCGAACACCTCGACCTCAGCACCGATGAAATGCGCGATGTGATGCGCGAAATCATGACCGGCCAATGCAGCGATGCGCAGATCGGCGCGTTCATGATGGCCATGCGCATGAAAAGCGAGAGCATCGACGAAATCGTCGGCGCGGTGTCGGTAATGCGCGAGCTGGCCGATCAGGTCGAGCTGAAAACCCTCGACGGCGTAGTTGATGTGGTCGGCACTGGCGGTGACGGTGCAAACATCTTCAACGTGTCGACGGCCTCGTCGTTTGTCGTCGCGGCGGCTGGCTGCACTGTGGCCAAGCATGGCAACCGTGCAGTGTCGGGCAAGAGCGGCAGCGCTGATTTGCTGGAAGCCGCCGGCATTTATCTGAACCTGACGCCAGTGCAGGTCGCACGTTGCATCGACAATGTCGGCATCGGTTTCATGTTCGCTCAGACCCACCACAAAGCCATGAAGTACGCCGCCGGCCCACGTCGCGATCTCGGCCTGCGTACGCTATTCAATATGCTCGGCCCGCTTACGAATCCGGCCGGTGTAAAACATCAGGTCGTGGGAGTGTTCACTCAGGCGCTGTGCCGGCCATTGGCGGAAGTCTTGCAGCGCCTGGGCAGCAAGCATGTGCTGGTGGTGCATTCAAAAGACGGTCTGGACGAATTCAGCCTCGCCGCGCCGACCTTTGTCGCCGAGCTGAAGAACAACGAAATCACTGAATATTGGGTCGAGCCGGAAGATCTGGGCATGAAGAGCCAGAGCCTGCACGGTCTGTCGGTTGAAGGCCCGGAAGCGTCGCTGGCGTTGATACGTGACGCGCTCGGCAAGCGCAAGACCGAGAACGGCCAGAAAGCGGCCGAAATGATTGTGCTCAACGCCGGTGCTGCGCTGTACGCCGCTGACCTGGCCAGCAGTCTGAAACAGGGCGTGGAGCTTGCGCACGACGCTTTGCACACTGGCCTCGCTCGGGAAAAACTCGAGGAGCTGGGTGCCTTTACCGCGGTATTCAAAGTGGAGAATGAGGGATGAGTGTACCGACGGTTCTGGAAAAAATTCTCGCCCGCAAGGTTCAGGAAGTCGCCGAGCGTAGCGCCCGCGTCAGCCTGGGCGAGCTGGAAAGTCTGGCCAAGGCGGCCGATGCACCTCGCGGTTTTGCTCAGGCTTTGCTCACGCAAGCAAAGCAGAAGCAGCCTGGCGTGATTGCCGAAATCAAAAAGGCCTCGCCGAGCAAAGGTGTTATCCGCGAGGATTTTGTCCCGGCTGAACTCGCCAAAAGCTATGAGAAGGGCGGGGCGACCTGTCTTTCCGTGTTGACCGATATCGACTATTTCCAGGGCGCCGACGCGTATTTGCAACAGGCTCGCGCGGCATGCAGCCTGCCGGTGATCCGCAAGGACTTCATGATCGATCCGTACCAGATCGTCGAGGCCCGCGCGTTGGGCGCCGATTGTGTGCTGCTGATCGTCTCTGCACTGGATGACGTGAAAATGGCCGAGCTGGCCGCGGTGGCCAAAGGCGTCGGCCTCGACGTGTTGGTTGAAGTGCACGACGGCGATGAACTGGAGCGCGCGTTGAAAACCCTCGACACACCGTTGGTAGGGGTCAACAACCGTAACCTGCATACGTTTGAGGTCAGCCTGGAAACCACTCTCGACCTGCTGCCGCGCATTCCGCGCGATCGCCTGGTGATTGCCGAGAGCGGCATCCTCAACCGCGCCGATGTCGAACTGATGGAAATCAATGATGTGTATGCGTTCCTGGTCGGCGAAGCGTTCATGCGCGCAGAGAACCCGGGCATTGAGCTGCAGCGTCTGTTCTTCCCGGAGCGTGGTGGTCCGGTAGTAAGCGGTTCGACCCTCGACTGATTTCCCTTCGGACCGAGTCGACCTTTTCGCGAGCAGGCTCGCTCCCACAGGAACCCCATTCCAACGTTGGAGCGAGCCTGCTCCCGAAGGGGCCTTTGAATTCTCTCGAGATGTTACGTCTGCCGGAGCCCGCCATGTCGCTGCCAACCCCCCTGACCATCGAATCCGGTCTGCAAGCCGAACAGGACTTGTTGGCCTCGGTCTGCGCCGGCGACGCGGAATTCGGCCTGCTGTTCTGGCAACCCACCGACCGCGCGCTGGTCATGCCGCGCCGGCTCAATCGCCTACCCGGTTTCGAACACGCATGCGAAGTCTCCGCTGCTGCTGGCTGGCCGGTGCTGCTGCGCGAAACCGGCGGCGAGCCGGTGCCGCAATCGGCTTCGACCGTCAATATCGCGCTGGTCTACGCGCCACCTCGCAGCGAGGGCGATCTGAACCGTATCGAAACCGGCTACCGTCGTTTGTGCGATCCGATCTGTCAGTTGCTGGATGAGTTGGGCGGGACGTCGTCAGTCGGCGAAATCGACGGTGCATTTTGCGACGGGCGCTTCAACGTCAACCTCGACGGCCGCAAGATGGTCGGCACCGCCCAGCGCTGGCGCCAGAGCCAGGGCGGGCAACGTCCGGTCGGCCTGGTGCACGGTGCGATGCTGCTGGATGACGAACGCGAATCGATGGTCGCCGCGGTCAATCGTTTCAATCAAGCCTGCGGGCTGGAGCAACGGGTCAGAGCTCAAAGTCATATCGCTCTGCATGAGAAATTCAACGCGCCCCAGGCATTGGCGCGTCTCGAGGAATTATTTCGAATGATGCTGGCGCGCATCTACAGCGCCTGAAATCTTGGGCCTAGCGCGTACCGAAGACCACCATGGTCTTGCCTTTGACGTCGACCAGGTTGCGTTCTTCCAGATCCTTGAGCACACGACCAACCATCTCCCGCGAGCAACCGACAATCCGGCCGATCTCCTGACGGGTCACTTTGATCTGCATGCCGTCCGGATGAGTCATCGCATCCGGTTGTTTGCATAACTCCAGCAGGCAACGGGCGACTCGACCGGTGACATCGAAAAACGCCAGATCGCCAACCTTGCGCGTGGTGTTGCGCAGACGTTGTGCGATTTGTCCGCTGAGGACGTAAAGAATGTCCGGATCCTGCTGCGACAATTCGCGGAATTTGGCGTAACTGATTTCCGCGGTTTCGCATTCGACCTTGGCCCGCACCCAGGCGCTGCGTTCCTGTTCCTGGCCGGCCTGCTCGAACAGGCCCAGCTCGCCGAAGAAGTCCCCTGCGTTCAGGTAAGCGATGATCATCTCGCGGCCATCATCGTCTTCAATCAGGATGGTGACCGAACCTTTGATAATGAAAAACAGGGTATCGGAACGATCACCGGCACAAATGATGTTGCTCTTGGCCGCGTGGCGACGGCGCTGGCAATGCATCAACAGCTTGTCGAGGTTCTTGATTTTGGGTGTGGGGGTAATAGCAACCATGGTTGTATCCCGAAAAGACTGCACGGTGATGTTTGAGTTTTTATGAGGCGCTGAAGGCGGTCGCTACAGGGCTGACGAATGGGCGCCAGCGAATTGGCGCCAGCTTACCAGACACTTCGTCGAGAATTCGAGAAATTACCTACAGCCTCAAGGTGTTCGTCCTAGGACGTCGCTCCTGTCGGGACAAATCGCTGTGCTAAGCTGGCGACCCTTTTTTTACAGTGGAGTCTGGGCGATGAAGGCACGCATCCAATGGGCTGGCGAAGCCATGTTCCTCGGCGAATCCGGCAGCGGTCATGTTGTGGTCATGGACGGGCCGCCAGACGCTGGTGGTCGAAATCTGGGTGTTCGCCCGATGGAGATGCTTCTGCTCGGTGTAGGTGGTTGCAGCAATTTCGACGTGGTCAGCATCTTGAAGAAGTCCCGTCAGGCCGTTGAAAGCTGTGAAGCGTTCCTCGAAGCCGAACGTGCGACCGAAGATCCCAAGGTATTCACCAAGATCCATATGCATTTCGTGGTGAAAGGTCGTGGCTTGAAGGAAGCTCAAGTCAAGCGCGCCATCGAACTGTCCGCGGAGAAATATTGCTCGGCGTCGATCATGCTCGGCGCCGCCGGCGTGGCGATCACCCATGACTACGAAATCGTCGAACTCGGTTGAACCGACATTCAACTATCATAAAAGCAGTGCAGACTCTGGCGATCCCCCGCTGACGTCTGCATAATGCGCCACTTTTTTCAGGGCAGTGATCGGTCATCCGACGGGTCATCCGCCTGAACAGACAACCAAAATCGCCATCGCGAAGAGGTGTTAACCGTCCTACGCAGGTGCGTTGTTCGCACTTGACGGGCATGCTTGATCACGCGGCTGCGCCGCATACATAGAGAGTTTTTAACGGTGAAAAGCAAACTCAAGCTCCACGGGTTCAATAACCTGACAAAGACCTTGAGCTTCAACATCTATGACATCTGCTACGCGGAGACCCCGCAAGACCAGCAGGCTTACGTCGAGTACATCAATCAAGAGTACAACGCGAAACGCCTGACGCAGATTCTCACAGAAGTTGTCGAGATCATTGGTGCCAACATCCTGAACATTGCCAGTCAGGACTACGAACCTCAGGGCGCCAGCGTCACGATTCTGATTTCTGAAGAGCCAGTAACCCCGACTGACAGCCAGATCGAAGAATCGCCGGGCCCGTTGCCCGAAATTATTCTGGCCCACCTCGACAAGAGCCATATCACGGTGCACACCTACCCGGAAATCCATCCGGATGACGGTATTGCCACCTTCCGTGTGGACATCGACGTATCGACCTGTGGTGTCATTTCACCGCTTAAAGCGCTCAATTTCCTCATTCACCAGTTCGATTCGGACATCGTGACCGTGGATTATCGTGTGCGCGGCTTCACCCGTGACGTTGAAGGCAACAAGCACTTCATCGACCACGAAATCAATTCGATCCAGAACTACCTGTCCGAAGACACCCGCGACGCGTACCAGATGACCGACGTCAACGTGTATCAGGAAAACCTGTTCCACACCAAAATGCTGCTGAAGAACTTCGAACTGGACAACTACCTGTTCGGCGACGCCACCAGCAACCTGTCGCCGGAGCAGCGCGCTCAGGTGACCGATCGTGTGAAGCACGAAATGCTCGAAATCTTCTACGCGCGCAACATGCCGACCTAAGATTTCCGCGCACACAAAAAAGGCGACTGTCTCACGGCGGTCGCCTTTTTTATTGCTGGAATACAGAACCCTGTGGGAGCTGGCTTGCCAGCGATGGGGCCCTGTCGGGCGATGCACATCTCAAATCCGATAAGTACTCTTGGTCATCACCTTGGCCAGAATACTCATCCCGAACTTCACGGGTGCCGGAAAACGAAAGCCGCCCGCATCCAGCGCACTCTCCGCATGATGTTCTTCATCAATGCGCATCTGCTCAAGGATCGCGCGGGACTTCTCGTCCTCGGCCGGCAATTGCTCCAGATGTTCATTCAGATGTTTGCACACTTGATGCTCGGTTGCCGCGACGAAACCCAGGCTGACTTTGTCGCTGATCAGCCCGGCGACGGCGCCGATGCCGAACGACATCCCGTAAAACAGCGGATTCAGGATACTGGTATGACTGCCCAACTGGTGAATGCGCTGTTCGCACCAGACCAGGTGATCGATTTCTTCCTCGGCTGCATGTTCCATGGCCGCCCGCACTTGCGGCAACTTGGCGGTCAGCGCCTGGCCCTGATACAACGCCTGGGCACAGACCTCGCCGGTATGGTTGATTCGCATCAGCCCCGCGACGTGGCGGGTGTCCTCATCGCTCAGCTGCGTTTCCGGCTGCAGAATCGCCGGCGACGGACGGTACGGCTGCCCACTGAAAGGCAGAAGAGTGCGCATCGCAGCATCGGCTTGCAGCAGCAGTCGGTCGATTGGCGAGTAGTGACGTTGGGTAGTCATGCTGACCTCCGGGAAAAATCTCGACCGCCAGTTTAACCGAATCGGCCGGGGAAGGTTTGCGCTAGGTCATTCGGCACGCTTGATGCGCTTGCTGTACTTGATGTACGGGGTTTTCTTTATGTAGGAGCTGCCGAAGGCTGCGATCTTTTGATCTTTTTTTGCTACCTCGAAGATCAAAAGATCGCAGCCTTCGGCGGCTCCTACAGGTGACAAACCGCAGGCCTGGTCGGTGAGCCTTAGCCCGGCGGCCAGGTCATCTGGCGCTGACCGAGCACGTGCATATGAATGTGATAGACAGTTTGCCCACCCATTTCATTGCAATTCATCACCACGCGAAAGCCTTCCTCGCAACCCAGTTCCAGTGCCAGACGTTGCGCGGTGAACAGGATATGCCCGGCCAGAGCCTTGTCGTCTTCGGTCAGATCATTGAGGGTGCGTACCGGTTTCTTCGGGATCACCAGAAAATGGACCGGTGCCTGCGGTGCGATGTCGTGGAACGCCAGAACCTGGTCGTCCTCGTAGATGATCTTCGCCGGGATCTCCCGGTTGATGATCTTGGTGAACAGAGTATCCACTGCTGTTTTCTCCGTTGTTAAAGCTGCTTCGAATGTATCGCGTTGAATCGTGATTCTTCAGCGCGGGCAGTAAGCTTTGTTGACCATGCCGACGATGGTGCGGTTGAGCCAGCGCGAACCCAGGCGCGGCAGAAACGTCAGCCAACGATTGCGACGTCCCGGAATGATGATCGCGCGGTTCTTGTCGAGGGCGCGCACGGTGTAAAGCGCAACTTCCTCGGGACTCATCAGCAAGTTGCTGTCATCAAGTTTTTCAGTGTTCAGCTGTGCGGTGCGGAAGAACGCGGTACGAGTCGGGCCGGGGCAGAGCACCGAGACTTTTACCGCGCATTTCTTCAGCTCCACCCGTAGCGCTTCGGAAAAGTGCAAGACATAAGCCTTGCTCGCGAAGTAAGTGCTCATCCACGGCCCAGGATTGAATGCGGCAACGGAGGCGACGTTGAGAATCTGCCCGCCACCTTGCAACGCCATGCTGTTACCGATCGCGTGGCACAAGCGGGTCAGGGCGAGGATATTGACTTCGATCAGGTCCTGCTCGGTCATCCAGTCCTGCGCCAGAAACGGGCCACAAGTGCCGATGCCTGCGCAGTTCACCAATAAATCGATCTGTCGGTCACCTTCTTCCAGTTCCAGCAGAAAGCCGGACAAGCGCAACGGCTCACCCAGATCGCAGGCGCGAAACAGCACTTCAACGCCGAAACGTTGCGTCAACTCTATCGCAATGCTTTCCAGCTGATCACGTTGGCGCGCCACCAGAATCAGGCTGCGGCCACGCCGGGCCAGCGCTTCAGCCATGGCCAGGCCTATGCCGCTGGAAGCGCCAGTGATCAGAGCGTAACGGGTCATGCAATTCTCCATCGCAACAGCTCCGCGCCGACGACGCGGGTGTCACGGCGGGGAGCGCTGTTCATTCTTTCGCAGAGTCTACAGGGGGTTGCGCGGCTTCGGCTGCATCGTCGGCGGAAATCGCTGGCGGTTCGACTTCGACCTCAACCTCATCAGTGGTCACCGAGCCGCTTTCGTAGCTGCTTTCGAGGTTGCTTTCGTACTCCTGCTGGACTGCGGAGAAGCCACCGAGTATTCCACCGGCGAAAATCAGCACGAAGAAGACAATCCACAGTGAGCACAGCACTTTGACCGCTGTGCTGTTCGGCGGAGGCGGCGGGCCATAACGATTGGCGCCGGTATTGCCGGGCACCACCATGATCACCAGCGGGAAGAAACCGCCCACGAACGGCACCAGATTCAACAGCCACAGCCAGCCCGACCAGCCGATATCGTGCAGGCGTTGGACACTGAACAGAACGCTGACGATGAAAAAACCGATGAACAGAAAGCACGCGAATATGCCGCCGATGATCAGGCCAGTGGTTGAGTCGCCGCTGACCAGACCCAAAGCGATCAGAGCGAATATGCCAACAATCGGCAATGTCACCAGGCTGAGAACCATGGTCCATGCCAAAAAGCGCAGGCGACCGATCCGGCCTTCGACACTGAACGGCTTGAGCGTGGCGAAGGGCGGAAGATTCTCGCCTACGCTGGCGCGGGGTGGCGCATAAGGCGAGTCCGGCTCTGCCACCGCAGGCGCGTGTTCACGGACATCCGCGAGACTCAGCTCGATCGCGGTTTCGTTTTCAATGCGCGCGTCGATTCCGGTTTTGTTCAGGGCCTGCAAATACGTCTGCGCGTCGCTATGGGAGAGATCACGCTTGAGTGCGACGACGCTGCCATTGAACAGGCGCTCGATGGCAGCCACGTCGCTTTTGAAAAGGTTCGCCAGATTGAGCTTGGCAGTCGTGATATCGACACCTGGCTGTAAAGCGCCGTCGAAGACAATCTTGTAGCGGGGGTCACTCATGGCCGAGGCATCCTTGTCGCGATTGGGTTTGAAGGTCAGCAGTGTATGGCCAGTCTGCTCGAGACTGGCCGGGTTTTTCAGCGTGGCCAGCGTGCAGGCAGCTGAGCAGCGCGCGCTTGGGCCTGACGATACTCAGCGTCCAGGCGTGCGACCAACTGATCTACGCTCGGCAGATCGTCGATTTGCCCCACGCCCTGGCCTGCCGACCACACGGTCTTCCAGGCTTTGGCTTCATCGTTGATCGGCTTGAGCTTGTCGCCAAAATTCACTTCGCCCTTGCCTTGGAGTGCGGCGAGGTCGAAACCGGCGGCTTGCAGGCTTTGGCGCATAAAACTGGCCGGAACACCCGACACCGCTGGAGTATGAATGATGTCCGCGGCCTTGGCTGTCAGGAGCATCTCCTTGTATGCGTCAGGCGCATGACTTTCAGAGGTGCCGATAAATCGCGTACCGAAGTAGGCTAAATCCGCACCGAGCAGCTGAGCAGCGAGAATCTCGTGGCCGTGGTTCAAACATCCTGCAAGCAATAACGTCTTGTCGAAGAATTCGCGAATCTCGGCTATCAACGCGAACGGACTCCAGGTGCCAGCATGGCCTCCGGCGCCGGCTGCAACCGCGATCAACCCATCCACGCCGGCCTCGGCGGCCTTCTCGGCATGCCGGCGAGTGGTCACGTCATGAAAGACCAGGCCGCCATAGCTATGCACCGCATCGACCAACTCCTTCACCGCACCGAGGCTGGTGATGACGATCGGCACTTGGTGTTCGACACAGATATCCAGATCCGCCTGCAAGCGCGGGTTGCTGTTGTGTACGATCAGGTTGACCGCATACGGTGCGGGGTCCTGCAAGGTCGCCAGCCCCGCCTCGATCTCTTCCAGCCAGGCTTTGAAGCCGCTGCTTTCACGCTGATTCAGCGCCGGGAAGCTGCCGACGATGCCATTGCGACAGCAGGCAAGCACCAGTTCCGGGTTGGAAATCAGGAACATCGGTGCTGCCACCACCGGCAGGCGCAAACGTTGTTCGAGCAGATCAGGCAGCGACATGATAAACACCCCAAAGACTGTAGTTGTTGAAGTTAGAACGGCTTGACCACGACCAGAATTACGATAGCCAGCAATATCAGAACCGGGACTTCATTGAACCAGCGATAAAAGACATGGCTGCGGGTGTTTTCGCCACGGGCGAAGCGTTTGACCTGTGCGCCGCACATATGGTGGTAGCCGATCAGCAATACGACCAGAGTCAGTTTGGCGTGGATCCAGCCGCCCATGCTGAAGATGCCCGGGTTGAGGTAGATCAGCCAGCCACCGAAGATCAGCGTGGCGATCATCGACGGCCCCATGATGCCGCGATACAGCTTGCGCTCCATCAGGCTGAAACGCTCCTTGCTGATCGTGTCTTCGCTTTGCGCGTGATAGACAAACAGTCGTGGCAGGTAAAACAGACCGGCAAACCAGCAAACGATGGCGACGATGTGGAAAGCTTTGATCCATAGATAGAGCATTTTAGTTATCCCAGGTTCACGGTAAGCCCAGATAGTAGAGGCTTGTGCGTCCGCGCGTCACCTTGACGGTTGTCGCAGGCGCGCGCGGCCCCTATTATCGACGGCTTTCCAGTGGGTTCGTTGAGGGCAGGTTTATGGTCAAGGTCGGTATCGTCGGCGGCACGGGTTACACCGGTGTCGAACTGCTGCGTCTGTTGGCACAGCATCCGCAAGCAGAAGTGGTTGTCATCACTTCCCGATCCGAGGCCGGTCTGGCCGTGGCTGATATGTACCCGAACCTGCGCGGCCATTACGACAATCTGGCATTCAGCGTACCGGACGTCAAAACCCTGGGTGCTTGCGACGTCGTCTTTTTCGCCACCCCGCATGGCGTTGCCCATGCATTGGCCGGCGAGTTGCTGGCCGCGGGCACCAAGGTGATCGACCTGTCGGCCGACTTCCGTCTGCAGGACGCTGAAGAATGGGCCAAGTGGTACGGCCAGCCGCATGGCGCGCCGGAACTGTTGGACGAAGCTGTTTACGGTTTGCCAGAGGTCAATCGCGAGCAAATCAAGCAAGCGCGCCTGATTGCCGTACCGGGTTGCTACCCGACCGCTACGCAGCTGGGTTTCCTGCCATTGCTTGAAGCTGGTCTGGCCGATGCTTCGCGTCTGATCGCCGACTGCAAATCCGGTGTGAGCGGTGCCGGACGTGGTGCGGCTGTAGGATCGCTGTACTCCGAGACGTCGGAAAGCATGAAGGCCTACGCAGTAAAAGGTCATCGCCACCTGCCGGAGATTCGCCAGGGCCTGCGTCGCGCAGCCGGTAAAGATGTGGGGCTGACCTTCGTTCCGCATCTCACTCCGATGATCCGCGGTATTCACTCGACGCTTTATGCGACCGTGGTCGATCGCTCGGTGGACCTGCAGGCGCTGTTCGAGAAGCGCTATGCCAACGAGCCGTTCGTCGATGTGATGCCTGCGGGCAGCCATCCGGAAACCCGCAGTGTGCGTGGCGCCAATGTCTGCCGCATCGCGGTTCACCGTCCGCAGGATGGTGATCTGGTGGTGGTGTTGTCGGTGATCGACAACCTGGTCAAAGGCGCATCGGGCCAGGCCGTGCAGAACATGAACATTCTGTTCGGTCTGGATGAGCGGTTTGGGTTGTCGCACGCAGGCATGCTTCCTTAACGGCAGCCACCAGTCATAACCCGCAAGCTTTAAGCTCACCGCTTGAAGCTTGCCGCTGCTCCTCTAATAGTTGACCAATTTTCTAGGACAAGCGGATAATGCGCGTCATCACGCATTATGGCGGCGTAACGCCGGGAGAGAGTCAGCATGAGCGTCGAATCCTTCACCCCCACGGCTTTGCAATTCACCCACGGTGCCGCGCACAAGGTGAAGAGCCTGGTCGATGAAGAGGGGAATGATCGCTTGAAGCTGCGCGTATTCGTTACGGGCGGCGGTTGTTCAGGGTTTCAATACGGTTTCACCTTCGATGAAGATGTAGCCGAGGACGACACCATTGTCGAGCGCGAAGGCGTAAGTCTGGTGGTTGATCCGATGAGCTTCCAGTACCTGGCGGGTGCTGAAGTGGATTATCAGGAGGGTCTGGAAGGTTCGCGCTTCGTGATCAAGAACCCGAACGCTACCACCACCTGTGGTTGCGGGTCTTCATTCTCGATCTGATCGCTTTTCGCTCCACACACAAAAACGCCGCAGAGCTTTACGGTTCTGCGGCGTTTTTGTGTGTGGAGATTATGCCGGGTAAATCGCGCCGAGCACCCGCAGGCCGCGAGCGCCGGTGACGCTTGGGCGGTTGGCCGCGATGCCTTCGAGGCAACAATGGGCGAGCCAGGCGAAAGCCATGGCTTCTACCCAGTCTGGGTCAACGCCATGGGTGGCTGTGCTGGCGACTTTTGTATTGGGCAGTCGCTGCGCAAGGCGCGTCATGAGCGTGGCGTTATGAGCACCGCCGCCACAGACCAGCAGCTCCCGAGTATCAGTTTGTGCGCTCTGCAATGACTCGACGATGGTCAGGGCGGTCAGTTCAAGCAGCGTGGCCTGTACGTTTTCCGCCGGGAAGGCTGGCAGCCGGGAAAGATGCTGTTCCAGCCAAGCCAGATTGAATACCTCACGACCGGTACTTTTCGGGCCTTTGGTGACGAAGAAGGCGTCACTGAGCAGTGCTTTGAGCAGCGCCGGCTCAACCGAGCCTGTTTTCGCCCAGTCGCCATTACGATCGTAGTGTTCACCGCGTTGCCGATGAATCCACGCATCCATCAGAACATTCCCAGGGCCGCAGTCGAAACCGGCTACAGGTTTGTTCGCCTCGATCAGGCTGAGATTGCTGAATCCGCCTACGTTCAAAACCGCCTGATTGCCGGTACGCTCTTCAAACAAAGCCTCGTGAAAAGCTGGCACCAGTGGTGCGCCTTGCCCACCGGCGGCGACATCGCGGCTGCGGAAGTCACTGACCACGGTGATACCCGTCAATTCAGTCAGCAGGGCGGGGTTACCGATTTGCACCGTGAAGCCGCGCGACGGTTCGTGGCGAATGGTCTGTCCATGGCTGCCGATTGCGCGGATGGCGTCGGGTTTGAGCTGTTGTTGAGTGAGAAGGGCCTGAATGCCGGAGGCGGCGAGTTCGACCCAGTGTTGCTGGGCAATGGCCGAACGGGCGATCTCGTCCGGGCCGCTGGCGCACAAGGCAAGCAGTTCGGCGCGCAGGGATTCAGGCATGGGAATGTAGTTGGTGGCGATCAGCTTGATCGCCGAAGTCTGGTCGATCAGCGCGATGTCCAGTCCGTCGAGGCTGGTTCCAGACATCACACCGATATAAAGGGCCATGGCTTAACGCTTGCTCGAAGCCAGCATGGTGGCCTTTTCTTGATCCATGCGTGCCATCAGCGGTTGGCTCTGCGCCAGGAAGCGAGCGCGCTCGGACTTGGCGATAGGGTCGGCCATCGGCAACTTCTGGCCCAGCGGATCGACGTGTACGCCGTTCACCTGGAACTCATAGTGCAAATGCGGGCCGGTCGACAGCCCGGTGGTGCCGATGTAGCCGATAACCTGACCTTGCTTGACGTTCCCGCCGGTTTTCACACCTTTGGCGAAACCTTGCATGTGGCCGTAAAGCGTACGGTAGGTATTGCCGTGCTGGATGATCACAGTATTGCCATAACCGCCGCGACGCCCGGCCAGCAGCACCTTACCGTCACCGGCAGCCTTGATTGGCGTGCCGCGCGGTGCAGCGTAATCGACACCTTTGTGGGCGCGGATCTTGTTGAGGATCGGATGTTTGCGGCCCATGGAGAATTTGGAGCTGATACGGGCGAAGTCCACCGGCGTACGGATAAACGCCTTGCGCATGCTGTTGCCGTCAGCCGTGTAATAGCTGCTGTTGCCTTGTTTGTTGGTGTAACGCACAGCGGTGTAGGTCTTGCCGCGGTTGGTAAAACGTGCGGACAGGATCGGGCCAGTGCCGACAGCTTTGCCGTTCACTACTTTCTGTTCATAGATAACGTCGAATTCGTCGCCTTGGCGGATGTCCTGAGCGAAGTCGACGTCGTAGCCAAACACGCTGGCCATATCCATGGTCAGGCTGTGGGAAAGGCCTGCGCGCGCGGCAGATTGCGAGAGCGAGCTATTGATGACGCCATGGACATAGGCGGTGCGAACGGTCGGTTTGGCGGTAATCCGGTTGAATGCATAACCCTTGTCATTCCTGGACAGGGTGATGGTTTCGACATCGCTCACCTTCGTATGCAGGCTGGTCAACTGGCCGTCGGGAGTCAGTTCGAATTCGAGCTTCTGACCGTGCTTGAGTTGGCTGAACTGCTTGGCCTGCTTATCGCTGGCCAGCACTTCATGAACCGAAGCGGCCGGGAGCCCGACTTTTTCGAACAAAGTCGATAGCGTATCGCCCTTGGCAACTACGACCTCGCGGTGGCCAGGCGCCTTGGCCTTTTCTGCGGCCGGCGCGGGGATCGGCGCGGTTTCGGCCGTTTGTGCAGGGCTTTCGTCTGCGTTTTCGATTTGCGCGAATGGTGAAGTGACCGGCTCGTTTGTGGCTTGAGCCGCGTCTGCAGCGTCTTGATCTTGTGTCAGTTGTTCAGCAGGACTTTCCAGTTCCAGGCTCAGGGTCGTCTTTTTGGCTTCAACATCACTGGAAGGGAATACCAGGAGTGCCAGGCTGAGAAGGGCGGCGATTCCACTTGCGGCGAGCAGGTGGGTCTTCGGGTAAAGCGGAGGCGCTTTAGACGGTTCTGTGGTCATAGGTAATTTTGACTTTGAAAAATGATGAATTGGAAAAGATGAATGACATGATGAAGATGAAATAACTGTATAAAATATAACCAAATCATCGCTGAAGCAAGTCCACAGACATCGCGTCTGTGGATTGGTGTCCGTGCGCCGGGCAAAACTTGTAATTGGTGCGCGATCTTGTATGGTTGGTTCCCTTTGAATCTGAGCCTTGCGGGTCTGTTATGAAGTCGGTTGAAGAGCAGCTAGCGCTGATTAAACGTGGTGCGGAAGAACTGTTGGTCGAGTCCGAGCTGATCGAGAAGCTCAAGCGCGGCCAGCCGCTGCGTATCAAGGCTGGTTTCGATCCGACCGCTCCCGATCTGCACCTGGGTCATACCGTGCTTATTAATAAGCTGCGCCAGTTCCAGGAGCTGGGGCATCAGGTGATCTTCCTTATCGGTGACTTCACCGGGATGATCGGTGATCCGAGCGGCAAGAGCGCCACTCGTCCTCCGCTGACTCGCGAACAGGTTCTGGAAAACGCCGAGACATACAAAACTCAGGTTTTCAAAATTCTTGATCCGGCGAAAACCGAAGTTGCGTTCAACTCCACCTGGATGGATCAGATGGGTCCGGCGGATTTCATTCGTTTGACTTCCCAGTACACCGTCGCGCGCATGCTTGAGCGTGATGACTTCGATAAGCGCTATACCACCAATCAACCCATCGCGATTCACGAGTTCCTTTATCCGCTGGTTCAGGGCTATGACTCTGTGGCTTTGCGTGCAGATGTCGAGCTGGGCGGTACCGACCAGAAATTCAACTTGCTGATGGGGCGTGAGCTGCAGCGCGGTTATGGGCAAGAGGCCCAGTGCATTCTGACCATGCCGTTGCTTGAAGGTCTGGATGGCGTGAAGAAGATGTCCAAGTCGTTGGGCAACTATGTCGGTATTCAGGAAGCGCCGGGTGTCATGTACAGCAAGCTGGTTTCGATTCCAGATGCGCTGATGTGGCGGTACTTCGAATTGCTCAGCTTCCGTACGATGGAAGAGATCAACGCTTTCCGCGCTGATGTGGAAGCTGGCGCGAATCCGCGCGACATCAAGATCAAACTCGCCGAGGAGATCGTTGCTCGTTTCCATGGCAAAGAAGCTGCTGCGAATGCTCATCGCGGAGCGGGTAACCGGATGAAGGATGGTGAGCTGCCGGATGATTTGCCAGAGATCGAGCTGGTTTCGGCTGAAGATATGCCGATCGCCGCTGTTCTTAATAAAGCGGGCTTGGTGAAGAACTCTGCGGCAGCGCGTGATCTGTTGGCTGCTGGGAGTGTTCGCGTTGACGGTGAAGTGGTTGATCGCTCCTTTATATGCGTACTGGGCGCGACTCATGTTTGTCAGGCTGGCAAGAAGGCTTTTGCACGTATCTCGTTGAAAGCCGAATAAACTTGAAGATAAAGGTTGACGGCGAATTCCAGATGTCTATAATTCGCCCCACTTCCGGCGCAGTCGAAACGGAAAACTCCTTGAGATTCAATGAGTTATGAAGTTTTCGGCAGCAAGTTGCTTCAGTTCATCGAAGCCAGAAGGAAGTTGAAAAAGAGGTGTTGACAGCAGCGTGTAACGCTGTAGAATTCGCCTCCCGCTGACGAGAGATCGGAAGCGCAAGTGGTTGAAGTTGTTGAAGAATTCTTCGAAAACTTCTGAAAATAATCACTTGACAGCAAATGACGCTGCTGTAGAATGCGCGCCTCGGTTGAGACGAAAGATCTTAACCAACCGCTCTTTAACAACTGAATCAAGCAATTCGTGTGGGTGCTTGTGGAGTCAGACTGATAGTCAACAAGATTATCAGCATCACAAGTTACTCCGCGAGAAATCAAAGATGTAACCAACGATTGCTGAGCCAAGTTTAGGGTTTCTTAAAAACCCAAAGATGTTTGAACTGAAGAGTTTGATCATGGCTCAGATTGAACGCTGGCGGCAGGCCTAACACATGCAAGTCGAGCGGATGAAAGGAGCTTGCTCCTGGATTCAGCGGCGGACGGGTGAGTAATGCCTAGGAATCTGCCTGGTAGTGGGGGACAACGTTTCGAAAGGAACGCTAATACCGCATACGTCCTACGGGAGAAAGCAGGGGACCTTCGGGCCTTGCGCTATCAGATGAGCCTAGGTCGGATTAGCTAGTTGGTGAGGTAATGGCTCACCAAGGCGACGATCCGTAACTGGTCTGAGAGGATGATCAGTCACACTGGAACTGAGACACGGTCCAGACTCCTACGGGAGGCAGCAGTGGGGAATATTGGACAATGGGCGAAAGCCTGATCCAGCCATGCCGCGTGTGTGAAGAAGGTCTTCGGATTGTAAAGCACTTTAAGTTGGGAGGAAGGGCAGTAAATTAATACTTTGCTGTTTTGACGTTACCGACAGAATAAGCACCGGCTAACTCTGTGCCAGCAGCCGCGGTAATACAGAGGGTGCAAGCGTTAATCGGAATTACTGGGCGTAAAGCGCGCGTAGGTGGTTCGTTAAGTTGAATGTGAAATCCCCGGGCTCAACCTGGGAACTGCATCCAAAACTGGCGAGCTAGAGTATGGTAGAGGGTGGTGGAATTTCCTGTGTAGCGGTGAAATGCGTAGATATAGGAAGGAACACCAGTGGCGAAGGCGACCACCTGGACTGATACTGACACTGAGGTGCGAAAGCGTGGGGAGCAAACAGGATTAGATACCCTGGTAGTCCACGCCGTAAACGATGTCAACTAGCCGTTGGGAGCCTTGAGCTCTTAGTGGCGCAGCTAACGCATTAAGTTGACCGCCTGGGGAGTACGGCCGCAAGGTTAAAACTCAAATGAATTGACGGGGGCCCGCACAAGCGGTGGAGCATGTGGTTTAATTCGAAGCAACGCGAAGAACCTTACCAGGCCTTGACATCCAATGAACTTTCCAGAGATGGATGGGTGCCTTCGGGAACATTGAGACAGGTGCTGCATGGCTGTCGTCAGCTCGTGTCGTGAGATGTTGGGTTAAGTCCCGTAACGAGCGCAACCCTTGTCCTTAGTTACCAGCACGTTATGGTGGGCACTCTAAGGAGACTGCCGGTGACAAACCGGAGGAAGGTGGGGATGACGTCAAGTCATCATGGCCCTTACGGCCTGGGCTACACACGTGCTACAATGGTCGGTACAAAGGGTTGCCAAGCCGCGAGGTGGAGCTAATCCCATAAAACCGATCGTAGTCCGGATCGCAGTCTGCAACTCGACTGCGTGAAGTCGGAATCGCTAGTAATCGTGAATCAGAATGTCACGGTGAATACGTTCCCGGGCCTTGTACACACCGCCCGTCACACCATGGGAGTGGGTTGCACCAGAAGTAGCTAGTCTAACCTTCGGGAGGACGGTTACCACGGTGTGATTCATGACTGGGGTGAAGTCGTAACAAGGTAGCCGTAGGGGAACCTGCGGCTGGATCACCTCCTTAATCGACGACATCAGCTGCTCCATGAGCTCCCACACGAATTGCTTGATTCATTGAAGAAGACGATAGAAGCAGCCCGAAATTGGGTCTGTAGCTCAGTTGGTTAGAGCGCACCCCTGATAAGGGTGAGGTCGGCAGTTCGAATCTGCCCAGACCCACCAATTTTGTGTGGGAAACGCCTGTAGAAATACGGGGCCATAGCTCAGCTGGGAGAGCGCCTGCCTTGCACGCAGGAGGTCAGCGGTTCGATCCCGCTTGGCTCCACCACTACTGCTTCTCTTGTATAAAGCTTAGAAATGAGCATTCCATCAGTGTGATGGTGAATGTTGATTTCTAGTCTTTGACTAGATTGTTCTTTAAAAATTTGGGTATGTGATAGAAAGATAGACTGGACGTTACTTTCACTGGTAACGGATCAGGCTAAGGTAAAATTTGTGAGTTCTCTTAGTTGAGAAATTCGAATTTTCGGCGAATGTCGTCTTCACAGTATAACCAGATTGCTTGGGGTTATATGGTCAAGTGAAGAAGCGCATACGGTGGATGCCTTGGCAGTCAGAGGCGATGAAAGACGTGGTAGCCTGCGAAAAGCTTCGGGGAGTCGGCAAACAGACTTTGATCCGGAGATGTCTGAATGGGGGAACCCAGCCATCATAAGATGGTTATCTTGTACTGAATACATAGGTGCAAGAGGCGAACCAGGGGAACTGAAACATCTAAGTACCCTGAGGAAAAGAAATCAACCGAGATTCCCTTAGTAGTGGCGAGCGAACGGGGACTAGCCCTTAAGTGGCTTTGAGATTAGCGGAACGCTCTGGAAAGTGCGGCCATAGTGGGTGATAGCCCTGTACGCGAAAATCTCTTGGTCATGAAATCGAGTAGGACGGAGCACGAGAAACTTTGTCTGAATATGGGGGGACCATCCTCCAAGGCTAAATACTACTGACTGACCGATAGTGAACTAGTACCGTGAGGGAAAGGCGAAAAGAACCCCGGAGAGGGGAGTGAAATAGATCCTGAAACCGTATGCGTACAAGCAGTGGGAGCAGACTTTGTTCTGTGACTGCGTACCTTTTGTATAATGGGTCAGCGACTTATTTTCAGTGGCGAGCTTAACCGAATAGGGGAGGCGTAGCGAAAGCGAGTCTTAATAGGGCGTCTAGTCGCTGGGAATAGACCCGAAACCGGGCGATCTATCCATGGGCAGGTTGAAGGTTGGGTAACACTAACTGGAGGACCGAACCGACTACCGTTGAAAAGTTAGCGGATGACCTGTGGATCGGAGTGAAAGGCTAATCAAGCTCGGAGATAGCTGGTTCTCCTCGAAAGCTATTTAGGTAGCGCCTCATGTATCACTGTAGGGGGTAGAGCACTGTTTCGGCTAGGGGGTCATCCCGACTTACCAAACCGATGCAAACTCCGAATACCTACAAGTGCCGAGCATGGGAGACACACGGCGGGTGCTAACGTCCGTCGTGAAAAGGGAAACAACCCAGACCGTCAGCTAAGGTCCCAAAGTTATGGTTAAGTGGGAAACGATGTGGGAAGGCTTAGACAGCTAGGAGGTTGGCTTAGAAGCAGCCACCCTTTAAAGAAAGCGTAATAGCTCACTAGTCGAGTCGGCCTGCGCGGAAGATGTAACGGGGCTCAAACCATACACCGAAGCTACGGGTATCACCTTCGGGTGATGCGGTAGAGGAGCGTTCTGTAAGCCTGTGAAGGTGAGTTGAGAAGCTTGCTGGAGGTATCAGAAGTGCGAATGCTGACATGAGTAACGACAATGGGTGTGAAAAACACCCACGCCGAAAGACCAAGGTTTCCTGCGCAACGTTAATCGACGCAGGGTTAGTCGGTCCCTAAGGCGAGGCTGAAAAGCGTAGTCGATGGAAAACAGGTTAATATTCCTGTACTTCTGGTTATTGCGATGGAGGGACGGAGAAGGCTAGGCCAGCTTGGCGTTGGTTGTCCAAGTTTAAGGTGGTAGGCTGAGATCTTAGGTAAATCCGGGATCTTAAGGCCGAGAGCTGATGACGAGTTACCCTTTGGGTGACGAAGTGGTTGATGCCATGCTTCCAAGAAAAGCTTCTAAGCTTCAGGTAACCAGGAACCGTACCCCAAACCGACACAGGTGGTTGGGTAGAGAATACCAAGGCGCTTGAGAGAACTCGGGTGAAGGAACTAGGCAAAATGGCACCGTAACTTCGGGAGAAGGTGCGCCGGTGAGGGTGAAGGACTTGCTCCGTAAGCTCATGCCGGTCGAAGATACCAGGCCGCTGCGACTGTTTATTAAAAACACAGCACTCTGCAAACACGAAAGTGGACGTATAGGGTGTGACGCCTGCCCGGTGCCGGAAGGTTAATTGATGGGGTTAGCTAACGCGAAGCTCTTGATCGAAGCCCCGGTAAACGGCGGCCGTAACTATAACGGTCCTAAGGTAGCGAAATTCCTTGTCGGGTAAGTTCCGACCTGCACGAATGGCGTAACGATGGCGGCGCTGTCTCCACCCGAGACTCAGTGAAATTGAAATCGCTGTGAAGATGCAGTGTATCCGCGGCTAGACGGAAAGACCCCGTGAACCTTTACTATAGCTTTGCACTGGACTTTGAATTTGCTTGTGTAGGATAGGTGGGAGGCTTTGAAGCGTGGACGCCAGTTCGCGTGGAGCCATCCTTGAAATACCACCCTGGCAACTTTGAGGTTCTAACTCAGGTCCGTTATCCGGATCGAGGACAGTGTATGGTGGGTAGTTTGACTGGGGCGGTCTCCTCCTAAAGAGTAACGGAGGAGTACGAAGGTGCGCTCAGACCGGTCGGAAATCGGTCGTAGAGTATAAAGGCAAAAGCGCGCTTGACTGCGAGACAGACACGTCGAGCAGGTACGAAAGTAGGTCTTAGTGATCCGGTGGTTCTGTATGGAAGGGCCATCGCTCAACGGATAAAAGGTACTCCGGGGATAACAGGCTGATACCGCCCAAGAGTTCATATCGACGGCGGTGTTTGGCACCTCGATGTCGGCTCATCACATCCTGGGGCTGAAGCCGGTCCCAAGGGTATGGCTGTTCGCCATTTAAAGTGGTACGCGAGCTGGGTTTAGAACGTCGTGAGACAGTTCGGTCCCTATCTGCCGTGGACGTTTGAGATTTGAGAGGGGCTGCTCCTAGTACGAGAGGACCGGAGTGGACGAACCTCTGGTGTTCCGGTTGTCACGCCAGTGGCATTGCCGGGTAGCTATGTTCGGGAAAGATAACCGCTGAAAGCATCTAAGCGGGAAACTTGCCTCAAGATGAGATCTCACTGGAACCTTGAGTTCCCTGAAGGGCCGTCGAAGACTACGACGTTGATAGGTTGGGTGTGTAAGCGCTGTGAGGCGTTGAGCTAACCAATACTAATTGCCCGTGAGGCTTGACCATATAACACCCAAGCAATTTGCGTCGGCTCTGTAAACCAGAGCAACCAGATTGCGGTGTGTGAAGACGAAACGAACCGAAAGTTCGAAACGCACAAACACCTAGCTGTCACATACCCGATTTGCTGAAGCGAGGCCAGCTGGCCACGGTTCGGTACCCGAATTTCTTGACGACCATAGAGCGTTGGAACCACCTGATCCCATCCCGAACTCAGCAGTGAAACGATGCATCGCCGATGGTAGTGTGGGGTTTCCCCATGTGAGAGTAGGTCATCGTCAAGATTAAATTCCGAAACCCCAATTGCGAAAGCAGTTGGGGTTTTGTTTTGCCCGCGAAAAAGCGTCTGCTTGATTTCTATGCAACGGCCCGGGTCATGGCTATCATGCGGGCCTCATTGTGAGGCGAGACCTGCATGTTGACGTTGGTGAATCTCCTTAAGGATGGTCGTTTCCATTCTGGTCAGGATCTGGGGGCTGCCCTGGGAATAAGTCGAAGTGCAGTGTGGAAACAGCTTCAGCACCTCGAGGCTGAGCTTGGCCTGTCCATTCATAAAGTTCGGGGGCGAGGCTATCAACTAGCTGCGCCATTGCTGCTACTCGACTCTCAAGCAATATCTTCAGCTACGCCAGGTTGGCCGGTGGCAGTTCTTCAATCGGTCGACTCGACGAACGCAGAGGCGTTGCGCGCTGTTGCCCGAGGTGAATCCGCGCCATTTTTGGTGCTTGCTGAGCGGCAGATCTCTGGCCGTGGTCGTAGAGGGCGGAAGTGGGTGAGCCCCTTTGCGGAAAATCTCTATTACAGTCTCGTCCTGCGTATTGATGGCGGAATGCGTCAGCTTGAAGGCTTGAGCCTGGTCGTGGGGTTGGCTGTTCTTCAGGCACTTCGAAATTTCGGTGTGTCGGCTGCCGGATTAAAGTGGCCAAACGATGTTTTAGTAGGTGACAAAAAAATCGCCGGCATTCTGCTTGAGCTCGTAGGTGATCCGGCTGACGTTTGCCATGTAGTGTTAGGGATAGGCGTCAATGTGAATATGCAGAAGGCGGATGAAGTCGACCAGCAATGGACATCGATTCGGCTCGAGTCGAGCGTCAGCATTGATCGCAACGCCTTGGTCATGGAGCTGAGCAAGCAATTAAGCAGTTACATTCAGCGCCATCAGATGGAAGGGTTTTCAAGCCTTCAGGTGGAATGGGAAGCGAACCATTTGTGGCAAGGTCGATCCGTATCGCTCATTGCGGGTTCCAATCATATAGATGGTGTGGTCCTTGGAATTGATTGTCAGGGTGCGCTGCGTCTGATGGTGGATGGAATGGAAAAAATCTTCAGTGGCGGTGAGCTCAGTTTGAGGTTGCGTGATGATTCTTGAGCTCGACTGTGGCAACAGTTTTATCAAGTGGCGAGTATTGGATGCTGCTGCCAAGGCTTTGTGTGCTGAGGGAGTGGTCGACTCTGATCTGGCGTTGCTTGAAAGTTTGAAAGGAATTGAAGGGATCGCGCTGCGCAAGTGTCGTGTGGTGAGTGTCAGGACTGCGGAAGAAACTGGCGAGTTGATTGATGTCATCGAGCGTGAGTTCGGTGTTTCGGTGGTGTGCGCGAAATCTGCTCGTGAAATGGCCGGTGTAAGAAACGGTTACGAAGATTACGAGCGCTTAGGGCTCGATAGATGGCTGGCGATGCTCGGCGGGTTTCATTTGGCATCGAGCAGCGCTTGTCTGGTGCTCGACTTTGGTACGGCGGTAACTGCAGATTATATTGCTGCTAACGGCGAGCATCTGGGAGGCTTCATATGCCCTGGAATGCCATTGATGCGAAATCAGTTGCGGACTCATACGCGCAAAATCCGTTACGGCGACATCGCGGCTGAGCGTGCACTTGCAGATAGCGCGCCTGGACGTACCACCGTCGAGGCGGTAGAGCGTGGGTGTTTGTTGATGTTGCGAGGTTTCGTGATGACCCAGCTGGAGATGGCGAAATCGTATTGGGGCGCTGATTTCACCGTTTTCGTAACTGGCGGTGACGCCGGCTTGGTCGCGGACATCGCGCCTGAGGCGAAGGTGGTCCCGGATCTGGTATTTGTAGGGTTGGCTATGGCGTGTCCCTTTCCCTGAGGTTTGTATGCGTTGGTTGTTCCTTCTGCTCCTTGTTCTCAACGTTTTTTATTATGTCTGGCATCAGCAGGAGGCGCCCTTGCGGGCCAAGGATGTAACGCCCCTCAGTTTATATCGAGGCTCTCAGCAGGATATTCGCCTGCTGAGCGAAGCAAATGAAGGTGTTCGCGAGCCGCGGGGCGCTGGCCGTAAAGAGTGTTTATTTCTCGGTGGGTTCGCCAGCCAGGAGTCAATTACAGCGCTTCGGCAGCGTCTCACCGGTATGGGGGTCGAGGTCCAATCTTCCTCCAAAGATGCTTCGGGTGCTGGCTATTGGTTGTCTGTCGCGCCTTCGGGCCAGCGTTTGCTGGGCGATGCGCAGCTGCAAAACCTTTCTAACGAATTCAATGAGTTAAAACATAAAATAATGCTGTGCGAAGGGGTTGCACCGGCTGAATAGTTTGCATAGAATGGCGCCCGCTCCACAGCGAAGACCTAAATAGGGAATCAAAGTGAAGTGATGTCAATGCAGCTAACCTCAGGTTTTTAAATGAGAAAATGCTTGACAGGGGTTTGGCATAGTATAGAATGCCGGCCTGATTAGGAGGGGTTCCCGAGCGGCCAAAGGGATCAGACTGTAAATCTGACGTCTACGACTTCGAAGGTTCGAATCCTTCTCCCTCCACCAGATTTAAGCGTGAGCTGCAGGCTCCGCGGGTATAGTTTAGTGGTAGAACCTCAGCCTTCCAAGCTGATGATGCGGGTTCGATTCCCGCTACCCGCTCCATGTTTGCAGGTCGTGCAAAGTGTTTCGCTCTTGTAGCTCAGTTGGTAGAGCACACCCTTGGTAAGGGTGAGGTCAGCGGTTCAAATCCGCTCAAGAGCTCCATATAACAAGGCAGATATGAAAATATCTGCCTTTGTTTTAATGGTTGATATTGTTTGTCTAATTCTTCTGTTGAGGGTGATATCGATGGCTAAGGAAAAATTTGATCGTTCCCTGCCCCACGTCAACGTTGGGACCATTGGTCACGTTGACCACGGTAAAACCACTCTGACTGCTGCTCTGACTCGCGTTTGCTCCGAAGTTTTCGGTTCCGCAATCGTTGACTTCGACAAGATCGACAGCGCTCCAGAAGAGAAAGCTCGCGGTATCACCATCAACACCGCACACGTTGAGTACAACTCGAAGATCCGTCACTACGCTCACGTTGACTGCCCAGGTCACGCTGACTATGTGAAGAACATGATCACCGGTGCTGCTCAAATGGACGGCGCTATTCTGGTTTGCTCGGCCGCTGATGGTCCGATGCCGCAAACCCGTGAGCACATCCTGCTGTCCCGTCAGGTTGGCGTTCCGTACATCGTGGTCTTCCTGAACAAGGCTGACCTGGTAGACGACGCAGAGCTGCTGGAACTGGTTGAGATGGAAGTTCGCGACCTGCTGTCCACCTACGACTTCCCGGGCGATGACACTCCAATCATCATCGGTTCGGCTCGTATGGCGCTGGAAGGCAAAGACGACAACGAGATGGGCACCACTGCCGTCAAGAAGCTGGTTGAAACTCTGGATGCCTACATCCCAGAACCAGTTCGTATGATCGACAAGCCATTCCTGATGCCAATCGAAGACGTATTCTCGATCTCGGGTCGCGGTACTGTTGTGACTGGTCGTATCGAGCGCGGTATCGTTCGCGTTCAGGATCCGCTGGAAATCGTTGGTCTGCGCGACACCACCGTCAGCACCTGCACTGGTGTTGAAATGTTCCGCAAACTGCTCGACGAAGGTCGTGCTGGCGAGAACTGCGGCGTTCTGCTGCGTGGTACCAAGCGTGACGACGTTGAGCGTGGTCAGGTACTGGTTAAGCCGGGTTCGGTTAAGCCGCACACCAAGTTCACTGCAGAAGTTTACGTTCTGAGCAAGGAAGAAGGCGGTCGTCACACTCCGTTCTTCAAAGGCTACCGTCCACAGTTCTACTTCCGTACTACTGACGTGACTGGTAACTGCGAGCTGCCAGAAGGCGTTGAAATGGTAATGCCAGGTGACAACATTCAGATGACTGTTACCCTGATCAAAACCATCGCGATGGAAGACGGTCTGCGTTTCGCTATCCGTGAAGGCGGTCGTACCGTCGGCGCTGGCGTCGTAGCCAAAATCATCGAGTAAATAGTTGTAATGTATTTTTCGGGCCGGCATAATGGTCGGCCTGATTTTGTTTTAGGTCAGTAGCTCAATTGGCAGAGCGACGGTCTCCAAAACCGTAGGTTGGGGGTTCGATTCCCTCCTGACCTGCCAGATTCACTCAGTGTGTCTGGCTTTCTTTTCACAGGATCTTCATAGATGACTCCTAAAGCTGAAGCTCAAGGCTCTCGCTTCGATCTGCTCAAGTGGCTTGTAGTTGTCGCTTTAGTGGTTGTTGGCGTTGTTGGCAATCAGTATTACTCTGCTTCGCCGATCCTGTACCGTGTACTCGCTTTGCTTGTCATTGCTGCTGTAGCTGCCTTTGTAGGCCTGCAGACTGCGAAGGGCAAGTCTTTCTTTGTACTGGTTAAGGAAGCTCGCACCGAGATTCGTAAAGTCGTGTGGCCAACTCGCCAAGAAACCACGCAGACCACACTGATTGTGGTGGCTGTTGTGCTGGTTATGGCGTTGCTGCTGTGGGGGCTTGATTCCCTGCTCGGTTGGCTTGTTTCCTTGATTGTCGGCTAAGGGTGTCCCGTGGCTAAGCGTTGGTACGTTGTGCATGCTTACTCGGGTTACGAGAAGCATGTCATGCGCTCGCTGATTGAGCGCGTAAAGCTGGCTGGCATGGAAGATGGCTTCGGCGAAATTCTGGTTCCCACTGAAGAAGTGGTTGAAATGCGTAATGGCCAGAAGCGCAAAAGTGAACGCAAGTTCTTCCCAGGTTACGTGCTGGTACAGATGGATATGAATGAGGGGACTTGGCACTTGGTCAAGGATACTCCTCGGGTGATGGGGTTCATTGGCGGTACTGCCGATAAGCCTGCGCCTATCACGGACAAAGAGGCGGAAGCCATTCTGCGTCGTGTTGCTGATGGTAGCGACAAGCCGAAGCCCAAGACTCTGTTTGAGCCGGGCGAAATGGTTCGTGTCACTGATGGTCCATTCGCTGATTTCAATGGCACCGTCGAAGAAGTTAATTACGAGAAGAGTCGCGTCCAGGTGGCGGTGACAATTTTCGGTCGCTCTACTCCGGTAGAGTTAGAGTTCAGTCAGGTCGAAAAGGTCTAGCTGAGCAAGCATCCCAACCCCGCAGCCAAAGGCTGTGGGGTTTTGTCGTCACTGGGATATACGCGCAAGTAACCGGGGAGCCTTTCGAGGCGTTCGAACCCGTAATTGGAGTGCCTCATGGCCAAGAAGATTACCGCTTACATCAAGCTGCAAGTGAAGGCCGCTCAGGCTAACCCAAGCCCACCTGTTGGTCCTGCTCTGGGTCAGCACGGCGTGAACATCATGGAATTCTGCAAGGCTTTCAACGCCCGTACCCAGGGTCTTGAAGCAGGTCTGCCGACTCCAGTGATCATCACTGTCTACAGCGACCGTAGCTTCACTTTTGAAACCAAATCCACCCCTGCTTCGGTTCTGCTGAAGAAGGCGGCCGGTCTGACCAGCGGTTCCGCTCGTCCGAACACCGTTAAGGTTGGCACTGTTACTCGTGCTCAGCTGGAAGAAATCGCGAAAACCAAAAACGCGGATCTGACTGCAGCTGATATGGATGCAGCCGTGCGTACTATCGCCGGTTCTGCTCGTAGCATGGGCCTTAACGTGGAGGGTGTGTAATGGCTAAGCTGACCAAGCGTCAAAAGGCTATCGCCGGCAAAATCGAAGCAGGCAAGGCCTACAACATTGCAGATGCCGCTGCTCTGCTGGCTGAGCTGTCGACTGTCAAGTTCAGCGAGTCGTTCGACGTTGCTGTAAACCTGGGTGTAGACCCGCGTAAGTCCGACCAGGTTGTTCGTAGCGCTACCGTGCTGCCACACGGCACTGGCAAGACCGTTCGCGTTGCTGTGTTCACTCAGGGTCCAGCTGCTGAGGCCGCTCTGGCTGCCGGCGCTGACCGTGTAGGTATGGACGATCTGGCTGCCGAAATGAAAGGCGGCGACCTGAACTATGACGTAGTAATTGCATCCCCGGATGCGATGCGCGTTGTGGGTCAGTTGGGTCAGATCCTCGGTCCACGTGGCCTGATGCCTAACCCTAAAGTCGGCACCGTGACTCCGGACGTGGCTAACGCGGTTAAAAACGCCAAGGCTGGTCAGGTTCGTTATCGCACCGACAAAAACGGCATCATCCACACTTCCGTTGGCAAGATGGGCTTCGACGCCGTCAAGCTGAAGGAAAACGTTGAAGCCCTGATCGCTGATCTGAAGCGTATCAAGCCAGCTTCCTCGAAAGGCATTTACGTCAAGCGCGTTACCCTGAGCACCACTATGGGCCCAGGTCTGGTCATCGACCAGAGCTCGCTGGACGCGTAAGACAAAAGTTGGCGCGGTTATCCGCGCCAATTGAAAAATTGGGGTCCCTGCCTGGCGGGGGCTATCCAAGACCGTAGGCGGCGCAAGCCTTAAACCTCAAGCCTACGCAGATGGTGCTCCCGGTTCCTTACCGAATCAGACACCAAAACGACATTCGGTTTCGACCGAGTGAAACGGTAACAAGCAGGAGTTAAACCCGTGGCAATTAATCTCGAAGACAAGAAGGCCATCGTCGCTGAAGTCAACGAGGCTGCCAAAGTCGCTCTGTCCGCTGTCGTGGTTGATGCCCGTGGCGTAACAGTAGGCGCAATGACCGGACTCCGTAAAGAGGCTCGTGAAGCTGGCGTTTACGTACGTGTTGTGCGTAACACCTTGCTCAAGCGCGCTGTTGCTGACACTGAATACAGTGTCCTCAACGACGTGTTCACCGGCCCGACCCTGATCGCTTTCTCCAACGAACATCCGGGCGCTGCTGCCCGTATCTTCAAAGAGTTCGCCAAGGGTCAGGACAAGTTCGAGATCAAGGCAGCTGCGTTCGAGGGCAAGTTCCTCGCAGCTAATCAGATCGACGTACTGGCAACTCTGCCGACCCGTGACGAAGCAATTTCTCAGCTGATGAGCGTGATTCAAGGCGCTACCAGCAAATTGGCTCGTACTCTGGCGGCAATTCGCGACCAGAAAGAAGCTGCTGCAGCCTAAGGCTCGTCAACTTCTCGCGTTTTTTGTTTATTTCGATGGTCGCGTAGGCCGTCCCCCAATTCAGGAATTGAGTCATGTCTCTGACTAACGAACAAATCATCGAAGCAATCGGCCAGAAATCCGTAGTGGAAATCGTTGAGCTGATCAAAGCGATGGAAGAAACCTTCGGCGTTACCGCTGCTGCTGCTTCGGCTGGTCCAGCTGCTGCTGCCGCTGTTGTTGAAGAGCAAACCGAGTTCAACGTTGTTCTGCTGGAAGCTGGCGAGAAGAAGGTTAACGTGATCAAGGCAGTTCGTGAACTGACTGGTCTGGGCCTGAAAGAAGCCAAAGAGAAAGTAGACGGCGCTCCTCAGGTTGTAGCTGAAGGCGTTTCGAAAGAAGCGGCTGAAGACGCCAAGAAGAAGCTGGAAGAAGCAGGCGCTAAAGTCGAGCTGAAGTAAGCATCGACTTTGCTCCTCCAGCCCGAGCGTCAAGCGACAGGCTGATGGCTGGTGGCTCTTGCCACCGGCCTTTTTCCGTTATTGGCAGCCGACTGGGTCGGTGCCGGTAATGGCGCTGTAACCACCCGATGCGGTGGCGCAAACCATGGGGTTTGCACGATTTTCTGGCTGCTCCCGTCGGGAGGGGCCAAACAAGCAGGTGACCAAGCTGGGGAACGCTGATGGCTTACTCATATACTGAGAAAAAACGTATCCGCAAGGACTTTAGCAAGTTGCCGGACGTCATGGATGTGCCGTACCTCCTGGCCATCCAGCTGGATTCGTATCGTGAATTCTTGCAAGCGGGAGCGACTAAAGATCAGTTCCGCGACGTGGGCCTGCATGCGGCCTTCAAATCCGTTTTCCCGATCATCAGCTACTCCGGCAATGCTGCGCTGGAGTACGTCGGTTATCGCCTGGGCGAACCGGCATTTGATGTCAAAGAATGCGTATTGCGCGGTGTAACTTTCGCCGTACCTTTGCGGGTAAAAGTGCGCCTGATCATTTTCGACAAAGAATCGTCGAACAAAGCGATCAAGGACATCAAAGAGCAAGAAGTCTACATGGGTGAAATTCCCCTGATGACTGAGAACGGTACCTTTGTAATCAACGGTACCGAGCGTGTAATCGTTTCCCAGCTGCACCGTTCCCCGGGCGTGTTCTTCGATCACGACCGCGGCAAGACGCATAGCTCCGGCAAACTGTTGTACTCCGCGCGGATCATTCCTTACCGCGGTTCGTGGTTGGATTTCGAGTTCGACCCGAAAGACTGCGTATTTGTACGTATCGACCGTCGTCGCAAGCTGCCGGCATCGGTACTGCTGCGCGCGCTCGGCTACACCACTGAAGAAGTGCTGGACGCTTTCTACACCACCAACGTTTTCCACCTGAGCGGCGAAACCCTCAGCCTGGAACTGATTGCTTCGCGTCTGCGTGGTGAAATTGCGGTTCTGGATATTCAGGACGAGAAGGGCAAGGTCATCGTTGAAGCGGGCCGCCGTATTACCGCGCGCCACATCAACCAGATCGAAAAAGCCGGTATCAAGACTCTGGACGTGCCACTGGATTACGTCCTCGGCCGCACTACCGCCAAGGTCATCGTGCACCCGGCTACTGGCGAGATCCTGGCAGAGTGCAACACCGAGCTGAACACTGAAGTCCTGGCCAAAATTGCCAAGTCGGGCGTTGTTCGCATCGAAACTCTGTACACCAACGACATCGACTGCGGTCCGTTTATCTCCGACACGCTGAAGATCGACTCCACCAGCAACCAATTGGAAGCGCTGGTCGAGATCTATCGCATGATGCGTCCAGGCGAGCCGCCAACCAAAGACGCTGCCGAAACCCTGTTCAACAACCTGTTCTTCAGCCCTGAGCGTTATGACCTGTCTGCGGTCGGCCGGATGAAGTTCAACCGTCGTATCGGTCGTACCGAGATCGAAGGTTCGGGCGTGCTGTGCAAGGAAGATATCGTCGCGGTACTGAAGACTCTGGTCGACATCCGTAACGGTAAAGGCATCGTCGATGACATCGACCACCTGGGTAACCGTCGTGTTCGCTGCGTAGGCGAAATGGCCGAGAACCAGTTCCGCGTTGGCCTGGTGCGTGTTGAGCGTGCGGTCAAAGAGCGTCTGTCGATGGCAGAAAGCGAAGGCCTGATGCCGCAAGACCTGATCAACGCCAAGCCAGTGGCTGCGGCGGTGAAAGAGTTCTTCGGTTCCAGCCAGCTCTCGCAGTTCATGGACCAGAACAACCCGCTGTCCGAGATCACTCACAAGCGTCGTGTTTCTGCACTCGGCCCTGGCGGTCTGACTCGTGAGCGCGCAGGCTTTGAAGTCCGTGACGTACACCCGACTCACTACGGTCGTGTATGCCCGATCGAAACGCCGGAAGGTCCGAACATCGGTCTGATCAACTCCCTGGCTGCTTACGCTCGCACCAACCAGTACGGCTTCCTGGAAAGCCCGTACCGCGTGGTGAAAGAGGGTGTGGTCACCGATGAGATCGTTTTCCTGTCCGCTATTGAAGAAGCCGATCATGTGATCGCGCAGGCTTCGGCGACCATGAACGAACAGAAAGTCCTGATCGACGAGCTGGTAGCCGTACGTCACCTGAACGAGTTCACCGTCAAGGCGCCTGAAGAAGTCACCCTGATGGACGTTTCGCCGAAGCAGGTAGTTTCGGTTGCGGCGTCGCTGATTCCGTTCCTCGAGCACGACGACGCCAACCGTGCGTTGATGGGTTCGAACATGCAGCGTCAAGCTGTACCAACCCTGCGCGCTGACAAGCCGCTGGTAGGTACCGGCATGGAGCGTAACGTAGCCCGTGACTCCGGCGTTTGCGTCGTGGCTCGTCGTGGCGGCGTGATCGACTCCGTCGACGCCAGCCGTATCGTGGTTCGCGTTGCTGATGATGAAGTTGAAACCGGTGAAGCCGGTGTCGACATCTATAACCTGACCAAGTACACCCGTTCGAACCAGAACACCTGCATCAACCAGCGTCCGCTGGTGCGTAAAGGCGATCGCGTTCAGCGTAGCGACATCATGGCCGACGGCCCGTCCACCGACATGGGTGAACTGGCACTGGGTCAGAACATGCGCATCGCGTTCATGGCATGGAACGGCTTCAACTTCGAAGACTCCATCTGCCTGTCCGAGCGTGTAGTTCAGGAAGACCGCTTCACCACGATCCACATTCAGGAACTGACCTGTGTGGCCCGTGACACCAAGCTTGGCCCAGAGGAAATCACTGCGGACATCCCGAACGTGGGTGAAGCCGCACTGAACAAGCTGGACGAAGCCGGTATCGTTTACGTAGGTGCTGAAGTAGGCGCAGGCGACATCCTGGTCGGCAAGGTCACTCCGAAAGGCGAGACCCAACTGACTCCGGAAGAAAAACTGCTGCGTGCAATCTTCGGTGAGAAAGCCAGCGACGTTAAAGACACTTCCCTGCGCGTGCCAACCGGCACCAAAGGTACTGTCATTGACGTGCAGGTCTTCACTCGTGACGGCGTTGAGCGTGACGCTCGTGCTCTCTCGATCGAGAAGTCCCAGCTGGACGAGATCCGCAAGGATCTGAACGAAGAGTTCCGTATCGTTGAAGGCGCTACTTTCGAACGTCTGCGTTCCGCTCTGGTAGGCCACAAGGCCGAAGGCGGCGCCGGTCTGAAGAAAGGTCAGGACATCACCGACGAAGTACTCGACGGTCTCGAGCACGGCCAGTGGTTCAAACTGCGCATGGCTGAAGACGCTCTGAACGAGCAGCTCGAGAAGGCTCAGGCCTACATCGTTGATCGTCGCCGTCTGCTGGACGACAAGTTCGAAGACAAGAAGCGCAAACTGCAGCAGGGCGATGACCTGGCTCCAGGCGTGCTGAAAATCGTCAAGGTTTACCTGGCAATCCGTCGCCGCATCCAGCCGGGCGACAAGATGGCCGGTCGTCACGGTAACAAAGGTGTGGTCTCGGTGATCATGCCGGTTGAAGACATGCCGCACGACGCCAATGGCACCCCGGTCGACGTGGTCCTCAACCCGCTGGGCGTACCTTCGCGTATGAACGTTGGTCAGATCCTCGAAACTCACCTGGGCCTCGCGGCTAAAGGTCTGGGCGAGAAGATCAACCGGATGGTCGAAGAGCAGCGTAAAGTCGCTGAACTGCGTACTTTCCTGGACGAGATCTACAACCAGATCGGTGGTCGCAACGAAGATCTGGATAGCTTCTCCGATCAGGAAATCCTGGATCTGGCGAATAACCTGCGTGGCGGCGTTCCAATGGCCACTCCAGTGTTCGACGGCGCCAAGGAAAGCGAAATCAAGGCCATGCTGAAACTGGCAGACCTGCCGGAAAGTGGCCAGATGCAGCTGACCGACGGCCGTACCGGCAACAAGTTCGAGCGTCCAGTTACCGTTGGCTACATGTACATGCTGAAGCTGAACCACTTGGTAGACGACAAGATGCACGCGCGTTCTACCGGTTCTTACAGCCTGGTTACCCAGCAGCCGCTGGGTGGTAAGGCGCAGTTCGGTGGTCAGCGTTTCGGGGAGATGGAGGTCTGGGCACTGGAAGCATACGGTGCTGCTTACACTCTGCAAGAAATGCTCACAGTGAAGTCGGACGATGTGAACGGCCGTACCAAGATGTACAAAAACATCGTGGATGGCGATCACCGTATGGAGCCGGGCATGCCCGAGTCCTTCAACGTGTTGATCAAGGAAATTCGTTCCCTCGGCATCGATATCGATCTGGAAACCGAATAACACGTGACGCGAATCGAGAGCGGGGCAGGATTGCCCGCTCTTTGCTCCGCCAGGAGGAAAGGCCTTGAAAGACCTACTGAATTTGCTGAAAAACCAGGGTCAAGTCGAAGAGTTCGACGCCATCCGTATCGGATTGGCCTCGCCGGAGATGATCCGCTCGTGGTCGTTCGGTGAAGTTAAAAAGCCGGAAACCATCAACTACCGTACGTTCAAACCTGAGCGTGACGGTCTGTTCTGCGCCAAGATCTTTGGCCCGGTAAAGGATTACGAGTGCCTGTGCGGTAAGTACAAGCGCTTGAAGCACCGTGGTGTGATCTGCGAGAAGTGCGGCGTTGAAGTCGCGCTGGCCAAGGTTCGTCGTGAGCGCATGGCGCACATCGAACTGGCTTCGCCAGTTGCCCACATCTGGTTCCTGAAATCGCTGCCGTCCCGTATCGGCTTGCTGATGGACATGACCCTGCGTGATATCGAACGTGTTCTCTACTTCGAGAGCTATGTCGTTATCGATCCAGGCATGACCACCCTTGAAAAAGGTCAGCTGCTGAACGACGAGCAGTACTTCGAAGCGCTGGAAGAGTTCGGTGATGACTTCGACGCCCGCATGGGTGCTGAAGCTGTCCGCGAACTGCTGCACGCTATCGACCTGGAGCACGAGATTGGCCGTCTGCGCGAAGAGATTCCGCAAACCAACTCGGAAACCAAGATCAAGAAGCTGTCCAAGCGTCTGAAGTTGATGGAAGCCTTCCAGGGTTCCGGCAACCTGCCAGAGTGGATGGTACTGACCGTTCTGCCGGTTCTGCCGCCAGATCTGCGTCCACTTGTTCCGCTGGACGGCGGTCGTTTCGCGACGTCCGACCTCAACGATCTGTATCGTCGAGTGATCAACCGTAACAACCGTTTGAAGCGCCTGCTGGATCTGTCCGCTCCGGACATCATCGTGCGCAACGAAAAGCGTATGTTGCAGGAAGCTGTCGATGCGTTGCTCGACAACGGTCGTCGTGGTCGCGCTATCACTGGTTCGAACAAGCGTCCTCTGAAATCCCTGGCTGACATGATCAAGGGTAAGCAGGGTCGTTTCCGTCAGAACTTGCTCGGTAAGCGTGTTGACTACTCCGGTCGTTCGGTAATTACCGTAGGCCCGACCCTGCGTCTGCACCAGTGCGGTCTGCCGAAGAAGATGGCTCTCGAGCTGTTCAAACCGTTCATTTTCGGCAAGCTCGAAATGCGTGGTCTCGCGACTACCATCAAAGCGGCCAAGAAAATGGTCGAGCGCGAGCTGCCAGAGGTTTGGGACGTTCTCGCTGAAGTGATTCGCGAACACCCGGTCCTGCTCAACCGTGCACCGACCCTTCACCGTCTGGGTATCCAGGCGTTTGAACCGGTACTGATCGAAGGTAAGGCTATCCAGCTGCACCCTCTGGTCTGCGCCGCGTACAACGCCGACTTCGACGGCGACCAAATGGCCGTGCACGTACCGCTGACGCTGGAAGCCCAGCTCGAAGCGCGTGCGTTGATGATGTCGACCAACAACATTCTGTCGCCAGCCAACGGTGAGCCAATCATCGTTCCGTCGCAGGACGTTGTATTGGGTCTGTACTACATGACTCGTGAAGCGATCAACGCCAAAGGCGAAGGTCGTGTATTTGCGGATCTGCAGGAAGTTGACCGTGTGTTCCGTGCTGGCGAAGCCGCACTGCACGCCAAGGTCAAGGTTCGTATCAACGAAACCGTCAACGACCGTGACGGCAACAGCGTAAGCGGCACCCGTATCGTCGACACTACTGTCGGCCGTGCGCTGCTGTTCCAGGTTGTGCCAAAAGGTCTGTCGTACGACGTCGTCAACCTGCCGATGAAGAAAAAGGCGATCTCCAAGCTGATCAACCAGTGCTACCGCGTGGTTGGTCTGAAAGAGACCGTGATCTTCGCTGACCAGTTGATGTACACCGGTTTCGCTTACTCGACCATCTCCGGCGTTTCCATCGGTGTTAACGACTTCGTTATCCCGGATGAAAAAGCCCGCATCATCGGTGCAGCCACCGACGAAGTGAAAGAGATCGAGAGCCAGTACGCCTCCGGCCTGGTAACCCAGGGCGAGAAGTACAACAAAGTGATCGACCTTTGGTCGAAAGCGAACGATGAAGTTTCCAAGGCGATGATGGCTAACCTCTCGAAAGAGAAGGTCATCGACCGTCACGGCGACGAAGTCGATCAAGAGTCTTTCAACTCGATGTACATGATGGCCGACTCGGGTGCGCGGGGTTCCGCAGCACAGATTCGTCAGCTGGCCGGTATGCGTGGTCTGATGGCCAAGCCGGATGGTTCCATCATTGAAACGCCGATTACTGCGAACTTCCGTGAAGGTTTGAGCGTACTTCAGTACTTCATCTCGACTCACGGTGCTCGTAAAGGTCTGGCGGATACCGCGTTGAAAACTGCGAACTCCGGTTACCTGACTCGTCGTCTGGTAGACGTGGCGCAGGATCTGGTTGTAACCGAGATCGATTGCGGTACCGAACACGGTCTGCTGATGACTCCGCACATTGAAGGCGGTGACGTTGTAGAGCCGTTGGGTGAGCGCGTATTGGGTCGTGTTATCGCCCGTGACGTATTCAAGCCGGGTACCGAGGACGTTATCGTTCCTGCCGGCACTCTGGTTGACGAGAAGTGGGTCGAGTTCATCGAGCTGAACAGCATTGACGAAGTGATCGTGCGTTCGCCGATCAGCTGTGAAACCCGCTACGGCATCTGCGCCAAGTGCTACGGCCGTGATCTGGCTCGTGGTCACCAGGTGAACATCGGTGAAGCGGTCGGCGTTATCGCTGCCCAGTCCATCGGTGAGCCGGGTACCCAGCTGACGATGCGTACGTTCCACATCGGTGGTGCGGCAAGCCGTACTTCCGCTGCGGACAGCGTTCAGGTGAAAAATGGCGGTACCGTTCGTCTGCACAATTTGAAGCACGTGGAGCGAGTGGACGGTCACCTGGTTGCTGTGTCCCGTTCCGGTGAGCTGGCAATCGCTGACGATTTCGGCCGTGAGCGCGAGCGTTACAAGCTGCCGTACGGTGCTGTGATTTCGGTGAAAGAAGGTGACAAGGTCGACGCTGGCGCAATCGTGGCCAAGTGGGATCCGCACACTCACCCGATCGTTACCGAAATGAAAGGTACCGTGACCTACGTGGGCATGGAAGAAGGCATCACGATCAAGCGTCAGACTGACGAATTGACCGGTATGACCAACATTGAAGTACTCGACGCGAAAGATCGTCCGGCTGCGGGCAAAGAAATTCGTCCAGCAGTGAAGATGGTCGACGACAACGGCAAGGATCTGTTGCTGCCAGGCACTGACGTTATCGCTCAGTACTTCCTGCCAGCCAACGCCCTGGTCGGTGTGGCCGACGGTGCGAAGATTGCGATCGGTGATGTTATCGCTCGTATCCCGCAAGAAACTTCGAAAACCCGTGACATCACCGGTGGTCTGCCGCGTGTTGCCGACTTGTTCGAAGCCCGTCGCCCGAAAGAGGCGTCGATTCTGGCTGAAGTCAGCGGCACCATCGCGTTCGGTAAAGAGACCAAAGGCAAGCGCCGTCTGGTTATCACCCCGAACGACGGTAGCGATCCGTACGAAGAGCTGATTCCGAAGTGGCGTCACCTGAACGTCTTCGAAGGCGAACAGGTAAACCGCGGCGAAGTTATCTCCGACGGTCCAAGCGATCCGCATGACATCCTGCGTCTGCTGGGTGTAAGCGCGCTGGCCAAGTACATCGTCAACGAGATCCAGGACGTTTATCGTCTGCAAGGCGTGAAGATCAACGACAAGCACATCGAGACCATTCTGCGTCAGATGCTGCGTAAAGTTGAGATCTCCGAGTCCGGCGATTCCAGCTTCATCAAGGGCGACCAGATGGAACTGACTCACGTACTGGTAGAGAACGAGCGTCTGGGCGCGGAAGACAAGTTTGTCTCCAAGTTCACTCGCGTTCTGCTGGGTATCACCAAGGCGTCGTTGTCCACCGAATCGTTCATCTCGGCGGCTTCCTTCCAGGAAACCACCCGTGTACTGACCGAAGCGGCAGTCACCGGCAAGCGCGATTATCTGCGCGGCCTGAAAGAAAACGTGGTCGTGGGTCGTCTGATCCCGGCTGGTACCGGTCTGGCTTATCACAGCGAGCGCAAGCGTCGCCGTGATGCTGACAAACCGTTGCGCGTAAGCGCCAGTGAAGTGGAAGCTGCACTGACCGAAGCGCTGAACTCGAGCGGTAGCTGAGTTCTGCGATAAATGAGCGTAAGGCCCTGATCGCTCCGTTCATCGAATCGAGACATTTTGTCGAGGTTCGAGGGGCGGGGAGGTCGGGGCCTTGCCTTGACTGGGGACAAGATCCTCTTTAGACTCTTGATCCCCTAAATTTGGCGGGAATTCGTTCCTGCCATTTTGCTTTTCTTGCAAGACAATAGCGTCGCAAGACAACAGTGGAGCTAGTAGATGGCAACTATCAACCAGCTGGTACGTCAGCCGCGTAAGCGTATCGTCGAGAAATCCGACGTACCTGCGCTGCAGAACTGCCCGCAACGTCGTGGCGTGTGCACCCGTGTGTACACCACCACGCCGAAAAAACCTAACTCGGCACTGCGTAAAGTATGCCGTGTGCGCCTGACCAACGGTTTCGAGGTTTCCTCGTACATCGGCGGTGAAGGTCACAACCTGCAAGAGCACAGCGTGGTATTGATCCGCGGCGGTCGTGTAAAAGACTTGCCAGGTGTTCGTTACCACACCGTTCGCGGCTCCTTGGATACTTCCGGCGTTAAAGGCCGTAACCAGGGTCGTTCGAAGTACGGTACCAAGCGTCCGAAGTAATCGGTCGTTTTGCAGATTTTTATTTTATTGAGTCGATAAGAGTAAGGTCGGGCACGCATCCTCTGGATCTGTCCCGAGCTAACCTGAAGACCGCTTGAGGGCTTATCATGCCAAGACGTCGCGTAGCAGCAAAGCGTGAGATTCTGGACGATCCGAAATACGGAAGCCAGATCCTCGCCAAATTCATGAACCACGTTATGGAAAGCGGCAAGAAAGCCGTTGCCGAGCGTATCGTTTATGGTGCCCTGGAAACCGTTGCGGCCCGTAAGGCTGGCACCGATCCCCTGGAACTCTTCGAAAAAGCACTCGACGCCATCGCTCCGCTGGTCGAAGTGAAGTCGCGCCGCGTTGGTGGTGCTACTTACCAGGTTCCGGTCGAGGTTCGTCCTTCCCGTCGTAACGCTCTGGCAATGCGCTGGTTGGTAGACTTCGCCCGTAAGCGCGGCGAGAAGTCTATGGCTCTGCGTTTGGCTGGCGAACTGCTGGATGCTGCTGAAGGTAAAGGTGCTGCTGTTAAGAAGCGTGAAGACGTGCACCGTATGGCCGAAGCCAACAAAGCTTTCTCGCACTACCGCTTCTAATTTTAGCTTCACTAATTTTGCGAGGGCTTTATGGCTCGTACTACTCCGATTAGCCGCTACCGTAACATCGGTATCGTCGCTCACGTGGATGCTGGTAAAACCACCACCACCGAGCGCGTACTGTTTTACACCGGCAAAAGTCACAAAATGGGCGAGGTGCATGATGGCGCCGCGACCACAGACTGGATGGTTCAGGAGCAGGAGCGTGGTATTACCATTACTTCTGCTGCCATTACCGCCTTCTGGAAAGGTTCCGAGAAGCAGTACAAGGACGAGCACCGCTTCAACGTAATCGATACCCCAGGCCACGTGGACTTCACCATTGAAGTTGAACGTTCCCTGCGCGTACTCGACGGCGCTGTTGTTGTGTTCTGTGGTACTTCGGGTGTTGAGCCGCAGTCGGAAACCGTATGGCGTCAAGCCAACAAGTACGGCGTTCCACGTCTTGTTTACGTAAACAAGATGGACCGTGCCGGCGCCAACTTCCTGCGCGTGATCGGTCAGATCAAGCAGCGTCTGGGTCACACTCCGGTGCCGATCCAGTTGGCTATCGGTTCCGAAGACAACTTCCAGGGTCAGATCGATCTGATCAACATGCAAGCTGTGTACTGGAACGACTCTGACAAAGGTATGGTCCCTGTTCGCAAGGACATTCCTGCTGAGCTGCAAGAGCTGGCCGAAGAGTGGCGCAACAACATGGTTGAAGCTGCTGCCGAAGCCAACGAAGAGCTGATGAACAAGTACCTGGAAGGCGAAGAGCTGTCGATCGAAGAGATCAAGGCTGCTTTGCGTCAGCGTACTATCGCCGGCGAAATCGTTCTGGCCGTTTGCGGTTCTTCGTTCAAGAACAAGGGCGTTCCCCTGGTTCTCGACGCCGTTATCGACTACCTGCCAGCTCCGACCGACATTCCTGCTATCAAGGGTTCCAACCCTGATAACGAGGAAGAAGAGATGGAGCGTCATGCAGACGACAACGAGCCTTTCGCGGCTCTGGCGTTCAAGATCGCTACCGACCCATTCGTGGGTACTCTGACCTTCGTCCGCGTTTACTCGGGCGTGTTGAACTCCGGCGACGGCGTGATCAACTCGGTCAAAGGCAAGAAAGAGCGCGTGGGTCGTATGGTGCAAATGCACGCAAACGCCCGTGAAGAGATCAAGGAAGTGCGCGCTGGCGACATCGCGGCCCTGATCGGCATGAAGGACGTCACCACTGGTGAAACCCTCTGCAACGCTGACAAGCCAATCATCCTGGTTCGTATGGACTTCCCGGAGCCGGTTATTTCGGTTGCCGTAGAGCCTAAGACCAAGGATGACCAGGAAAAAATGGGTATCGCTCTGGGCAAACTTGCTCAGGAAGACCCGTCTTTCCGCGTTAAAACTGATGAAGAGACTGGTCAGACGATCATCTCCGGCATGGGCGAGCTGCACCTGGACATCCTGGTTGACCGGATGCGCCGTGAGTTCAACGTCGAAGCCAACATCGGCAAGCCTCAGGTTTCGTATCGTGAGCGCATCACGAAGAATTGTGAAATCGAAGGCAAGTTCGTTCGTCAATCCGGTGGTCGCGGCCAGTTCGGTCACTGCTGGATCCGTTTTGCTCCTGCTGACGAAGGTCAGGAAGGTCTGCAATTCGTGAACGAAGTTGTAGGTGGTGTGGTTCCTAAGGAATACATCCCGGCTATCCAGAAGGGTATCGAAGAGCAGATGAAGAACGGCGTTGTTGCCGGCTATCCGCTGATCGGCCTGAAGGCTACCGTGTTCGATGGTTCTTACCACGACGTCGACTCCAACGAGATGGCGTTTAAAGTGGCTGCCTCCATGGCGACCAAGCAACTGGCCCAGAAGGGCGGTGGTGAGTTGCTCGAGCCGATCATGGCGGTAGAGGTTGTTACGCCTGAAGACTATATGGGTGATGTGATGGGCGACCTTAACCGTCGTCGCGGCATGATCCAGGGTATGGAAGACACAGTGTCCGGCAAGGTTATCCGTGCCGAGGTTCCACTGGGTGAGATGTTCGGTTATGCGACCGACGTTCGTTCCATGTCCCAGGGTCGCGCAAGCTACTCTATGGAATTCAAAAAATACGATACGGCTCCGTCGCACATCGTCGAATCCGTAACCAAAAAACAAGGCTGATTCAGCCCCTTTAGGCTAGGAGTTAATTGTCGTGGCTAAAGAAAAATTTGATCGTTCCCTACCGCACGTCAACGTTGGCACCATTGGTCACGTTGACCACGGTAAAACCACTCTGACTGCTGCTCTGACTCGCGTTTGCTCCGAAGTTTTCGGTTCCGCAATCGTTGACTTCGACAAGATCGACAGCGCTCCAGAAGAGAAAGCTCGCGGTATCACCATCAACACCGCACACGTTGAGTACAACTCGAAGATCCGTCACTACGCTCACGTTGACTGCCCAGGTCACGCTGACTATGTGAAGAACATGATCACCGGTGCTGCTCAAATGGACGGCGCTATTCTGGTTTGCTCGGCCGCTGATGGTCCGATGCCACAAACCCGTGAGCACATCCTGCTGTCCCGTCAGGTTGGCGTTCCGTACATCGTGGTCTTCCTGAACAAGGCTGACCTGGTAGACGACGCAGAGCTGCTGGAACTGGTTGAGATGGAAGTTCGCGACCTGCTGTCCACCTACGACTTCCCGGGCGATGACACTCCAATCATCATCGGTTCGGCTCGTATGGCGCTGGAAGGCAAAGACGACAACGAGATGGGCACCACTGCCGTCAAGAAGCTGGTTGAAACTCTGGATGCCTACATCCCAGAACCAGTTCGTATGATCGACAAGCCGTTCCTGATGCCAATCGAAGACGTATTCTCGATCTCGGGTCGCGGTACTGTTGTGACTGGTCGTATCGAGCGCGGTATCGTTCGCGTTCAGGATCCGCTGGAAATCGTTGGTCTGCGTGACACCACTGTCAGCACCTGCACTGGTGTTGAAATGTTCCGCAAACTGCTCGACGAAGGTCGTGCTGGCGAGAACTGCGGCGTTCTGCTGCGTGGTACCAAGCGTGACGACGTTGAGCGTGGCCAGGTACTGGTTAAGCCGGGTTCGGTTAAGCCGCACACCAAGTTCACCGCAGAGGTTTACGTTCTGAGCAAGGAAGAAGGCGGCCGTCACACTCCGTTCTTCAAAGGCTACCGTCCACAGTTCTACTTCCGTACTACTGACGTGACTGGTAACTGCGAGCTGCCAGAAGGCGTTGAAATGGTAATGCCAGGTGACAACATTCAGATGACTGTTACCCTGATCAAAACCATCGCGATGGAAGACGGTCTGCGTTTCGCTATCCGTGAAGGCGGTCGTACCGTCGGCGCTGGCGTCGTAGCCAAAATCATCGAGTAATCTCTTTTATAGAGTCTGTTTGATGAATTGAAAAAGCCCCCGCTCAGCGGGGGCTTTTTTATTGGGTTGACACCTATCTGGGGCGTCTATAGAATTGCGCCTCCTTTTAACGGGCGTATTGCGCTCGGTGGGAATAGCAGCCGGAGTCTGAAATCCAATGCAAAATCAGCAAATCCGTATCAGGTTGAAGGCTTTTGACCATCGCCTGATCGACCAATCAACCCAGGAAATCGTGGAAACCGCGAAACGTACTGGTGCTCAAGTGCGTGGTCCAATTCCACTGCCTACCCGTAAAGAGCGGTTCACCGTTCTGGTTTCTCCGCACGTCAACAAAGACGCGCGTGACCAGTACGAGATCCGCACTCATAAGCGCGTTCTGGACATCGTCCAGCCAACGGATAAAACCGTTGATGCACTTATGAAGCTTGATCTTGCGGCCGGTGTGGAAGTGCAGATCAGCCTCGGCTAAGACTCGGTCTTAGTCGTGTAACGCTCTGAAATGGGCGGCCATAGCGGGTGAAAGCCCCGTACACTCATGAGGTTTACAACATGACTATTGGTGTAGTCGGTCGTAAATGCGGTATGACCCGTATTTTCACCGAAGAAGGTGTCTCCATTCCGGTCACGGTCATTGAGATCGAGCCGAATCGCGTCACCCAGTTCAAAACTGAAGAGACCGATGGCTATCGTGCAGTGCAAGTCACTGTCGGCGAGCGTCGTGCTTCGCGTGTAACAGCAGCTCAAGCTGGCCACTTCGCTAAAGCGAACGTTGCCGCTGGTCGCACCACCATGGAATTCCGTCTTGAAGAAGGCGAGTACCAGGCTGGCGATCTGATCAACGCTGAAATCTTCGCCGCTGGCCAACTGGTTGACGTAACCGGTCAGTCCAAGGGTAAAGGCTTCCAGGGTACGATCAAGCGTTGGAATTTCCGCGGGCAAGATAACACCCACGGTAACTCCGTATCCCACCGCGTCCCAGGCTCTATCGGCCAGTGCCAGACTCCTGGTCGTGTATTCAAGGGCAAAAAAATGTCCGGTCATATGGGCGCTGAGCGCGTGACCGTGCAGTCCCTGGAAGTAGTGCGCGTGGACGCTGAACGCAATCTGTTGTTGGTCAAGGGTGCTGTTCCTGGCGCTACTGGCGGCAACCTGGTTGTACGTCCAGCAGCCAAGGCTCGCGGTTAAGGGGAAGCTGACATGCAATTAAATGTAAATGACGCTCAAGCGATCGAAGTTTCCGAACTGACATTTGGCGGCGAGTTCAACGAGACGCTGGTTCACCAAGCAGTCGTGGCCTACATGGCCGGCGGCCGTCAAGGTACCAAGCAGCAAAAGACCCGTTCCGACGTTCGTGGTGGCGGCAAGCGCCCATGGCGTCAGAAAGGTACTGGCCGTGCTCGTGCCGGTACTATCCGTAGCCCAATCTGGCGTGGCGGCGGTACCACTTTTGCAGCACGTCCACAGGATCACTCTCAGAAGCTGAACAAGAAGATGTATCGCGCAGCAATGCGTTCCATCCTTGCTGAGCTGGTGCGTACTGATCGTCTGGTCGTGGTTCAGGATTTCGCTGTTGAAACTCCGAAAACCAAAGATCTGCTGGGCAAGCTGAACAACATGAGCCTGACCGACGTTTTGATCGTGTCGGATGCTGTTGATCAGAACCTGTACCTGGCTGCTCGTAACCTGCCGCACGTAGATGTACGTGACGTTCAAGGTTCCGATCCAGTTAGTCTGATCGCATACGACAAGGTGTTGATCACCGTGTCGGCCGTGAAGAAATTCGAGGAGCTGCTGGGATGAACCAGGAACGCGTATTTAAAGTTCTGCTTGGCCCGCACGTTTCCGAGAAGGCTACGGTTCTGGCAGACAAGAAAGGCCAGTTCGTTTTCAAGGTTGCTACTGACGCAACCAAGCTGGAAATCAAGAAGGCCGTCGAAAGCCTGTTCAGCGTGAAAGTAGAGCGCGTCACTACCCTGAATGTTCTGGGTAAGAGCAAGCGCACTGCTCGCGGTCTGGGCAAGCGTAATGACTGGAAGAAGGCAGTTATCTCCCTTCAGCCAGGCCAAGATCTCGATTTCAGCAGCAGTGCTGAGTAAGGAAGGGGTGCATCATGGCAATCGTTAAATGCAAACCGACTTCCCCTGGCCGCCGTTTTGTGGTCAAGGTGGTCAACCAGGAGCTGCATAAAGGCGCTCCTCACGCACCGCTGCTCGAGAAAAAATCGAAGACTGGTGGTCGTAACAACAATGGCCGTATTACCACGCGTCACATCGGTGGTGGTCATAAGCAGCATTATCGTATGGTCGATTTCCGTCGCAACGACAAAGATGGCATCGTCGCCACTGTCGAGCGTATCGAATACGATCCAAACCGTACTGCTCACATCGCACTGCTCTGCTACGCAGACGGCGAGCGCCGCTACATCATCGCCCCTAAAGGCGTGAGTGCTGGCGACCAGCTGATCGCGGGCGCTCTGGCTCCAATCAAGCCAGGCAACGCTCTGCAGCTGCGCAACATTCCAGTGGGTTCTACCGTACACGGCATCGAATTGAAGCCAGGTAAAGGTGCACAGATCGCTCGTTCCGCTGGTGCTTCGGCTCAGCTGATCGCTCGTGAAGGTGTCTACGTGACCCTGCGTCTGCGTTCCGGTGAAATGCGTAAAGTCCTGGCTGAATGCCGTGCGACCCTGGGCGAAGTCTCGAACTCCGAGCACAGCCTGCGTTCGCTGGGTAAAGCTGGTGCCAAGCGCTGGCGTGGCGTTCGCCCAACCGTTCGTGGTGTTGCCATGAACCCGGTTGACCACCCACATGGTGGTGGTGAAGGTCGTACCTCTGGTGGTCGTCATCCGGTATCGCCATGGGGCTTCCCGACTAAGGGCGCGAAGACTCGTGGTAATAAGCGTACCGACAAAATGATCGTCCGTCGTCGCAAGTAAATAGAGGGATACGACAGTGCCACGTTCTCTGAAAAAAGGTCCTTTTATTGATCTTCACCTACTGAAGAAGATCGAAGTGGCGGCGGAAAAGAACGATCGCAAACCAATTAAGACTTGGTCGCGTCGTTCGATGATCCTGCCACAAATGGTCGGTCTGACCATCGCAGTACACAACGGTCGTCAGCACGTCCCAGTTCTCGTTAACGAAGACATGGTCGGCCACAAACTGGGCGAGTTCGCCGGTACCCGCAACTATCGCGGGCACGTGGCTGACAAGAAAGCCAAGCGTTAAGGGGTTAGGAAATGGAAGTAGCCGCTAAGTTGTCGGGCGCTCGAATCTCCGCCCAGAAAGCCCGCTTGGTCGCCGACCAGATCCGCGGGAAGAAGGTGGGCGAAGCGCTCAACTTGTTGGCTTTCAGCAGTAAGAAAGCCGCCGAGATCATGAAGAAAGTGCTGGAGTCGGCCGTAGCCAACGCCGAGCATAACGAAGGCGCAGACGTTGATGACCTGAAGGTCAGCACCGTTTTCGTCAACGAAGGGCGTTCGCTGAAGCGCATCATGCCACGTGCCAAAGGCCGTGCTGATCGCATCGTCAAGCGGTCTTGCCATATCACTGTCAAGGTTGCTGACAAGTAACGGAGTCGAAGAGATGGGTCAGAAAGTACATCCCATTGGCATTCGCCTGGGAATCGTCAAGGAGCACACCTCCGTCTGGTACGCAGACGGTCGGACTTATGCGGACTACTTGTTCGCAGATCTGAAAGTGCGTGAGTATCTCCAAGACAAACTAAAAAGCGCGTCCGTAAGCCGTATCGATATCCATCGTCCGGCCCAAACTGCACGTATCACCATCCACACCGCTCGTCCAGGTATCGTTATCGGGAAGAAAGGTGAAGATGTTGAGAAACTGCGTCAGGACCTGACCAAGCAAATGGGTGTGCCTGTGCACATCAATATCGAAGAGATCCGCAAGCCGGAGCTCGACGGTATGCTGGTTGCGCAGAGCGTAGCTCAGCAGCTGGAGCGCCGTGTAATGTTCCGTCGCGCTATGAAGCGCGCAGTTCAGAACGCCATGCGCATTGGTGCCAAAGGCATCAAAATCCAAGTGAGCGGTCGTCTCGGCGGTGCTGAAATCGCACGTACTGAATGGTATCGCGAAGGTCGTGTGCCATTGCACACCCTGCGTGCCGACATCGACTATGCCAACTACGAAGCTCACACCACTTACGGTGTGATCGGTGTAAAGGTTTGGATCTTCAAAGGCGAAGTAATTGGTGGTCGCCAAGAAGAGCTGAAGCCACAAGCACCAGCGCCTCGTAAAAAAGCTGCTAAGTAAGGGGTACGCCAAATGTTGCAACCTAAGCGTACGAAGTTCCGCAAGCAGATGACAGGCCACAACCGTGGTCTGGCTCAGCGCGGTAGCAAAGTCAGCTTCGGCGAGTTCGCGCTGAAGTCTGTAGCTCGTGGTCGTCTCACCGCTCGTCAGATCGAGTCAGCGCGTCGTGCACTGACCCGTCACGTTAAACGTGGCGGCAAGATCTGGATCCGTGTATTCCCGGACAAGCCTATTTCCAAAAAGCCCCTCGAAGTTCGTATGGGTAAAGGTAAGGGTAGTGTGGAGTACTGGGTTGCCCAGATTCAGCCAGGCAAAGTCCTGTATGAAATCGAGGGTGTTTCTGAAGAGCTGGCGCGTGAGGCTTTTGCCCTGGCTGCTGCAAAGCTGCCGCTCGCCACCGCCTTTGTTAAACGGACGGTGATGTGATGAAAGCGAATGAACTTCGTGAAAAATCCGCACAGCAGCTGAACGAGCAACTGCTCGGCTTGCTGCGCGACCAGTTCAATCTGCGTATGCAGAAAGCAACTGGCCAGTTGGGGCAGTCTCATCTGCTCTCGCAAGTTAAGCGTGACATCGCTCGCGTGAAGACTGTGCTCAACCAGCAGGCAGGTAAGTGATCATGGCTGAAGCCGAAAAAACTGTCCGTACGCTGACTGGCCGTGTTGTCAGCGACAAGATGGACAAAACCATCACCGTTCTGATCGAGCGTCGCGTAAAGCACCCGATCTACGGTAAATACGTTAAGCGTTCGACTAAGCTGCACGCGCACGACGAAACCAATCAGTGCCACATCGGCGACAAAGTCACTATTCGTGAAACTCGTCCGATGGCCAAGACCAAGTCTTGGGCGCTGGTTGATGTTCTCGAACGCGCTGTGGAAGTCTAAGGGCTAGGGGTCGGAGAAATTATATGATTCAGACTCAATCCATGCTCGATGTGGCCGATAACAGCGGCGCTCGCCGCGTTATGTGCATCAAGGTGCTTGGTGGCTCCCATCGTCGTTACGCTGGTATCGGTGACATCATCAAAGTTACCGTTAAGGAAGCAATTCCTCGCGGTAAAGTGAAAAAAGGCCAAGTGATGACTGCTGTTGTAGTCCGCACTCGTCACGGCGTACGTCGTGCTGATGGCTCCATTATCCGCTTTGATGGCAACGCTGCTGTTCTTCTGAACAACAAGCAAGAGCCGATCGGCACCCGTATCTTTGGGCCAGTGACCCGTGAACTTCGTACTGAGAAGTTCATGAAGATCGTCTCGCTCGCCCCAGAAGTGCTGTAAGGAGATCCGACATGCAAAAGATTCGTCGTGACGACGAGATCATCGTGATCGCCGGCAAAGACAAAGGTAAGCGCGGTAAGGTGCTCAAGGTTCTTGCTAATAACCGTCTGGTTATCAGCGGTCTGAACCTGGTCAAGCGTCATACCAAGCCTAACCCGATGTCGGGCGTGCAAGGCGGTATCGTCGAAAAAGAAGCTCCACTGGACGCTTCTAACGTCGCCATTTTCAACGGCGAAACCAACAAGGCTGACCGCGTTGGTTTCAAAGTAGAAGACGGCAAGAAAATTCGTGTCTTCAAGTCGACCCAAAAAGCGGTTGATGCTTGAACACTGCTAGGTAGAAGACCATGGCACGACTAAAAGAGATTTACTGGAAGGAAATCGCACCGAAGCTTAAGGAAGAACTTAAGCTTTCGAACGTGATGGAAGTTCCACGCGTTACAAAAATCACCCTGAACATGGGTCTGGGCGAAGCGGTCGGTGACAAAAAAGTCATCGAGCACGCTGTTGCTGACCTGGAAAAGATCACCGGCCAAAAAGTCGTTGTGACCTACGCTCGTAAATCCATCGCTGGCTTCAAAGTCCGCGAAGGATGGCCGATCGGTGTCAAAGTGACTCTGCGCCGTGAGCGTATGTACGAGTTCCTGGATCGTCTGCTGTCGATCTCCCTGCCTCGGGTTCGCGACTTCCGCGGCCTGAATGCCAAGTCCTTCGATGGTCGTGGTAACTACAGCATGGGCGTGAAAGAGCAGATCATTTTCCCGGAAATCGACTACGACAAGATCGATGCTCTCCGCGGTCTGGACATTACCCTGACCACCACTGCCAAGAACGATGATGAAGGCCGCGCTCTGCTGCGTGCTTTCAAATTCCCGTTCCGCAACTGATTGGAGTAGGAAAATGGCTAAGATGAGCATGAAAAACCGTGAGCTGAAGCGTCAGCTCACTGTTGCCAAGTACGCCACCAAGCGTGCAGCGCTGAAAGCTATCATCGTCGATCTGAACGCAAGTCCAGAAGCGCGTTGGGAAGCTACCGTAGCTCTGCAGAAGCAACCACGTGACGCAAGCGCTTCGCGCATGCGTAACCGTTGCCGCCTGACTGGTCGTCCGCACGGCGTTTATCGCAAGTTCGGCCTTGGCCGTAACAAGCTGCGTGAAGCCGCAATGCGTGGTGACGTTCCAGGTCTGGTTAAAGCCAGCTGGTAATCGCTGTCAAAGTCTTGATGTTCGGGTTCGCAAGAACCTGACCATCGGTGACCTTGAATCTGAATCAAGCCCCTTTTGGGGCTTGATTCATTTCTGGGGTGTGTCTAGAATGACCGGCTCGCCTGAGCCCGTGTTTTTCATGCCCGGAAGTTCTCGGCGACAAGTAGTAGCCGCAAGGCTAATTTTTTTGTATTAGGAGCGTCTAGCCCATGAGTATGCAGGACCCGTTAGCGGACATGCTAACTCGAATCCGTAATGCCCAGATGGCTGAAAAGTCTGTCGTAAGCATGCCGTCTTCCACGTTGAAGGCTGCTGTAGCAAAAGTCCTGAAGGACGAAGGTTACATCGCGGATTTTCAGATCACCACCGACGCTAAGCCGTCGTTGTCCATCTCGCTGAAGTACTTCGAAGGCCGTCCGGTTATCGAAGAAGTGAAGCGCGTTAGTCGTCCAGGCCTGCGTCAGTACAAGTCCGTTGAAGATCTGCCGAAAGTTCGTGGCGGTCTTGGCGTGTCTATCGTCTCCACCAACAAAGGTGTGATGACGGATCGTGCTGCGCGCGCTGCCGGTGTCGGCGGCGAAGTTCTTTGCACTGTGTTCTAAGGGGGGATAAGCATGTCTCGCGTCGCTAAGAACCCCGTTAAGCTGCCAGCCGGTGTCGAAGTCAAATTCGCAGGCCAACAGCTTTCGGTGAAGGGTGCCAAGGGCACTCTTGAACTGAACATCCATTCGTCCGTTGAGATTGTTGAAGAAGCTGGTGAGCTGCGTTTCGCTGCTCGCAATGGCGATCAACAAACTCGCGCAATGGCCGGTACCACGCGTGCGTTGGTAAACAACATGGTCCAAGGCGTTAGCCAAGGCTTCGAGCGTAAGCTCCAGCTGGTCGGTGTTGGTTACAAAGCGCAAGCAAAAGGCACGGTTCTGAACCTTGCCCTTGGCTTCTCGCACCCAGTGGATTACGAACTGCCGGAAGGCATCACCGCTGAGACACCTAGCCAGACCGATATCCTGATCAAGGGCATCGACAAGCAGCTGGTAGGTCAAGTGGCTGCTGAGATCCGCGACTTCCGTCCACCAGAGCCGTACAAAGGCAAAGGTGTGCGCTACGCGGACGAAGTCGTCCGTCGTAAAGAAGCCAAGAAGAAGTAGGGCATAGCAAATGACCGACAAAAAAGTTACTCGACTGCGTCGCGCTCGCAAAGCACGCCTGAAAATGCACGAACTCGAAGTCGTGCGTCTCTGCGTGTTCCGCTCGTCGCAGCACATCTACGCCCAGGTCATCTCGGCCGACGGCAACAAAGTCCTGGCAAGTGCCTCGACTTTGGATAAAGAACTGCGTGATGGTGCCACCGGCAACATCGACGCGGCCACAAAGGTTGGCCAGCTGGTCGCTACGCGTGCTAAGGCCGCTGGCGTCTCGCAAGTGGCTTTCGACCGCTCTGGCTTCAAGTATCACGGCCGCGTTAAAGCGCTGGCTGATGCTGCTCGTGAAGCTGGGCTGGAGTTCTAAGTTATGTCAAATAACGACCAAAAGCGCGACGAAGGCTACATCGAGAAGCTGGTTCAAGTTAACCGCGTAGCCAAAACCGTTAAAGGCGGCCGTATCTTCACTTTCACCGCGTTGACCGTGGTAGGTGATGGTAAAGGGCGTGTTGGCTTCGGCCGTGGCAAGTCACGTGAAGTGCCTGCTGCGATCCAGAAGGCAATGGAAGCTGCTCGCCGTAACATGATTCAAGTTGACCTGAACGGCACCACTCTGCAGTACGCAATGAAGTCCGGTCACGGCGCTTCGAAGGTGTACATGCAGCCTGCTTCTGAAGGTACCGGTATCATCGCTGGCGGCGCTATGCGTGCTGTCCTCGAAGTTGCTGGCGTTCAGAACGTTCTGGCCAAGTGCTATGGCTCGACTAACCCGGTAAACGTGGTTCACGCCACTTTCAAGGGTCTGAAGGCTATGCAATCTCCTGAGTCCATCGCTGCGAAGCGTGGCCTGACTGTGAAGGAGATCTTCTGATCATGGCTACCGTTAAAGTAACGTTGATCAAAAGCATGACCGGCCGCATCCCTAATCACAAACTGTGCGTTAAGGGTCTGGGTCTGCGTCGCATCGGTCACACTGTAGAAGTCCAGGATACTCCCGAGAATCGCGGGATGATCAACAAGGCTTACTACATGCTGCGTGTCGAGGGTTAATCGATGAAACTCAATGATCTGAGTCCAGCGCCGGGTTCCCGTCGCGAAAAGCATCGTCCGGGCCGTGGTATCGGTAGCGGTTTGGGTAAGACTGGTGGCCGCGGCCACAAAGGTCAAACCTCCCGCTCCGGTGGCACCATTGCTCCAGGCTTTGAAGGCGGTCAACAGCCGCTGCATCGTCGCCTGCCGAAATTCGGTTTCGTTTCCCTGAAAGCCATGGACCGCGCAGAAGTGCGTCTGTCCGAGCTGGCTAAAGTGGAAGGCGACATCGTCACTGTGCAGTCCCTGAAAGATGCCAACGTGATCAACGTCAACGTACAGCGTGTGAAAATCATGCTGTCCGGTGAAGTGACTCGCGCTGTCACTATCGGCAAGGGAATCGGCGCCACCAAAGGTGCGCGTTCGGCTATCGAAGCAGCTGGCGGCAAGTTCGAGGAATAAATGGCTAAGCAAGGTGCTCTCTCTGCGCTCGGCAAAGGCGGTATGTCTGAACTCTGGGCTCGTCTGCGTTTTCTGTTCCTGGCGATTATCGTCTACCGAATAGGCGCACACATCCCGGTTCCAGGTATCAACCCGGACCGACTTGCAGACCTGTTTCGACAGAATGAGGGGACCATTCTTAGCTTGTTCAACATGTTCTCCGGCGGTGCGCTGGAACGGATGAGCATCTTTGCATTGGGGATCATGCCGTACATCTCGGCATCGATCATCATGCAACTGATGACCGCCGTCAGCCCGCAGCTGGAACAGTTGAAGAAGGAAGGTGAAGCTGGGCGTCGCAAGATCGCTCAGTACACCCGCTACGGCACTGTCGTCCTAGCTCTTGTTCAGGCAATTGGCATGTCCATTGGTCTGGCAGGGCAGGGCGTTTCGTTCACTGGTGACTTTGGCTTCCATTTCGTCGCGGTATCCACGTTTGTGGCTGGTGCGATGTTCATGATGTGGCTGGGTGAGCAGATTACTGAGCGTGGTGTTGGCAACGGTATCTCGATGTTGATATTCGCAGGTATCGTCGCCGGTCTTCCGAGAGCAATCGGGCAGTCTTTCGAGTCTGCGCGTCAGGGTGATATCAATATCTTCGCCCTGGTTGCCATCGGTTTGCTGGCAGTAGCGATTATCGGTTTCGTGGTGTTCATTGAGCGTGGTCAGCGTCGTATTGCTGTTCACTACGCCAAGCGTCAGCAGGGCCGTAAGGTCTTCGCTGCGCAGACCAGCCACTTGCCGCTGAAGGTGAACATGGCCGGTGTTATTCCGGCCATTTTCGCGAGCAGCATCTTGCTGTTCCCGGCTTCGTTGGGTACCTGGTTTGGTCAGTCTGAAGGTATGGGCTGGCTGCAGGACATCTCGCAGTCGATCGCTCCTGGTCAGCCGTTGAATATTCTGCTGTTTAGTGCAGGGATTATTTTCTTCTGCTTCTTCTATACGGCGTTGATGTTCAATCCGAAAGATGTAGCGGAAAACCTGAAGAAGTCCGGTGCCTTTATTCCGGGTATCCGTCCGGGTGAGCAGTCTGCACGCTACATTGATGGCGTTCTGACTCGTTTGACCCTGTTCGGTGCTCTATACATGACGGCCGTGTGTCTGTTGCCCCAGTTCCTGGTGGTTGCGGCAAACGTTCCGTTCTACCTTGGCGGGACCTCGTTGCTGATCGTGGTCGTGGTTGTGATGGACTTCATGTCCCAAGTACAATCGCACCTCGTTTCGCACCAGTACGAATCCCTGATGAAGAAAGCCAACCTGAAGGGTTACGGCAGCGGCATGTTGCGCTGAGTACCCATAAGGTTCGAGGAGTTGGTGATGAAAGTTCGTGCATCGGTGAAAAAGCTGTGCCGTAACTGCAAGATTATTCGCCGCGAAGGTGTTGTTCGAGTAATTTGCAGCGCGGAACCGCGTCACAAACAGCGCCAAGGCTGAGTGTGATTGTGCTTCAAGCCCGGTAGCTAGTGCGCTACCGGGTTGATTATTTGTTATTACAGCGATATTATCTCGCGCCCTATTTCTTGGCTTCCGGGGCGTAGGTAGCTGTCAATTGGAGTCCCACTGAATGGCCCGTATTGCAGGCGTTAACATTCCAGATAACAAGCATACTGTTATCTCGCTGACCTACATCTATGGTGTTGGTCGCACAACTGCACAGAAGATCTGTGCAGAGACTGGGGTAAACCCAGCCGCAAAGATCAAAGATCTGAGCGACGAGCAAATTGAACAGCTGCGTGGCGAAGTGGCGAAGTTCACCACTGAAGGTGACCTGCGTCGCGAAATCAACATGAAAATCAAGCGCTTGATGGACCTCGGTTGCTATCGCGGTCTGCGTCATCGTCGCGGTCTTCCAGTGCGCGGTCAGCGTACCAAGACCAACGCGCGTACCCGTAAAGGTCCGCGTAAGCCGATCCGCAAGTAATCGCCCCAGCGAATCGACAGGAATTTAATCATGGCAAAACCTGCTGCTCGTCCTCGTAAAAAAGTTAAAAAGACAGTGGTTGATGGCATCGCCCACATCCATGCATCTTTTAACAACACCATCGTGACCATTACCGACCGTCAAGGTAACGCTCTTTCCTGGGCTACCTCCGGTGGTTCGGGTTTCCGCGGTTCCCGCAAGTCCACCCCGTTCGCTGCTCAAGTAGCTGCTGAGCGTGCTGGTCAAGCTGCGCTGGAATACGGCCTGAAAAACCTCGACGTCAACGTCAAGGGTCCAGGTCCAGGTCGTGAATCCGCAGTCCGCGCTTTGAACGGCTGTGGCTACAAGATCGCCAGCATCACCGACGTGACGCCAATCCCGCACAACGGGTGCCGTCCGCCGAAGAAGCGCCGCGTGTAATCCAGGAGATTGTAAAGAATGGCTCGTTACATTGGTCCAAAATGCAAACTCGCTCGTCGCGAAGGCACCGATCTCTTCCTGAAGAGCGGCGTGCGCGCGATCGAATCGAAGTGCAACATTGAAGCAGCACCTGGTATCCACGGCCAACGCCGCGGTCGCCAGTCCGATTACGGCACCCAACTGCGTGAAAAGCAGAAGGTCCGTCGTATCTACGGCGTTCTCGAGCGTCAGTTCAGCGGCTACTACAAAGAAGCTGCTGGCAAGAAAGGTGCAACCGGTGAAAACCTGCTGCAACTGCTCGAATGCCGTCTGGACAACGTTGTATACCGTATGGGCTTTGGTTCGACTCGTGCCGAATCCCGTCAGCTGGTATCGCACAAGTCGATCAGCGTTAACGGTCAGACCGTAAACGTTCCGTCGTATCAGGTTCGTGCTGGTGACGTGGTTGCAGTTCGCGAGAAAGCAAAAAACCAACTTCGCATTGTCCAAGCTCTCGATCTGTGTGCCCAACGTGGCCGCGTAGAATGGGTAGAAGTAGACACTGAGAAGAAGTCGGGCGTTTTCAAGAACGTTCCTGCTCGCAGTGATCTGTCCGCCGACATCAACGAAAGCCTGATTGTCGAGCTCTACTCCAAGTAAGGGCTAGAAAATAGGTGCATCCATGCAGATTTCGGTAAATGAGTTCCTGACACCCCGCCATATTGATGTGCAGGTTGTCAGTCCAACCCGCGCCAAGATCACTCTCGAGCCTCTCGAGCGTGGTTTTGGCCACACCCTGGGCAACGCGCTGCGACGCATCCTGTTGTCCTCAATGCCCGGCTGCGCAGTAGTCGAGGCCGAGATTGACGGTGTGCTCCACGAGTACAGCGCCATCGAAGGTGTACAGGAAGACGTAATTGAAATCCTGTTGAACCTTAAAGGTCTGGCTATCAAGCTGCACGGTCGTGACGAAGTTACGCTGACCTTGTCGAAGAAGGGTTCGGGGGTGGTTACCGCTGCCGATATTCAGCTGGATCATGATGTCGAGATCGTTAACCCCGATCACGTAATCGCTAACCTGGCGTCTAACGGCGCCCTGAACATGAAGCTCACTGTAGCTCGTGGTCGTGGTTATGAACCAGCCGACTCGCGTCAGAGCGATGAAGACGAAAGCCGCAGCATCGGTCGCTTGCAGCTTGACTCTTCGTTCAGCCCGGTTCGCCGTATCGCATACGTGGTGGAAAACGCCCGTGTCGAGCAGCGCACCAACCTGGACAAGCTGGTTATTGATCTGGAAACCAACGGTACTCTGGATCCTGAAGAGGCTATCCGCCGCGCTGCAACCATTCTGCAACAGCAGTTGGCTGCGTTCGTCGACCTCAAAGGTGACAGTGAGCCAGTGGTTGTCGAGCAGGAAGACGAGATCGATCCGATCCTGCTTCGCCCGGTTGACGATCTGGAACTGACTGTACGTTCGGCTAACTGCCTTAAGGCGGAAAACATCTACTACATCGGCGACCTGATTCAGCGTACCGAAGTAGAGCTGTTGAAGACTCCGAACCTGGGCAAGAAATCCTTGACTGAAATCAAGGACGTTCTGGCCTCCCGCGGTCTGTCCCTCGGCATGCGCCTCGACAACTGGCCGCCTGCAAGTCTTAAGAAGGACGACAAGGCGACTGCCTGATCGTCGTAATCACCGAACGTTGTGTTTGGTAAGGAATGAACCATGCGTCATCGTAAAAGTGGTCGTCACCTGAGCCGCACCAGCTCGCACCGCAAGGCCATGTTCCAAAACATGGCGGTGTCGCTGTTCGAGCACGAGCTGATCAAAACTACTCTGCCAAAAGCCAAAGAACTGCGCCGCGTTGCCGAGCCGCTGATCACTCTGGCCAAGACAGATAGCCTGGCTAACCGCCGTCTGGCTTTCGACCGTACTCGTTCGAAAGCTATCGTTGGTAAGCTCTTCAACGACCTGGGCAAGCGTTACGCTACCCGTGAGGGTGGCTACCTGCGCATCCTCAAGTGCGGTTTCCGCGCTGGCGACAACGCGCCTATGGCGTACGTCGAGTTGGTTGATCGTGCTACTGCCGGCGAAGCTGTATCTGCCGAGTAAGACGTCAGTCTGAAACAAAAAACCGGGCCTAGTGCCCGGTTTTTTGTGCCCGTAATAAATGCGTCGTCCGTACAAGTTTCCGACACAGTTGAAATGCCACTATGCACAAGGGAAGGTAATTAGATTTTATCTATCGATATTCGCAAGTTAATGAATTTGTGACAGTCATGTCGATGATCAATACTTTCCACCAAGCCCGATAGCCGGCAGTTCAAGACTGAAAGAGGAAGAAGACCGCATGAGCCAGATGAAAACGCTAACAACCGCCAGTGGCGCGCCAGTCGCTGATAACCAGAATTCTCGCTCCGCCGGTCCTCGCGGTCCGCTGCTGCTCGACGATTTCCATCTGCTCGAGAAGCTCGCGCATTTCAATCGTGAAAACATTCCGGAGCGCCGCGTGCATGCCAAAGGTTCGGGTGCGTACGGCACCTTTACGGTGACGCGTGACATCACCGAGTACACCAGCGCCAAGTTATTCGAGACGGTCGGTAAACAGACCCCGACGTTCCTGCGCTTTTCCACCGTGGGCGGTGAGCGCGGTTCGGCAGATACCGAGCGCGATCCGCGTGGTTTCGCCCTGAAGTTCTACACCGAAGAAGGCAACTGGGACATCGTTGGCAACAACACGCCAGTGTTTTTCATTCGGGACCCGCTGAAGTTTCCTGACTTCATTCACACGCAAAAACGTCTGCCGCAAAGCAATCTGAAAAGTGCGCAGATGATGTGGGACTTCTGGTCGCATTCGCCTGAGGCGCTGCACCAGGTCACCATTCTGTTCTCTGATCGCGGCATTCCTGACGGTTATCGTCACATGCACGGTTTCGGCAGCCATACGTACAGCCTGCTCAACGCCAAGGGCGAACGTCACTGGGTGAAATGGCACTACAAGACTCTGCAGGGGATCAAGAATCTCGCGCCGGCCGACGCAGCTCGCCTGGCAGGCACCGATCCGGATTACGCCCAGCGCGATCTGTTCGAGGCCATCGAGCGCGGTGATTTCCCGAAATGGCGCGTATGCATCCAGATCATGACCGAAGCGCAAGCAGCAGCCCATTACGAGAACCCGTTCGACGTGACCAAAACCTGGTCGCAAAAAGAATTCCCCCTGATCGAAGTTGGCGAGCTGGAACTGAACCGTAACCCGCTCAACTACTTCGCTGAAGTCGAGCAAGCCGCATTTGGCCCGAGCAACATGGTACCGGGCGTAGGTTTGTCGCCAGACCGTATGCTGCAAGGTCGCGTGTTCGCTTACGCCGACGCGCATCGGTACCGCGTAGGCACCAATCACCAGCAACTGCCGGTGAATGCGCCACGTAGCCCGGTGAACACTTATCAGCGCGATGGCTCGATGGCATTTGGCAGCAACGGTGGTGCAGCGCCTAACTACGAGCCGAACAGCTACATCGAGTCGCCGAAACAAGCTCCGCATTACGCTGAGCCTGCATTGGCCTTGAATGGTGCTGCGGATCGGTATGATCACCGGGAAGACACCGACTACTACAGCCAAGCTGGCGCGCTGTTCCGCTTGATGAGCGACGACCAGAAAGCGCTGTTGGTAAGCAACATCGCGGGTGCAATGGCAGGTGTTTCGAGCGACGTCGTCGATCGCCAGTTGCAGCATTTCTATAAAGCCGATCCGGCGTATGGAGAAGCAATCGCAAAGCTGCTCAACGTACAGCTTAACAAAGTCTAAACGAGAAGCAGAACCGCCCTCATTTGGGCGGTTTTTGCGTTATTTAGCCTGCTTTTCTCGGAATATCTTCACTTTTATTGCGTAAGGCGGGTGACCTTCCGGTCAGGTTGGTTCAAACTACAGACTTTCAAGCAGGGAGATGTAGGGCGATGCAAGGCCACCCAGACGTAATCGATTACCTCAACACGTTGCTGACCGGCGAATTGGCCGCGCGTGATCAATATTTTGTTCATTCGCGGATGTATGAGGACTGGGGGTTTACCAAGCTCTACGAGCGAATCAACCACGAGATGGAAGAAGAAGCCGGACATGCTGATGCATTGATGCGCCGGATTCTGATGCTGGAAGGCACGCCGCGCATGCGTCCCGATGATCTGGATGTCGGCACTACGGTGCCGGAAATGCTCGAAGCGGATCTGCGTCTCGAATACAAAGTCCGTGCAGCCCTGTGCAAAGGCATCGAGCTGTGCGAACAGCACAAGGATTACGTCAGCCGCGAGATTCTGCGCGTACAGCTGAACGACACCGAAGAAGATCACACCTACTGGCTGGAAAAGCAGCTGGGCCTGATCAAGCTGATCGGTCTCGAGAACTACCTGCAATCCCACGCTTCCTGATTGCAAACGCGACAAAAAAAAGCCCCTGTCATTTCAACAATGACAGGGGCTTTTTCATGCCTGGCGTTTAAGCCCGATCGCGGATCAGCAACGGCTTGAGGTAGTGGCCGGTGTGAGACTGCTTCATCTCGGCCACTTGCTCGGGCGTGCCGGTGGCGATGATCTGCCCGCCTTTGGAACCGCCTTCAGGCCCGAGATCGACCAGCCAGTCCGCCGTCTTGATCACGTCGAGGTTGTGTTCGATCACCACCACGGTGTTGCCGTGGTCGCGCAGGCGATGCAGCACGTCGAGCAATTGCTGGATATCCGCGAAGTGCAGACCGGTAGTCGGCTCATCGAGGATGTACAGGGTTTTGCCAGTGTCGCGCTTGGACAGCTCGCGGGACAGCTTGACCCGTTGCGCCTCACCGCCGGACAACGTTGTCGCCGATTGCCCAAGCTTGATGTACGACAAACCCACATCCATCAGCGTTTGCAGCTTGCGCGCCAGTGCAGGGACCGCGTCGAAGAATACCCGCGCTTCCTCGATCGTCATTTCGAGGGTTTCGTGGATGCTCTTGCCCTTGTATTTGATCTCGAGGGTTTCGCGGTTGTAACGCTTGCTCTTGCACACGTCGCATGGAACATAGATGTCCGGCAAGAAGTGCATCTCTACTTTGATCAGGCCATCGCCCTGACAAGCCTCGCAACGACCGCCCTTGACGTTGAACGAGAAACGTCCCGGGCCGTAACCACGCGAGCGCGACTCGGGAACGCCGGCGAACAGCTCTCGAATCGGCGTGAACAGGCCGGTATACGTCGCCGGGTTGGAGCGCGGCGTACGTCCGATCGGGCTCTGGTCGATATCGACAACTTTGTCGAGATGTTCCAGACCTTTGATGCTGTCGTGCGCGGCCGCTTCCAGCGTGGTTGCACCATTGAGTGCCGTGGCGCTCAGCGGGAACAGCGTGTTATTGATCAGCGTCGATTTGCCCGAGCCGGATACACCAGTCACACAGGTCAACAGGCCAATCGGGATTTCCAGGTCGACATTGCGCAAATTGTTTCCACGCGCACCTTTGAGCGACAGCGTCAGCTTCTTGTTGCGCGGCGTACGTTTGGCCGGCACTTCGATTTTCACCCGCCCCGACAGGTATTTGCCGGTCAGCGAATCGGGATGCGCCATGACTTCGGCCGGTGTGCCCTCGGCGACGATCTGCCCGCCATGCACGCCGGCACCCGGGCCGATATCCACCACGTAGTCAGCCAGGCGAATCGCGTCTTCGTCGTGCTCGACCACAATCACCGTATTGCCGATATCGCGCAGGTGCTTGAGCGTGCCGAGCAGCCGATCGTTATCGCGCTGGTGCAAGCCGATGGAGGGCTCATCGAGGATATACAGAACGCCGACCAGGCCAGCACCAATCTGACTGGCCAGGCGAATCCGCTGCGCCTCGCCACCGGACAAGGTGTCGGCGCTGCGATCCAGCGACAAGTAGTCCAGCCCGACATTGACGAGGAACTGCAGGCGCTCGCGGATTTCCTTGAGAATCTTGTCGGCGATTTCGCCGCGCCGTCCGGTCATCTTCAGCTCGCCGAAGTAGACGCAAGCATCGCCGATTGGCAGATTGGTCACCGCCGGCAGGGTCTTCTCGCCGACCCACACGTGCCGCGCTTCGCGACGCAGACGAGTCCCCCGGCAATCCGGGCAGGCCTGATGGCTGAGGAATTTCGCCAGCTCTTCGCGCACGCTCGCCGATTCGGTTTCGCGGTAACGCCGCTCCAGGTTCGGCACGATGCCTTCGAACGGATGCGAGCGTTTGACGATATCGCCACGGTCGTTAAGGTACTTGAAATCGACGTTCTGCGAACCGCTGCCGTGCAGGATCTGTTTCTGCTGCTCAGCGGTCAGTTCATTGAAAGGTTTTTCCAGGCTGAACTTATAGTGCGACGCCAGCGAGCCGAGCATCTGGAAGTAATAGACGTTGCGTCGGTCCCAACCGCGAATCGCGCCCTCGGCCAGAGTCAGCTCGCCATTGACCAGCCGCTTGATGTCGAAGAACTGCTTCACCCCCAGACCATCGCATGTCGGGCAGGCGCCGGCCGGATTGTTGAAGGAAAACAGCTTTGGCTCCAGCTCACTGATCGCGTGACCGCAAATCGGGCAGGCAAAGCGCGCGGAGAAGATCATCTCTTCGCCCGGCTCATCATCCATCGGCGCGACCAGCGCGATGCCGTCGGCCAGTTTCAGCGCGGTCTCGAAAGACTCGGCCAGACGTTGCTGAAGATCGGCGCGAACCTTGAAGCGGTCGACGATAACGTCGATCGAATGCTTCTTCTGTTTATCCAGCTTCGGCAATTCGTCGAGTTCGCAGATGCGCCCGTTGACCCGAGCGCGGACGAAACCTTGCGCACGCAGCTCTTCGAAGACCGACAGGTGTTCACCCTTGCGCTCGCGGATCACCGGGGCCAGCAGCATCAGCTTGCTGCCTTCCGGCTGCGCGAGCACCAGATCGACCATCTGGCTGACGGTCTGCGCTTCCAGCGGAATGTCGTGATCCGGGCAGCGCGGCGTACCGACGCGGGCATAGAGCAGGCGCAGGTAGTCGTAGATTTCGGTGATGGTGCCGACCGTGGAACGCGGGTTGTGCGACGTCGACTTCTGTTCGATGGAGATCGCCGGCGACAGGCCTTCGATGGTGTCGACGTCAGGTTTTTCCATCATCGACAAGAACTGGCGAGCATAGGCCGACAGCGATTCGACATAGCGGCGCTGGCCTTCGGCATACAGCGTGTCGAACGCCAAGGATGACTTGCCGGATCCGGACAGGCCGGTGATGACGATCAGTTTGTCCCGTGGCAGGGTCAGGTCGATGTTCTTCAGGTTGTGGGTACGGGCCCCACGTATCAGGATCTTGTCCAAAGTGGCCTCGCTTGGCGGGCATCGAAAACGTAGGAGTATACGGCCAAATACTGGATGGATGCACACTATCAAACGAAGGGCTTTTTGCCTTTCATGAAGAGAGTTTCATCTATACGCGTCATAGCGTCGCGATCTACCCCGTCTTCCGATGGGACTGGTAGAATCGCCGCCGGTTCACACGAGGTTTTTCCATGCACGATCCCCACAGCGAACGCATGAGTGGCAGCGAGACCCGCGCGGCGAGCGGTCTGGCACTGGTGTTCGCCTTCCGTATGCTGGGCATGTTCATGGTGTTGCCGGTGTTGGCGACCTATGGAATGGATCTGGCGGGAGCGACCCCGGCCCTGATCGGGCTGGCGATTGGCGCTTACGGTCTGACTCAGGCGATTTTCCAGATCCCGTTCGGGGTCATTTCCGATCGTATCGGTCGCCGGCCGGTGATTTACCTCGGGCTGATCATCTTTGCCCTGGGCAGCGTGCTGGCCTCTCAGGCCGATTCGATCTGGGGCGTGATCGCCGGCCGAATCCTGCAAGGGGCCGGCGCGATTTCGGCGGCGGTCATGGCTTTGCTTTCCGATTTGACTCGCGAGCAGCACCGCACCAAAGCGATGGCCATGATCGGCATGACGATTGGGCTGTCGTTCGCCGTGGCGATGGTAGTCGGGCCTTTGCTGACACGCGCATTCGGTTTGTCGGGACTGTTCCTCGCCACGGGTGGCATGGCCCTGGTGGGCATCGTGATCGTGATGTTCATGGTGCCGAAATCCACCGGGCCGCTGACTCACCGCGAATCCGGCGTGGCGCGTCAGGCACTGATGCCGACGCTCAAGCACCCTGACCTGCTGCGACTCGATCTGGGCATCTTTGTGTTACATGCCATGTTGATGTCGAGCTTCGTGGCCTTGCCGCTGGCGTTGGTAGAAAAAGCCGGCTTGCCCAAGGAGCAGCACTGGTGGGTCTATCTCACGGCGCTGCTGATTTCGTTCTTCGCCATGATCCCGTTCATCATCTATGGCGAGAAGCGACGCAAAATGAAACGAGTTTTGCTCGGCGCCGTCATGACGCTGATGCTGACTGAGCTATTCTTCTGGCAGTTCGGTGACAGCTTGCGGGCTCTGGTGATCGGCACGGTGGTGTTCTTCACTGCGTTCAATCTGCTGGAGGCTTCGTTGCCGTCGCTGATCAGCAAGGTTTCGCCGGCGGGCGGGAAGGGCACGGCCATGGGCGTGTATTCCACCAGCCAGTTCCTCGGTTCGGCACTCGGCGGGATACTCGGCGGCTGGTTGTTTCAGCATGGCGGTCTGTCGGTTGTGTTCCTTGGATGTGCCGGGCTGGCTGCACTTTGGCTGGCCTTTGCTGTTACCATGCGCGAACCTCCCTACGTGACGAGCCTGCGCTTGCCGTTGTCGCCCGAGGCGATCCGCGAAGCGGGTCTGGTCGAGCGCCTCAAGGCCCTCGTAGGGGTAACCGATGCAGTGATAGTTGCCGATGAGGCGGCTGTTTACATCAAACTGGACAAAGAATTAGTGGATCGCGACACCCTCGAACGCCTGGTGAACAACCCGGCCGGGGCTGCTTGCGACGCCTAGGAGAACGTTATGGCCCGTGGGGTTAACAAAGTCATATTGGTCGGCACTTGCGGCCAGGATCCCGAAGTTCGCTACCTGCCTAACGGTAACGCCGTGACCAACCTGAGTCTGGCAACCAGCGAACAGTGGACCGACAAGCAAACCGGTCAGAAGGTCGAGAAGACCGAGTGGCACCGTGTGTCGATGTTCGGCAAGGTCGCGGAGATTGCCGGCGAATATCTGCGTAAAGGTTCGCAGGTCTACATCGAAGGCAAGCTGCAGACCCGCGAGTGGGAAAAAGACGGTATCAAGCGTTACACCACCGAAATCGTGGTCGACATGCAAGGCACCATGCAATTGCTCGGCGGCCGTCCACAACAGGGCGACCAACAAGGCGGTGGCAACAACTATCAGCAGTCCGCTCCAGCGCCGCGCCAGCAGGCACCGCGTCCGCAGCAGTCGGCTCCGCAACAGCGTTCGGCCCCGGCTCCGCAGCAGGCCGCACCGCAACCGGCCCCGGACTTCGACAGCTTTGATGACGATATCCCATTCTGATTTGCCGCTGTAATCGCTTTAAATGAAAAAGGCCCGTCGCTTAAACGACGGGCCTTTTTTGTGCCGCAATATCACCGCGCCCTCTATCACCTGTAGGAGCTGACGAGTGAAACGAGGCTGTGATCTTTTGACGTTGTTTCTGAAGATCAAAAGATCGCAGCCTCGTTTCACTCGTCAGCTCCTACAGGGGGAATTGTTTCAGTCGAGGATCAGGTGCGGCAAAAACCGGCTCGAATCCTTGGTGATCAGACTATTATCCTCGCGCACCCCGATCCCCGCTGCCTGATCACCAATCACCCACGAGCCAATCAGGGTGTAGCTGTCGCCAAACTTAGGCAGCGGCGCAAATTCCTGGAGGATGAACGGCGCATCGGTGTAAGGCCCGTCCTCTTTGACGATCAGACCCTCCGCCGTCTGCAGTTCGATGTTGGCGCCTTCCCGGGAAAAGTACGGCTTGCGCACCCAGCCTTTGGCAACAGCGCTGGTCGGATTGGGATCGAGATGGCTCGCCAGCAGGTTCGGATGGCCCTGGTGCATGTCCCAGAGCAACGGCAGTACGCCTTTGTTCGACAGGATCGCTTTCCACGCCGGTTCAAAAAACTGCGTGTCGCAATCGGCAATCGCCGCGCCGAACGGTTCATGGAAGATGAACTCCCAGGCATGCAGCTTGAATAGATGGGGGATCCAGCGATCCTGCAGATCGACAAAGCGTCCCTCAGCCGTCAGGCCAATGTCTTCGATGTCGATGTGCCGCGATTCGATACCGACCTTTTCAGCGATCAGCCGCAGGTAATCGGTGGTGCCTTTGTCTTCTGCCGAGTCTTTCATCGAGGCGAAATAAAACGGCCGCTTCAGCTGCAACTCGGCGAAGGCCTGATGCAGCTTGGTGTCGATGCTGTTGAACTGGTCGGCATGACGCGGCAGGGTGCCGCGTTCGATGCTCTGTTCGAGCCAGCCCCACTGGAACGCCGCCGCTTCGTAGAGGCTGGTCGGCGTGTCGTAGTTAAGCTCGAGCAACTTTGCCGGGCCGTTGCCGCTGTAGGAAAAGTCCATGCGCCCGTACAGATGCGGATGACCTTCCAGCCAGGACATTCGGATCATGTCGTAGTACGAAGCTGGAATGCTCAAGCGGTCGAGCAATTCTTCGCTACGTATTACGCGGTTGACCAGATCCATGCACATCTCGTGCAGTTCGGTGGTCGGGTCCTCGAGATCGTTTTCAATCTGCGCCAGCGTGAACTGGTAATAGGCGCTTTCGTCCCAGTAAGGCTCGTCGTCGATGGTGTGAAACATGAAGCCAAGGCTTTCGGCGGTCTGTTTCCAGTCGGGGCGCTCGGCGCAGAAGATCTTTTTCATGCTCAGCTACTCGAGCGCCCGGAGCTGCTGCCCCAGCCACCCCAGCCGCTGCGCGCGCTCGACTGGCTGCCGAACCCGCCACGGGAAGTCGAGGAAGCGACATTGACCGGTTTGCTCTTGGTGCTCTGATAGTCAGGCTGGCTGCGCGTAACCGGGGCCGATTCGACTTTGCGGTACTGCGTCGAGGTGTTGTAGGTCTGGCGGGTGTCGCGATCGCGATACACCGTGCGATTCGAGTTGTTGCTCATCGCGTTGCCAATCAGCCAGCCTGTAAGCAACCCGCTGGTGGAACTGCCCGAAGAGTGTGTCGACGCTGGTGCAGCCTGCGCGGCGTTGACGTCACCGGCGGGCATTTGCGCATCGGCGAGGGCGTCGAGATCTTGCGGCGCTTCGGCGTTCGGCTGGATTTTGAACCCGCTCAGTTTCGGCACGAATTGGCCTGAGGCGTTTTTCTGGCACCAATCGGCGGTAAAGTCGGCGTCGCACTGTGCCTTGTCATCGTACGTCGGGGCCATGCGCCGGTGTTCGGTGAGGGCGGCGACGTAGGCGTTCGAGCAGACATCGGCAGCCACTTCGGCGTCGACGCACTGCTCCACACTTTGAAAGCCACGCTGCTGATCCAGCGCCGCGGCTTCGCCGGAGATGGCCAAGGCAACGGAGGCAGCGAGGGACAACTGAACGTATTTACTGCGTTTCATCGAGGCTTCCTGCCGGTCAGTTGGACGGGGTCATGCACGCGGCGTTGAGCATGCCGACGCTGATTGCCACCGCCGCGACGTAAATGCCGGAGGCGATTTCACCCTTGGCGATACGCTCGGAAGTGCCTTTGAGAACCAGGCCTGTAGCGAGAAAGGCCAGCAATTGCACGACCGCCGCAATCACCGCCCAGAGCACGAAGTCGATCACGTTTACCGAAAAGGCGATTACGTTGCTCGCCGGAATTGCGAAGCCGACGATCGCGCCGGAGAGGGCAATGGCGGCGGCAATATTGCCGGAGCGGATCAGCTCGAATTCCTTGTGCGGCGTGAGGCGGGTGTAGACGAACTGAAACAGCATGAACAGCAGCACGGCGCCGATCAGGTAGACGACGAAACCGACCAGAGCGGTCTTGTTCAGGGAAACGGCCAGCACTTCCAGCATGAAAAACTTCCTTTTCAGATGGCGCTCAAATCAGTCGTGTACAGCGAGATACCCAGTGAGGTGCTCAGGCTGACGGTGCCTTCTTCGTCCTGTTCGACGGAGAACAGCAGCAATTCGCGGCGATCGGTCAAGCCGGTATCGCGCGCGTAAAGCATCGAGCGGTGTTCGATGGTGTAGCTTTCGTCTGGGTTGATCACCTGCTCGGTCATCGGCACGAGTTCGGTCTGGCCTTGTTCAGTGCCCCATTCGCGGGTGAATTGAACACCTTCATGGGTATAGTCCGGCAGCCCGATCAGACTGTTCGGGCCGGCCAGGCGCTGCAATTCGGCGTCGCTGTTGACGGTCACGTAACTGAGGTAGTTGAACAGGGTGACCGACTCGATCTGGTCTTCACCGGTGACGTGGATTTGAAGCCAGAAATCCTCGTCGTTCATGTAATAGCGGTGCAGTTTGTTGGACTGGCCGAGGTCAACCCAACCGGCGCTCCAGATCGCCTGATCGAAGGGCACGCGCACCGAGGTCGAGCCGTCGAGCAGCAGTGCCAGCGTCGAATCGAATCGCACGCCTTTGCCTTGCGCCATGCCGAGCGGGCCGGTGACAGCGGTTGGCGTGGGTGCAGCGGTTTGCCAGTTACTGGTGCCCAGCAAATCTTTAAACCATCCCATGGGTTTCGTTCCTTGAGGCGGGTGGAAATTTCGTCGGCAAAAAAAGTGGCGCTAGTGTACCGGGCTGCGCGGGGAACGAGCAGGCAAAGTGAAATGTTGTAGGAGCTGCCGCAGGCTGCGATCTTTTGCTTTTAAAAGACAAGATCAAAAGATCGCAGCCTGCGGCAGCTCCTACACAGAGCAAATTGCAGTGTTACTGCGCGGACTTTTGCTTCAGGCGCTCGAGAATCGCATTGGCGCTGCCTTCGTTCGGCGTGATGCCGGCGTCACGCAGTTTGCGATCCAGGTCATTGCCGGTCGATGCATCCGCCAGTTCGTCCGCCGCGCTCAGCTCGGCCGCGCGTTGTTGTTGCTTGGCCTGCAGGCGGTTGAGCGTACCGACAGCGGTTTCCAGTTTGCCATTGGCGCCGCCGCTGGCAATCGAGGCGCTGACCTGTGCCTTCTGCACGCTTTCCCGGGCTTTGGCCATGTCCACTTGCTGGCGCAGGCTTTTGATTCGCGACTCGGCTTTGCTGATGTCTTTGCGCATGTTGGCAGCGTAGGCACCGAATTCGTCGCTCAGCTTCTTCTCGGCATCGAGGTCGTTGGTCAGGGTCGAGATCGCTTCCGCGACTTCCAGCGCCAGGTCTTCACGGCCCGCATTCAGGGCCGAAACTGCCTTGGCTTCCAGATCCTTGATCTTGGCGTCGTATTCGCTCACGCGATCGGCAGCCAGTTTGTGTTTGGCCATGATGGTGACCAGTTCGCGACGGGCGTTCGCCAGCGCGGTGTCGGCGTCGCGGATTTCCTGATCGAGGATGCGCAGGGCCTGTTGGTCGACGATCGCTTCGCCGACTTCATTGGCGCCGCCGCGCAGTGCGGTGAACAACTTGCTCCAGATGGACTGAGTCATTGGATATTCCCTGTTGATTACTTGAAGAAGTGTTCGAAGGCTTCACTGGCGCGCTGCACGTTGTCGACCAGGGTCTTGACCTCGGTGACCACGTTGGTCAGGCTCGAGTCGGCGCTGAGGGCGCCGAACATGTTGTAAACGGTCTGGCCGTTTGGCATCGACTCGATGCCGATCGACGACAGCGGGAACATTTCGCGGCTGCGCAGAACGGCATCGTTGAAGGCGTTAACGTCGGTGATCGATTCGATGTCCACCAGCACGGTGTCGACGATGATCTGCTGACCGGCCAGGGCGATGTGAATCGGCAGACCGCCGAATTCGTTCATCTCCAGCTTGATGCTGGGTTCGGAGCTCTGGATCAGAGACAGCGTGATCTCTTGCGAAGCTACCTCATCCAGTGCCTTGAGGGCGTTGAAGAGGCTATCGATAGTCCAGTTGTTGCCTGCGCTCATGTAATTCTCCGACATGAAAGAGCCAGCCAGAATCGGTTGGCGTAGCTGTTGCTCCATTTGCTTGAGCAAGCTTCGGTTTTCGGGAAGCACCCAAGTTTCGTGTTTCACGTAACCGGCAGCCGCCAGGCCCGCGCGCATCTGCTTCATATAAAAGCTCGGCGGTTTTTTCGCGGATGCTTTCGCGCGCTCGCCCTTGGGGGCTGCTGCGGCATTCGCGTTAGAGCGGCTTGTCATTGGCTGGAATCCGGTTATGAGCGTCTCACGCGTGGGCCACACTACAACCAATGCAAAGTGCCATCAATGACTCACGCGTGAGATTTTCATCGCACACGCAAAAAGGCCCGCAACACGGCGGGCCATGGGGATCGGCAGTTGTTGCTAGGCGTTGCTGCGCAGGAACTCGTCAGTGGAAACCACGCTGGCGTAGGCAAAGCCCAGCGCTGACATGAATGCCGCATGCACATGCGCCGCCGGCACGGTCAGGCCGTTGAATTCCAGATCGCGGCTGGCGCAGGCATCGTGAATCACGGTCACGCCATAACCCATATCCGCCGCCGCGCGGGTGATACCGTCGACGCACATATGACTCATGCTGCCGACCACGACCAGTTCCTTGATCCCTTGCTCATCCAGAATCGACTGCAGTTCGGTTTCGCGAAACGAGTTGACGAAGTGCTTGAGCACCACGGGTTCGTCGTTGCGATTCAGAACCTTCGGGTGCAATTTGGCGCCTTCGGAGCCGGGGGTGAAAAACGGCGCATCCTCGGAAGTGAATTCGTGGCGAATGTGCACCACCGAGTCACCTGCCTCACGGAACGCGGCGATCAATCGAGCGGCATTGTCGGCAGTGGCGTCGGCGCCGGCCAGCGGCCACTTGCCTTGGGGGAAGTAGTCGTTCTGGATATCGACTACGATGAGCGCTTGCTTGGCCATGGTGTGTCCTCGAGACAGTGATTGGATGTGGCTGCAGTATTGGCGCTGGCCGACCATTCGAGGATTGGCCGCACCGACAATAGACAGGGGAAAACTGACAATGGCCGCAGAAAAAGCCGCCACCGCTGAGTTGGGCGTGCTGATCTATCCCGGCGCGCAACTGGCGGCGGTGCACGGTTTGACCGATCTGTTCGCGGTGGCCAACCGGATTGCCGCCGAGTATCAGGCCGTGCATTTGCCGTTGTTGCGGGTCAGTCACTGGCAGGCCGAGGGCGAGCAATTGCCGGCGCAGGTCTACGCCAGCCATCCCGGCGCCGCCGCCGCTTTGCTGGCCGTGCTGATTCCACCATCCCTCGGCGGTTTCGATGCAGCGCAGATGCCGGCCAGTCTGGCGCAATGGTTGCGGGATCAGCATGCGCGCGGCGCGACACTTGGCGGCGTCTGCGTGGGCTCGTTGATGCTTGCCGAAAGCGGCCTGCTCGACGGTCGCAGCGCCACTACCCACTGGACTTCGGCCCAAGCGTTCGCCGAGCGTTATCCGCACATCCGGCTCAAGGCGGACACGCCGATTGTCGACGACGGCGATTTGATCACCACGGCCGGGCTGATGGCGTGGTCGGAATTGGGGTTGCGCCTGGTCGATCGCTTGCTCGGCCCGAGTATCGCCACCGCCACCGCGCGTTTTCTGGTGATGGAGCACAGTGACAGCGCCAGTGAATGCGGCAGCAATTTCGCGCCGATCCTCGGCCACGGCGACGCGGCGATTCTCAAAGTCCAGCACTGGCTGCAAAGCACCGGGGCAACGGATGTGTCGCTGACGGCGATGGCCGAGCGAGCGGGCCTGGAGGAGCGCACGTTTCTGCGTCGATTCCGTGCCGCCACCGGTTTGAAACCGACCGAATACTGCCAGCATCTGCGCGTTGGCAAGGCGCGGGAAATGCTCGAATTTACCAATGGCACCATCGATCACATCGCCTGGACCGTGGGCTACCAGGATCCCGGTGCGTTTCGCGCGATCTTCAAGAAGATTACCGGGCTGGCGCCGAGTGATTATCGCGGCCGGTTTGGGCTGACGCGCTAAGCTCAAGTCCCGCAGTGATTCTGTGGGAGCTGGCTTGCCAGCGATGGCGGCGGGTCAGCCAGCATCGATGTGACAGGTATTCCCTCATCGCTGGCAAGCCAGCTCCCACAGGATTTAACTCAGGACGTGGGATCGTGCAATTTGCCGGAAATTTGAGCTCAGTCGTGCAGATTGAAACAGGCGCGGTGCCAGTACCGTCGCAGCAACCGCCCGATTACCGGGTGTTTGCCATAGATGAACGCTTGGCCTGATCTCTGCAATTCTGTTTGTTGAATTCACTGAATGAATAAAGGGGAACGCATGACCCCGACATCTCGCAAGAAACTGGTTGTCGCGCACTCGGTGCGCGGCGACGCGCCGCAGCATGAAGTGCAGACCAACAAGGCACTCGCGCGCTGGCTGGCGCAAATCCTCGGCTGGAAATTCGGCGGCAGTTACGACCCGGCCAAACATCAGGGCCGCGACCTGTATCTGCTGCCGACTCAAACCATTGTCGGCGCCGCCAATGCACAAGCGCTGGGAATCACCGGTCCCGATGACTTGTGGGGCGGGTACGTCGAACACGACTTCATCTGCACCAAAGCGATCAGCCATGGCTTGCGCAGTCATCAGGCACGCGCACCGCAGGGCTGGTCACCGCTGTTTTCCGAACGGGTGCGCAATGTCGTACTCGACGGGCTCAGCGTTTTCGCACTGGAAGATGCCCGTCCAGCTGCCGAGCATCTGTTGTACAGCGGGCCGATTCGCTTGAAGCCGGTCCACGCCTGCGCCGGTCGCGGCCAAGAGGTGATCAAAAGCCTCGATGCGTTCGACGAAATCCTCGCCCGCCCCGACATGGCTCAACAGTTCAGCGAAGGCGTCGTGCTGGAACAGGATCTGCGCGATGTCGTTACCCACAGCGTGGGCCAGTCGTTCATCGGCGACAAAGTGCTGAGCTACTGTGGCGATCAATATTTGACCCAAGATGGTCACGGCGAAGAGGTTTACGGTGGCTCGAACCTGCTGGTGGTGCAGGGCGGGTACGAGCAACTGCTGGCGCTGGAACAGCCCGACGATGTGCGTCTGGCGATCGAGCAAGCGCAAGTCTTCGATCAGGCCGCGGATGAAGCTTATCCGCGTTTCTACGCTTCGCGCCGCAATTACGACATCGCTCAGGGCCTGGACAGCAGCGGCAAGCGCCGCAGCGGCGTCCTCGAACAATCCTGGCGCATGGGCGGCGCGAGCAGCGCCGAAGTCGCCGCGCTGCAAAGCTTCGTCAACGACCCGGGGATGCCAGCGATTCGCGTCTCTTCGGTGGAAACCTATACCGATCAGCCGCTGCCGGCGGACGCCATTGAGGTGTACCGTGGACCGGCAGAAAACAGCGACTTCCTTCTCAAATACGTAACGGTCAAATCCTATGACGGCTAGAAGCGAAAGCATTCAAATCGACATTGATGATGAACAGATGAGCGGGACGTTCCTCAGTCCCAAATCGAAAGTGCCGGGGGTGTTGTTTGTCCACGGCTGGGGCGGCAGTCAGGAACGTGATCTGGAACGGGCCAAAGGCATCGCCGGGCTCGGTTGTGTGTGCCTGACCTTCGACTTGCGCGGGCATACCGGCGGCACCGGAATTCCGCTGACCCGCGTCACCCGCGAAGACAATCTGCGTGATTTGCTCGCCGCCTATGACCGCTTGCTCGCGCACCCGGCGCTCGACACCTCGGCGATTGCCGTGGTTGGCACCAGTTACGGCGGCTACCTCGCGTCGATCCTCACCTCATTGCGCCCGGTGCGCTGGCTGGCACTGCGCGTGCCGGCGTTGTACCGCGACGAGCAATGGCACACGCCCAAGCGTGATCTGGACAAGGCCGATCTGCGTGATTATCGCGGCGCTCTAGTCCGCGCTGACAGCAATCGCGCGTTGCATGCCTGCTCGCAATTCACCGGGGATGTGTTGCTGGTGGAATCGGAAACCGACGACTTTGTGCCCCACGCGACGATCATGAGCTATCGCGCCGCGTGTCAGCAGACTCACTCGCTGACGCACCGCATTATCGATGGCGCGGATCACGCATTGAGTGATCCGGTGTCGCAGCAGGCCTACACCTCAATACTGGTGGACTGGATTACCGAGATGGTGGTGGGTGAGAGGTTGAGCATCATCCAGTCCAGATGATCTGTCGCCTGTACCGGCGCTTTCGCCAGCAGGGCTAGCTCCCACAGGGGGAATGTGTTCCAACCTGTGGGAGCTAGCCCTGCTGGCGATGGCGCCATCAGTCTCGCTGCAATGCTCAGGAAGGTTTTTTCTCGATCCGCAGCGCCTTGGCCTTGGCCTCCACCACCAGATACATCACCAGCGTGATCAGCAGCGGCAACAGAAAATAAATTGCCCGATAGGCCAGCAGGCCGGCGACCAGACTGCCGCGCGATGCTTCGTGCTGCAGCAGCGCCACAAATACCGCTTCGAGTACTCCCAGCCCCGCCGGAATATGCGTGATGACCCCGGCAATCGCGCTGATCAACAACACGCCGAGAACCAACGGATAATCCAGTTTGCTCGGCAGCAGGGTGAAGATGACGGCCGCCATCAATGACCAGTTCAACGCCCCCAGCAGCAACTGCAATACCGCCATGCGCAGCGATGGCAGGTTGATTTCCACGCCGCGAATCGCCCACTCGCGACGCTTGGAAAACTGGCACGCCGCCAGATAACCCGCGCTGATCAACAGCAACAACACGCCAACCAGTTGCAGCGCATCACTGCTGAGTTTCCACCCCGGTGGCATGCGCACCAGACCGCTGCTGAACACCACGCCGGCGATGGTCATGTAGCCGAACCAGTTGGTCGCCAGGCTCAGGCCGAGAATCTTGGCGATGTTGCCTTTGCTCACGCCCAGGCGCGAATACAGCCGATAGCGCATGGCAATCCCGCCGACCCAAGCGCTGAGATTGAGGTTGAACGCGTAGCTGATAATGCCGACCGGCAGAATCTGCTTCCAAGTCAGATCCTGACGAATATAAGTGCGGCCCATCAAATCAAAACTGGCATACACCAGAAAACTCAACAGCGTTACGCTCGCGGCGATGATCAGCGTTCGCACCTTGAAATCGGCAAGCGTCTCCAGCACCTCGGCCCATTCGATACGCGTGGCGAACATCGTCAGCAATACGATCAGCGCGAGGAAAAACAGAATGGTCAGCGGCCGCTTCCAGCGGCTCCATTTGGACGGCGCTGCCTGTGCCGAATGACTGTTGGAATGGGCTTCGGAATGGCTCATGGACGCGCACCTCGGAAAGGCTTCAGACGCGGTTTATGCGCTGGCAGCCAACCGGCCATCGCCGGGAAGTGCCGCAGAAAGTGAAACACCAAGAAGCCTACGGTCATGTGCCAGATCCGACCGCGCGGCAACAGCTTGGCGTCCATGGCTTTGCAGTGATTCTGGCTGAGATCTTCGAGACGTTCGTAAAGATGCTGGTTGAAGGCGCGGTCGCGGATCAGCACGTTGGCTTCCAGGTTCAGCGACAGGCTCAGCGGGTCGAGATTGCTCGAACCCACCGTGCTCCAGTCATCGTCGACCAGCGCGACTTTACCGTGCAGCGGCCGCTCGCAGTATTCATGAATCTGCACGCCGGCGCGCAGCAGATAATCGTAAGTCATGCGCGCCGCCAGTTTGGCCACCAGCATGTCGGGCTGACCTTGTAGGATCAGCCGCACATCAACCCCACGCCGGGCCGCATTACGGATTTCACGGAGCAGGCGGTAGCCGGGAAAGAAATACGCATTGGCAATGATCACCCGGCGCTTGGCCTTGCGCAGCACCTGCAAATAGACATCTTCGATATCGGTGTTGTGTTGATCGTTGTCGCGGAACACCAGTCTTACTTGCCCGTCATGATCGGTGAAGGCCATTTCCGCCAGACGCTGGCGGCGGCGCTGCCACCAGAACCGCGCGCGTCCGGGGCGACCGCTTTGCAGCAGGGCGAAATGGTGGATGTCAGCAACGACCGGCCCCTGGATTTCCACCGAGTAATCCTGCTTGGCTTCGGGGCCGAAGTCGGCCAGGTGATCGCCGGAAAAATTGATCCCGCCAATGAACGCAATCAAGCCGTCGACCACCACGATCTTGCGATGCAGGCGGCGGAACCAGTTGGTGCGGATGCCCAGGTGTTTCGGCGCCGGATCGAAGATTTGCAGATGCACGCCGGCGTCGCTCAGCGCCGACAGATAAGCGGTGCTCAGCTCGCCGCAGCCGAAACCGTCGAGGCTGACCGTGGTGCGTACACCACGCTGCGCGGCTTCGATCAGGATCTGTTGCAGCTCGGCGCCGACCTTGTCTTCGAAGACAATGAAAGTCTCCAGCAGAATCTCACTCTTGGCCGCCCGCATCGCTTCGAACACGCGCGGGAAGTATTCCTCACCGTTTTCCAGCAGCTCTACGCGGTTGTTACCGTGCCATTGGTATTCGACATCGACGTGTCCTGGCTCGCGTACCGGCGGGTTCATTGTGACGGGTTCCACCGTGGTTTTTTCCAGTGGCGCACTGTTCATAGTTCAATCTCCACCGATAACGGTGCGTGGTCGGAAAGGTGAGACCAGGGCCGGTTAGTCAAAACTTTCGGCCGGCTGGCTTTGAGGTTGCGCACGTAGATGCGATCGAGCCGCAGCGCTGGCAGACGCGCGGGAAAACTGCGCGCCGGTTTGCCGTGATGTTCGGCGAACACTTCACGCAGACCGCAAGGCTTGAGTTGCGCATCGGCGCGCTGGCGCCAGTCGTTGAAATCGCCGGCGACAATCACGGGCGCGTCGTCGGGCAGCTCGGCGAGGCGTTGCATGAGCAGATCGAGCTGCGCGTTGCGATGGCTTTCGCGCAGGCCCAGATGCACACAGATCGCGTGAACCTCGGCGCCGTCACCGGGCAGGCGCAGCACACAATGCAGCAGCCCTCGGTTTTCATGGCCGCTGATCGATACGTCGAGATTGTCGTGGCGGATGATCTGGAATTTCGACAGCAACGCATTGCCGTGATCGCCCTCCGGGTACACCGCATTACGCCCATAGGCGAACTGCGGCCAGAGGCTGTCGGCGAGGAATTCGTACTGCGGCATCGTCGGCCAATTGGTGAAGCGCTTGGGATGGTGTTCGTGGGTGCCGTGCACTTCCTGCAAAAACACCACATCCGCCGCTACGCTGCGCACCGCTTCGCGCAGTTCCGGCAGGATGAAGCGCCGGTTGAGCGCGGTGAACCCCTTGTGGGTGTTGACCGTCAGCACCGTGAACGTGCGCACCGACGGCGCGACCACGGAGCCTTCATCGGTAAAACCGACCGGTTCGGGAATGCTCATGCCAGCACTCCTTCACCAGCGGGTTCGCCGGGCGCGGTGGCGAGGTCTTTGTCCAGATCAAAACGATGCAGCAGATCACGCGCGTCGTAGGGCGCGCGGACCTTGATGTCGTTGTCGAAATAGCAAAACACTTCCCGGGATTTGCGCGCCCGCGGCTTCAAGCGCGGGGCGATCAGGTGCGCGTCTTTCGGCTGCCCGCCGTGGTGCCAGGCGTCAATGCGCTCGGCCCAGCGCTTGAGCGCAGCATCGGAATAGCCGCTGGCGTAAAGCTCTTCGGCACCGTGCAGGCGCACGTAGACAAAGTCGCTGGTGAGGTCTTCGCGGTACGGCCATTTACCGGCGGTGTCGGCGACGACGAGTGCGGTGTTGTGGCGTTTCAACAAGCGTACGAACTCCGGGTCGATGAAGCTTTCATGGCGAATTTCCACCGCGTGACGCAGCGGCTTTTTGCGCCAGGCTTTGACGCTGGCGTGACCGGGCAGATGCGCGTCGTGCTGGCGGGCGAGGGCGGCGGCTGCTTGGGTGTCGCGTGGCAGTTGCGCGAGAAACTGGTCGAAGCGCTCGGCCTCGAATTTGAAGTTCGGTGGAAACTGCCAAAGGATCGGCCCGAGTTTTTCCTTCAATTCCAGAACGCCTGACGCGAAAAAATTCGCCAGCGGCTTTTCGATTTCGCGCAAGCGCCGCACGTGGGTGATGAAGCGCGGAGCCTTGACGCTGAAAACGAAGTCATCGGGGGTTTCGGCGTACCACTGGGCGTAACGTTCGGGGCGTTGCAGGGCGTAGAACGATCCATTGATTTCGATGCTGTTGACCGCCCGTGAAGCGAACTGCAATTCGCGCTTTTGCGCCAGCCCCTTCGGGTAGAAGTCCCCGCGCCACGGTTCGTAGCGCCAGCCGGAAATACCGATGTGAATCGCTGCCATTTCACCCTCCCGATGAAGTCCTCGTGTTGCCTGTGTTTTGTGATGACTGCGCGGCGCACGGGAAAGTTTCGGCGGCGTTACGGACGGTCGCGGGTGAAGCGAAGATCAAGAGCTTTCCCCCTCACCCCAACCCTCTCCCCCAAAGGGGCGAGGGGGAAAGGGAGCAGATCTGCATCGTCTTCAGACTTGAGTTCGACTCAAGACGTGCAGGTGGTGAGGTTGGTCATGCAACTAGGTCGGCTCCCTCTCCAAGGGGCGAGGGGGAAAGGGAGCAGATCTGCATCGTCTTCAGACTTGAGTTCGACTCAAGACGTGCAGTTGGCGAGGTTGGTCATGCAGCTCGGTCGGCTCCCTCTCCAGGGGGAGAGGGGGAAAGGGAGCAGATCCGAATCGACTTCAGACTTGAGTTCGACTCAAGACGTGCAGTTGGTGAGGTTGGTCATGCAGCTCGGTCGGCTCCCTCTCCAGGGGGAGAGGGGGAAAGGGAGCAGATCTGCATCGACTTCAGACTTGAGTTCGACTCAAGACGTGCAGTTGGTGAGGTTGGTCATGCAACTCGGTCGGCTCCCTCTCCCTCGGGGAGAGGGCTGGGGTGAGGGGCTCTTGAACTTGCCGGGCATTTACCGATCAGTTCCTAACAAGGTTCAGTCACGGGAGATCGGAGTTTTGCGCAAGTTCAGGATCGCCATTCTGCTGGGAGCGCTGCTGTGCTTCGGCGTCAATTCAGTGCAGGCCGCTGCGCTGCCGGGTGTTCCAGCCACCGAGGAAAAACCCGCCGAACCGGAACCGATCGTGCAGGGCGGCCTGCTTGGGGCGATCAGTTCGAGTATCGACGACGTACAGGACAAACTCGATCTCAATGAACATTTGGTCGATGCCTGGCGCTTGCGGGCCGATCGCGCTGCCGATGAGGTCGACCGTCTGGTCAAGCAGCCGTCGAACCGCTCGGGCTGGAGCGTGGCTGGGGATTTCCTCACGCTGTCAGGCGTATGGCTTGGCAGCTTCGCGGTACTGACGGTGCTCGGCAGCCTGCTGGCCAAGCGTCTGCGCAAGGGCCGCTGGCTGCGCACCCGACAGCGCAGCCAGGATCTGCTCGGCTACGTGCTGCCGTACACCGTTCCGGCGTTGATCTGTCTGCCGCTGACGCTATACGTCAGCCATTTTCTGCAAGGCTCGGTCGGTCGGGCGCTGGCGTTGTGTCTGGCCTATGCCACCAGCAGCGGCATATTTTCCACCTCGATGTTGTTGTGCGTGGTGGTGATGTTCAACGTCGGCCACAAGCGCACGGCCGCGCGGATCATTCGTGAATACTGCCCGCGGCCGTTGTTCCTCATTGGCTTTCTCGCTGCCCTCAGTGATGCCTTGACCAGCCCGCAGATCGCTCGGCAGTTGGGCGGCAATATCACCAGTAGCGTGGCGGTGTTCACCGGTCTGATCGCCTCGGTGATTTTCGGTTTGCTGGTGATTCGTTTGCGTCGGCCAGTGGCGCATCTGATTCGCAACCGGCCGCTGGTTCAGCGTTTGAAACAGCCGTCGTTGCAGGAGTCGCTGCGGATTTTTTCCGGGTTGTGGTATTGGCCAATCGTGCTGATGGTGCTGGTGTCGGCGGTCAGTCTGATCGGCATCGGCGAAGACAACCAGAAAGCCCTGCGCTGCGCGCTGTTCACCACGGTGCTGCTGATCGCCACGGTGTTTCTCAGCACCGTGTTGCAGCATTTGTTCAAGTCACGCAAGGCGGAAGCGATCCAGCGCAGCAGTGCCTACAAAGAGCGCTTTCTCAGCCTGCTGCATGCGTTGCTGCGCATCGTCATCGCGATTGTGTTCATTGATATTCTCGGGCGGATCTGGGGCGTTTCGTTGCTTGATTTCGCCCAGAGCAGCACTGTCGGCCGCGCGATCAGCAATGCCTTGAGCAGCATCGGCCTGATCTTCCTCGTGACGTGGCTGCTGTGGGTAGTGCTCGACACGGCGATCCAGGAAGCGCTGAAACCGCCGCTCACCAAGCGCGCCGCGCGCCAGCCCAGCACACGGGTGAAAACCATTCTGCCGCTGCTGCGCAACGCGATCAAAATCATCCTTGTGGTGATTTGCGCGATCACCACCATGGCCAACCTCGGTATCAACGTCGCACCGCTGCTGGCTGGTGCCGGGGTGGTCGGTCTGGCCATCGGTTTCGGTTCCCAGCAACTGGTTCAGGACGTGATTACCGGGTTGTTCATCATCATCGAAGACACGCTGTCGATCGGGGACTGGGTGGTGCTCGACTCCGGCCATGCCGGCACGGTCGAAGGCCTGACAATCCGCACCTTGCGTCTGCGTGACGGCAAGGGCTTTGTGCACTCGGTGCCGTTCGGCCAGATCAAGGCAGTGACCAACCAATCGCGGCAGTTCGCCTTTGCGTTTTTCTCGGTGCAGTTCACCTATGACACTGATGTCGACAAGGCCATTGAATTGATCCGCGAAGCCGGCGACTCGATCCGCGAAGACCCATTCCTCAAATACAACCTGCAGGGACCACTGGATGTGTTTGGCGTGGACAAGATGGATTTGAACGGCGTGGTGCTGACGGCGCAATTCCGTACGGTATCGGGCGGGCAGTATGCCGTGAGCCGGGCGTTCAACCAGCGCTTGAAAAAGCTTGTGGATAACACCGCGAATGTGCATTTTGCGCAGACTTATCCACAGCAGGTGTTGTTGCCGAAGCGTCAGCAAGAGGGGCAGGTGGAGCCGGAGCATTCGCCGGTTGTGTTGCCGCAGGAATCTCGGACCTAAAGTTGATTTGTGCTGAGAGGGCCGGCGTCTTCGCGAGCAGGCTCGCTCCCACATTTCGACCGCGTTATCCCTGTGGGAGCGAGCCTGCTCGCGAAGACGCCAGATCGACCGACATTAATGGCGGATCAATTTCCGGCTTATCTGCTCCAGGTCCACCTGATCCAGCTCCATCCATATGTGCTGCTTGCCGGCAATCAGCGCCGCCGCCGGAATCCCATCGCGGTACACCAGCCGATTACTCACCAGCGCCGGGACCTTCGCACCCGGCAATAAAGTGCCGGCCAGATTCAACGGATCCACCCCGCACACCGCCACCAGGCTGCCGTCGGTCGGCCGCCGTCGCACTTCGCGCAATAATGGAATCGCTTCAGGCAAGGCAAATTGTTCCCCTGCCAAACCGCTCACGAAACGCCCGCCGCGAATCTCGCCGCGTGCCTCCAGCCGATGAAACGTGCGCAGCAGTTCGCGCCAACTTGGTAGCCAGTCCGCCTCGCGCTCAAGCAAACGCCAGAACACCACGCCATAGCGGCGCAGCAGAGTCATGGCGACGTGCTCCAGTGTCTCGGCCGTCGCCACTGACGAACCCCGGCGCAGCAACGCCCAACGCCCGGCATCGTCCATGCCGCCGATAAAAGCGCCGCGCCCGCGCCGACTGCTGCGCTGCGTGCGCTTGCTCGCCGGCGTGATCAGCGCGCGCAGGCCGGCAAAGCTGTCGGCGTTCACCAGGCCGGCGCCGACCAGTTCCTGCAAGGCGATTTCCAATTCGCTGCGCAGCAGACGCGCCTCATGAATCAGCTCATCGAAAAACAGCGCGCCATGCTGACTCAAGGCTTCAAAGACTTTTTGGGTTTTCGGCGACAGTTCGCTCACGGGTGTCTGTTCGGCCAAAGCGCTCCACAGCCCGACCTGACCGCGCGGCAGCAACACGATCGGCGTGCTGCGCAGCGCCGTGCCGCTGACTTTTTGCCGGGCGCTGAGGCGCGTCCATACCAGTTTGCCGTTGCGGCACAGGTCGTCCAGCCAGCTCGGTGAATAATCCTTGAGGCGCGCCGGCAGAATGTCGCTGTCCCACGCCGAGGCTGCGGCGGCGTAGCCTTCGAACTGGCCGACAATCGCCGGCAGCACCGCGCTGCCCCGTCCCTGCGTGGCGGGTGTCAGGTGTTGCCAGTCGAACAGGAAACGCATGAAGTCCTGCAGCGCCACCGGTTCGATTTCTCGCCGCAGACGCTTGACCGTGTAGCGGTGAATGCGCGCGAGCAAATGCCGTTCGCACCATTCCTCGATGTTGAGTTGCGGCGTGAACTGGCCGCGCAGCACATAGCCTTCGCCCTCCAGTCGGGCGAGGGCTTGATTGACCTGGGTGGTCGGCAACGCCAGCGGCTCGGCGATGGCCGCTAACGGCAGCGGGCCGAACGCACCGAGCCGCGCACGCAACACTTCGATCAGCGCCTCATCGAACGTCCACGCTTCATCAAATCCTGGCAATGCCTCCACCTCGGGCTGCAATTCGCCCTGTGGATAAAGCGCTTGCAGGCACGTCAGACGTTCGCGGGCCAGCCACACGGCGTGACCGCGAGTAATCTGCAAACGACACGCGCGACCGCTGCTGACGAGCGTCTGCAGCCATTCTGCCCAGCCTTCGTTTGCTTGGACCTCGGCCTCGCTGATGCACCCCAGACTCATCAGCGCCTCATGCATTTCATCCGCAGCGTTCGGCCGTGGCCAGGCCTCTTCGCGTACGGCGGCAATCGCGTCCGCGTCCAGTGCACCGAGATCGTCCGTCGACTGCGGATCGCTCCAGCGTCGGTTGAGTACCGCTTGAGTGCGGCGTTCTTCCAGCGGCGCGTCGTCGAGAAAGGTGTAAGGCCGGGCGCTGAGGATTTCTGCGGCGAGCGGCGAAGGGGCCGGCAAGTCGCGGCTGATCAAACGTACCTCGCCACGTTCCATGCGCCGCAGCAGATTGAGCCAGCCTTCGCTGTCCATCGCTTCGTGCAGGCAATCGTCAAGGGTTTGCTCGATCAGCGGATGCTCAGGGATCTCGCGCTCACCGGCGAGGTTTTCCAGGCAGGCGATCTGATCGGGAAAGACACTGGCGATCAAGTCTTCGCTTTTCATGCGCTGCAACTGCGGCGCCACTTTGCGCCCGCCGGCAAAACGCGGCAACGCCAGCGCAACACCGGCATTCCAGCGCCAGCGTACGCCGAACAGCGGCGCGTCGAGCACCGCTTGAATCAGCGTGTGTTCGGCGCTGTTGCTGTGCAGGTAGCGCCAGATTTCATCGAGTTCAAAGCTGTGGCTGGTCGACAGCGAGAGCACGATCGCATCTTCGCTGGCGGCGGCCTGCAATTCGAAGTTGAAAGTGCGGCAAAACCGCTTGCGCAAGGCCAGGCCCCAAGCGCGGTTGATGCGGCTGCCGAACGGCGTGTGGATGATCAGTTGCGTGCCGCCGGACTCGTCGAAAAAGCGCTCCATCAGCAGCGTGTCTTGCGAGGGCAGCGCGCCGAGGGTTTGCCGCGCGCGGGCGAGGTATTCGACCAGTTGCTCGGCGCTGGCGCGGTTGAGGCCGAGGGTCTGCGTCAGCCAGTCGAGCGCCGGTTGCAGATCGCCGGGGCTGGCGCTGAGCAACTCATCCAGTTGCGCTTGCAGACGCGCCACGGCGAACGACAACTCATCGCTACGTCCCGGCGCCTCGCCGAGCCAGAACGGGATGGTCGGTGGCTGGCCGTGCGCATCTTCGACACGCACTTTGCCGCTCTCGACCCGCAGAATGCGGTACGAGGTATTGCCGAGCTGGAACACGTCACCGGCAATGCTTTCCACCGCGAAGTCTTCGTTGACGCTGCCGATGTTCAGGCCTTGCGGCTCCAGCAGCACGCTGTAATCGGCATTGTCGGGGATGGTGCCGCCGCTGGTCACCGCGGTCAGTTGCGAACCCCGTCGGCCGCGCAGAGTGCGGCTGACGGCGTCGCGGTGCAGGTAGGCGCTACGGATGCCCTGGCGACCGTTGTAGCCTTCGGCGAGCATCGCCAGCAGGGCTTGATAGTGTTTTTCGTCGAGGTCGCGATAGGGCGAGGCTTTGCGGAACATCGTCAGCAAAGCGTCCTCCGGCCATTCCTGGCAACTGACCTCGGCGATGATCTGCTGCGCCAGCACATCCAGCGGTGCTTGGGGAATGTGCAAAGTGTCGAGTTCGCCACGGCGCACGCAGTCGAGCAGCGCGGTGCACTCGATCAGATCGTCGCGGGTGGTGGCGAACAACCGGCCCTTGGGCGTACCGCCGACCTGGTGGCCGGATCGCCCGACCCGCTGCAGAAATGCGGCAATCGAGCGCGGCGAACTGATCTGGCAGACCAGGTCGACTTCGCCGATATCGATGCCCAGTTCCAGCGATGCGGTAGCGATCAACACCTGCAACTCGCCGCGCTTGAGCCGTTGTTCGGCATCCAGGCGAAATTCTTTGGCGAGGCTGCCGTGGTGCGCCGCCACAGCGTGTTTGCCGAGGCGTTCGCTCAGGTGCCGACTCAAGCGTTCGGCCAGGCGTCGGGTATTGACGAAAATCAGCGTGGTGCGGTGCTCGCGAGCGAGCTCGGCGAGGCGATCGTAAACCAGCTGCCAGACATCGTTGGCCATGACCGCCGACAACGGCACGCGCGGCACCTCAATGCCCAGATCCCGTGGCCGGGCGTGACCGATGTCGACAATGTCGCAGCAGCGCTCATGACCGACCAGAAATTGCGCCACGGCCTCGACCGGTTTTTGCGTGGCGGACAGCCCGATGCGGGTCAGTGGTTCGGCGCACAACGCTTGCAGCCGCTCGAGGCTCAGGGCCAGATGACTGCCGCGTTTGCCGGCGGCGATGGAATGGATTTCGTCGATGATTACCGTGCGCGTGGTGCTGAGCATCTTGCGCCCGGATTCAGAGCCGAGCAGCACGTACAGCGATTCCGGCGTGGTCACCAGAATGTGTGGCGCGGTCTTGCGCATGGCCGCACGTTCTTTCTGCGGCGTGTCACCGGTGCGCACGGCGGTGGTGATCGTCAGCTCCGGCAAGCCCATATCGCGCAATTGTGCGGTGATCCCGGCCAGCGGATTCTGCAGGTTGATCTGGATGTCGTTGGACAGCGCTTTCAGCGGCGAGACGTAGACCACCAGCGTTTCGGCGGGCAGGCCGTCGGGGTGTTCCAGGCCTCTGTGGACGAGATCGTCGAGCACGGCGAGGAACGCGGTGAGGGTTTTGCCGGAGCCGGTGGGCGCGGCGATCAAGGTCGAGCGGCGCTGGCGAATCAGCGGCCAGGCACGGGCCTGCGCGGCAGTGACTGCCGGGAAGGTCTGGCTGAACCAGGCGCTGACGGCGGGGTGAAAGCCTGCCAGGGCGCTGTTGGCGGGGAGGGGCAGATTCATGGCTTAAGTTATGCGGGCGCAGGGGGGAAGATGCAAGTACCGCTCAGGATCTCGGCTGTCTGACTCGGCCTCATCGCTGGCGAGCCAGCTCCCACAAGGACTGCGGTGGTTCACAGAATTTGTGGTCAGCACTGAACCCTGTGGGAGCTGGCTTGCCAGCGATGGGGCCAGATGCCACAGCACAAATCCTTGGGATGTACACTTTACGGATGACGGTTGCGCACTAAACCCGCAAAATGCAACGATTCCGGCAATGATCGGCGACGGGTCCACATATCCTGTCGCTCAAGCCATCGTTCCAATCAGACTGGGCCTGCTGACTCTATGCGAATGCGCCTTATGTTACTGGGCGGCGGAAATGCCCTTGGGCAGGCGCTGATTCGCCTCGGTGCAGAGGAAGACATCGGTTTCCTCGCCCCCCGCCCGCCCGAAAATGGCTGGGATGCCGCGAGCCTGACGCAATTGCTCGACGACACCCGCCCCGACGCGTTGATCAACCTCGCCTACTATTTCGACTGGTTCCAGGCCGAAGCCGTCAGTGAAAGTCGTATGGCCGGGCAGGAACGCGCGATCGAACGTCTCGCCGAACTGTGCCAGCACCACAACATCGTTTTGGTGCAGCCTTCCAGTTACCGAGTATTCGACGGCTCACGCGCCACCGCCTACAGCGAAAAAGACGAGCCGGTGCCGTTGGGCCTGCGCGGTCAGGCGTTGTGGCGGATCGAACAAAGCGTCCGCGCGACCTGCCCGCAGCATGTGTTGCTGCGGTTCGGCTGGCTCCTCGACGACAGTGCCGATGGCACCCTCGGACGCTTCCTCGCCCGCGCCGAACAACCGGAAGAGTTACTCCTGGCCGACGACCGCCGTGGCAATCCGACGCCGGTCGACGACGCGGCACGGGTGATCATCTCGGTACTCAAGCAACTCGATTGCGCCGCGCCGCTGTGGGGCACTTATCACTACGCCGGCCATGAAGCGACCACGCCGCTGGCGCTGGGCCAGGCGATTCTGACCGAGGCCCGCAGCCTGCACGCGCTCGCCATCGAAGCGCCGACCGCGCAGGCCCACGCCGCACGACCCGACGCCGCCGAAGAGCCGCAGCATGCGGTGCTGGCCTGCAAGAAAATTCTGCACACCTTCGGGATCAAGCCGCGTGCCTGGCGTGCCGCGCTCCCGGCTTTACTGGATAGGTTCTATCGTCATGGCTAATGGCCCTGTTTTAATCACCGGCGGTGCCGGCTTCATTGGCTCGCATCTGACCGACGCCTTGCTTGCCAAGGGGCATTCGGTGAGGATCCTCGATGACCTGTCGACCGGCAAACGCAGCAATCTGCCGCTGGACAATCCTCGGGTTGAGTTGATGGTCGGCGATGTTGCCGATGCCGCGCTCGTCGCACAGGCGATGCAAGGTTGCAGCGCAGTGGCGCACCTGGCCGCGGTTGCCTCGGTGCAAGCGTCGGTGGATGATCCGGTGAAGACCCATCAGAGCAATTTCATCGGCACCCTGAATGTCTGCGAGGCCATGCGTTTGGCCGGGGTCAAGCGCGTGGTGTATGCCTCCAGCGCGGCGGTGTACGGCAACAATGGCGAGGGCGAGTCGATTGATGAAGACACGCCAAAAGCCCCGCTGACACCCTATGCCTCGGACAAACTGGCCGGTGAGCAATACTTCGATTTCTACCGTCGCCAGCATGGCCTGGAACCGGCGATTTTTCGCTTCTTCAACATCTTCGGCCCACGCCAGGATCCGTCCTCGCCGTATTCCGGGGTGATCAGCATCTTCAGCGAACGCGCGTCGAAAGGTTTGCCGATCACCGTGTTTGGCGATGGCGAGCAGACTCGTGATTTCCTCTATGTCGGTGATCTGGTCGATTTGCTGGTGCAGGCGCTGCAAAAGCCTGACGTGCAGGTAGGCGCGGTCAATGTTGGCTGGAATCAGGCGATGAGTCTGAAGCAGATGCTCGAAGCGTTGAAATCGGTGGTCGGTGAGTTGCCGCCCGTGAGCTACGGGCCGGCGCGTTCGGGTGATATTCGCCATTCGCGGGCTGACAACCGACGCTTGTTGCAACGCTTTGAAATGCCGCCGCAGACGCCGATGAGTGTCGGGTTGGCGCGCTTGCTCGGGCGCTAAGCCCCTCTCCCAGGGGGAGAGGGAACTGACTGAGGTGTTTGTGAGAAGTACGCCGACTTGCGATACCCAGTCGAACTCAGGTTTTGAACAACACACAAATCGGCTCCCTCTCCCCCGGGAGAGGGCTGGGCGGGCGGCGTTCCGATGAGGGGCCCGGGTCTCCAACGCCCCACATGACTCAGCACCAAATGAAAAAGGCGCCTTTCAACAGGCGCCTTTTTCACGGCCGGAATATCGCTATCCCTGTGGCGAGGGAACGTTATCCCCCGATCAACTGCGTACGGTCGTCGTCAGGTCTGTGCCTGCCCGCCACCAAGCCTCATTCACCACCACGTGAACGTTCAGTAAAAAAACGACTTAGAACTTATAGCCCAGACCGACCATGTAGATGAACGGATCGACATCGACATTTACCCGTGCGCGGGTGCCAGGTGCGACGGCGTTGTTCTCCACTGTCGCGCGAGTATCGATGTCGATGTAACGCACCTGGGCGTTAAGCATGATGTTGTCGGTAATCATGTAGTCGGCGCCCACCTGCCAGGCCAGACCCCAGGAATTTTTCGCCTTGAAATTGCTGAAGCCATTGGACTGGGCTTCGCTGCCCACGTGTTCGTCGTAGATCCAGGTGTAGTTGATGCCGCCGCCGATATACGGTTGGAACGCCGACTTCGAATCGAGCGGGTAGTAGACAACGCTGAGGGTGGGCGGCAAATGTTTCAGCGTGCCGAGCTTGCCGTTGGCGGCCGGCAGGGCGGTGCCTTTGAGCTTCACGTCATGCTCGAACGGGGTGGCTGCGAGCAATTCGAGCCCGACGTGGTTGGTGAGCATGTAGGCGAAGTTCAGCCCCAGTTGCGTGTCGCTGCTCATGGTCGCTTTGCCGCCCAGATTGGCGCCGCTCAACGGCCCCTGATCGACCTTGACGCTGGAGCTGTTGGCCTTGGGATTGACGGTGATCGCGCCGGCGCGGATGAGAATATCACCGGCCTCATGGGCGTGGGCGAGCGGGGCTGCGAGCGCGAGGGCAAACAGCGAGGCGCTGAGCAAGGACTTGTTCATGGGGGCTCCGTAAGACATGAAAATATTCGATGCCCTAGGGTACGAAGCCGTCTGATACGGTGTTTTGACTCAGCTCAATGAAACAGTGATGGCCCTAAAAGATCGTCCGATCGCGGCCCGAGCCTTCGGCAGCTCCTACATGGGATCGCATTTTCAACTGGACTGCACCCAAAAAGTTGGACACCAACCTAACTTTTGGTGGTGTTTTCCATGGGCAAGTTTTCGCTTCAGTTCAAAATTACGGCCATTGAGGCTTACCTCAATGGCAATGAAGGCTTTCGCAAGATAGCTCACCGCTATTTGATCGACTGCAGCCTGCTTCGGCGCTGGGTCGCCACCTATCGGGCTCGAGGCAGCGCTGGCCTGCAATCTCATAGTCGCCATTACAGCGCGGCGTTCAAACGCTCAGTCATCCAATGCATGCAAAAAGAGCGCCTCTCACATCGGGAAGCCGCGGCACGGTTTGGGCTTGGGCAGTCCTCGCAGGTAGGCATTTGGGAACGGCAGTACTACAGTGGCGGTCTTCCTGCCCTGATCGTACCCAATAGAAAAAAGGCTGTTGTCATGTCTAGAAAAACGCCTGTCCCTGATCACTCCCAACCCGTGGACGACGATTTAAAGAGCCGAGAACAACTGAAGGCCGAACTCGAATACCTACGTATGGAGAACGCTTACCTAAAAAAGCTCAAAGAGGTAAGGGAGGTTTCGAAGATGAGTCGCCCCGGGAAAAAACCATCTCCGTGATGGCGTTAAGATCCAGGTTTCCTCTGCACGGTCTGCTCAAGTTAGCCAACCTGGCCCGCAGCACGTTCTATTACCAGGTCAGCGCCCTTCAGAAACCTGATAAATATGCCTCGCTGAAAACGAAGATTCGAGACCTCTACGATCAGCACGAAGGGCGATTTGGCTATCGCCGCATCGCTTTGGCGCTGCAAAAGAAAGAGTCGGTCAGTGAAAAAATGATTCAGCGCCTAATGGACCGCATGGGCCTTAAATCCTTGGTGCGTCCCAAAAAGTATCGATCCTACAAGGGGCAAGTTGGAACCATCGCGGCGAATCTTCTGGAGCGTAATTTCTTCGCGCAACGGCCTAATCAGAAGTGGGTAACAGACGTCACCGAGTTCAAAGTCGGATCAAGGAAGCTCTATCTGTCGCCGGTAATGGACTTGTACAACGGCGAAATTATCGCCTATGAAACGGCCCAGCGCCCGTGCTTCGCCTTGGTGACCGGAATGCTGGAAAAGGCCTTTGAATGTCTGCGAGGTGCGAGTCATCTGCTGCTTCACTCCGACCAGGGTTGGCAATATCAGCAACCTCGTTATCAACATGCACTGAAGCAACGCGGCATAAAGCAGAGCATGTCACGTAAGGGAAACTGTCTCGACAATGCGGCAATGGAGAGTTTTTTCGGTACCTTGAAGTCCGAGTTTTTTTACCTCAAGCGCTTCGAAAACCTAGAAGAGCTAAATGCAGGGCTGGACGAGTACATCACTTACTACAATCATGACCGGATCAAATCAAAGCTTGGTGGACTGAGCCCTGGGAATACAGGGCTCAGTCCGTGGGCATGTGGCAGTAGACCGTCCAACATTTTGGGGTCAGTCCAAACTGTAGGAGCTGCCGAAGGCTGCGATCTTTTGATCTTTTGATCTTTTGATCTTTTGATCTTTTGATCTTTTGATCTTTTGATCTTTTGATCTTTTGATCTTGAAATCTACCGGAGATTACTCCGGCAGCTCATACGCATAAATCTTGTCCGCCTCCATCTGATACCCGGCATCCGCCAGCTCGCTGCTCGATGCCTTGACCTGCAACGGTCCCTCGACCCAGTACGGCTGATACAACTCATCAAGCTTCACGCCCAACTCGCTTTTCACATGCACGATCTGGTTCGATGGCGGTGGCGGCACGTGAATGCAGGCGCCGAAATAAGGCACCAGCAAGAAATCCGTGGTACGGCCTTCTTCGCTGACTTCCAGCGGCACGATGTAACCCGGCAGACGAATGTTTTGCCCGTCGAGACTCTGCACCACCGGCGCATTCGGCAAATCCTGCTTCGCTGCCGGCGCGGATTCGGCGGACAGCGCGTCGCCCATCTTCGACAGATCGTGCAGCGGGGCCATGTTCGGCAATTCCGGCGCAGCGTCCGGCGGAATCATCTCCGACCATGTGAGGTCTTTCGGCGCTGCGGCCCATACGGGCAGGGCAACCAGCATCAGCAGCGCAAGCAGGGCGCGGGGCATGGTAAACGTCCTCATAAACGGATCGACAGGCCATCGGCCAACGATTGGCGATACGCCCGCCAGGCCGGCACGCTGCCCATCAGCAGCGCGGCCGCCAGAATGCCACCGAGCAGCGTCCATTCATACTCGCTTGGCCATGCCAGCGGCAGATACAAGCCGTAATTGGCCTGCACATAACCTTGCGCAGCCGCGATGCCGATGTACAGCAACGCCAGCCCGGCGATCACCCCGGTCAGCGCCAGTGCGAACGCCTCGAGCACCAGCAGGCTCGCGATGTGCCACGGCCGAGCGCCCACTGATCGCAGAATCGCCATCTCTCGGCGGCGCTCGTTAAGGCTGGTGAGAATCGCCGTGAGCATGCCGATCAACCCGGTCAGCACGACGAACAGCGAGACCACGAACAAGGCTTTCTCGGCCGTGCTCATCAGGCTCCACAGCTCCTGCAGCGCCACCCCCGGCAGGATCGCCAGCATCGGCTCGCCACGGAATTCATTGATCTCGCGTTGCAGCGCAAAGGTCGAAATCTTGCTGTTGAGGCCGAGCATGAACGCGGTGATTGCTTGCGGTGTCAGGTCCATGTTGCGCGCTTGATCGGCGCTGATCCGTCCGTTGCCCCGCGCCGGCACGCCGTTGTGCCAGTCGATGTGAATCGCCTCCATGCCGCCGAGGCTGATGTGCAACGTGCGGTCTACCGGCGTGCCGGTGCGCTGCAGAATGCCGACTACGGTAAACGGTTTGTCATCGTGCTTGACCAGGCTGATCGCCGCGACGCCGTGGGCGAGCACCAGTTTGTCACCGAGCTTGTAATGCAGCGCTTCGGCGACTTCGGCGCCGAGTACCACTTCAAATGGATCTGTCGCAAACGCGCGACCATCGGCCAACGCCAGATGTTGCTGGCGGCCATACTGGTAGTGTTCGAAGTAGGCTTCGGTGGTGCCCATCACGCGATAACCGCGATGGGAATCGCCGAGGGACATCGGGATCGCCCACTTCACTTTCGGATTGCTGGCGAAGTGCTCGAAGCTGTCCCAGCGGATGTTGTTGGTGGCGTTGCCGATGCGGAACACCGAATACAACAGCAGATTCACCGAACCGGAGCGGGCGCCAACGATCAGGTCAGTGCCGCTGATGGTGCTGGCGAAACTGGCTTTGGCTTCGGTGCGCACGCGCTCGACGGCCAGCAACAGGCACACCGACAGGGCGATGGCAAACGCGGTGAGCAGCGCGGTGAAGCGGCGGTTGGCCAGGCTGGCCATGGCCAGACGAAACAGATACATCTCAGACCTCGGCAGATTTGGCGGCGCGATTGAGTTCGGCCAGGGGCAAGTGGCGGTCGAACAGCGGCGCCAGACTTTGGTCGTGACTGACAAACAGCAGACTCGATCCGGCTTCGCGGCATTCGGCAAACAGCAGGCGAATGAAGTTTTCCCGTGCATCGTAATCCAGCGCCGAGGTTGGTTCATCGGCGATCACCAGTTCCGGTTGGCCGATCAAGGCGCGGGCCGCAGCAACGCGCTGCTGTTGGCCGATCGATAGCGAATCGGCGCGGCGGCTGAGGAGGCTTTCATCCTTCAGCCCCAAGTGAGCGAGCAGGGTGGCGGCGGCTTGATCCACACTGCCATGACGCTGTTTCGCCCGTTGCGCGCGCAGCCTGGAGAAGTGGCAGGGCAATTCGACGTTCTCGCGCACCGAGAGAAACGGCAGCAAATTGAACTGCTGAAAAATGTAACCGGTGTGATCGACGCGGAAGGTATCGCGGGCACCGGCGGAGAGTTCTGTCAATTCCTGGCCGAGCAGGCGAATGCTGCCGCGAACGGGTTTCTGCACACCGCCGAGCAAGCCGAGCAGGGTGGTCTTGCCACTGCCGCTGGGGCCTTTGAGGAACAGGGTCTCACCGGGCTCGAGGCGAAACGCCGGGATGTCCAGCAGCGTCGGGTGACCGGGCCAGTTGAAGCCCAGGTCGGAGAGTTCGATGAGTGCTTGGGTCATGACACCAATTTCAAATGTGTACACGTAACCCTGTAGGAGCTGCCGAAGGCTGCGATCTTTTGATCTTGTTTTTTTACAATCAAAAGATCGCAGCCTCGTTTCACTCGACAGCTCCTACAGGGGATTTTCGGTGTCATCAGAATTTCAGGGCTGCAGCTTTGGCCGTCACTTCAGTGCCTTGCTGGCCATTCGCGCTAATCAGTTGTACCTGAATTTTCTGCGTCGCCGGGAAGGTCTGGAAGATGTTGGCCAGATCCAGCGTTTTCAGCGCGCCCGGAGTGGCACAGTTGAATTGGTAATGCGCGTGGATTTCGCTGTGGTCGTGATGATGCTCGTGCCCGTCCTTGTCTGCTTCGTCTTCGTCGTGATCGTCGGCGTCGGGCTTGTCGCCGAACAGCGGGCTTTCCAGTTCCTGGCGGGTTACTTTGCAAACGGCAGCGGCCGGCAGACTGAACAGCGACAGGGGTTTCTCAAGCTGCGCACGGACTGCGGCGACTTTGGCCTTGTCGGCGTCCGTTGTCGCCGCGTGTTCGAAACCAACCAGGTTCATCGCCGGGCTTTCCAGCTCCAGTTCCAGAGTCTGACCGTCGAGCGCGGCGTTCAGACGGCCGACACCATGTTCGTGCGCACCGAGGCTGCCGTGTTCATGGTCGTGATCGTGGTCATGCTCATCGGCGGCATGGGCGATGGCCAGCGGCAACAGGGCAAACGGCAAAGCGAGCAGCAGACGACGCATGGTGGGCTCCGGAAAGTAAAGTGAACAGTTTGTTATGTAATCTTATAACGAAAGTCCGCAGAGTTTGCCCGTGCGCTTGGCGTTACACAAGTCCCGTGGGAGCATGCAGTTCAGAAATATGCAGGAGCGAACTCGATGTTGCGGATACGCGGAACGGTCGGCGCGGTGCCGGTGGATTTGACAGTGGAACTCGATGACAGCGACTGGACGAAGCTCGGAGCTGCGCTGAATGCCCAGGCGCCGATCGCTCAAGCCGAAGCACAAGCGTCAGCGCCAGCGGCGAAATCGCTGAACCAGGACGATGCTTTGTGGCAGGTGGCGAAGGATCTGTTGCGCAAGGCCGGGCAGCTTAGCGGGCCGGACCTGCTCGATCAGCTTGAAGGGCTGACGGGTAATGCGGTGGCGGGCAAGCGCTTGCTGGTGCGTTTGCGTCATAGCGCGGATGTGAAAGTGGTGAGTGGCGGGGATACGCCGCTTTACAGCTGGATCGAGTGAACCGCTAAAGATCGCAGCCTGCGGCAGCTCCTACAGGTTCAGCGTTCATCCGCAAAATGCGCGGTGAACAGGATCCCGTGTAGGAGCTGCCGCAGGCTGCGATCTTTTGATCTTAATAAAGCGCCGCAAACATTTTGCGGCGATACGCCGTCACCAACGGATGATCATTGCCCAGCAGCTCAAACACCTGCAGCAAAGTCTTGTGTGGCAAGCCCTCGCCATAGCTGCGATTGCGGATGAACAGTTTGAGCAAAGCATCCAGTGCCGCTTCGTATTGCTGACGCGCCAATTGCTGGATCGCCAGTTGGAACACCGCCTCGTCGTCCTGCGGGTTTTGCGCCAGACGGCTTTTCAGATCGGCGGCGTCCGGCAGGTCGCGCGCCATGCCGAGAAACTGAATCTGCGCTTTGGCCCCGGCCAGTGCGGCTTTGTGTTCGTCACTCTTGACCGCGTCGAGCACGGCTTGCGCTTCGCCCAGCTCACCGCGTTCGGTCAGGCAGCGTGCGTAAAGGATCAGCGCCTTGGCGTTGGTGTTGTCTTCATTGAGCATCGCCACCAAAGCCGCTTCAGCATCGGCAAAGCGCCCGTCATCGAACAACGCCTGCGCCTGCTCGAACGGATCGGCAGCGGCCGGTGGCGGCATCTGCACATGCGGTTCGAGCAATGCGCGCACGGCGGATTCCGGTTGTGCGCCAGCAAAGCCGTCGACCGGTTGACCGTCCTTGAACAGCACCACGGTCGGCAGGCTGCGAATGCCGAAACGGGCGACGATGTCCTGCTCGATGTCGCAATTGACCTTGGCCAGCAGCAACGCGCCCTGATAGCTCTCGGCGATGCCTTGCAGCATCGGCATTAACGCCTTGCATGGCGCACACCACTCGGCCCAGAAATCCACCAGCACCGGTTTGTTGAAAGAGGCCTCGATCACCGACTGGTCGAAATCGGCAGTGGTGGCGTCGAAGATGTGAGGCGTTTGCTGAGTCATGGGGAGTCTCTCTAAGCGTCAATGACCGCACTATAAGGGGTGGCGCAAAAGATCGCAGCCTTCGGCAGCTCCTACAGGGGTACGCGATCGAGAGTGGGAGCTGCCGAAGGCTGCAATCTTTTGGCGGCGTCAATCACGTCGCGCGTGATAGAGGCTGACGTGTCTGAATTCTTCGGGCTCGGCCAGATCGGGAAGTGTCATCGCCTCCAGCATCTCGATCCGTTCATACAACGGATGGCGAAAATCCCGCACCCGCGAATCCGCCACCAACGCCTCGCGGCCTCGACTGAGAAACTCATCAAGTAGCGGCAGATTCGCCCGGTCATACAGCACGTCCGCCACCAGAATCAGATCAAAGCGATCAGCCTCGGCAAAGAAATCCGTCGAGTAGCTCATCTGCACATCGTTGAGCTCGGCATTCGCCCGGCACGCGGCAATCGCCAGCGGATCGAGATCGCAAGCCACCACCTCCAGCGCCCCGGCCTTCACCGCCGCGATGCCGGCAATTCCCGAGCCAGCGCCGAAATCCAGCACGCGCTTGCCGCGCACCCATTCGGGGAACTGCTCCAGATAGCGCGCCACCGCAAGACCGCTGGCCCAGCAGAAACCCCAGTATGGCGGCTCGTGCAGAATGCGCTGGATTTCTTCCTGACTGAATTCGCGCGCCATGTTGTCGCCGTCGATCAGCCACAACTGTAAATCGGTGTCCGGTAATGGGCAGATTTTCAGTCTGGCGTCGCCGAGCAATTCAGCCAAAGCCCGTTGCAGGTGGAGCGGTGGATTCATGGTGCTTTGACAAATTGCAGCTGGCCCAGCGCCTGAGTGGTCGGCTGGGTGATGGTTTGCGACGGCAGATGCAGAATCAACTGGCCGGACTGGCTGGCGCGACCACGCAATTCAACTCGCGCACCGACCGGAAAGGTTTCAGGGTTGAAACGCAGGCGGAAGGGCAGAATCTGGTTGTTGCCGATCAGGCTGGAACTGGCGAGCAACTGTTGCGGACGATCCTTGTCATCGATCACCAACAGCGCCAGCTCGACCTCGGCACCGGCCGGCACGCCTTGCAGGGTGCCGCTCAGTTCTCGTTGGTACGCCGGCAGCGGGCCAAGCTCGGCAGCCTCTTTGGCTTTTTTCTGCGCCTGCTGTGGCGCCGGGCCTGGCGTCGGCGGTTGCGGCTTGGGCGCGTCGCTGCCACAAGCCACCAGCAGGCTGAAAAGACTGAGCAGAACGAGCGGACGTAACGGCATTGGAAGCTCCGGCAAAATGAAATCCATGGATCAAACGATCATGCTGTTCTGTATACCGCAAACCCTATGGCTTGTCTTGCCACCGGGATGCGCTACCATGGCCCTCCCTTTTTTTGTTGCCAGCCACCATGCACTGTCCCTTCTGCGGTGCCAACGACACCAAGGTCATCGACTCGCGTCTGGTCGCCGAGGGCGAACAGGTGCGCCGCCGGCGTGAATGCCTGGCCTGCGGCGAACGTTTCACGACGTTCGAGACGGCCGAACTGGTGTTGCCGCGCCTGATCAAAACCGACGGCAGCCGCCAACCGTTCGACGAAGAAAAACTCCGCGCCGGCATGCAGCGTGCGTTGGAGAAACGTCCGGTCAGCGTAGAGCGCCTCGAATCCTCTCTGGTTCACATCAAGCACAAGCTGCGCGCCACCGGCGAGCGCGAGGTCAAATCCCTCGTGGTCGGCGAACTGGTGATGGCCGAACTGCAAAAGCTCGATGAAGTCGCCTATATCCGTTTCGCATCCGTGTACAAGCGCTTCCAGGACCTCAACGAGTTCCGCGAAGAGATCGACCGCCTCGCCCGCGAACCGGTGAAAGAATGACCGCCGCCGAGCAGGCGATACTCGACGCCCATTTCATGGCCCGCGCCCTGGAACTGGCACGCAAGGGTCACTACACCACGCATCCCAATCCTCGGGTCGGTTGTGTAGTGGTACGTGACGGACAGATTGTCGGCGAAGGCTGGCATGAGCGCGCTGGTGAACCGCATGCCGAAGTCCACGCCCTGCGCGCCGCCGGTGAACTGGCGCGCGGCGCCACGGCGTACGTCACCCTCGAACCCTGCAGCCACCACGGGCGCACGCCGCCGTGCGCGGATGCGCTGGTGAATGCCGGCGTTGCCCGCGTCGTGGCGGCGATGCGCGATCCGAACCCGCAAGTCGCAGGACGTGGTTTGCAGCGCCTGGCTGATGCCGGCATAGCCACCGCGAGCGGTGTGCTGGAAGGCGAAGCGCGCCAGCTCAACCAGGGTTTTCTCAAGCGGATGGAGCACGGCTTGCCGTTTGTGCGAGTCAAGTTGGCCATGAGCCTCGACGGTCGCACCGCGATGGAAAGCGGCGAGAGCCAATGGATCACTGGTCCGGCGGCGCGTTCGGCGGTCCAGCGTCTACGTGCTCAGGCCGCGGTGGTGCTGACCGGCGCCGACACGGTGCTGGCCGACGGTGCGCGGTTGACTGTTCGCGCCGAAGAGCTGGGCCTGGATGCCGGGCAAACTGCTCTGGCCATGAGCCGTCCGCCACTGCGCGTGCTGGTCGACGGGCGTTTGCGAGTGCCGTTGGACGCGCCGTTCTTCAAGGCCGGGCCGGCGCTGGTCGCAACCTGTGTCGCGATCGAAGAACAATACGCCCATGGCCCGGAGTGCCTGATCGTGCCAGGCAGTGACGGGCAGGTCGATCTGCACCGGTTGCTGGTCGAACTGGCCAACCGTGGCGTCAACGAGGTGCTGGTCGAAGCCGGTCCGCGATTGGCGGGGGCTTTTGCTCAGCTCGGTCTGGTCGACGAGTTTGTGATTTTCATCGCCGGCAAGTTCCTCGGTTCTACGGCGCGTCCGTTACTGGACTGGCCGCTGAGCTATATGAAGGATGCTCCCGAGCTGAAAATCACTGAAATTCGCGCCGTCGGCGATGACTGGCGAGTCACTGCCATTCCTGTGCCAGCGGCGAGCGTATAATTCCCGGCCATCGTTAGTACGCTGGCTCAGTTCTCAAGGAGAACCCCATGTTCACCGGCATCATCGAATCCATCGGCAGTATCCGCGCACTGACCCCAAAGGGTGGTGATGTGCGGGTTCACGTCGCAACCGGCAAGCTGGACCTGAGCGATGTCAAACTCGGCGACAGCATTGCAGTCAACGGCGTGTGCCTGACTGCCGTCGAGCTGCCAGGCGACGGCTTTGCTGCCGACGTCAGCCGCGAAACGCTGGACTGTACCGCCATGAACGACCTGAAAAGCGGCAGCCCGGTCAATCTGGAGAAAGCCCTGACCCCGACCACCCGTCTCGGTGGACATCTGGTCAGCGGCCACGTCGACGGCGTCGGCGAAATCGTCTCGCGCAGCGACAACGCCCGCGCCGTGGAATTTCGCATCCGCGCGCCGAAAGAACTGGCCAAGTACATCGCCCACAAAGGCTCGATCACCGTCGACGGCACCAGCCTGACCGTGAACGAAGTCGACGGCGCCGAATTCATGCTGACGATCATCCCGCACACCCTGAGCGAAACCATCATGGCCTCGTACAAGCCAGGTCGCCGGGTGAATCTGGAAGTCGATTTGCTGGCACGCTATCTGGAGCGTTTGCTGTTGGGTGACAAGGCTGCAGAGAAGACGGCCGGCAGCACCATCACCGAAAGCTTTCTGGCCCAGAACGGCTACCTCAAATCCTGAAGTTGAATTTAAAAGAAGGGGGGTGCCTTGTGGCGCTCAATAGCATCGAAGAACTGGTTGAAGACATCCGCCAAGGCAAGATGGTCATCCTCATGGATGACGAAGACCGCGAGAATGAAGGCGACCTGATCATGGCCGCCGAGTGCTGCCAGGCCGAGCACATCAACTTCATGGCCAAGCACGCCCGTGGCCTGATCTGCATGCCCATGAGCCGCGAGCGTTGCGAACTGTTGAAGCTGCCACTGATGGCGCCGCGCAACGGTTCCGGTTTCGGCACCAAGTTCACCGTATCGATCGAAGCGGCCGAAGGCGTGACCACCGGCATTTCCGCCGCTGACCGCGCGCGCACCGTGCAAGCGGCTGCCGCGAAAGACGCCAAGGCTGAAGACATCGTCAGCCCGGGCCACATCTTCCCGCTGATGGCCCAGGCCGGCGGCACCCTCGCTCGCGCCGGTCACACCGAAGCCGCTTGCGACCTGGCACGCATGGCCGGTTTCGAGCCGAGCGGCGTGATCTGCGAAGTGATGAATGACGACGGCACGATGTCCCGTCGCGCTGAACTGGAAGCTTTTGCCGCCGAACACAACATCAAGATCGGCACCATCGCGGATTTGATTCACTACCGGATGATCCATGAACGTACCGTTCAGCGGATTGCGGAGCAGCCGCTGGACAGTGAACTGGGCCAATTCAACCTGGTGACCTATCGTGATTCGGTGGAAGGCGACGTGCACATGGCGCTGACCTTGGGCACTGTCTGCGCTGAAGAGCCGACGCTGGTTCGCGTGCATAACATGGACCCGCTGCGCGACCTGCTGATGGTCAAGCAACCGGGGCGCTGGAGCTTGCGCGCCGCCATGGCTGCGGTCGCCGAGGCGGGTAGCGGCGTGGTGTTGTTGCTCGGCCACCCGCTCGATGGCGACGTGCTGCTGGCGCATATCCGCGAAACCGGCGAGCAAGCCGCGCCGAAAAAACCGACCACCTACAGCATTGTCGGTGCCGGTTCGCAGATCCTGCGCGACCTCGGTGTACGCAAAATGCGTCTGATGAGCGCACCGATGAAATTTAATGCGATATCCGGTTTCGATCTGGAAGTTGTAGAATACGTGCCCTCCGAATAATGACCGGTCGTTTCCGGACTCCGATTCGCGGCAAATAAATCACTGAGGGACGCGTAGCAAGCGCGTCCCGGCTCTTTAAGAGAACTGACGAATGACCCTGAAGACCATCGAAGGTACCTTCATCGCCCCTAAAGGCCGCTACGCTCTGGTAGTGGGCCGTTTCAACAGCTTTGTCGTTGAAAGCCTGGTCAGCGGTGCCGTTGATGCCCTGGTTCGCCACGGCGTGAGCGAAAGCGACATCACCATCATTCGCGCACCGGGCGCCTTCGAAATCCCGCTGGTTGCGCAGAAAGTCGCTCAAAAAGGCGAATTCGCAGCCATCATCGCCCTCGGCGCAGTCATTCGTGGCGGTACTCCGCACTTCGAATACGTGGCTGGCGAATGCACCAAAGGCCTGGCCCAGGTCTCCATGGAGTTCGGCGTGCCGGTGGCATTCGGCGTCCTGACCGTGGACTCCATCGAGCAAGCCATCGAGCGTTCCGGCACCAAGGCCGGTAACAAAGGTGCCGAAGCTGCCCTGTCCGCTCTGGAAATGGTCAGCCTGCTGGCGCAGTTGGAGGCCAAGTGATTACCGACGATAGCGATCGTTTCAACCCGCGCGATCCGAAACCTGCGGATGCCGGCAAGCCCTCGAAAAGCGTCAAGCGTCGCGAAGCCCGTCAGCTCGCGACTCAAGCGCTGTACCAGTGGCACATGGCCCGGCAATCGCTGAACGAGATCGAAGCGCAGTTTCGCGTTGATAACGATTTCAGCGATGTCGATGGTGCTTACTTCCGCGAGATCCTCCACGGGGTTCCGCAATTCAAGACCGAAATCGACAGCGCGCTGACGCCGTGCCTGGACCTGGCGATCGAAGAGCTGGACCCGGTTGAACTGGCGGTTCTGCGCCTGTCGACCTGGGAACTGCTCAAGCGCATCGACGTGCCGTACCGCGTTGTGATCAACGAAGGTATCGAGCTGGCCAAGGTGTTCGGTTCGACCGACGGCCACAAGTTCGTCAACGGCGTGCTCGACAAGCTGGCCCCGCGCCTGCGTGAAGCTGAAGTGAAGGCGTTCAAGCGCTGATCGGCGCTTGAGCACTTCTTGTCAGCCATGGGCGAGTTTGAGCTGATCCGCAATTTCTTCGCCGCCGCGCCTTGTGCGCAGGGCGGCGAAGGCGTTGCTCTGGGCATTGGCGATGACTGCGCCTTGCTGGCGGTTCCCGCAGGGGAACAGCTGGCAGTTTCCACCGATACGCTGGTGGCCGGTGTGCATTTCGCCGACCCCTGCGATCCGTTTCTGCTCGGCCAGCGCTCGCTGGCCGTCGCGGTCAGCGATCTGGCCGCCATGGGCGCCGCACCCGTTGCCTTTACCCTGGCCCTGACGCTGCCGACGGTCACCGCCGATTGGCTGCAAGCCTATGCCCGTGGTTTGAACCGCATGGCCAACAGCTGCGGCGTGGCGCTGGTCGGCGGCGACACCACGCGCGGGCCGTTGAGCCTGACGGTCACCGTGTTTGGCCGCGTCCCTGCTGGCCAGGCGTTGACCCGCAGCGGCGCGCGGCCCGGCGATCTGCTCTGCGTTGGCGGCGAACTGGGCAATGCTGCCGGTGCCTTGCCGCTGGTGCTCGGTCAGCGCGATGCCGCGCCTGAGGTTGCCCAGCCATTGCTCGATCACTACTGGTCGCCACAGCCGCAACTCGCGCTCGGTCAGGCGCTGCGCGGCAAAGCCACATCGGCGCTCGACATCTCGGACGGCCTGCTCGCCGATTGCGGCCACATCGCCCTGGCATCTCAGGTACGACTTGAGATTGAACGCGAGCGTGTACCGTTGTCGGATGCATTAGTCGCGTTCCTCGGGCAACGCGGCGCCGAACGTGCGGGATTGAGCGGTGGCGATGATTACGTGCTGGCGTTCAGCTTGCCGTCCGCCGAGTTGCCAGCGCTGCTGGCCGATGGCTGGCCGATCCATGTAATTGGTCGCGTGACGCAAGGCGAGGGCGTTGCACTGCTGGATCGCGACGGGCACGACATCACGCCCCAAGTCCGGGGTTATCAACATTTTCAGGAGACACCGTGACAGATCACCCGAAGCAGGTTCCGGCCGAATTCGTTCCGCCGTCGGTCTGGCGCAATCCCTGGCATTTTCTGGCGTTCGGCTTTGGTTCCGGCACCTTGCCAAAAGCACCAGGCACCTGGGGTTCGTTGGTTGCACTGCCCTTCATTCCGTTGTGGCAGATGCTGCCCGACTGGGGCTACTGGCTGATGCTAGGCATCACCATGCTGTTCGGCTTCTGGCTGTGCGGCAAAGTGGCTGACGATTTGCGGGTCCACGACCACGAAGGCATTGTCTGGGACGAAATGGTCGGGATGTGGATCACCCTCTGGCTGGTGCCGGAAGGCTGGTATTGGTTGCTCGCGGGTTTCCTCGTGTTTCGCTTCTTCGATATTCTCAAGCCGTGGCCGATTCGCTGGATCGACAAGCATGTGCACGGCGGCGTCGGCATCATGCTCGACGATGTGCTGGCGGGTGTATTCGCCTGGCTGGCGATGCAGGGGTTGGTGTGGGTTTTCGCCTGATTCGATTCAACTGAGGAAGCAAGGGATGGTGCGGCGCGGGTTGGCGATGTTGATTTTGGCTCTGCTGGGCACGTTCGCCCATGCGCAGGAAGCCGCGCCGACTCCTGCAGTCATCCATCTGGCCAGCGAAGACTGGGAAGACTACACCGCCGCCGACGGCCATGGCCTGGCCTGGGACGTGTTGCGCAAGGTTTTCGAGCCGGCCGGGGTGAAGCTGGACATTCGCACCGTGCCGTACACTCGCTCGATCGGTCTGGTGCAATTGAAGGAAGTCGACGCGCTGGTCGGCTCCTACCGCGACGAAGCCGAGCACGTGTTGTACCCGCAGTGGAATTTCGATTCCGACCATATTTACGCGCTGGGCCTGGCCAGTAGCCCGCCGGCGACCCAGGCGACTTTGGGCAAATATCGCCTGGCCTGGGTGCGCGGCTACCGCTACGAAAACTATCTGCCGAACATCAAGCGCTTCAACCAGATCGAGCGCCGCAGCGGAATCCTCTCGATGCTCAAACAGGGGCGGGCGGATTACTACATTGATGCGCTGACGGAGGTCGAAGCCGTTGTGCGCGACGCGGCGGATCCGGCGCAGTACCGTTATTCGCATCTGGCGGAACTGCCGATGTTTCTCGGTTTCGCTGATACACCACAGGCTCGTGCATTGATGGCGCTGTATGACCGGCGTATGGCGGAACTGGTGAAGAGCGGCGAGCTGAAGCCGATCTTCGGGAAGTGGCAGCAGCCGTATCCGTTTGACGCAAACTGAAGCCCAACGCAAATCCTTGTAGGAGCTGCGGAACGCTGCGATCTTTTGATCTTGATCTCAAAAAAGATCGCAGCCTCGTTTCACTCGACAGCTCCTACCGGGACTGACGCTGGCGGGCTGGTCATCAAACTTTTTGATGGTTATGCCCGATAATTCAGCCTAAGCGTCTGCAGGAACCTGCTGTTACAATGCCCGCCTGCGAATTTTCAGTCTTATAGATCAGGAGCACATCGGTGCCTGTCGTCTTCGTCGCCGCTTCCAAGCTGCCAACGCCTTTTGCGCAATTCACCATGCACGGCTTTCTCGATGAGAGCACCGGGCGTGAGCATGTCGTGCTGAGCCTCGGTGAAATTGCCGACGGTGCTCCAGTCCTTGGCCGCCTGCACTCCGAATGCCTGACTGGCGACGCCTTGTTCAGCCAGCGCTGTGACTGCGGCTCGCAACTGGAAGCCGCACTGCAGGCGATCGCTCGCGAAGGCCGTGGCGTGCTGCTGTATCTGCGGCAGGAAGGGCGCGGCATCGGTCTGCTGAACAAGATCCGCGCCTACGAATTGCAAGACGGCGGCGCCGACACCGTTGAAGCCAATGAGCGTCTGGGTTTTGCTGCCGATCAGCGCGACTACGCCATGTGCCTGCCGATGCTCGAACACTTGGGCGTGAAATCCCTGCGGCTGATGACCAACAACCCGCGCAAGGTCAAAGCCTTGACCGACATGGGCATCCTCGTCGCTGAACGCGTGCCGCTGCATACCGGGCATAACCCGCACAACAAACTGTATCTGGCCACCAAGGCGAGCAAGCTCGACCACATGATGGGCAACGAGCATCAGGGCGAGGTCGACCGCGCGTGACCCGTGGCCAGGTGCGGCGGCGACTGTCGGTCGACTGGTGGAAATACCTGGCGCTGGCACTGGTGCCGCTGTTCGTGCTGAACGCGCTGTTCGGTGAAGGTCAAGGCCTGCTGCCGGCGCTGGCGATGCCCTTGTTCATTGCCGGGGTCGCTTCGATGTTTGTCAGTCTGAAGTTTTTTGGCCGCTACAAACACGCATTGATCGCCACGCAAAAATCCCTCGATACACCTGAAGAACCCGGCGCATGGATTGCCCTTGCAGCACGCCGTCGCGCGGCGTTTCTCGCGGCAGCGTTGCCAGCGTGGATTGGCGCGCTGGCGGTATTCGTCGGCCTTGAAGCTGTGCCGCTGATGCTGCTGGCGCTGTCCACCGCCGTGCTGTTTTACCTATACCGTATCCCGCGTCAACTCGGCTGATGCGTCGCCTGTGGTTGGCAATTGCGCTGCTCGCCCTGAGCAGCCAGACGCTGGCCGCTTTGCGGGTGGTCAGTCTTGCACCGTCTCTTTCGGAAATCGTTGTTGAGCTGGACTCGGCAGACCTGTTGGTCGGGGTGCTGGATGCTGGCGAGCGGCCGGCGGCAATTGCCCATGTTCCTTCCGTGGGCCGCTACGGCCAGCTCGACATGGAGCGCTTGCTCAGTCTAAACCCGGACTTGCTGTTGCTCTGGCCAGGAAGTGTCAGTGTGGGCCAACGTGATCAGCTCAAACGCTTGAACATTCCCACCTTCGTCGCCGAACCGCATTCGCTGGCACAACTCACCAAGCAGATCGAACTGATTGCGCAGCAATTGGGTAGACCTGAGCGCGGGGAAAAACTGGCGACGGATCTGCGCGAACAACTGGCCGGCCTGCGCCAGCGCTATCACCGGGACGAACCATTGCGGGTGTTCTATCAGGTCTGGGACAAGCCGCTATTCACCGTCGGGGGCGGGCAGATCATCAGCGACGCGCTGGCGGTGTGCGGCGCGCGCAACGTGTTTGCTGATCTGAATCTGCCCGCGCCACAGGTGAGCATCGAGGCGGTGTTACAGCGTGATCCCGAGGTGATTGTCGCCGGTGATCAGGCGCAGCTGGGTGCGTGGAAGGTCTGGCCGCAGGTTGCGGCAATCAGGCAGGGCGGACTGCTATTGGTCACTGACAAAGGCCTTGAGCGACCGAGCGGGCAGATGATTAGCGCCACCGCCAAACTCTGCCAATTGCTCGCGCCGGACAGGTGAACCTTGTAGGAGCTGCCGAAGGCTGCGATCTTCTGATTTTGATCTTCAGCGCTCTGGCGCCCTTCAAAAGCAAGGTCAGAAGATCGCAGCCTTCGGCAGCTCCTGCATTGGATCTCAGCGAATTTCCGGGGTCCAGGTGATGCCGAACATCCACGCCCGACCTTCCTCGCGATAACCATACTGGCTGCCGTCATAACTGTAATTCGCCCGGCTGTATCCCTTGTCCAGCACGTTATCCACCTTCAGATCCAGCTTGATCTCGCGGTTCAGCGCCCAACTGCCGCGCAATCCGAACAATGCATAACCGCCCAAAGGCTGCTGATTATTCAGATCGTCATAACTGCCGCTGACCGCCTGCCAACTCGCGCCGAGACCGAGGCGATCGAACTGCCGGTCGACGTCCCAGCTCACCGTTCGCCGCGCCCGGCGTGCCAGTGTGTGCCCGGTATCGCGATCGCGCGGATCGATAATCGCCACGCCAACACTGCTCTGCCAACCGAACAGTTCCTGCTTCAGCGCCGCTTCAAAACCGTTGATCCGTGCCGATGCGACGTTCTCCGGGCGTGAGTTGCTGCCGAAGATGATCGCGTCTTCCAGGTCGGTGCGGTAGATCGAAGCTTCCAGGCGGCTGCTGTCGCTCAACTGACTGCGCCACTGCAACTCATAGCTTTTCGAGGTTTCCGGTTTCAGGCTCGGGTTGCTGAAGTCCGGGTAGTACAGATCGTTGAAGGTCGGCGCACGGAAGCCCTCGCTGTAGCTGAGCAGCACGTCGTTGTCCGGATTCAACGGTAACGTGAAGGTGCCGCTCCAGGTGTTCTGGCTACCGAACTGCTGGTTGTCGTCGTGACGCAGGCCCAGTTCGGTGGAAAAACTGTCTGCCTGATAACGATGCTGGATGAACGCGGCGCGGTTCCAGCGGCTGTCCTCATCGAACGCGGTGCTGCTGTTGACCCGGTCTTCGTACCAGTCGCCGCCCAGAATCAGACTGTTGCGTGCGTCCACCGTCAGGTCGTTCTGCCAGTTCACTGAATCGCGGTAGGTGTTGAATACCGTGCGTTCATCGCTGAGCTTGTCGAAGGTTTTTTCCCGATTCTCGCTGTGGCCGAATTCGACGCGGGTTTTCCACAGATCGTTGACCCGGGCATCGACATAACTGCTGACGCTGCTGACATCGAAGTCGCTGTACGGCTGCTGCTGCACCGACTCGAAAGTGTTCATGTCGAAGCGGCCGAACGGGTTGTCGAACTCGCTTTTGCCACGGTTGTCCAGCAGATTGGCGCCGAGTTCAATATCGTCGGTCAGCGCATGGCTGAGGCTCAGTCTGACGGATTTGTTGCGGTAAGCATCATGATCGCTGTCGCTCGGATACGAGTCGTGGGTGCGATCGATCCCGGCCGTTTCGTCGAGGCTGGCGCCGAGGTTGAACCGGGTTTTCTCGTCGCCCCCGGCCAAACCGAGGCTGCGTTCCCATGTCTGCTGACTGCCGAAGCCGAGGTGCAGGCGCGGCTGCAAGCCTCGTTCACCGCCGCGCCGGGTGAAAATCTGGATCACCCCGCCAATCGCATCGCTGCCGTAAATCACCGAACGCGAGCCGCGCAATACTTCCACGCGTTCGATCTGTTCAATGTTCAGGTGCTGCAGATTACTGTCGCCCGAGGTCGAGTTGCCGATGCGCTGCCCGTCGACCAGAACCAGACTTTGCGCCGATTGCGTGCCGCGAATATAAATGCCCGGCAAACTGCCACGCCCGCCGGTTTGTGCCACCTGCACGCCGGGCACGCGGCGCAGCAGATCGGGCACGTCGCTCGGTTGCAGGCGGTCAATGTCTTCGCGGGTAAATACGGTATTGGCGGCGCTGCTGTCATTGCGCGCTTCGACCTGACGGTTGGCCGAGATCAGCACATCCGGCAGCTTCAGTGCCTGATCACGCTCGAAGGTGTCGGCAAGGGCGTTGGCGGTTGGCAACAGGAGGAAGGGCAGGGCGAGGCGCGAGAGGTTCATGGACAGTCCAACGGGAGTTTCAGGTGTACACAAATCAAATGTGGGAGCGAGCCTGCTCGCGAAGGCGGTGTATCAGCCAGTTCGTCTTTGACTGACAGTCCGCTTTCGCGAGCAGGCTCGCTCCCACAAGGGTATTGCGTTTATTGGTCGAGCAATGCCAGACGCTGGCGAATCGACGCTTCGATTCCGGCCTCATCCAGTCCGCACTCGGCGAGCATTTGCGCCGGTTTTGCGTGTTCGACGTAAACATCCGGCAAGCCCAGATGCAGCATCGACTTGAGGATATTCTCGCGGGCGAGGAATTCGCTGACTGCGCCACCGGCGCCGCCCATGATCGCGTTTTCCTCGATCGTCACCAGCAACTCGTGACTGCCGGCGATCTCGCGCACCAGATCTTCATCCAGTGGTTTGACGAAGCGCATGTCGACCACGGTAGCGTCAAGTTTCTCGGCGACTTTCAACGCTTCGGTCAGTTGCACGCCGAACACCAGCATCGCGACTTTGCTGCCTTGACGACGGACGATGCCCTTGCCGATTTCAATCGGCTCGAGATCCTTGTCGATGATCGCATTCGGGCCGCTGCCGCGTGGGTAGCGCACTGCCGCCGGGCCGTTGTAGAGGTGGCCGGTGGTGAGCATTTTGCGCAGTTCGTTTTCGTCGCTCGGGGTCATGATGACCATGCCCGGAATGCAGCGCAGGTACGACAGATCGAAGCTGCCGGCATGGGTCGGGCCGTCTTCGCCGACCAGGCCTGCGCGGTCGATGGCGAACAGCACGTCGAGGTTCTGCACTGCCACGTCATGAACCAGCTGGTCGTAACCGCGTTGCAGGAACGTCGAATAGATCGCCACCACCGGTTTCGCGCCTTCGCAAGCCATGCCGGCAGCGAAGGTCACTGCGTGCTGCTCGGCAATCGCCACGTCGAAATAACGCTCGGGGAAACGCTCGCTGAAAGCGACCAGATCCGAGCCTTCCTTCATCGCCGGGGTGATCCCGACCAGACGTGGATCGGCTGCAGCCATGTCGCATAGCCAATCGCCGAACACCGCGGAATACTTCGGCCCGCCAACCTTTTGCGGCGCAGCGGCCGGTGCGTCCAGTGGTTCCAGCTTGGTGATCGCGTGGTAACCGATCGGGTCGACCTCCGCCGGGGCGAAGCCTTTGCCTTTCTTGGTGACGATATGCAGGAACTGCGGGCCTTTGAGATCGCGCATGTTGCGCAGCGTCGCAATCAGGGTCGGCAGGTCGTGGCCGTCAATCGGGCCGATGTAATTCCAGCCCAGTTCTTCGAACAGCGTGCCGGGGACCAGCATGCCCTTGGCATATTCTTCAGTGCGCCGGGCGATTTCCCATGCGCCGGGCAGGCGCGAGAGGACTTTCTTGCTGCCCTCGCGCATGCTCGCGTAGGTGCGGCTGGAAAGAATCTTCGCCAGATAATTCGACAGCCCGCCGACATTGCGCGAGATCGACATATCGTTGTCGTTGAGGATCACCAGCATGTTGGCATTGACTTCGGGCGCATGGTTCAGCGCCTCGAACGCCATGCCGGCGGTCAGCGCGCCGTCACCAATGACTGCAATGGCTTTGCGATCGCTGTCCTGCAGGCGGGCGGCGATGGCCATGCCCAGCGCGGCGCTGATCGAGGTGCTGGAGTGACCGACGCCAAAGGTGTCGTATTCGCTCTCGGAGCGGCGCGGGAAGGCAGCGATGCCGTCCTTCTGCCGCAGGCTAGCCATGCGCTCGCGGCGACCGGTGAGGATCTTGTGCGGATACGCCTGATGACCCACGTCCCACAGCAACCGGTCGTCCGGGGTGTCGAAGACGTAATGCAACGCGATGGTCAGCTCGATCACGCCCAGGCCGGCACCGAAATGCCCACCGGTCTGGCCGACCGTGTAGAGCAATTCCAGGCGCAACTCATCGGCCAGGGTTTCCAGCTCGGCTTCGCCTAACCGGCGCAGGCCGTCCGGCGTGTTCGCGCGGTCGAGCAGGGGCGTGGTCGGGCGCTTGCGGGGAATCTCATGAAACGTCGTGGGCATCAGGCGAATCGTTATAGGTATAGAAGATGCGGCAGTTTACCTGATGCATCGGCCCCTGCCCACGCGTTGGTCTTTTTTGGCGGATTCGCCGTCAGTTGCGGCGCTCGACGATATACCGGGCCAGCTCGCGCAAAGGCTCGGCCGCCGCGTCAAACGGTCGCAGGGCGTGCAGCGCCTGATCGCGCAGTTCCAGCGCATAGGTCTTGGCCGCGTCAAGGCCGAGCAGGGCCGGATAAGTTGGTTTGTCACGAGCGATGTCGGCGCCCTGGCGTTTGCCGAGGGTGGCGGTATCGCTTTCGACGTCGAGGATGTCGTCCTGCACCTGAAACGCCAGACCGATGGCCTGTGCGTAAGTCTGCAACGCCTGTAGCTCACCGGGTTGAGCGCGGCCGCTGGCCAGTGCGCCGAGTTTGACGCTGACTTCAATCAGCGCGCCAGTCTTGTGCCGGTGCATCTGTTCGAGGGCTTTCTGATCAAGTTTGAGGCCCACCGAACCGAGATCGATGGCTTGACCACCGACCATGCCCGCCGGGCCTGCTGCTTGAGCGAGCGCGGTGACCATGTGCAGGCGGATGTCGCTGGCGCAATCGCTCAGGCGCGGGTCGAGCAGGGCACTGAAGGCCAGGCTCTGCAAGCCGTCGCCTGCAAGAATGGCGCAGGCTTCATCGAATTTTTTGTGCGTGGTCGGCTGGCCGCGACGCAGATCGTCGTCGTCCATCGCCGGCAAATCATCGTGAACCAGCGAATAGGCATGAATCAGTTCAACGGCGCAGGCCGCACCGTTGGCCTGTTCGGCCTTGCCGCCGAGCGCCTCGCATGCGGCGTAGGCCAGCAGCGGGCGAACACGTTTGCCGCCGTTCATCACGCTGTAACGCATGGCCTCGTAGAGGCGCGCCAATTCCGGCAGCGGCGCATCGAACAGGGTTTCCAGCGCCGCATTGACCCGGGCCTGGCTGGTCGCCGTATACGCCGCAATCATTCTGGCTGTTCCGCGTCGAAGGGTTCCTCGGCGAGTTCGCCATCGCGCTCCAGCAGCACCTGCACCTTCTGCTCGGCCTGCGCCAGCGCTGCCTGGCAGTCACGGGTCAGGCCGATGCCCTGCTCGAAAGCGGTCAGCGAGTCTTCCAGCGACAATTCACCGTTCTCCAGACGCTCGACCAGTGTTTGCAGGTCGGCGAGGGATTGTTCGAAATCCAGTGCAGCTTTTTTGCGGGCCATGGCGGCAATTTCCGGTAGACGTTAAACCGGCGCGACACTAGCAGATAGGGGGGGTATGGGCAAATGAGGGTGCTGCTGTCGCCCCGTATCACAGTGGCGAGGGAGCTTGCTCCCGCTGGGTTGCGCAGCAACCCCAAACCAGCCACCGCAATTTGACAGTTCAACCGGTTAGATCGGGCCTGTTGAGCGGTCCAGCGGGCTCTGTGTGGTTCAGTTCGGGTAATTGATTTTGTAACGCGTGCTGCGTCCGCCGCCTGGCAACCGTTGCAAACAGCCTTTCTCCAGCAATTGCGCGAGATGTCGGGTTGCGGTGGCTTTCGACACTTTCGCAACGGCCTGGTATTGCCCTGCGCTGACGCCCTGTTCGAAACCGCGCTCACCGCCATCAAGCAAGCGATTGAGCACTTTGATCTGCTCCGTGGAAAGATCGGATTCGCGGTGCGCCTGCCAGAAGCGGGTTTTGCCCAATACCGAGTCGATCCGAGTAATGGCTTGCTGGAGGCTGCGCAGCAGAGTCTGCAAAAACCAGCTCAGCCATTCGGTGATATCGAGCGTGGCCCTTTGACTGGATTCCAGGATTCGGTAATAGCCGGCTCGATCCTCGAGAATGCTGGTGGACATCGCGTAAAAACGGATCGCCTGCGCTTCGCCTTGAGCCAATGCAAGATCGGTAATGGTGCGAGTCAGACGCCCATTGCCGTCATCGAATGGGTGCAGGGTGACAAACCAGAAATGAGCGATGCCTGCGCGTAACAGCGGATCCAGGGAAAGCTGATCGCGGCTGGTTTCGAACCAGCTCAAAAATCGCTCGAGTTGCTGTTCCAACCCTTGGCGCGGTGGGGCCTCGAAGTGCACCGTTGGACGGTCGAGTCGCCCGGATACCACCTGCATCGGTTCGTCGCCGCGCAAAGAACCGACGAACATGGGCCGGGCGCTGAACGTCGCTTCTTCGGCCGGGAACAGCCATGTGTGCCATTCCAGCAATCGGGCAAGCGTCAGCGGTTTGTCGAAGCCGTGGGTGGCATCGAGCAGCAACTGCGCCAACCCTTCGCTACGCTGGCTGACGCTCTCGCTATCAACCCGTTCCAGACCCAGGCGTCGGGCCAGCGAAGAGCGCACGGAGCCGACATTCAGTTGCTCACCTTCGATGGCGGAAGAGGTCACGATGTTCTGTAGCAACGCATCGAGTTCGCTCTGCGCGCTTATCGAATCGCTAGCCGAGCTGGCCATGCCCATGAGTCTGCCTTGCGTCTGTACGCACTCGCGCAGCAGCGGTGCGAGGCGCTCGGCCTGCCAGTTGAAGTCGGGCCAATCGGGTTGTTGCCAGATCCAGTGCGCGGTCATCGGTTCTTTCCTGCAAGCGTGAGCCGAATAAATAAGCTATTCGGCTCACTGGGTGAGCCGAATATGCCGGCTATTCGGCTCACCGTCTACTCAAAAGGCGTCATTCCTACAGCAATCGCACCTGTCTCCGATTGTTAAAAAACTGCCGAATCGCTAATCTTCGCGGCTTCTACGACCCGACAGTCTCGGGTCTATCAAACGGAACGCAGTTCATCGCTGTGAAGCGCCGAGGATCGGGTGCAAGGTTTCGTTCAAGGCATGGCAGGAGGCGTCACATGCGTTCATTTCTTTTGCTGCTGATCGGCCTCGCCTGCGCGCCTGCGCTGTGGGCGGCGCCGAGTGCGGACTTGTCTGAGCCGGTCGGCGGCTGGCGTTATCACGGTTTGCTCGACCGCTCGGAAAATCCGCAGGTCGCCTACCCGACGCCGCCGATCGATCGCGGCATCCAGCGCAATCGTACGATGATCCAGGGCCAGCTCAAGGCTCTCGGGCCCATGCGTCCGCCGCACAGCCTCGCCGTTAACGGCAATCCATTGAACCTGTACACCGACGATCAGGGTCGTTTCGCCCGGCCTTACGCATTCGGCGCCGGCTCCAACAGCGTCGAAGTAATCAGCGCCGAAGGCCAGTCGCTCAAGCGCGTGCAGTTTTATGAAGCCAACAATCTACGCACGCCGGCGCGGATTCGTCTTGTCCTGGGCTGGGACGATCCGAAAGCCGAACTTGATCTGCATATCGTCACGCCTGACGGCCAGCATGCGTTCTGGGCACGTCCGGCGCTGAGCAACGGTGGCGGCCTCGATCCGGATGGCGTCGATGGCCCCGGGCCGGAAATGTTCACCATGACTGCACCCTTGCATGGTACCTATCTGGTTTACGTCAACTATTGGGGCAACTTCGGCAACGGCGGCTATAACTTCGAGGAGACCAGCAACCAGAACGAGGTGATCATCTCGCAAATCACTCTGGTGCTCAACGAAAACACCGTCGACGAAAAACGCGAAACCTTCATCGTGCCCCTGCGGGCAATCGGTGATCTGCTGCTGGTCAAGACTTTCAATTATTAAGCATCCCGCCACGGATGAACTCGGATGTTGTGAACATGAGCGATAACACTGTGACTACGCCCGCCGCGACGACTGCGGCCAAACCCTCGCGGCGCTTGCCGCTGGTGCTGCTGGGCCTGTGCCTGGTGGCCGGTGTGGCGGGCGGTTTCGGCTGGCTGCTGCTCAAGCCGAAGGCACCGCTGGCGGAGCTGGCCAGTGACAAACTTGGCCTCAGCCGTCCGGATGCATTGCTCGAAACCCGCTCGCTGAGCCAGTTGCCCAAGGACCTGCTGACCGTGCCGTTCCTCAAGGCCACGCTCACTGAGGATTTCGTCTTCTATTACGAAACCCACGCCGACCGCCTTGGCCTGATCGGCAGCCTGCGCCGGATCATTTACGAACATGACCTCAAGCTGCAAGACAGCCTGATCGAAGAGCTTTTCGATCAGCCGGCCGACGTCGCACTTTGGCGTGACGCCGATGGTCGCTTGAAAGATTTTCTGCTGGTCATGGATCGCGGCGGGTTGGCCAAGCTGCTTGAGCCCTTGGCAAAAGTCGCGCTGGATGACACGCAACTCAGCGTCTTCGGCAGCCTCAAGGTGGGCGGGGACGAAGTGCCGCTGTATCAGCTCAGCTATAACGCCAGTAAATCGCTGCTGTTCGCATCGCGCGGCGACAAACTGGTGGTGCTGTCCAACCCGGCCAAGTACTACGATCCGGAGAGCGGCGTCTCGCAAGAGTCCGGCCACGTCTCACCGCAAGCGCTGGCGGCGTTGCTTAACGGCGAAAAACTGTTTCCCGAAGCGTTCGGTCTGGCGGCGAAAGCGCCGGAAATCAGGCAACGTCTGTCGGTGAATGCCAGCGTCGTCGCCATGGGCTATCAGCGCTTCATCCCGAATTTCGCCGGACTGCGTTTCGACATGGACGACAACGGCTGGCACAGCTATCTGGCCATGGATGAACTGGAAAACCAGCCGGACTTCGATTTCAAACCGGTCTGGCAAGCGATGCCGCTAGGGGCGAGCGCGTGTGTGACGCTGCCGGTGGCGGCCGAGCCGCAGAAGCCGATATTGATGAAGCTCGGCGCTGAAGAAACTGTAGCGCAGACCCTCACCGAACACGTCGCTGGCGCGGCCGGCCTGTGCTGGTACGCCGACTCGCGGCTGTACACACCTTTGCTGGTCGCCAGCCTCAAAGATGAAGACAACAGCAAACTGGACGGCGATCTTGGCAAGCTGTTCGGCTCGATGGTCGGAGCATTCGAATCCAATGTCGCCGAAAATGTCTTCCCGGTGATCGAGAAACAGGAAGGCCAGAGCCACGTCTGGCAGCGTCAGGTCAGTTCCAGTTTCGGCCCGTATGCAGCGAAAACTGCAGAAAATCCGGACGCGATTTCCGGCAAGGCCTTCATGAAAGTTGCCCTGGCCCGTCACGGCTCCACGTTGCTGTTTTCCCTCGACGACAAACTGGTCGACAAGGCGCTCGGCACCCTCGACAAACGCTTCCCGCCGATGGCTGACGTGCTGCCCAAAGATGTGCTGATGCCGATCTATTTCGGTCCGGATGCGCTGGCGCAACTGATGCAGCGCGAAACCCTTGATAGCCTGCCGCAGGACATGGAGCCGGTGTTTTACAACGCTGCGCAAACGTACCTGATGCCGAAACTGCGCACCCTCGGTGGCTATGGCAAATATGCCCTGACCCTGCCCGAAGGCAGCGAGCCTGACGGCCACTGGCAATGGCTGCCGCTGGAATGGAAAGCGCTGTGACCGCGTTGATCCGCAGCCTTGGCCTGCTCGCGCTGTTGCTGAGCGCAGGTGCCCGCGCGATTGAAGCGCCGGCACTCGATCCGGCGCAATCCCAGGTGTTCCGCGCCTGGTTCGTGCGCATTGCTCAGGAACAGCTCAGCCAAGGCCCGAGCCCGCGCTGGTATCAGCAGGACTGCGCCGGGCTGGTGCGGTTTGCGGCCAATGAAGCGCTGAAAGTCCATGACGACAAGTGGCTGCGCAGCAATGGCCTGTCCAACCGTTATCTGCCGCCGGAGCTGGCGCTCAGCGACGAGCAACGCAAGCTTGCTCAACAGTGGCAGCAGGGCGGCGGCAAGATCGGGCCGTACGTCAACGCAATCAAATTGATTCAGTTCAATAGCCACCTGGTCGGCCGCGACGTGTCGCAGGCGCGGCCGGGTGACCTGATGTTTTTCGATCAGGGCGACGACCAGCACCTGATGATCTGGATGGGCCGCTACATCGCCTATCACACCGGCACCACCACTCCGACTGACAACGGCATGCGATCGGCAAGCCTGCAGCAACTCATGACATGGAAGGACACCCGATGGATACCCGACGCAGCCAACCCCAACTTCATCGGCGTCTATCGACTGAACTTTCTCACCCAATGACCGGTGCCCGCATGTTGCGTATCTGCTCCCGAATTCCTTTGCTGTTCGCGCTGTTGCTGCCAATAGCGACCGTCAGCGCCGAAGACTCGGTCGAGCCGAGCAATTACACGCCGGTGTCCGGTGAGAGCTTTTTCCTGTTGGCCGACAGCAGTTTTGCCAGCGACGAACAGGCGATGGTGCGCCTCGAAGCGCCGGGCCGTGACTACCGTCGTTTTCGCATGGAACCGTACGGTGGCGCCGATATTCGGGTGTACCGCATCGACAAGCCGCTGGACTTCCTCAAACGTCAGAAGAACCTGCACCGCGTGGTCAGCGACGGCCAGTTCAAGGGCGAAGGCCTGTCCAACACCCTCGCGTATCTGTGGGATAACTGGTATCGCAAATCCCGGCGGGTGATGCAGCGTGCGTTTTCTTACGAGTCGCGCAAGCAGGTCACCGAAGAAGTGCCGGAGCTGAAGATGGGCGATGCCATCGCCGCGCCAACGCCGTACGATGCGCAGCCGCAATTTGCGCTGATTCCCGGTCTGCCGGTGGTCAGCCAGTTCCGTTATCCGCTGTGGCAGGCCAAACCGATCCAGCCGCCGGCCGGGGTCGATCTGGCCGGGTCATCCAGTGATTTTGTCAGCGTCGCGCCGGGCAACGTTTATATCCCGCTGGGCAATTTGAAGCCGGGGCTGTATCTGGTCGAAGCACTGATCGGCAAATACCGCGCGACCACTATGGTTTTCGTTTCAAACACCGTCGCGGTAAGCAAGATTGCCGGTGATGAGTTGCTCGTTTGGGCGGCGCGCAAGCATGAAGGCAGTTCGGTACCGAAGGTCAATGTGCTGTGGACGGACGGACTCGGCGTGATGAGCAGCGGTGCCACCGATGTCGACGGTTTGCTGCGTCTGAAACATGTCAGCCCCGAGCGTTCTTTTGTCATTGGCGAGGACGATGAGGGCGGCGTATTCGTCTCTGAAAACTTCTATTACGACAGCGAAATCTACGACACCAAACTTTATGCCTTCACCGACCGGCCGCTGTATCGTCCGGGCGATTGGGTTTCGCTGAAAATCGTTGGTCGCGAGTTCAAGAATGCGCGGGATTCGGTGCTGCCGGGTGCGGCGGATGTCAGCGTCAGCGTACTGGATGCCACCGGAACCGAACTGCAAACCCTCGACCTCAAGCTCGATTCCAAGGCCGGTACTCAGGGCCGCTTCCAGTTGCCGGACAACGCCGTCGCCGGTGGTTACGAAATCCGTTTCAACTATAAGGATCAGGCCTACAGCAGCGCCTTCCGTGTGGCTGAGTACATCAAGCCGCATTTTGAAATTTCGCTGAATCTGGCCAAGCAGGATTACCGCACCGGCGAACCGGTGAAAGGCAGTCTGGTGTTGCTTTACCCGGACGGTAAGCCAGTGGCCAATGCCAAATTGAACCTGAGCCTGCGCGCCCAGCAACTGTCGATGGTCGACAACGAACTGCAATACCTCGGGCAATTCCCGGTGGAGCTGACCAGCACCGAACTGACCACCGACAGCAAGGGCAATGCCAGCCTCGACCTGCCAGCCGCCGACAAACCGAGCCGCTACATGCTCACCGTCTTCGCCAGCGACGGCGCGGCCTATCGGGTCAAGACCACTAAGGAAATTCTTATCGATCGTGGCGCGGCGAGTTTTCGCCTGAGCGCGCCGCAACGTTTCAGCGCGGTGGGTGACACGGTCGCGTTCAGCTACGCCAACGACGGCGGCGCTGAGCAAAGCCAAGCGGTGAAACCGAGCAGTTATGGCTGGGTGCGCCTTGAAGATCAAAGTACCGGCGAAGGCAAACTTGCGGCCACGGACAAAGGGTTCAGCCTGGCGTTCGAGCGTCCGGGCACCTACAACCTGACGCTGAAGGATCAACACGGCCGCGTCCTCGGCGCCACCGGGCATTCGGTCACTGGCGACGGTGTGAAAGCGGTGCCGGGAACGGTGGAAATCGTCCTCGACAAGACCGAATACAGGGCCGGCGATGAAGCGCTGGCGCTGATCACTTTCCCCGAGCCGGTCAGCGATGCACTGCTGTCGCTGGAGCGCGACAAAGTTGAAGCCACTGCGCTGCTGGCCAAGGGCGGCGACTGGCTGAAGCTGGAAAAACTCAGCGATACCCAATATCGCGCGCGCATTCCGGTGAAGGACAACTTCGCGCCAAACCTGACCTTCTCCGTCCTCTACACCAAGGGCGGTCAGTACAGTTTCCAGAACGCCGGTATCAAGGTGGTCGCGCCGCAAATCGACGTGGCGATCAGCACGGACAAAGCAGTGTACCTGCCGGGCGACACGGTCACGGTTGACCTCACCACGCAGTTCGCCGGCAAGGCAGTGCCTGCCCACCTGACGGTTAGCGTGGTCGATGAAATGGTTTACGCGCTGCAACCGGAAGTCGCGCCGACCATTGACCAGTTCTTCTATCATCCGCGCCGTAACAACGTACGTACCAGCGCCAGCCTGTCGTTCATCAGTTATGACGTGGCGTTGCCAGGCAGCCCCGGCGCGCCGGGCAAGGCCAATCGCAGCGAACGCGGTGTGAAAGTGCTCGAACGCCCGCGTCGTGAAGACGTCGATACCGCCGCGTGGCAGCCAGAACTGCTGACCAACGCGGACGGCAAGACGCGTTTCACCTTCAAGATGCCGGACTCGCTGACCCGCTGGCGCATAACCGCCCGCGCCATCGCCGATGACGGTCATGTCGGGCAGAAAAAACAGTTCGTCCGTTCGGAGAAACCGCTGTACCTGAAGTGGAGCGGGCCGAGCAAATTCCGCAAGGGCGACCAGCCGCAACTGGGCGTATTCGCCTTCAGCCAGGGTGCGAAACCGGTGAAGGCTGAACTGGTGACACACTATGCTGGCGCCGAGCAGCGGCTGCCGGTGACATTGAACAGCGGCATCAATTACCTGCCGATTCCGCCGTTCGCCTTGGCTTCGGGCGAGTGGACGGCAGAGCTGGTGCAGGACGGCAAAGTCGCCGATGCCTTGGCCGTGCGTCTAAGCGCGACCGGGGATGGCTGGCAAATCACTCAAACGCAAAGCCTCGACGTTGCCAGCGGCGATACGCCGTTGACGCTGCCGGCGGATGCCACGGATATCCGCCTGCGCCTGGACGACAGTCCGCAAGCGCTGTTCCGTTCCGCCCTTGATGATCTGCTCAGCTACCCGTACGGCGGCGTCGAACAGACTGCCAGTCGTTTGCTGCCGCTGAGCATCGCTTATCCATCGCTGGCCTCGAATTCGCAGATTCGCGATCGCTTGCGCCTGATCATGCAGAACAGCCGCCTGCGGCTGGTGCAAATGGCCGGGCCGTCGGCGAGCTTCACCTGGTGGGGCTACGACGGCGAGCCGGATGCGTTTCTCACCGCGTATGCCTATTACGCCGACTGGAACGCCAGTCGCGTGCTCGAGTTGACCTTGCCGCCGGAGCATTGGCAGCGGGTGCTGGAGGTTTACGCCAAACAGGCGCCGAACACGCCGCTGCTGCAACGGGCGCTGATTCTGTCGTTCGCCAGACAGATGCAGTTGCCTGTAAACACATTGCTAAGCGGTTTGATCGACGATCTGGCCAAGGCCGGTGAGGGCAGCGCCGAGAGCTTGCTCGATAATGGCCAGGACAGTCTGGTGATGAGCGATCCGGATTCGGCGCTGGGTCTGGCGGCGGCGCGGGTGTTGACCGCTTCGTTAGCGGCGCAGTCGAAAGTCGCTTTGCCGGATGCGTTCAATCGTCAATTGGGCGCCGCGCAACAGCGGCTGGCAGTCAGTTCGCAGCCCTTCGTGGAAGCGCTGTACCTGTCGTTGCAGCCGTTCGATCAGGCGCGCGCGACGACGTTGTTGCAACGTCTGCTGCCGCAACAATCGACGCTGGAACGTGCGCTGGCGCTGACTTGGCTGCAACGCAGCATCGCCCAGGCATCGCCGACCATCGCGCTGACGCCGGGCGAAGGCTGGAAGAAAAACCACGGCGCCAGCGGCGAAATGTACTGGACATGGCAAGGCGCGACGCCGGTGCCGAGCGTGTTGACCGTGTCAGGCACGCAAGAGCGACCGCTGCGGGCCGCGCTGAGCTTCCAGACTCAACAACCTTCGATCGATCCAATGGCCGTGACCATCACCCGGCGTCTGTCGCGATTGGTGCCGGGCGATGAAGCGTTCACCTTCAAACTCGAGCCGGTCGGCAGCAAGCCGCTGTCCAGCGACAGCCTTTATCTGGACGAAGTGATCCTCACCAGCAAAGCGCCGAAGCCGCTGCGCTACGGCATGCTCGAAGTGCCGCTGCCACCGGGTGCGGATGTCGAGCGCACGACGTGGGGCATCAAGTTGCAGGGCAAGGACGGCACTGAACCGACTGCGCTGGAAAAAGCCAGGTTTGAACCGGGGCAACTGGCCTACGCGGTGCCGGTGGATGCCCTGAGCGGTGAGCTGCGCTTGCGCCATCTGGTGCGCTTCTCACAAAAAGGCCAATTCAACTTGCCGCCGGCGCGCTTCAAGCAGGTTTACGCGCCGCAACATCAGGCTCAGGAAGCGAAAGCCGCCCTTGGTCAGGTCACGGTCAACTGACATGCGCCGGCCGCTGCTGTGGCTGCTGATAGTTATGATGCCCGCGCTGGCAGCAGCGCAGGACGAGCCGTTGCGCGTGGCTTACAACGACCAGTTGCTGACGTTGAATCAAATGCAATTGGTCGCTCGTGAGCCATTGCCAGCGTCGCTGGATGCGCCGTTGGGCAGTTTGTGGAAATTGTTTGTTTACGCATGGCTGGTGGATACCGGGGCTCGGGAATCTGCGTACGAATGCCGCGGCCAGTCCAAGGAAGAAGTTTATTGCTGCACCGCGGGCGGCAGGATCGAGCGTGATCAGGCCTTGGTGAAATCCTGCGGCTTGTATTTCGAACCGGCGCGGTTGGGCATTGCCGCGGCGGACTGGCGCGGGTATTGGCAGACTCGGCAGGCGCCGGACTGGTTGCTGAATTTGCCGTCGGTACAACCGGCCACCAGAGTACCCGTTGCCGAATTGCTCAGAGTTCTGGCATCGATGCCCGCGCAAGAGCAACTGCGGCGCGTGCTGCTCGATGTCGTGCTGAACGCAGCGGACGGTAATGTCGTCGGCGAGCTGGGCGGGCGTCTGCGGGTAAAAACCTGGAGCTGGCTCGGTGATCAGGATGCGCAGTCGCGTCAGGGTGGTTTTGCCGGGTGGACCGTTGATGGCGCGCCGATCTGGGCGGGTGGGCGCGGTACCAGTCAAATGGTGTTGCGGCATTACGGCCAGGCTTTGGCCAGCGTACTGCCGACGGCGTGGCCATTGGATGCGGGGCGCTGTGTTGAAGTGGGACTGTTCTCGAAATACCCGGTTTTGAAAGTTCTGGCCGGTGATCGCGATGTCACGTCTGGGCCTTTGAATGGCGACTATCGCGTCGAATTCGCCAACGGCAATGCGCTGGATATCCACAGCGACGGCGAACTGTTCCTGCTCAACGGCAAACTCGTCGCCCGACTCGATCGCGAACAATACGTTGCCCGCGTGCTCGAACGCGAAGCCAAACCCGAACCCGTCGAAGCGGCCAAAGCGCTTGCCATCGCCATCCGCACCTATCTGTTGCAGAACGCCACGCGTAATGGCGACTGTCTGAGCATCGATGACAGCAGCAATCGCCAGCGCGTCGCCCCGCGCCCAGCCTCGGCTGAGTCCCGCAATATCGCGGCGTGGACAGCGGATCTGGTCTTGGCCGGCAGCACCGTTACCTATCACTCCGAACAACCCGGCCCGGACAAACTCGCCTGGCAGCAAGCCGTCGCCCAAGCCAACGCCGGTCAACGCTATGACGCGATTCTGCTGCACGCCTATCCGCGCGCCAGTCTCAGCCGCTGGGATAACCCGGTCGCCTCCTGCGAAGCATTGCCCGCCGCGCAGGACTGGCTGGAAAAGCAGCGACGCGGCTGGCGTCCGAAGCTCGAAAGCGAAACCGGCTACAACGAAGTCAGCACGTTCGCCGTCTGCAAACTGGCCTTCGGCCGGCCTTTCGTCGACCGCGAACGCCAGCGCATTTACGTGCGCGGCGTGCTGACCCTGCAGGATCGCCTCGACCTGACCCACGAATATCTGCACTTGGCCTTTGAAGCACATCCCAATGGCCAGGATGAAACCTACATCGAAGGGCTCGCCCGTCACCTTTTGCTGGAGTAGACCATGACACTCCGTTATCCACAGGTCTTGCTGCTGCTCTGCACGTTGACCGCGTTATCGCCGTCGATGGCTGCCGACAGCGTCAAACTCGACACCCCGGTCGGCGGCTGGCGCAGCGGCGCGCCCGAAGGCGAGGGCGAAAGCTTCAGCCAGACCGTCAACTACCCGGCCTCGTCGGTCAACACCCCGCTCGGCCAGGCCAACACCGCGCGGATCAGCGGCCAGATCAAAGCCGTGCCGAAAAATAACGAGCCCGGTCGCCTGATCGTCAACGGCGTGAGCATGCCGCTGAAAATCGACCCCGCCGGGCGCTTCGACCGTCCATTTTCCTTCCCTAACGGCAGCAACAGCGTCGAAGTCCGCAGCCCCGATGGCCAGCAACGCCATCGCACGCAATTCCTCAATGCTCGAGGCGGCGCGACCCCGGCGAAGCTGCGCGTTCTGCTGGCTTGGGACAGCGACGGCACCGACCTCGATTTGCACCTGATCACCCCCGACGGCGCTCACATCTGGTACGGCAACCGCAGCGCCGCCAACGGCGCTGCACTCGACGTCGACGTCACCACCGGCTACGGCCCGGAAATCGCCGCCATGCCCGCGCCGATCAAAGGGCAATATCTGGTGTATGTGAATTACTACGGCGGCGGATATCGCGGGGACGACGAGAGTGGGGATGAGCCGGTGCAAGCGCTGACTACCGCGCAGATCACGGTAATTACCGAGGAAGGCACGCCGAGCGAGAAGATGGAGACGTTTCTGGTGCCGATGCGAGCGGTGGGGGAGTTGACGTTGGTGAAGGCGTTTAGTTATCCGTGAGTCCCGGCTAGTTTGGAAAGACCCCGCAAAGCGCATTGCCCTGATAGCCATGAACAATCGGCCCCAGCACCATTAACGGGCCGCAGGCGTAGAACGGCGACGGTACCGTTTGTTTTGCATAGAGCAAAACGATTTCATTGCCAGACGCGTCACGTCCGAAAAATTCTTCGGAGTACGACGAACACACGGGCAGTTTCAACGGCACAGGAATGATCAGTGCCCAAACGGTGATGCCGCACCACTCACGGGTGGGCGTTGACTGCACGGTTCGGGTGACCGCTGGGGGCATCGAGCGAGCGCTTACAGCTTTGTATTCGTCAGTTCTTTGTGTGTTTTTTTGGGGCAAAGCCACGATGGCCCCGACGCAGCCGGAGAGGCTAAAACCTAAAGCCGCGATGAAGGTGGTGAATCTGAAAGGTGTGTAGCGTGATGCCAGTTGCATGTTTTGACTTCCTTGTACGCGTTGTGACTTTCCAAACTTTCCTTCGTGCCCTTGGCGGCGTCTGCTCAGCCTGTTCCATTCCCTTCAGGCATTAAAAAGCCGGCTTGTGGCCGGCTTCTCGGGGACTGGCTTGGTTTATTTTTGGTAAACCGCGACAGCCTTCAAAATGTACATCCGGATCTGCGTCCGGCTGTGGGACTTGGTCAGACTTTGGTCTGCCGCGTCGGGCGTCATCTGAGCCGCGGGAGCGGGTCGATGCGCAAATGTGGGGCGCAGGATACTGAAGTTTGCCTGGAATTCCCAGCGCGGAGTGCGGTTTAGAGCGACTGACGGGGAAAAATCAGGGGTTTGTCCTGACTTTCGGGCCCGTTCGCGAGCAGGCTCGCTCCCACATTGAGTTTTGCCGCAAAGCCTGAGCTCAGCGGAAAAAATTACAAAAACGGCACCACTGGCCGCCGCTTGCTCAAAGTCGACCACCAGAACACCCACCCCAATATGTGGATCCTCTGCGCTTCGATCTGCGCAGGGTGGAAGACTTCGTCCGGGTATTCGGCGCTGTTGTGGCTGCGCAGGCGCAGGCCGTTGCCGGGCATACGGTGCAGGTATTTGATGCGCAGCATGCCGTCATGTTCGATGGCGTAGATTTCGCCGTCGACGACCTGGGTCAGGCCGCGGTCGATGGCGACGACGGAGCCGTCTTCGATGCGTTCGGCCATGCTGTTGCCGATCATATGCGCGCAGATGGCATCGCCGTGGCGAACTTCCAGTTGATCGAGTTGGCTGCGCGGTAGCCGGATGGACTGCTCGGAATCCTGGATGACATGGGTTTTGCCGCCGCCGTCGTTGAGCGGTGTTTCCTTGAAGAACGCCAGATTGATGTCGTTTGGGTCGATGACGGTGTAGACGCCGCGTATGGCTTGGGCGTCGAAGGTGTCACCGTTGCTCGCAGGCGCGTTGAGGCTTGGCAACTCTTTGCAGCCTTCGCCGGTTTTCAGCCAATCGCTGTTGACGGACAGCAGGCGCGCGACCTCTTCCAGTCGATAGGCCGGTACGCCGCGGGTGTACCAGTTATGAACGTTTTGGGCTTCCGTGCCCCAGAACTTTGCGAAACCCGTGGTCGAGATATTCGCTGCTTCCAGGAGTGCCTTGAATCGTGGACCGCTAGTGTTCTTTCTCATAAACACGGAGTCTACGGCCGAGCTAGAGCGGTTTGAATAAACCGGGCGTTCAAAAAACGCCTGTATTTTGCGACCGGATGTAAGACGGTCTTGTGGGAAATTACACAGGTTAAAACTTTTCTGTAGTCCGCTATAAACGCATTGTTTAAGGCGGCATTTTCAGCGCGCAAAAAACCCCGGATCAACCGGGGTTTTCTTCAAGCATCACGCAGGTTGCAGAGGCTTAGCCTTTGTAGGCAGCAACCGACTTGGTGATCGCTTCGCGGGCGGCGTCTGCACCGGCCCAGCCTTCGATCTTGACCCATTTGCCTTTTTCGAGATCTTTGTAGTTCGCGAAGAAGTGCTCGATCTGCTGGATCAGCAGCGGCGGCAGGTCAGTGTATTCCTTCACGTCGACGTACAGCTGGGACAGCTTGTCGTGTGGCACTGCGATGACTTTGGCATCGCCGCCGCCGTCGTCGGTCATGTTCAGGATGCCGACCGGACGGGCGCGGATCACCGAACCTGGCGCAACCGGGTAAGGGGTCACGACCAGCACGTCGAGGGGGTCACCGTCGTCAGCCAGAGTGTTCGGGATGTAACCGTAGTTGGCCGGGTAGAACATTGGGGTGGCCATGAAACGGTCAACGAACAGGCAATCGCTGTCTTTGTCGATTTCGTATTTGATCGGCGCGTGGTTGGCCGGAATCTCGATCGCGACGTAGATGTCGTTCGGCAGGTCTTTGCCAGCCGGAATCTTGCTGTAGCTCATTGGGCGTTGCCCCCGTAGTTGACCAAAAACACTTGGCCGGATTGACCAAAAAGTGGCGGCGATTATAGGCACATTCCTACGCCGACGCCACGTACCAGAAGTCGTGCAGAACTTAGTCGTGCGCCTGATAGACCGGGTCTGTGACCTGAAGTTGCCGCAGTCTGCCCAATGGATCCTGCCGGTAGAAAAGCTGCAGTTGCAAGTAGACTTGTGGATAAGCCTCGTGCAGCAGATCCGGGGCGCTGAAGAAGTATTCACTGGTCACGGCGAAGAATTCGGCCGGGTTCTCGGCGGCATAGGGATCGATGGCGGTTTCGGCGTCGGGATCGTGGTCAAGTTGGCGGTTAAGATCGTCGTAAGCGGCCTGCATCACCGCGGCCCACTCGCTGACGCGCATGTCCGTGTGCAACGGCGGTAGACCATTGGCGTCGCCGTTGAGCATGTCGAGCTTGTGCGCCAATTCGTGGATCACCAGGTTGTAGCCTTCCCAGCCGCCGCTCGCCAGGACACCGGGCCAGGCGAGAATCACCGGCCCCTGTTGCCAGGCTTCGCCGCTGTGCTCACCGTCCCATTCATGCACGACGCCGCTGGCATCGCGATGGCGTTGCGGACTGACGAAATCGTCGGGATACAGCACAATTTCGTGAAAACCCTGATACCAGTTCAAATCGCCGAGATTGAGTAGCGGCAACTGCGCCTGGGCGGCGAGCAGCAGGCGCTGTTCCTGATGCAGATCGACGCCGGGCAGGGCGGTCAGGTGTTTTTCCTCGAGAAACAGCACGCAGGCTTCGCGCAACCACTGGTCTTCGGTCGCGCTGATGCCGTCGAGGAAAGACAGGTGATGACGCACCCGTTGCCACATGTCGTCGGCAATCGGGTATCTGGCGAGGATGCGCCGGCGACGCCAGCCGCTCAGCGACCACATCAGCTTAGTGCGATTGGGCTTTGGTGCCGCCGAAGCGGCTGCGGACCACGCCAAGAATCATCGGCACCAGCGACAGCAGGATGATCGCCACGACCAGTAGCGAAAGATTTTTCTTGATGAACGGTACGTTGCCGAAGAAGTAACCCAACGTGACCAGTCCGCCGACCCAGAGAATGGTGCCCAGCACACTGAAGCCGAAGAAACGTGGGTACGGCATCCGTGCGACACCGGCAACGAACGGTGCGAAGGTGCGAATGATCGGCAGGAAGCGCGCAAGGGTCACGGTTTTGCCGCCGTGCTTGTCGTAGAAGTCGTGGGTTTTCTGCAGATAGTCGCGACGGAAGATTTTCGAGTTCGGGTTGCTGAACAACCGTTCCCCGGCCGTGCGTCCGATTACATAGTTGGTGCTGTCGCCCATGATCGCCGCCAGCATCAGCAGGCCCGCCAGCAAGACCGGGTCCATCCCGCCGCCGGCCGCAACGGCGCCAGCAATGAACAACAACGAATCGCCCGGCAGGAACGGCATCACTACCAGGCCGGTTTCACAGAAGATCACCAGAAACAGGATGGCGTAGATCCATGGCCCATAGTTGGTCACCAGCAAATCGAGGTACACATCGAGATGCAGGATAAGGTCGAGCGGATTGAAATCCATGGGGGCACCTGTATGACAGCCCGATTCGACAGGCCTGTGCGGATGACTTCGTGTAAGCCTACAGCGGGGTGTAGTTTTTCTTACAAGCCGGAAAGAACGGGATTATACGGTCTGACCGCTGAAAAGCGCGCCGGTTTTGTAGCGGGGAATGTCATGGTGTGAACAATTGTCAGCCCTCAAAAGATCGCAGCCTTCGGCAGCTCCTACAATTGGAACGCGTCCCGCTGTAGGAGCTGCCAAAGGCTGCGATCTTTTGGGTTTAAAGCTCGTCGCTGATCGGCAACACGTAATTCTTGAACTCGGTGTCTTCCTTGAACCCGATCGATTCGTAGGTTTTCTGCGCGACTTCGTTATTGCTGCTGGTCGATACGCGCATGCGCACCGCCTGGGTTTCCTTGGCCATTTTCTTCGCGGTGCGGATGAGGTTGTCGGCCACCAATTGGCGGCGCGCATCTTCGGCGACGTAGATATCGTTGAGAATCCACACGCGCTTGAGCGACAGCGAGGAGAAGCTCGGGTAGAGCTGGCAAAAACCCATCAACTTCTTGTCGTCATCATCGGCCAGCGCCAGATAGATCACCGACTCTTTGCGGCGCAGGCGTTTTTCGAGAAACGCACGGGAGGAATCCGGGTAAGGCAGGGAACCGTAGAACTCGCGATATTTGACGAACAACGGGGTCAGCAAATCCAGATGTTCGAGGGTCGCTTGAATAATCCGCATGATAGGTCTCGTCTTCAAGTGGCTGTCATCAACTGCTCTGACGGCGATGGGAAACCCGGGCGGCCGTGCATCGATCCTGCCTGAAACCTGCTTGGAAAGGCAATGCGGAAACGGTTCAGGCTGGGGGCGGATCGAGTAGGAAATTACCTTTCATGTCGACACCCTCGTGCGACTCCAGCGTATGAAGCTGGGCTTCGTCCTTCAAATTGACCCCCGACAACTGCCGACGACAGGCCTCGCGCATCAGGTACAGCAAGCGATGCGCCGCCATGCCGTAGCTCAGCCCTTCGAGCCGCACATTGGAAATGCAATTGCGAAAAGCATCAGTCAGGCCGATTTTCGGCGCGTAGGTGAAATACAGCCCGAGGCTGTCCGGCGAACTGAGGCCCGGGCGCTCGCCGATCAGCATCACCACCATTTGCGCCCCGAGCAGTTGGCCGATTTCATCACCGATGGCGACGCGACCCTGTTCGACCAATACCACCGGCGCCAACGACCAACCGTCGCCATTCATTTGTTCTTCCAGGCGCGTCAGAAACGGCAGGGTATGGCGATGCACCGCCAGCGCCGACAGCCCGTCGGCCACAACGATGACCAGATCAACCCCGCCCGGATGCGCTGTCGCGTAATCACGCAGGGTTTGCGCAGATTCGTCGCTGAGTTTGCGCCCCAGATCCGGGCGCTGCAGGTAGCTGTTTCGATCCTGCGCCGCACTGTGCAGCAGCAGGCTTTCGCGGCCGCGCTCACTCAATTGCGCGCCAAGCCCGGCGTGATCAAACGCCAGATGCACGGCATCGCGCGCTTGTGCGTGGGCGAATTGAAAATCCAGTTGTGCCTGGGTCGGCAAACTGGTGCCGGTTCTGCCCAACGCAATGCGCGCCGGCGTCAGGCGGCGCAGTTCCAGCCACGGGTTTTGCGGATCGACCGGTGGTTTTTTCATAAGACTCATCCCAAGTGCGCCAAGGCCTGACGGAAGGCCGGCGGCAGGTTGTTACCGAAGCGAACCTTGCCGTCCGCCTGAGTGAAGATGCCCATGTTCGCCAACCATTGCTCGAACTCCGGCGCTGGTTTCAGGCCCAGGGTCTGGCGGGCGTAGAGGGCGTCGTGGAATGAAGTGGTCTGGTAATTGAGCATGATGTCGTCGGAGCCGGGAATGCCCATGATGAAATTGATGCCAGCGACCCCGAGCAGCGTCAGCAGGGTGTCCATGTCGTCCTGATCGGCTTCGGCGTGGTTGGTGTAGCAGATATCGCAGCCCATCGGCACGCCGAGCAACTTGCCGCAAAAATGGTCTTCGAGGCCGGCACGGATGATCTGTTTGCCGTTGTAGAGGTATTCGGGGCCGATAAATCCTACGACGGTATTCACCAGGAACGGCTTGAAATGTCGCGCCACGGCGTAGGCTCTTGTCTCGCAGGTCTGTTGATCGACGCCGTGGTGGGCGTTGGCCGACAGCGCGCTGCCCTGACCGGTTTCGAAATACATCAGGTTCTGCCCGAGCGTGCCGCGCTTCAGGCTCAGCCCGGCGTCGTAACCTTCCTGCAACACGTTGAGGTTGATGCCGAAGCTTGCGTTGGCCGCTTCGGTGCCCGCAATCGACTGGAACACCAGATCCAGCGGCACGCCGCGGTTGATCGCCTCAATCGAAGTGGTGACGTGGGTCAGCACGCAGGCCTGGGTGGGAATGTCGTAGCGCTGAATGATCGCGTCGAGCATCTCCAGCATGGCGCAGATCGACGCGATGCTGTCGGTGGCCGGGTTGACGCCGATCATCGCATCGCCGTTGCCGTACAGCAGGCCGTCGAGAATGCTCGCGGCGATGCCGGACGGTTCGTCGGTCGGGTGGTTGGGTTGCAGGCGGGTCGACAGGCGCCCGCGCAAACCGAGGGTGCCGCGAAACTTGGTCACGACGCGAATTTTCTGCGCGACCAGCACCAGATCCTGCACGCGCATGATCTTCGACACGGCGGCAACCATTTCCGGTGTCAGGCCGGGGGCGAGGGCGCGCAGGCTGGTTTCATCTGCCGCGTCGCTAAGCAGCCAGTCGCGGAAACCGCCCACCGTCAGGTGGCTGACCACCGCGAAGGCCTGCTGGTCGTGGGTGTCGATGATCAGCCGAGTAACTTCATCGGCTTCGTAGGGAATCAGCGCTTCCTGCAGGAAATGCGTGAGCGGAATGTCAGCCAGGGCCATTTGCGCGGCCACTCGCTCGCCGTCATTTAGCGCGGCAATCTCGGCAAGAAAGTCTCCCGAACGTGCCGGACTGGCCTTGGCCATGACGTCTTTGAGGCTGTCGAAGCGGTAGGTCTGCGCGCCGACCGTGTGAGCAAAACTGGCCATTCAGCGTTCTCCATGACGGCGCAGAACTGCTCTGCGCCGTGGTTTTCGACAATCAGTGCAAGGCTTCTTCAGCTTTCTGAATCGCCGCGAATTCCTCTTCCGGCGTGCCCGCTACCAAGTGATGCCGACTGTAGAAGGCAAAGTAAGCAATTAACACTCCATAGATGATAGCGGCGCCAATCACCACCCGCGGATCGACGAGGAAGCCCGCCACCACCGCGATGCAGGCCAGCACCAGCGCCACACCCGAAGTGAAGATGCCGCCCGGCGTGCGATACGGCCGGTCCATTTTGGGGCGACGGATGCGCAGGGTGATGTGTGCGGCCATCATCAGCACGTAGGAAATGGTCGCGCCGAACACGGCCACCAGAATCAGCAAGTCGCCCTGGCCGGTCAGCGACAGACCGAAGCCGATAATCCCGGGAATTACCAGCGCCAGCACCGGGGCCTTGCTCTTGTTGGTCTGGGACAATTTGCGCGGCAGGTAACCGGCCCGCGACAGCGCGAAGATCTGCCGCGAGTACGCGTAGATGATCGAGAAGAAACTGGCAATCAAACCGGCCAGGCCCACAAGGTTGACGAAGCTGCCCATCCACGTCGAGCCGCCGTAGGCCTTGCTCAGCGCTTCGACCAGCGGATTGCCGGAAGTCAGCAGCGAATTGGCGCCCGCACCGCCCGGGCCGACGATAAGGATCAGCAGGGCGAACATCAGCAGCACCAGCATCGCGCCAATCAGCCCCCGCGGCAGGTCACGCTTGGGGTTTTTGGTTTCTTCGGCGGCGAGCGGCACACCTTCGACGGCGAGGAAAAACCAGATCGCATAGGGAATCGCCGCCCACACGCCGACGTAGCCGAACGGCAGAAACGGACTGGCGCCGACCGCAGTGGTTACCGGGATGTCGAGCAGATTGGCAACGTCGAAGTGCGGCACCATCGCCACTAGAAACACCCCCAGTGCCAGGGCGGCGACGGCAGTGATGATGAACATCAGCTTGAGCGCTTCGCCGACGCCGAAGATATGGATGGCGATGAAGATGATGTAGAACGCCAGATAGATCACCCAGCCGCCAATACCGAACAGCGATTCGCAATAGGCGCCGATGAAGACTGCGATGGCGGCGGGGGCGATGGCGTATTCGATCAGAATCGCCGTGCCGGTAAGAAACCCGCCCCAAGGCCCGAAAGCACTGCGGGCGAAACCGTAGCCGCCGCCAGCGGTGGGAATCATCGACGACAGTTCGGCGAGGGAAAAACACATGCACAGGTACATGGTCGCCATCAGCAGCGTGGCGAGAAACATACCGCCCCAGCCACCCTGGGCGAGGCCGAAGTTCCAGCCGGCGTAGTCGCCGGAAATCACATACGCGACGCCGAGACCGACCAGCAGGACCCAGCCGGCGGCGCCTTTTTTCAGTTCGCGTTGCTGGAAGTAATCGCTGCCGACTTTTTCGAAGTCGACGGAGGAGCCGGTCGCCGGAGCGCCGGCCGGGGATTCGCTTGGCATAGGGTGCACCTTTCTTATTGTTTTATTGGCCCGGCTACAGCCAAGCCATTGGGTTGAATGGCACAGAGATTTCGCGAGCAGGCTCGCTCCCACAGGGAATTGCATGGGACGACAAGTCCCCTGTGAGAGCGAGCCTGCTCGCGAAAGCTATATAGGGGGCGTTGCAGCAATCACTGCAGCGCCCCATTCGCTTAGAAGAACCCCAACGGATTGATGTCGTAGCTCACCAACAGATTCTTGGTCTGCTGATAATGGTCGAGCATCATCTTGTGCGTCTCACGCCCGACGCCGGATTTTTTGTAACCGCCAAACGCGGCATGCGCCGGGTACAGGTGATAGCAGTTGGTCCATACGCGACCGGCCTTGATCGCCCGGCCCATGCGGTAGGCGCGGTTGATGTCGCGGGTCCACAGACCGGCGCCAAGGCCGAACTCGGTGTCGTTGGCAATCGCCAGGGCTTCGGCTTCGTCCTTGAATGTGGTGATGCTCACCACCGGGCCGAAGATTTCTTCCTGAAACACGCGCATCTTGTTGGTGCCCTTGAGCAGGGTCGGCTGGATGTAATAACCGGTGGCCAGGCTGCCTTCGAGTTTTTCCACCTTGCCGCCCGTCAGCAGCTCGGCGCCTTCGCCCTTGGCGATTTCCAGATAGGAGAGGATTTTGTCGAATTGCTGCTCGGATGCCTGGGCGCCGACCATGGTGTCGGTGTCGAGCGGATCGCCACGTTTGATCTGGCTGACTTTCTTCATCACCGCCTGCATGAATTCGTCGTAGATCGATTCCTGCACCAAGGCGCGGGAAGGGCAGGTGCAGACTTCGCCCTGGTTGAAGAACGCCAGCACCAGACCTTCGGCGGCTTTCTCGATGAAGCTCGGCTCGGCCTGCATGATGTCTTCGAAAAAGATGTTCGGCGACTTGCCGCCCAGCTCGACGGTGGAGGGAATGATGTTTTCCGCCGCGCATTTCATGATGTGCGAGCCAACCGGGGTAGAGCCGGTGAAAGCAATCTTGGCGATACGTTTGCTGGTGGCGAGGGCTTCGCCGGCTTCTTTGCCGAAACCTTGTACGACATTGAGCACGCCCGGTGGCAGCAGGTCGCCGATCAGCTCCATCAGCACGCAGATGCCCAGCGGCGTTTGCTCGGCAGGCTTGAGTACCACGCAGTTACCGGCGGCCAGCGCTGGTGCGAGTTTCCACGCGGCCATCAGCAGCGGGAAGTTCCACGGAATGATCTGCCCGACCACGCCCAGCGGTTCATGGATGTGATAAGCCACGGTGTTGCCGTCGATTTCCGCAGCGCTGCCTTCCTGAGCGCGCAGGCAACCGGCGAAGTAGCGGAAATGGTCGGCGGCCAGCGGGATGTCGGCGTTGAGGGTTTCGCGGATGGCTTTGCCGTTGTCCCAGGTTTCAGTGATGGCCAGCAGCTCTAGGTTTTCTTCGATACGGTCGGCGATTTTCAGCAAGATCAGCGAGCGCGCCTGCACGGAGGTTGCGCCCCAGGCATCTGCGGCGGCGTGGGCGGCGTCCAGCGCCTTGTCGATGTCTTCGGCAGTGGAACGAGGGAATTCGGCAATTGGCTGGCCATTCACTGGCGAGGTATTGGTGAAGTACTGACCTTTCACAGGCGCGACGAACTCGCCGCCGATGTAGTTACCGTACTTGCTTTTGAACGAAACCTTGGCGCCTTCAGTACCGGGGTGAGCGTAACGCATGATGATGTTCTCCTTGGCTTTGTACTTATTAGAGAAACGCGCAAGTGCGCTTGCTATAAGCGTAGAGCAAGGGCCGGGCCACTGCCGTGCGGGTCAGGCAAATCAAGACCTTGGCGAGGTTTTGTCGGACGAATGGGCTGAGGCTGTCGCGGTTGCGGTACAGCGAAGTTGACAGTTTGTACCGCTTTCGGCACAACGCGTGACCGGGCGGTCTTGCCAGCATTGCAATGCGCGGTTGGCTGAGGGATCCTCAGCCAACAGCAATCCCTGTAGGAGCTGCCGCAGGCTGCGATCTTTTGATTTTGTTTTTCAAGATCAAAATCAAGATCAAAAGATCGTCCGATCGCGGCCCGAGCCTGCGGCAGCTCCTACACAGGTTTGCGTCGACCTTTCGGGGAGAACAATAAGAAATGCACGACAACCACTTGAGTCGCCATGCCCGCCAGGTTCTCACCGTCACTCAGGGCAAACCGCACCTGCACGGTCCTGGTGCCGATCCGTCGATCGCGCGTTCCTGGCTGCGTTGCCTTGAGGACTATCACCTCGACCCGTCAGTGACGATGGCGCCGACCGTGCTTGAACACGGCCGCGTGCTGGAAAGCCGCGAGCGTCTGCAACAGGTGCTGCAAATCGCCGGCACCGAAATGAGCAGCCTGCATCAACAACTCTCTGGCGCCGGCCACGCGGTGCTGCTGACTGACGCGCGCGGGGTGATCCTCAATTGCGTCACCGCGCCCGCGGAACGGAAGATTTTCGAACGCGCCGGGCTCTGGCTCGGCGCCGACTGGAGCGAAGCCTGCGAAGGCACCAACGGCATCGGCACCTGTCTGGTCGAGCGCCAGGCGCTGACGATTCATCAGGAAGAACACTTCCGCGGTCGCCATACCGGGCTGACCTGCTCGGCAAGCCCAGTGTTCGATCCGCATGGCGAATTGCTCGCCGTACTCGATGTGTCCTCGGCGCGCCCCGAGGTTTCGCGGCAGAGCCAGTTTCACACCATGGCGCTGGTCAATCTGTCGGCGAAGATGATCGAAAGCTGCTACTTCCTGCGCTGTTTCGATAATCAATGGTTGCTGCGTTTTCATCTGCAGGCCGAGTCCGTCGGCTTGTTCAGCGAGGGATTGCTGGCATTTGACGGCGAAGGGCGGATCAGCGCGGTCAACCAGAGTGCGCTGAATCTGCTGGGGCATATTCGTGGCGGCTTGCTGGGTAAACCGGTAGAGACGTTCTTCGATTGCTCGCTTGACGAATTGCTGGGTCGTGCCAGCGCCAATGCCAGCGCCAGTTGGCCGTTGCGCACCCGTGATGGCCGGCATTTGTTTGCCGTGTTGCGCGGCGAAACGCGCAAGCCGACAGCGATTATTCCAGCGTCGAGCGCAACGCCTACGCCGGGCCTGTCTGGCATCTGCCTCGGTGATGAAGCATTGCAGGCCGAGTTCCGCAAAGCCCTGCGCGTGTTCGAGCGCGACGTGCCGCTGTTGATCAATGGCGAAACCGGCTCGGGCAAAGAGGCGTTCGCCAAGGCTGTGCATCAGGCCAGCCAGCGCGCCGGCAAAGCGTTCGTTGCGCTCAATTGCGCAGCGATTCCGGAAAGCCTGATCGAAAGTGAATTGTTCGGCTATCGCGGTGGCAGTTTTACCGGCGCGCGCAAGGACGGCATGCGCGGCAAGTTGCAGCAGGCCGATGGCGGCACGCTGTTTCTCGATGAAATCGGCGACATGCCGCTGGCGCTGCAGACGCGCTTGCTGCGGGTGTTGGAGGACCGGCAGGTGGTGCCGATTGGGGGTGAGCCCGAAGCGGTCAACGTGCGCATCATCAGTGCCACCCACCGCAATTTGCTGGAGCGGGTCGAGAGCGGCAGCTTCCGTGAGGATTTGTATTACCGCTTGAATGGGTTGGAAGTGGCGTTGCCGGCGTTGCGTGAGCGCAGTGATAAATCGCAGTTGCTGGATTTTCTTTTGGCTGAGGAGGCCGGCGGTGCAACGATCCTGATCGAAGAGAAGGCGTGGCAGGCGTTGTTGGCGTTCAACTGGCCGGGAAATGTGCGGCAGTTGCGCAATGTCCTGCGTACGCTGGCCGCATTGTGTGATGACGGGCGGGTGAGAATTGAGGATTTGCCAGCGATGATTCGGCAGGTGCGGCCGGCGGTTACGCCTGCGCAGATTGCCGCCCAGCCTCTGGACGACGCCGAGCGCCTCGCATTGCTCAATGCGCTTGAGCAGACGCGCTGGCATATGACCCACACAGCGCAGCAGCTCGGCGTCAGCCGCAATACGCTGTACAGAAAGCTGCGCAAACACGGGATCGCCCGAATCGCATGAATTCCCCTGTAGGAGCTGCCGCAGGCTGCGATCTTTTGATCTTGTTCTTTATAAGATCAAATGATCGCAGCCTCGTTGCACTCGTCAGCTCCTACAGTTGATGGACCGGGAGTATTCGAGTCAGCTAAAGAGTGCCATTTCCCCCGCCCTACGCTAACCTGCGGCCATGTTTTACGAGGTCGACTATGCACATTCATATTCTGGGTATCTGCGGGACTTTCATGGGCTCGATGGCGGTGTTGGCCAAAGAGCTGGGCCATCACGTGACCGGCTCCGACGCCAACGTCTACCCGCCGATGAGCACGCAGCTCGAAGCTCAGGGCATTCAGCTGACACAGGGTTATGACCCGGCGCAGCTCGATCCGGCACCTGATCTGGTGGTGATCGGCAATGCCATGTCCCGTGGCAACCCGGCGGTGGAATATGTACTGAACAAAGGCTTGCCGTACGTTTCCGGCCCGCAGTGGCTGGCTGACCACGTGCTGCAAGGTCGCTGGGTGTTGGCGGTGGCCGGTACGCACGGTAAAACCACCACCAGCAGCATGCTCGCCTGGGTGCTGGAACACGCCGGCATGAGCCCGGGGTTCCTGATCGGCGGCGTGCCGCAGAACTTCTCGGTGTCTGCGCGCTTGGGCGACACGCCGTTCTTCGTGATCGAAGCCGACGAGTACGACAGTGCATTCTTCGACAAACGCTCGAAATTCGTCCACTACCGCCCGCGTACCGCGATCCTCAACAACCTTGAGTTCGATCACGCGGACATCTTCCCCGATCTGCCAGCGATCGAACGTCAGTTCCATCATTTGGTGCGCACCATCCCGAGCGAAGGCCTGGTCATCCATCCGACTACCGAACCGGCGTTGCAGCGCGTCATCGAGATGGGTTGCTGGACACCGGTGCAAACCACCGGTGCCGGCGGTCAGTGGCAGGTCAAATTGCTCAGCGAGGACGGTTCGGCGTTTGAAGTGATGTTCGAAGGCGTGGCGCAAGGCACCGTCGAGTGGGAGTTGACGGGTCAGCACAACGTCGCCAACGCCTTGGCTGCTCTGGCCGCTGCGCGTCACGTCGGCGTGGTGCCGTCGATGGGCATCGCCGGTCTGAGCGCGTTCAAGAACGTCAAGCGCCGCATGGAGAAAGTCGCTGAAGTACGCGGCATTACCATTTACGACGACTTCGCCCACCACCCGACTGCCATCGCCACCACCCTCGATGGCTTGCGCAAACGCATCGGCGATGCGCCACTGATCGCGATCATCGAACCGCGCTCCAATTCGATGAAGCTCGGCGCGCACCGTGATGGTTTGCCAGACAGCGTGGTCGATGCCGACCAGGTCATCTGGTATGCCCCGGCAAACCTTGGCTGGGACCTTGGCGCGACTGCTGCATTGTGCACAGTGCCGTCGATTGTCAGCGATTCGCTGGAAGGCATTATCGAGCGCGTGAAAAGCCAGGCGCAGCCCGGCACTCACGTAGTGATCATGAGCAACGGCGGCTTTGGCGGCCTGCACGGCAAACTCGCCGAGGCGCTGCAATGAGTACTCGTTTCGACAGCAATGGCCCGGAACGCATCACGCTGGCGATGACCGGCGCGTCCGGCGCGCAATACGGCTTGCGCCTGCTCGATTGCCTGGTGCGTGAAGATCGCGAAGTGCACTTTCTCATCTCCAAGGCTGCGCAATTGGTGATGGCCACCGAGACCGATGTAACGCTGCCGCCCAAGCCGCAGATGATGCAGGCGTTCCTCACCGAATATACCGGCGCGGCCGCCGGGCAGATTCGTGTGTACGGCAAGGAAGACTGGATGTCGCCGGTGGCTTCCGGCTCGGGCGCGCCAGCGGCGATGGTGGTGGTGCCGTGTTCCACCGGCACGCTGTCGGCGATCGCGACGGGGGCCTGCAACAACCTGATCGAGCGCGCCGCCGACGTCACGCTGAAGGAGCGCCGTCAGTTGATTCTGGTGCCGCGCGAAGCGCCGTATTCGAGCATTCACCTGGAACACATGCTCAAGTTGTCGAACATGGGCGTGACGATCCTGCCGGCGTCGCCAGGCTTTTATCATCAGCCGCAGACCATCGATGATCTGATCGACTTCGTCGTTGCGCGGATCCTCAATCTGTTGGGCATCCCGCAGGACATGTTGCCGCGCTGGGGCGAGCATCACCTGAGCAGCGATGAATAAGCTGCTGTTGCTGGGCCTGATGGTGATATTGGCCGGGTGCGCCACGGCGCGGACACTGGACGCGGCGAAGCCGGGCGCACCGGTGGTGTATTCGGGAACGCGGCTGGACCTGTATGCGTTGAATGGCGGCTGTTGCGCGATGGATCGGTTCGGTGCCGAAGCGCCGCGCTATCCGGGCGTGGATCTGCCTGCCAGTGCATTGCTTGATACGCTGTTGTTGCCGCTGTCTTTGCTCACGGTGATTGGCGTGAGTTTTCAGGCGACCGGTGGATTGTAGGGGAGTGCTGCGCACTCCATTCGCGGGCAAGCCACGCTCCCACAGATTTCTATGTCGTTCACAAAACTATGGTCGCAGACGAACACTGTGGGAGCGGGCTTGCCCGCGAAGAGGCCAGCCCAGCCACCGCAAGATTATTTGCCCAACTTCCTCAGCTCGTCCGACTCGATCACCCGCACGCCATCCTGTTCTTCCAGCGCCAGCCGCCACATCGCCCGAGCCAACTGGCAGGCTTCGATGCCGCGGTATTTGCCGGGAATCAGCTTCGATAACGGCCCGGCCAGTTGCTCGGCCAGCCGCGGTTCGATGCGCTCGCCCAACAACAGCGAAGGCCGGCAGATGGTCAGTTGTGGCCAGTCCTGCGCGCGCAGGGCCTGTTCCATTTCGCCTTTGACCCGGTTGTAGAAAACCGACGATTTCGGGTCGGCGCCAATCGCACTGATCACGATCAGGTGCCGTGCGCCCATTTCCCGCGCACGCTTGGCGAACGCCACGACCATGTCCAGGTCCACCGCACGAAACGCTTCTTCGGAACCTGCCTGCTTGATCGTGGTGCCGAGGCAGCAGTAGGCGATATCGACCCGACCGCTGAGCTGCGGCAGAAACACCTGCGGGTCGCCGACCGGGTTTTCCAGATGCGGATGCTCGGCCAGCGGCCGGCGCGAAGGGGCGAGGACACGGGTAATCGTTGGCTCATTGAGCAAACGGTCGAGCAGATGTTCACCGGTCAATCCGGTGGCTCCGGCAAGCAATACGTGCTGAGGCGTCAAGTACATAGTGTCTCTCCCTTGATACTGTTCAGCTTAGTTGCCTTTTGTCGCCCCGTCGTTCAATGCGGTGCTTTGCAATGCTTTTCGGGCTTGCTGTTTACGCAGCAGCTGCCAGTGTGAGAGCACGGTTTTCGGCGCCCAGATCTGCGGCTCGGAAGCTTCGAAACCGTCGGCGAGTTCGCGTTCGGCGACGGTGGCCTTGGCCAGCTTGAAGGCTTGCTCGAGATCGTCGGTCTGGTTCAGCGCCTGAGCGAACAGCGCATCGCCGAAGTAAGTGAAGTTGGCTTCTTCCGAACAGCCGAACGACACCCGATCCGCCCGCGAGGCGGTCATGATCAGCGTACGTTCGTCTTTCAAAACGGGCAGGAAGCCGCCGGAATAGCAGGCGGAAATGACGATGATCTTGTCGCGGTTCTTCAGCGGCGCCAGCACGGCGGCAAGTTCGTCTGCCGGTAGGTCGGCCAGTTCCATGCGCGGCTGATCGAGTACCAGTTCGTGTTCGGCGGTGCCGTGGCTGGTCAGGTAGATGAACAGCAAATCTTCCGGGCCGCTGCGTTCGGCGAGAGTTTGCGCGGCGCGGCGCAGGTTCTCGCGGGTAGCCATCGGCCGGTCGCCGAGATGATCGCGGTGGTTGACCAGGCGAATCTGGCCGTGGGCGCCGAAGCGTGTATGGAGCATATTGGCGACGAAATCAGATTCGCGCAGAAACACGCTTTGCTTGCCGTCACCACCGAGGGTCAGGGTGTACAGCTCGACCGCCGGAGTCGAAGCGGGGATCGCCGCCAATGCGTCGTCGAGCAAGCGACCTTGGGCGAGCAAGCCGATTTCGAGAGTGTCGGGCAATAACTTGCCGTCGGCATCGCGCACGCGCTGGCCGTTGATCCAGCTGCCGCTCATCACGCTACCGTCGGTCAACACCAGCGTGCCGGGTCCGGAGTAACTGTCGTTGTCGAAACCGCCAACATAGAAGCTGCCATCGGCCAGGTTCAAGCGACCCTGACCGCTGAAGCGCCAGTCGCTGAACGTGCCAACGAAATGGCTGCCGTCGGCGCCGATCAGTTCGCCCTTGCCGGTCAGCGCGCCTTCTTTGAACTGGCCAAGCCAGACGTCGCCGTCAGCGTTTTCGTAGCGGCCCTTGCCGTGCAGTTGATTGTTCTTGAAACCGCCGACATAGATGTCGCCATCGGCGCTGCTGAAGGTGCCGTTGCCTTCCAGCTGACCGTTGACGAAGTGGCCGCTGAAAGAATTGCCGCTGGCATCGCCGCGCTGGCCTTCGCCGTTGGGTTTGCCATGGGCGAACTGGCCTTGATAAGAGCTGCCGTCGTCCATTTCCAGACGGCCGAGCCCGGAATACTGGTCAGCCTTGAATTCGCCGCGATAGGTCATGCCGTTTTCTTTCAGAGTGCCTTCACCGTCGCGTCGGCCCTGCTTGAAACCGCCGGTGTAACTGCTGGCGCTGGTGGTCAGGCTGCCTTGGCCTTCGAACAGGCCTTGCTGGAACTGGCCGCGATAAACCTCGCCGTTGCTGCCATGCCATTCGCCTTGCCCGTGCCATTGGCCCTTGTCGAACTGCCCGGCATACCAACTGCCATTGGGGTAGTCGACGCGGCCCTGACCTTGCAGCAAACCATCGACCAGTTCCCCGCGATAGCGTCCGCCGTCCGGCAGGCGCGCATCCGGCGGCAACAGCGATTCGCCGTCGCCGCAAGCGGTGAGCATCAGGGTCAGGGCAAGGGGTGCAAGACGAGCGATTGAGCGCATAGCGGGATCCGGGCAATTAGGCGACCGAGTATGCCGCAGCTATGCGTCGCATATATAGAGACGTGACGCGAAACAGCGTGCGCTGCTTCGCATCCAGAACGATCAGACGAAGCAGAGCGACAGCGGCTCGGCGATATAGGCGGGTTTGTCCGAGCCTTCTATCTCCAGCGTTGCGGTGGCTTTGAGCAGCCATTGACCGGGTTTTTTCTCGGTCACTTCGCCGAGGTCGACCTTGAGGCGAACCTTCGAATTGACCTTCACCGGCTGGATGAAACGCACGCTGTCCAGGCCATAGTTGACGACCATCTTCACGCCTTCCGGCAGCACGAGGATGTCTTCCATCAGTTTCGGCATCAGCGACAGCGACAGAAAACCATGGGCAATCGTGCTGCCAAACGGCGTTTGCGCGGCTTTGACCGGATCGACGTGAATGAACTGAAAATCACCGGTGGCTTCAGCGAACAGGTTGATGCGCTCTTGATCGATGGTGAGCCATTCGGAACGTCCGAGTTCCTTGCCGACATAATCTTTGAGCTCTGCAACGGGAACATAGGGCATTGAGACTCTCCTTGGGTTCATCGGTTTTATAGTTTTTCTGGTGGCGGGTTTGACCGCCCTGCGAACCACTGTAGATCATCATGGCGATTTGCTCCGGTCAACCGACCATGCTTTTGGCGAATGCCGATCCATAGCGCAGGCATGCTTATAATGCCGGGCCCCTGCTGGGTGAAATACAAGACGGAGATGTCGGATGTTGCTACGTGGCCTGACCCTGCTAGTGCTGTTTCAATTGCTCGGCACGGCGCTCAACCATTTGCTGTTGCCCATACTGCCGGGGCCGATTGTCGGCTTGCTGCTGTTGCTGGTCTTCCTGATCGTGCGCGGTGAGGTCGGGGAACCGCTGAACCAGGCGGCGGGCAGTCTGCTGCGTTATCTGCCGCTGCTGCTGGTGCCGCCGGCGGTGGGCGTGATGGTTTACGCGACAGCGATCGCCGCGGATTTCTGGGCGATCGTCGGCGCGCTGGTGCTGTCGCTGATCCTGTCGATGGCCTTTGCGGGGGTGCTGATGCAGCGTCTGATCAAGCGCCATGCGCCTCGGTCGGAGGAATCCTGATGCTGTTCGACTGGCAAGGTGCGTGGGCGTCGGTGATTCATCATCCGCTGTTCGGCATTGGCATCACCCTTGGCGCCTATCAACTGGTGCTGGCGGCATTCGAGAAAACCCGCTGGATCTTTCTGCAACCGGTGCTGGTCTCCATGTTGTTGGTGATTGGTGTGTTGCTCGGTTGTGGCCTGACGTACGCCGAATACCGCAAAAGCACCGAGATCCTCAGCATCCTGCTCGGCCCGGCCACGGTCGCGTTGGCGGTGCCGCTTTACTTGAATCTGCGACGCATCCGTCAATTGTTCTGGCCGATTTTTACTACGCTGGTGATAGGCGGGGTGGTCGCAACCGGAATGGGTGTGGCGCTGGGCTGGTGGTTTGGTGCCGATCACATGATTCTGATGACCATGGCGCCGAAGTCGGTGACCTCGCCGATTGCGATGCTGGTGGCCGAGCAGATCGGTGGAGTAGCGGCGCTGGCAGCGGTGTTCGTGCTGATCACCGGGGTGATCGGGGCGATCTTCGGTCCGGCGCTGTTGACCCGCCTCGGCGTGCACAGCCCCGAAGCGCGCGGCATGGCGTTGGGCATGACCGCCCACGCAGTTGGCACGGCCGTGGCGATGCAGGAAAACGATGAGTGCGGCGCGTTTGCCGCGCTGGCAATGAGTCTGATGGGCGTGGCCACGGCGGTGTTCCTGCCGTTGGCGGTGTCGATGGTGGTGTAAGGAAATGTCTATGAGTCTGCCGCTTTTCCCGCTGAACACAGTGCTGTTTCCCGGCTGCAACCTCGACTTGCAGATCTTCGAAGCACGCTACCTCGACATGATCGGCCGCTGCATGAAACAGGGCGTCGGTTTCGGTGTGGTGTGCATCCTCGAGGGCAGCGAAGTCGGGGTGGCGCCGGAAGGTTTTGCACTGGTGGGCTGCGAAGCGCGGATCACCGATTTTCAGCAACAGGACAACGGTTTGCTGGGAATCCGCGTGCAGGGCGGGCGCCGCTTTGAGGTGCTGCGCACCGAAGTGCAGCGCGATCAGTTGCTGGTCGCTGAGGTCGACTGGCTCGATGACGAACCCGAACAACCGCTGCAGGAAGAAGATGCTGATCTGGTCGCGCTGCTCAAGGCCTTGGCCGAACACCCGATGGTCGAGGCGTTGAACATGGGCACCGACGCAGCAGGCCAACAGTCGCTGGCGAACCAGTTGGCGTACCTGCTGCCGTTTGCCGAGGAAGACAAGATCGACCTGCTGCAACTCGACGATCCGCAGCAGCGCCTTGATGCGATCCAGGCGCTGCTCGACGAACTGCAGGGCGAGTTGTTCACCTGATAAGGCTGGCAGCCGTTACCGGGGCCAGGCGATATCGTTGGAAAATGCCTCACCGGCAAGTTGCAGAACGGGTTTGCCCGCGCTGGCGGCGGCGCTGATCAACCGATCGTACTCGTCCATGTTGCGCGCCCCGGCGTGGGTGCGGTCGGTGATCGATTGCGCCTGATCACCGGCCATCTCGGCAAGGTCATCTATTTTTGCCGCCCGAGTGAGACTGGAATCGAGCAGCCATAGGCGCGCGCTGTCGATGCCCCGATCCTTGGCAACGGAAACATGCGCTTCAAGCGAGTCATCCGGCAGCCAAGCGCCTTGCTGCCTGTCATGGCGATTGAAGTAACGATTCTCTTCGTTCAGCACAACTTCCATCCCGCGGGTGTCGATCGCGTAGTTGAAGACGAGTTTCTGTTCGTGGCGGATGGTTTCATAGGGACTGTCATCATCGAACGACGCGTCAACCTCAGTGTCGTCCATTTCGTCAGGTCGCCTGCCGGGACGCCGATCATGCTGGGTGTTATACAAAAGGTATTCCGGATCGGGAGCGGTGTTGTAATCGCTGAGCAATTTCAGGCTCACCGTGCTGCTGATCGGGATGTCAGTTGTCGCGCCCTTGGGATGCTTCATGCGCGGCAGTATTCTGCCGTCCAGCGCAAGTTCGAACGGCGTGCGGTCATCGGCGCGGAAAACCCCTGGGATATCCGTGCGGTAGAGGTTGCCGTGGGTATTGCGCAAATAACCGACGCTGCTTAGGAACGCCTCATAAAACTCTCGGCTGACACTGTTTTGGATGTCAGCGTTATCCCAATGCTTGTCGTTTCTCAAGGCAATGAGCAGCGGCTCGATGTCCTTGCGCATGTGCTCGAATCGCGCGGGATGGTCTGGGTCGATGGACTGCAGCCTGTGGGTTTCGAGCCATGCTGGAAGTTGCAGGTGAGCGCTCAGGTCAGTCAGCAATCGGGCGTGTTGGCGGGGCGACAGATTGAAGCCGCGTAGGCGTTCTGCCCGCTCTTCTGGGGTTTGTTCGGGATACAGCGATTTGAACGGACCGTCGAGTAATAGACCGTGTGCCTCGATCGCGTTGACAGGCGGCTCGGGCACTGGCTCGGGGACAGATACCGGTCGTTTCGCTGGCGAGCCGGTCGAGGCCTCGCCCTCGGGTGTCAGCGGCCGTTTCAACGGGTTGGCGTGCTGCACCACCGGAATCGGGCTCCACGTTGCTTCACCCGGGTTTTTGAACAGCACCACCCCTGGCGGCAACCGTTTATAGAGGTCGCTGGCCCGATGAGCGTTGATGCTGGCGTCGAACTCGATGTGCACCGTGCCAATGCCTTTCACATCGGCAAACTTGCGTCCGACCACATAGCGGAAGCCCTCCGGGTCAGCGGGCTGCATGCCGCGCAGCATGGCGGGTTTGAGCAAGTAGTCGGTCAACCCGTGCACCGTCGCTGGGGACGCGCCGATGCCGGTGATTACGGCAGAGTCGGTGATGGCCACGGCGGAAATTACGCCGCGTTCATCGCCGCGCTGGCCGCTCGATTCCACGGGCTTAGCGGGGCCGGTGTCCAGCTTCTGAACCGCTGTGACGGGCAGAATGTCCGGCAGTCGAAACAGCGGCACTTCGGCGTCAGGTATCCGCGGTGTTTGAGGATCCAGGATGTCGACTCTCGGGGGAGAGCTGTTCGTTTTCTGGCGCATGTTGTCATTCCTTGACAGGTTTCAGATCGATCTCAGTCGAATCTGCGTTTGATCTGGGCGTAATCATCAGGTCGTCGGTGTTTATGATTTGAGCAGGATCGCTGTCCAGCTCCCAGGTATCGGTATCGGCAATGTAATAAATGTCGCCCACTGTCGAGGACTGCATTTGGATGTTCTGAATCAGGACTCTGGTGTCTTCGAATACCTGATTCGACTCGAATTTTTTGTGTTGTTGAATCTCTGCAATGACATCGGCGACCGACGCGTAAGCCGAGGCGTCGATGGCAAACAGTTCGATCCAGTTGAACAGCGTATGGATTTTGTAAGTGACGCCGGAAGTAAGCATCACGTATAGCGTTTCGAGTGGAAGTTCGGGGTTTTCGCTATCTGGAAGCTGCACATGAACGCTGCCGATTTCCAATAGATTCTTGTTGAGCGCAATTTCCTGGCGATAAATTCGTTCATCGACGTTTTGCGTGTAGATGTTCCAGGTTGAAGACGCTGCGCTGCCTTCATGGGTAGACAGTTGCAGCGAAACATTTTTCGAGGGGTAAAGATCGTAAGTATTCGAGCGCCCTTCGAAATGCAGGATCGAGCGATATTCGCTCGCGGCCAGATCGATTCTTTGCGCTGTTGCTTTCAGTTCGTATCGCGTAGTGACGGGTTTGGCGCAGATATAACGTCCCCCTCGCGGACGCAGTGAGCCAAGGCTCTGAATGAGTCTGTATCCGGGATTGCGCGCGTCTTCGCGAACGTTGGTACGAGGGAAGTCCAGGGAGTAGGACACGCCGTCGCGCATTACCAGGGTGATATCACAGAGCAGTTTCCAACCCGATGCCATGATTCCGCCGCCCATGTCCGCTGGGTTCTGCGCGGCTTGCACCATTGGTTCATGGATGAATAACAGCCCCTCGGCGAACGTTAACTTGAAGGAAAGGCTCTTGTAGTCGAGGACGGTGTTGATGCCTTTTTTCACGCTCACTGTGTAAGAGGCTTCGACTGCTTTGATCTCGCTGCTGTCGAAGTCAGCGAAAATTGTGCACTGTCGTTCCTGAGCGGATTGATTGATGCGCAACTGACGGGGCTTCGTTCCACGATCCAGACAATAGAAGGTCTCCGGGGCGCCATGCTCAACGGTACGGCTGCCGTTGAGCAGGACGGGCGCGGCTTTTGCGGTACCGGGTACGATGACCAGCACTTTGAGCGTGACATCCGCGGTGCCAGTGATTTCCGTCGGCCAATCAGGCTGCAGGTAATAGCCATCCGCAGTAATGAATACCCACTTGGCGTTGTGCAACGAACGTTGTTTGCCGAGGGTTTGGTAAACATTCTTGATGATCACTTCCCGTTGGGGCGAGGCGCGTTGATGGTCGCGCAATGAGTGGATCACCAGGGTTTCGCCCTGAACTGTCCAGCGCTGCACGAACTCCATGGGCACCCCCAGATACACGATGCTTTCATCCTTGCCGTCTTCAGCGATGGAAATCCGCCGGCTTGCCTTGTGCAGGTGATAGGTGTCGAGACCGGCGCCGCCAACGGCTGCAACGTGATTGCCACGCAGGCTGATATGGTCGTTGCCGGCGCCCGCGTCGACCCCGTCGTCGCCGTTCGCCGCAATCACATCCGCTTGCTCGCTACCAATCACTTTGTTCTGCGCGCCGGCCAGTGTTTCGACTTTTTCGATGGATTCGATATTCGCGAACAACACCGGTTTGGTGGTGCTGTCGGTGGGGATCAATTCGATTTTCTGTTGTGCAAGGTCGATCGAATAACCGAGATAGGGCGTGGGATTGGCGCCGTGATCAATGTGTTGGTGCTTGCCCTGCAACCACAGCAGATCAGTCCCTTGCCCTCCTTTCAGAGTTCCGGGTTCCTCTTTGTATGCGGCCTGTAGCGTCTGGGCGGCGGACTGGAACACAAACGCGTCGTCCTTGTTGCCGCCGGTCAGGTACTTTTTCCCCGCACCGAGGCTGAAGTGGTTGGGCTGGTCCCCCACACCCATGATCAGATCATTGCCATCTCCGAGCTGCCAGAACACGCCTTTTTTCGCATCGCGCTGGTCCGACACCACGCGGTCGTTGTCATCCGGCAGGCCATCCCAGGCGGAAAGTATGTCGTCAGTTTCCTTGATGATCGGCTTGTTCACAGTATCAAAGGGTTTCTCGCCTTCGGCCCATTCGAGTCGGTGAATTTCCCTTTGCTGGGTCGTTACATCGAAGCGGCCGATGTAGACCGCTTCGAAGCGTTCCTTGAACTCTTTTTTCAGCCAGCCCAGGCTTCTCTTCTTGAGCAGTTTTTCATAATCGCTGTAGGTTTTGGCTGCGTTGAAACGGTCCATCAGTTCAGCGTCCTGCTCCATGCTCCAGAACGCCAGCCACCCCGCGCGCCAACGTTCGCCAACCGTCAGTTCGATGTAGTCATCGATATCATCCACCACCCGAACCGCTTGATAAATGGTCGCGCCGGCAATCATCAGCCCCGCTGCCACGAGGCCGATGGGACCTGCAAACTTGAGGCCCATCAGGGCGGCGATCCCCAAGGCGAGCGAGATGCCGCCACTCGCCACGCTCAGGCCGCCAGTCACGTACAGATCCTGAGCTTTTTTCCCTTCCGTTTTGGCCGCGTCGTTAAATGACTTGATAGCCGTGTAGATATCAAAGGGCAGGGTCAGCGCCGCTGCGACCAGCCCGGCGCTGCGTGCCAGCCACTTGCCCGAAGAGGTTTTGCTGAACAGGTCCAGATTCTGCGAACCCTGACGGATCATTTGCTCGCCGGTTTTGACCAACGCGTACTCGACCCCGATCGACGTGATTTCCGCGCCGGCCCCGCCGAGGTTGATCCCCACCTCGCCGAGATCACCTTGCTTGAGTGCTTCAATCGCGCCTCGATAAGCGCTGTAGAGGCCATACAGTTGCATGCCGACGCCCACTACATTCATGGTGCGGCTCTTGGCCTGGTCCACCCAGTCTGGAAGTTGCTCGGACAGAGGTGAGTGAGTTATTTCCAGGCGCTGCACCGAGCTCAATCTTTTCCCGATCCTGTCCATGCCCACATCCAAAGAGCCTTCTTTGGCTGGGGAAAACAAGGTTGCGGCGTCAGCTGACCGGTGGGTGGCGACCTCGTACAGCAAACTTGCGACAAGTTCGGCGTCTGCGCTTGCCACTGACATCAGGCGCTGTTTGACCCTGGCGGGATCAAATTCAAGTGCGTCGATAAAGCTTTGGTCGGGGCTCGCAACGTAAGTGTTGGCCGCGGTGATTTCCTTGCCATCAAGGGTCGCGCCCATGGCGACGAGTTCTTTGCGCGTCACCGTACACTCGCCGAATCGCAGGGGGCCGAACAGGCTGTCGAGGTCTTCAAGGCTCGGGGTCTTTGCAGTCAAAACCGGTTTGACGGTGGCGTCCGCAATATCCGTGACAGCGCCCTCGCTGTCGCCGGACAAGTCGTCAGGTTCTGAATCGGTGATCCGTACCGGGTCATTGGGATCAGTCTGTGCGTGGCGTTGAATAAATGGCTTTGACAATTTAGCGCTCTCATCCGTGAGTGTTATGGCGGAAATGGTGTTGGCTAATGTCGCATGTGCATGCGGTGTTGTTCCGCCGTTTTTGTTTTGCCAGTTGTGTTGTCAATTTTTGTATGAATGGAGCGACGAGCAATAGTTGTTTTCTTTGTGAGGGCGACTGTAGTGTGGCCTGCGCCAACAGAACAAACTTGATTGTAAAAAGGAATTAGCGATGACTTTATATGAGGATGAATGGGCTTTTTGGGATGATATTGTCAGTAAGTTCATGATGAAGTTCGCCAGTGGCGACAGTAACGACGAGCGCCATGTGCGTAAAGCCAGTGAATGTGCGGATCTGGCCGTGCTGGAGCGACGCAAGCGCAAACGCGTGAAGCTCGCCGGCAAAGATAGCTCGGGGATCCCTGCGGTGGCGCCTCTGTCGGTTGTAGCGGTTTGAGCAACCATTTTGGCGAAATCAGATTAACCAGAACGCAGGTTTCGTATGTCCACAATAGTTCATGAATTTACCGCGAAGTTGTATCTGCAAGGGCGTGCTTTGGTGTTGAACGAACAACGCCTCAGAGCGAGAAAGAAGTTTTCTCGTCTGACACTTGGACAGAGGCTTGATATTGAGGCGCACTTGGCTGATCCAGCGATTTCAACGTTGGTGACATTGGCTGATCATGATGATGACAAAGCGTTATTGTTGCGTTTCAATCCGGTTGGAAGTGAATACATTATCAAAGTCAGCGCAGAGGGTATTTATAATGGCTGGCATTTGAATGTCGATGAGCGCACTGGCGAGTTATATGTTGCCCAAGACACTGCGCCTGACTATTTCAAATTACTGCACCAGGATAATGATGCGCTCGTTAATCTGCCGATCGGAGCGAGCATTTTTTACGCTCGCTTGAGGAGCAAGCGCACGGGAGAGTGTCTGTTTCTGAGTAAAACCCTGGAAACGCCGACTTTCAGTGCCGTCGATAACGCAAAAGGCGACTACATACACAAAAATGAAATCAGGAAATTTGTTGTGAAAATCGTACAGAAAGCCGCAGATGGCAGCGCGTGACGGCGCCGCCCACACGGGTGAACGCCGCTGCCAAAAGCGTGTTCAATAAGCGTATCGCGTCATCACATGCGGCAAGTGGCGCAACACAAAGAAACTGAACAGCGCGACGAGAACCGGCAGTACCAGCCACCAGACTTTCACTGGCATGGCATTGAGGGGCGTCTGGCGTTGGCTGAGCCACAGGCTTGCGGCGCAGACACACGCGGCGAGCATCGCCCCGGCCAACACGTCGGTCGGCCAGTGCGCGCCAAGGTAGACCCGCGACAATGCAATCGCCAGCGCCGGAATGCAGCCGATCAGCAGCCAGGTCAGACGCATGCGTGGCGGTTGCCCGCGCCCGGCCAGTACCGCCAGCGTCAGAAACAGCGCGAAGGCGCCGGAAGCATGGCCGCTGGGCATGCTGTAACTGGTCAGCGGTTCGGTAAGAACTTCCGGTCGCACCCGGGCGAAGAAATATTTGGTGGTGGTATTCGCCATCGCGGTGACCAGCAGCGTGGCGCACGCGAACGCTGCCTGGCGCCACTGCTTGCACAGCAGCAGGAGCAGCACAAGCAGAGCGCTGAAGAGCAGCATGATGCGGAATTCGCCAATGAGGGTCAGCGTCACGGCGATTTCATCCAGCGCCGGCTGGCGATGTTCCTGCACCAGGGCCATCACCCCTTTGTCCAGCGCGGTCAGGTAGGGGTAGCCGATGAACAGACCGATCAGGATCAACAGGCTCATGCTGCTGATCCAGATCGTCGCGCGACGATGGCGGCGTACGCTGCTGTTGACGCTCAAGCCGACCATCACTGCAATGCTGGCGGCGACGATCCCGGCCTCCAGCCAGAACCCCTCCGGCAATGGCAGGCGAAACGCCGCGCCGGTCGCCCAGCCCGGCAGCAGATAGGCCAGGCTCCAGCCCGCGGCGGCCAACAGGCTGACCGCGGCAAAACGCGGGAAGGGCATGTCGCACATGCCGGCGACCATCGGCAGCATCGGCCGCAACGGGCCAATGAAGCGCCCCACCAGCAGGCTGGCGATGCCGTAACGCTGGAAATAGCTTTCCGCGCCGGCCATCCATTCCGGGTGATGGCGCAAACCGGGCAGGCGGCGGATGTTCTGATGGAAATGTCGGCCGAGAAAGTACGAAATCAGATCGCCGAGGATGCCGCCAAGGAAACCCAGCAGCAAGGTTTCGCTCAATGACAATGCGCCGCTGCCGGCCAGAACCGCCACGGCAAACAGCAGCACCGTGCCCGGCACGATCAGCCCGGCGATTGCCAGACATTCCACGCACGCGACGATGAACACCGCTGCGGCCAGCCACTGCGGATTGGCTGCCAGCCAACCGGTCACGCTATCGAGCCATGGGCCCATACCAAAAACTCCAAACCAATGATGAGCCCTGTGCAGGAGCTGCCGCAGGCTGCGATGTTTTGATCTTGTTTCTTTAAAGCAGAATCAAAAGATCGCAGCCTGCGGCAGCTCCTACAGGAGTAAGAATTTACAGAAGGAGATAATCCCGGCCTTCGACCTGACCCCGTCGCAGCGGGTTCCGCGTGCACCATTGTGCATACGCGGCGTCGACGAAGCGGTACAGCAGATGTTCGTCCCGACCGAGGGGAATGCCCAGCCGAGTAGTTTGAATGATGTGCGCGGGCGCCGGCCCTGTGTCCTCCACCAACAGCAATTCATGATCGAAACGTTTGGCATCCCACATCGGAACTTTCAAACCCAGCGCTTTGCACAATAACGTTTGCCCGGCGCACAACTTTTGCGTCGGCCGCGGCCGCCCCTGAGCATCGGGATTGTTCAGCAGCATCTGCGCAAGGCTCGCCGGGCCGCTGACTTCATCGACCCATGGATAAGCCGATTTGATCAGCACGGCATTGCCCGGACCCTGCGCGCTGAAGTTCAGCGAATCGCCGCCACGGGCGTAATACATATAAATGTGCCCGCCATCCAGAAACAAAGCCTTACGTTTTTCTGTGTAGCCAAGCGAGGCGTGACTGCCTTTCTCGGCAAAGTAATACGCTTCGGTTTCGATGATTCGCGCGCTCAGCCACAGCTCGCCGACCCGGTGGCGGATGACTTTGCCGAGCAGATCCTTGGCCAGGACCTGGGCGTCACGCTCGAAAAAACTGTCCGGCAGGCCCACGGGCAGGCGCGCAGGGGTCGAATGAAGAGGCACGTTGGTCATGATGGGCAAGGTTTATCCAGGCTCAAGAGGCCGTGATGATACCAACGCTGAGCTTAATTACGGCTGAACGATGGCCAATCGCAGCTGATTTCGACCATCCGCCCGTCACCGCTGTTAGTCGCGGGACGCGACAGCTATAATCTGCCGCTTTCCTCTTTGCCAAGACCCCAGCAGACCATGACTGAGTCCGTTCTTGACTACATGACCCGATTGGGTCGCGCCGCCCGTGAAGCCTCCCGGGTCATCGGCCGTGCCAGCACTGCGCAGAAGAATCGCGCGTTGCAGGCTGCTGCCAATGCTCTGGACGCTGCACGTGCCGAGCTCGCCGCAGCCAATGAACAGGATCTGGCCAACGGTCGCGCCAATGGCCTTGAGCCGGCTTTGCTGGAGCGTCTGGAACTGACTCCGGCGCGTATCGACGGCATGATCGTCGGCTTGCGTCAGGTGGCTGCATTGCCTGATCCGGTCGGTTCGATCCGCGACATGAGTTTCCGTCCGTCGGGCATTCAGGTCGGCAAGATGCGCGTGCCGCTGGGCGTGATCGGAATCATCTATGAATCCCGTCCGAATGTGACCATCGATGCGGCAAGTCTGTGCCTGAAGTCGGGCAATGCGACGATCCTGCGCGGTGGCTCCGAGGCGATTCATTCCAATCGCGCGATTGCCGCATGCATTCAGCGCGGTCTGGCCGAAGCCGAGTTGCCCGCCGCCGTGGTGCAAGTAGTCGAAACCACCGACCGTGCCGCCGTCGGTGCGATGATCACCATGCCTGAATACATCGACGTGATTGTCCCGCGCGGTGGCCGTGGTCTGATCGAGCGCATCAGCCGCGACGCCCGCGTACCGGTGATCAAACATCTGGACGGCATCTGTCACGTGTACGTTAGCGCAGACGCCGATCTGCCGAAGGCCGAGCGGATTGCCTTCAACGCCAAGACCTATCGCTACGGCATCTGCGGCGCGATGGAAACGTTGCTGGTCGATCAAGCGGTGGCAAAGGTTTTCCTCCCGGCCATGGCTGCCCGGTTCCGCGAGAAAGGCGTCGAGCTGCGTGGCTGCGAGCGTACCCGGGCGATCATCGACGCCGTCGCGGCCACGGAGGACGACTGGAGCACCGAGTATCTGGCGCCGATTCTGTCGATCCGCGTGGTCGACGGGCTGGATCAGGCTATCGAACACATCAACCATTATGGCTCTCATCACACCGACTCGATCGTCAGCGAAAACCTCGCCGACACCCGGCGCTTTGTCGCGGAAGTCGACTCGGCCTCGGTGATGATCAACACGCCGACATGCTTTGCCGACGGATTTGAATACGGTTTGGGTGCCGAGATCGGCATTTCTACTGATAAGCTGCACGCCCGCGGCCCGGTGGGGCTTGAAGGGCTGACCTGCGAGAAGTACATCGTGGTCGGCGATGGCCAGTTGCGCGGCCAGGCGACGGTTTGACTTGAGCGACCTCGACCTGATAGCGCCGCACACCGACAGCGAGTCCCGTCCGCAACGCATTGGCGTGTTGGGCGGCACGTTCGACCCGGTGCATATCGGCCATCTGCGTGGCGCGCTGGAAGTCGCCGAAGCGCTGGCGCTCGATGAGCTGCGACTGACGCCGAGCGCGCGGCCACCGCATCGCGGCACGCCGCAAGTGTCGGCGCAGGATCGGCTGGCGATGGTCGAGTGCGCGGTGGCCGGAGTGCCGCCGCTGGTGGTGGACGCCCGCGAATTGCAGCGGGACAAGCCGTCTTACACCATTGATACCCTGGAGTTGATGCGCGCCGAACTGGCCGCAGATACCCAGGTTTTTCTGCTTTTGGGCTGGGACGCATTTTGCGGCCTGCCCACTTGGCATCGCTGGGAAGAGTTGCTCCAGCATTGCCATATCCTGGTGCTACAGCGCCCGGACGCCGACAGCGAACCGCCGGATGCCTTGCGCAACCTGCTGGCAGCGCGTTCGGTGAGCGACCCGCTGGCCCTGAAGGGGCCGAGCGGACAGATTGCATTCGTCTGGCAGACACCGCTCGCGGTTTCCGCCACCCAGATCCGTCAACTGCTGGCCAGCGGTAAGTCGGTACGTTTCCTGGTGCCCGACGCGGTCCTGGCCTACATCGATGCGCACGGTCTGTACCGTGCGTCGAACTGAACAAGGCGTGCTTCACTGATACGAATCCACGTATCCCCAAGCCGCCGAATACATGAGCAAAACGAGTTTTATATGACTGACAAAGACCAAACCAAAGTAAAGCGCAAAGGCACGTTCAAGAGCGCGCCGCTGCCGGAGCCGGTCAACACCAACGAGCCGCTCACCGGCGCGCAACTGGTCGAACTGGCCAAGGCAGCCCTGGAAGACGTCAAGGCCCAGGACATCCAGGTCATTGATGTTCGCGACAAGCAAAGCATCACTGACTACATGATCATCGCCACCGGTACCTCCAACCGCCAGATCAACGCAATGCTCGACAAGGTTCGCGAAGAAGTTAAGAAGCAGGGCGCCAAGCCGCTCGGCGAAGAAGGCAAGGGCGACAGCGACTGGGTGCTGCTCGACCTTGATCTGGTGATCGTGCACATGATGACGGCCTCGGCCCGTCAGTTCTACGATCTGGAACGTCTGTGGGCCGGTGCCGAGCAAAGCCGTGCGGCAGATGCCAAACACCACAGCCCGGAAAACACCCACGAGCATTTCACCAAGCTCAACAAAGACCAGCTGTAAGGGATTGCTGTGCGACTGCGCCTGATCGCCGTCGGTTCACGCATGCCCAAGTGGGTGGAAGAAGGCTGGCATGAGTATGCCAAGCGTCTTCCGTCCGAGCTGGCGCTGGAACTGGTGGAAATACCGCTCAATACCCGTGGCAAGAATGCCGACGTGGCCCGATTCATCCGCCAGGAAGGCGAAGCCATGCTGGCCAAGGTCGGGCCGAACGAGCGGATCGTCACGCTGGAAGTCCACGGCAAACCCTGGAGTACCGAACAGCTGGCGGTCGAGCTCGACCGCTGGCGTCTTGATTCGCGTACGGTCAACTTCATGGTCGGTGGCCCGGAAGGGCTGGCGCCGGAAGTGTGTGCCCGCGCCGACCAGCGCTGGTCGTTGTCGCCGCTGACCTTGCCGCACCCGCTGGTGCGAATCCTGATCGGCGAACAGTTGTATCGTGCCTGGACCGTGCTGTCCGGTCACCCTTACCACAAGTAATCCAGCCCTCATGTCTCAGCCGATCCGCATCAAGGACCACGAAAAGGACGCACGTCTGGTGCGCAGCCGCGTCGTGTTCGGTGCGATTGTGATCGTGATGCTGATCGGCGTGCTGATCGCGCGGCTGTATTACTTGCAGGTGATTCAGTACGAGTACCACTCGACCCTGTCCGAGAACAACCGCGTCCACGTGCAGCCGATTCCGCCGACGCGCGGGCTGATTTTCGACCGCAACGGCGTGGTCGTGGCGGATAACCGTCCCAGCTTCAGCCTGAGCATGACCCGCGAGCGTTCCGGCGACTGGCAGCAGGTGCTCGACGTTATCGTCGAAGTGCTGGAGCTGACGCCCGAGGACCGGGTGATCTTCGAGAAGCGCATGCGTCAGGGGCGCCGGCCTTTCGAGCCAGTGCCGATCCTGTTCGAGTTGAGCGAAGAGCAGATCGCCCGCATTGCCGTGAACCAGTTCCGTCTGCCCGGCGTGGAGGTGGTCGCGCAGCTGGTTCGTCACTACCCGCAAGGCGCGCATTTTGCGCACTCGGTCGGTTACATGGGGCGGATCAACGAGAAGGAGCTCAAGAGCCTCGATCCGGTCAACTACAGCGGCACCCACCACATCGGCAAAACCGGCATCGAGCGTTTCTACGAGCCGGAATTGCACGGTCAGGTCGGTTACGAGGAAGTCGAGACCAACGCCCGTGGACGCGTGTTGCGCGTGCTCAAGCGCACCGATCCGATTCCCGGCAAGGACATCGTTCTCAGTCTGGACATCAAGTTGCAGGAAGCCGCCGAGGCCGCGCTTGGCGGGCGGCGCGGCGCGGTGGTGGCGCTCGATCCGAAGACCGGCGAAGTGCTGGCGATGGTCAGTCAGCCGAGCTTCGACCCGAACCTGTTCGTCACCGGTATCAGCTTCAAGGCCTACGCCGAATTGCGCGATTCCATCGACCGGCCGCTGTTCAACCGCGTACTGCGCGGGCTGTATCCGCCGGGTTCGACGATCAAACCGGCGGTGGCAATTGCCGGTCTGGATTCGGGCGTGGTCACGGCCTCCAGCCGAGTGTTCGACCCGGGCTACTACATGCTGCCCAACTACGATCACAAGTACCGGAACTGGAACCGCACAGGTGACGGCTTCGTCGACCTCGACACGGCGATCATGCGTTCCAACGACACCTACTTCTATGACCTGGCGCACAAGCTTGGCATCGATCGGCTGTCGGCCTACATGAACAAATTCGGCATCGGCCAGAAGGTCTCGCTGGATATGTTCGAAGAATCCCCGGGCCTGATGCCGTCCCGCGAATGGAAGCGGGCGACGCGCAAACAGGCGTGGTTCCCTGGCGAAACCCTGATCCTCGGGATCGGCCAGGGCTACATGCAATCGACGCCGCTGCAACTGGCCCAGGCCACGGCTCTGGTTGCCAACAAAGGCGTATGGAATCGGCCGCACCTGGCCAAATCCCTCGAAGGCGTGAAGCCGGTCGACGAAAATCCGATGCCGAACATTGTTCTGCGCGATCCGTCCGACTGGACCAAGGTCAACCATGGCATGCAGCAAGTGATGCACGGCGCCCGCGGAACCGCGCGCAAAGCGGCGATCGGCGCGCAATACCGCATCGCTGGCAAATCCGGTACGGCGCAGGTGGTGGCGATCAAGCAGGGCGAGAAATACGACCGCTCCAAGGTTCAGGAGCGTCACCGCGACCACGCCTTGTTCGTAGGCTTCGCCCCGGCCGACGACCCGAAAATCGTCGTGTCGGTGATGGTCGAGAACGGTGAATCCGGTTCCGGTGTCGCCGCGCCGGTGGTGCGTCAGGTCATGGACGCCTGGCTACTCGATCCGGAGGGACGGCTGAAGGCCGAATACGCCAGCCCTATCACTGCGGAGGCTACGGCCCGTGATGAATAATTTTGATCGCATGCTCTCCAGTGAGGATGTGATGCGTCGCCGCGCGACGTTGCTGCAAAGACTGCACATCGATGGCCCGCTGTTGATCCTGCTGCTGATTCTCGCTGCCGGCAGCCTGTTCGTGCTGTATTCGGCCAGCGGCAAAAGCTGGGATCTGCTCGGCAAGCAGGCCACGTCGTTCGGTATTGGCCTGGTGGCGATGATTGTCATCGCCCAGCTCGAACCGCGCTTCATGGCACGGTGGGTGCCGCTCGGTTATGTAATAGGGGTGGTGCTGCTGATCGTCGTCGACATCATGGGCCACAACGCCATGGGCGCCACGCGCTGGATCAACATACCCGGGGTGATCCGCTTCCAGCCCTCGGAATTCATGAAGATCCTGATGCCGGCGACGATCGCCTGGTACTTATCCAAACGCACCTTGCCGCCACAACTCAAGCACGTCGGCATCAGCCTGATGTTGATTGGCGTGCCGTTCATTCTGATCGTGCGTCAGCCGGATCTCGGTACCTCATTGCTGATCCTCGCCGGTGGCGCCTTCGTCCTGTTCATGGGCGGGCTGCGCTGGCGCTGGATCGTCAGCGTGCTGGCGGCGGCCGTGCCGGTGTCGGTGGCCATGTGGTTCTTCGTCATGCACGACTACCAGAAGCAGCGCGTGTTGACTTTTCTCGATCCGGAAAGCGATCCGCTCGGCACGGGCTGGAACATCATCCAGTCGAAAGCCGCAATCGGTTCCGGCGGCGTTTTCGGCAAAGGCTGGCTGCTTGGCACCCAGTCGCACCTGGACTTTCTCCCGGAAAGCCACACCGACTTCATCATTGCCGTGCTCGGCGAAGAGTTCGGCCTAGTGGGCATCTGCGCCTTGTTGCTGATCTACCTCCTCTTGATTGGCCGGGGCCTGGTGATCACCGCTCAGGCGCAAACGCTGTTCGGCAAATTGCTCGCCGGTGCCTTGACCATGACGTTTTTTGTTTACGTTTTCGTCAACATCGGTATGGTCAGTGGCCTGTTACCGGTCGTAGGGGTGCCGTTGCCGTTCATTAGCTACGGAGGAACTTCGCTGGTGACGCTGCTGTCAGCGTTTGGGGTTTTGATGTCGATCCATACCCATCGCAAGTGGATCGCACAGGTTTGAATAAGGTGAAGAGTGCAATGCAAGTAATGCGTGGCTGGGCGACTCGATGCGCGCCAGTGGTAGGCCTGATGGGCCTCCTGGGCAGCATGCAGGAAGCGCTGGCCGGCGAATACGAAGGCTCACCCCAGGTGGCCGAGTTCGTCGGTGAAATGACCCGCGACTACGGTTTCGCCGGCGAACAATTGATGGCGGTGTTTCGCGAGGCTGAACGCAAGCAGGCGATACTCGATGCCATTTCCCGGCCCGCCGAACGCGTGAAGCAGTGGAAAGAATATCGCCCGATGTTCATCACTGACGCGCGCATCGCTCGCGGGGTGGATTTCTGGCGTCAGCACGAGGCGACACTGGCCCGTGCCGAGCAGGAATACGGCGTACCGGCACAAGTCATTGTGTCGATCATCGGCGTCGAAACCTTTTTCGGACGTAATACCGGTAATTACCGGGTGATCGATGCATTGTCCACGCTGGGTTTCGACTATCCTCCGCGTGCCGAATTTTTCCGCAAGGAGCTGCGTGAGTTCCTCTTGCTCGCCCGCGAAGAGCAGGTCGATCCGTTGACCCTCAAGGGTTCGTATGCCGGGGCGATGGGCTTGCCGCAATTCATGCCGAGCAGCTTTCGCGCCTATGCGGTGGATTTCGACGGTGACGGTCACATCAATATCTGGAACAACCCGGACGATGCGATCGGCAGCGTTGCGAGCTATTTCAAACAGCACGGCTGGGTCGCCGGCGAACCGGTGGTCAGTCGCGCCGATGTGCGTGGCGAGCAGGTCGATGAGGGTTTGACCACTGGCATCGAACCGGTTAAGACGGCGGGAGAGTTGCGGGCGCTGGGCTGGTCAAGTCATGATGCGCTGCGCGATGATATGCCGGTTACGGCATTTCGCCTCGAAGGCGACAACGGCCCTGAATACTGGATGGGCCTGAAGAATTTTTACGCAATCACGCGTTATAACCGCAGCGTGATGTACGCCATGGCCGTACATCAACTGTCTGAACAGCTGGTACAAGCACGGGGCGTCAAGTAATGCAGGCATTGCCTAACAGTAAACCCCTGAAGCTGGTGGCATTCGCTGCGTTGGCAGTGCTGGTCGCCAGTTGCTCCACCAGCCGTTCGCCGACCCAGAAGACTTCCTCGACCGCTGTGCGCGCGCAGCCGGGCCTGGACATCAATCGCGCCCACAAAGATGGCGCGCCGTGGTGGGACGTCGATGTGTCGCGTATCCCTGACGCCACGCCGACCCTGCACACCGGAGCCTACAAGGCCAACCCGTACACGGTGCTGGGCAAGACTTATTTCCCGTTGCAGGAATCCAAGACCTATGTCGCATCCGGCACGGCGTCCTGGTACGGGACCAAATTCCATGGCCAGAACACCGCCAATGGCGAGGTCTACGATTTGTATGGCATGAGTGCCGCGCACAAGACCTTGCCACTGCCGAGTTACGTTCGGGTGACCAACCTGGACAACAACAAGACTGTGATCCTGCGGGTCAACGACCGTGGGCCGTTCTACTCCGATCGCATCATCGATTTGTCATACGCTGCGGCAAAAAAACTCGGCTATGCCGAAACCGGCACCGCGCGGGTCAAGGTCGAAGGCATTGATCCGCAGCAGTGGTGGGCGGCCAAGGGGCGTCCGGCGCCGCTGATGCTCAACGAGCCGCAAGTAGCGCAAAATAGCGCTCCGGTGATCACGGCGTCGGCCGGCACCGTCGAGCAATGGACGCCGCCGCCGCAGCAACACGCCGCGGCCGTCGTGCCGGTGCAGATCGATGCAAAAAAAAACGCTTCTGCACCAGCGTCTGGCCAGTATCTGCAGGTGGGCGCGTTCGCCAACCCGGACGCTGCAGAACTGCTGAGGTCGAAGCTCAGCGGGATGGTGAGCGCTCCGGTGTTCATCAGCTCGATCGTGCGCAATCAGCAGACCCTGCACCGGGTTCGCCTGGGGCCGATCGGCTCGCCGGGTGAAATCGCCCAGGTGCAGAACAGCGTGCGTCTGGCCAACCTTGGCTCGCCGAGCGTTGTAACCGAGTAAGTAACACGTAGACCTTGATTGACGGTTCACCAGCGATTGGGGGGTGAACCAGGTTGTTGGCTCGTCGAAGAACAAAAGCCCGGCAAGGGTGACTGGAGTGAGCAACTGAACCCGCGATGGCCCGTTAGAAGGCTGTCTGAATAAGTTTTGCCTTCGGGCAAGTTTCCATTAGCGATTTCGAGAGACGGATGAACATCACCACCTTTGCCAAACGCCTGTGTCTGCTAGTCCCGCTGCTCCTCTCGCCAGCCGCCTTTGCGGCCGAGATGATGCCGTCGCCACCACAACTGGCCGCCAAAGCCTACGTGCTGATGGATGCCAGCAGCGGCAACGTGCTGGTCGAAAACAACGGCGATCAGCGCCTGCCACCGGCCAGCCTGACCAAGCTGATGACCGCTTACATCGCGACTCTGGAAATCCGTCGTGGCCAGATCGGTGAAAACGATCCGGTGACCGTCAGCGAAAACGCCTGGCGCACCGGCGGTTCGCGGATGTTCATCAAGGTCGGCTCGCAGGTCACTGTCAGCGATCTGCTGCACGGCATTATCATTCAGTCCGGTAACGACGCCAGCGTCGCCCTGTCCGAACACATCGCCGGCAGCGAAGACGCGTTCGCCGACCTGATGAACAAGACCGTCACCGAACTGGGCATGACCAACACCCACTTCATGAACCCGACCGGTCTGCCAAACCCTGAGCACTACTCGTCGGCCCATGACATGGCGATTCTGGCCCGTGCGATCATCCACGAAGACCCTGCTCACTATGCGATCTACTCGCAGAAGGAATTCTTCTGGAACGGCATCAAACAGCCTAACCGCAACCTGCTGCTGTGGCGCGACAAGACCGTTGACGGTCTGAAAACCGGTCACACCGACGAAGCCGGTTACTGCATGGTGTCTTCCGCTGTCCGTGACGGCCAGCGCCTGATCGCGGTGGTGTTCGGCACCAACAGCGAAGTGGCCCGCGCCGCTGAAACCCAGAAGCTGCTGACCTACGGTTTCCGCTTCTTCGAAACCCAGACCTTCTATCAGAAGGGCACCGAGCTGGCGCAGGCCCCGGTCTGGAAAGGCACCACCAATCAAGTCAAGGCCGGCCTGGCGCAAGACCTGACCATGACTCTGCCGAAAGGCCAGCTGAAAAAACTTGCTGCGAGCATGACCATGAACCCGCAACTGGTTGCGCCAATCGCCAAGGGCGACGTGATCGGTAAAGTCGAAGTCAAACTGGAAGACAAGGTTGTGCACAGCGCTGACCTGATCGCTCTGGATGGCGTCGAGGAGGGTGGTATCTTCCGCCGCATGTGGGATAGCATCCGTCTATTCTTCTACGGCTTGTTCAACTGATTTAGTGTTGACCTGCATGGCCCCGCCCCGATCCGGTGCGGGGCCATGTGCGTTACCACGGCTTAAGAGGCCGTTACGCCATGACCGATACCGAAGTAAAGGCGCCGAAGATCGAATTCCCTGTAACGGATTATCCCGTCAAGGTGATCAGCGATACGGGCGTCGGTCGCAAAGACCAGATCATTGAAATCGTCAAGAAACACGCGACCATCAACGATGAGCGCATCGACGAGCGTCAAAGCAGCACTGGCAAGTACACCACCATTCAGCTGCACATCGTCGCCACCGATCAGGATCAGCTGTACAACATCAACAGCGAACTGCGGGCGACCGGCTTCGTGCACATGGTGTTGTGATGCACGGCACGCTGGGCTTTCGCGAGCTTGGCCAGATGGCTTACGAGCCGGTCTGGCATGCCATGCAACGCTTTACCAACGAACGCGGCAGCGCTGCAGCCGATGAAATCTGGCTCGTCGAGCACCCGCCGGTGTTCACTCAGGGCCAGGCCGGCAAGGCCGAACATCTGCTGTTGCCAGGCGATATTCCGGTGGTGCAGGTCGATCGCGGCGGCCAAGTGACTTATCATGGCCCCGGCCAACTGGTGGCCTACCTGTTGCTGGATGTGCGCAAGCTGGGTTTCGGCGTGCGCGATCTGGTCAGCCGCATGGAAGCCTGCCTGATTGAACTGCTGGCCAGCTACGGCGTTACCGCCGCCGCCAAGCCAGACGCTCCCGGCGTTTACGTCGATGGAGCAAAAATCGCTTCTCTGGGTTTGCGCATTCGCCACGGTTGTTCCTTTCATGGCCTGGCCCTGAACGTGGATATGAACCTGGAACCGTTTCGACGGATTAATCCCTGCGGCTATGCCGGGCTGGCGATGACCCAGCTGAGCGATCACGCAGGATCGATTGAATTTGCCGAGGTAAGTGCCCGGCTGCGCGCGCAGCTCGTCAAACACCTCGACTATGCTGAGCAGACGACCCTTACGGGCGGAATCGACTGATATGACTACTGATGCAGTGCAAACCATGATCCCGACGCTCGACGTGACCGAGCGCCCGGCCCCGCGTCCCAAGGTCGAAGCCGGCGTCAAGCTGCGCGGCGCCGAGAAGGTTGCACGCATCCCGGTCAAGATCATCCCCACTACCGAGCTGCCGAAGAAACCCGACTGGATTCGCGTACGCATCCCGGTGTCGCCGGAAGTCGACCGGATCAAGAGCCTGTTGCGCAAACACAAGCTGCACAGTGTCTGCGAAGAAGCGTCCTGCCCGAACCTGGGTGAATGCTTCTCCGGCGGCACCGCCACCTTCATGATCATGGGCGACATCTGCACCCGTCGCTGCCCGTTCTGCGACGTCGGCCACGGTCGTCCGAAGCCACTGGACGTCAATGAGCCGGAAAGCCTGGCCATTGCCATCGCCGACCTGAAGCTCAAGTACGTGGTGATTACTTCGGTTGACCGCGACGACCTGCGTGACGGCGGTGCTCAGCACTTTGCCGACTGCATCCGTGAAATCCGCAAACTGTCGCCGAACGTGCAGCTGGAAACCCTGGTTCCGGATTACCGCGGCCGCATGGACATCGCCTTGGAAATCACCGCGGCCGAGCCGCCGGATGTGTTCAACCACAACCTGGAAACCGTACCGCGCTTGTACAAGGCTGCGCGTCCGGGTTCGGATTACCAGTGGTCGCTGACCCTGCTGCAACGTTTCAAGCAGATGATGCCGCACATTCCGACCAAATCCGGTCTGATGCTGGGTCTGGGCGAGACCGACGAGGAAGTCATCGAAGTCATGAAGCGCATGCGCGAACACGACATCGACATGCTGACCCTCGGTCAATACCTGCAACCGTCGCGCAGCCACTTGCCGGTGCAGCGTTTCGTGCACCCGGACACCTTCGCCTGGTTCGCCGAAGAAGGTTACAAGATGGGCTTCAAAAACGTCGCTTCCGGCCCTTTGGTGCGTTCTTCGTACCATGCCGATGAGCAGGCGAAGCTCGTCAAGGCTGAGCTGCTGGGTTCCTGATTCAGCGCTGGATAAAAAATGCCCGCCGAGGATTTAGCGCCCGGTGGGCATTTTTTTGCCCGTCTTACATTCGATGCAGATTTTTCCTGCTGAATGCGGTGTAGCCGACCTCTTCTGTTTACCCGCGTTCCTGACTACTGTGTGCGCATGACTCACAGGGAGATCCAAGGATGACCGTTCGACCCACCCACACACTTTGTCCGCACCGAGCCGTGCCCGCGCTGCCCTCGGAAGGGCTGATCGGCGTCATAGCACCCGCCGGCCCCGGTTCCCTGGACACCGACAAGGCGATGCAATGGATGCGCGGCCGGGGCTATCGGTTGAAAGTGTTTCCCGGTGTCTACGAAGCCAATGGTTATCTGGCTGGCAGTGACGAGGTACGTCTGCGCGATCTGCATGCGGCGTTCGCCGATCCCGAAGTCGATGCGATCATTTGCCTGCGCGGTGGCTACGGCACGCCGCGATTACTGGACCGCATCGACTATGACTTGCTGAGCCGCAATGCCAAGCCGTTTGTCGGTTACAGCGACATCACGGCGTTGCACTTGGCGATCAGCCGTTACGCCGGGTTCGTGACTTTTCATGGCCCGTTGCTCAATGCCGATTTGCTCGGCGACAAAGAGCCGCCGACTGTCACCTCGTTCTTCGCCATGCTGCGCGGACAATTGAAGACGGGGAGTGTGCTGAGCCATCCGGTGGCTTATCCCTTGACCACGGTTGAGCCCGGCATCGCTCACGGGCGATTGCTCGGCGGAAACCTGGCAATGATCGCCGCGACCTTGGGTACGCCGTATGAGATTGATGTCGAAGGGGTGATTCTGTTTATCGAAGACATCAACGAGCCGCTGTATCGCATCGATCGCCTGCTGACCCAAATGCGTCTGGCCGGCAAGCTGGCCAAATTGCGTGGGGTGTTGGTAGGGGATATTGCGGGCGTGGATGTGGCTGCGCTGAACCGCTTGCTCAAGCAGACATTCGAGCCGTTGCGGATCCCGGTGGTGTCCGGCTGGCGCAGTGGCCATTGCGATCCGAACCTGACGCTGCCTCTGGGCGCGCTGGTGCGGCTGGATGCCGGGAAGCAGGAGCTGATGCTGGAGCAGGATGTGGTAACCCGATAAAACAAAAAAGATCGCAGCGTGCCGCAGCTCCTACACCGGATACATGTAGGCGCTGCGGCACGCTGCGATCTTTTGATTTTGGCTTTATTGCGAGCGCAGGCTTTCCAGCAACTTGTGCGTCGGATACCCATCCGCCGGCCAGCCCAGCGCCTGCTGCGCGCTGCGGATCGCCTTGCGTGTGTTGGCGCCGATAATGCCGTCTGCCGTGCCCGCGTCGTAATTGCGCTGGCTGAGCAAGCTTTGCAACTCAATGCGCTCGGTGCGACTCAGCGGCAAGTCGTCCTTCGGCCAGGTCCCGCCGATCATGCCCGCGCCGCTGAAGCGCTCCGACAACAGGCTCACCGCCAACGCATACGACGACGAATTGTTGTACTTGAGAATCGCCCGGAAGTTATCGAGGATCAGGAAGGCCGGCCCGCGATAACCCGCGGGTAGCAGCAGGGCAGCAGACAATTGCTCCGAGCCCGCCGGGACTTGACCGCCGTTCGGCATGATCACGCCCAGTTGCCGCCATTCGGCAACGCTCTTGCGAATTGCGCCGTCAGCCAGCGTGTAATCGAAGCTGCCGGGCAGTTGCACTTCAAAGCCCCACGGCTGGCCGCGCTGCCAGCCAGAGCTTTGCAAATAATGCGCAGTGGATGCGAGCGCATCGGCCGGGCTGCCCCAGATATCGCGTCGACCGTCACCGTCAAAGTCCACTGCGTGGGTGTTGTAAGTGGTCGGAATGAACTGCGTCTGGCCCATGGCACCAGCCCAGGAACCGAGCATTTTCTCCGGCGTGATATCGCCCTGTTGCAGGATCTGCAGGGCAGCGATCAGTTGTGCATGGGCAAAGCCAGGACGCCGCCCTTCATAGGCCAGAGTGGCCAGTGAATTGATCACCGACTTGCTGCCCTGGAACTGGCCAAAGTTGCTTTCCATGCCCCAAACCGACACCAGCGCTTGGCGATCGACGCCATATCGCTGCTCGATGCTTTGCAGAATGTCGGCGTACTGATTGATCAATGCCTGGCCTTTACGCACCCGCAACGGCGACAGCGCGCCATCGAGGTATTCCCACACCGGGCGGGAAAATTCCGGCTGACTGCGGTCGGCGCGAATCACACTGGCATCAAAGCTGACGTTGGCGAAGGCCTGGTCAAACAGGTCTGCGCGGATTCCGGCGGCCAGCGCATCCTTGCGGAAACCCGCCTGCCATTCGGCGAAGGTCTGCGTGGGCTGGATATCGAGAGGGTCTGCGGACGGCACTACCGGCGGGATGATCGCTGGGGCCGTGGCGACAGGGGCGGCTTGAAGGGGTTGCGCGTCGGCGGCGGTCGGTTTTTCCGCGCAGGCGACAAGCAGAATGAAGCTGGAGGCAGCGATCAGTTGGCGAACTGGCCAACGACGGGAAAGACTAAAGGGCATGCACGGTTCCAGGGGATGCGGATCAGGTGCAGACCTTAACATGACCGGGGGGTGCTGTGCTTCAGGCAGCCAGAAAGTAAGAAGCCTCCCAGCTGTCAGACTGGAAGGCTTCGCGGCGGTAGCTGCCTTTGCCCTTGTTTGGTCGTTCCTGACGACTGCGGAACAAGGGTTGGGCGACGATGGATTTGGCCTTGTTTGGACCATGCTTCGCTGGTTTTTTGCTCATGAGGGTTCTCTCGAGTGAGTGAATTTTGCGGGGCAATAATCTGCCGATGTTGTGTATCTGTCTATAGGACAAATATGGGCAGTGTTTGTAGGAAAACAAGATCAAAGGATCGCAGCGTGCCGCAGCTCCTACAGGGATCGGTGTAGGAGCTGCGGCACGCTGCGATCTTTTGATGTTATTCGGCAGGCAGAGAAAGACGCTGGCCAGCCATCAACAACGCCAGTCGACTCAGGCTCATCCACGGCGAGCCCGCCGCCTGGCCTTTGATCTGCGCATCGATGCGCTGGGCTTCGAGCAACAATTGCGCCCAGCGTTGCGCCGAGTAGCGTTGCAGGGCTTTGCTCATCAGTGGTTTGCGCTTGTCCCAGACCGGCGGTTTCGCCTGACTGAAGCACTTGTCCAGCGGCGTGCCCTGGCTGTACTGCAACGAGATGTTGGCCAGCAGGCGCAACTCCCGCGCCAGGGCCCAGAGAATCACTGGCGGTTCCACCCCTTCGCCGCGCAGACCTTCGAGCATGCGCAAGGCGTGGGCGGGTTCACCGTTGAGTACCGCGTCGGTCAGCCCGAACACATCAAAACGCGCACTGTCGGCAACGGCCGCCTGCACGGTTTCAACGGTGATCTGGCCACCTTCGGCCATCAGCTTGAGCTTTTCGATCTCCTGCGCGGCAGCGAGCAAGTTGCCCTCAACGCGGGCGGCGATCAGTTCGACGGCGTCCTGGCTGGCCGACAACCCGGCCTGCGACAGACGTTGACGAATCCAGCTCGGCAGCTGGTTGGCATCCACTGGCCAGATCTGGATGAACTGAGTGTGCTGGCCTTCGACCAGGGCCTTGCCCCACTTGGTTTTCTGCGCGCTGCCATCGAGCTTGGGCAGGCTGATCAGCAGCACCGTATCTTCCGCGGGGCGCGAGCAGTATTCGATGAACGCGGCGGCGCCTTTGTCACCCGGCTTGCCCGAGGGCAGACGCAATTCCAGCAGACGTTTTTCCGCGAACAACGACATGCTCGCGCCGGCCTGCAACAGCGTGCCCCAATCGAAATTGGCGTCGGCGGCGAAAACCTGGCGTTCGTCAAAACCCTGCTGGCGAGCAGCGCTGCGGATTGCATCGGCCGCTTCCTGACATAACAGTGGGTCATCGCCACTGATGATGTAGACCGGGCCGAGGGCACCTTGCAGGTGTTTGGTGAGTTGGGCGGGAGCGAGCTTCATAAGGAATACCGAACGGGGCGCCGGAGCGCCCCGAACGTCTTACTGCTGTGGCACTTCGAGCGGGGACTGACGCGGGGTTTCCGCTTCAGCTTTTTGCGCCGCTTCCAGCGCGTCGGCGTCAGCCTTGGCGCGGGCATTGGCCGCTTCCTGCAGCTGCTGCAGTTGGCCCGGCGTCAGTTGCTGCAGGCGCAGCATCATGCGTTGAACCAGCTCACGACGGGTTTCGCGACGGGCGTCGTTGGCTTCTTGATCGGAGCCGACAAGGTTGTTGCCGTCGTGAATGAACACCTTCTGCACTTCGAGCTTGTCGCTCAGCAGCGGCAGATTGTTTTCGCCACGAATGTCATAGCTCAGGACAGTGTTGACCTGGTATTCACCCGTACGACCAGCGCCGGCGTAGCTGAGGATGCGCTGGCTTTCCTGCTCGTCAGCCAGAAACAGTTTGTACGGCGCACCGCTGTAGACCTTGACGCCGCTGGACTCAAGCACCTGGCGCAGTTGCGTGACGGTCTCGCCGTAGGCATTGCGGGCGCTCAGGTCGAGTTCCTTGATCGTCAGTTCGGTGGTGCCGGTGCCGCGCAGCTGGAAACCGCAGGCGCTCAGCAGAACAGCGAGGCCCATCACCAGCAGATTGCGTTTGATCATTGTGTTGCTCCCCTTGAAACCATGTGGGCCGGCCTTGCGGCCCGAAAGGTTTTTACAGGGCGCCAGGCAGACCTGACGCCCAATCCAATTTAGCTGGCGACGATGTTGACCAGTTTGCCCGGCACCACGATCACTTTGCGAATAGTCAGGCCGTCGACGAAACGCAGTACGTTTTCGTTGACGCGGGCGGCGGCTTCGATTTCCTCGCGGGTCGCGCTGGCCGGCATTTCGATCTGACCACGCAACTTGCCATTGACCTGGATGACCAGTGTCAGGCTGTCTTGCACCAGCGCACTTTCGTCCACCGCCGGCCAGCCAGCGTCGATCACCGCATCGGCGTGGCCCAACTGCTTCCACAATTCGTGGCTGATGTGCGGGGTGATCGGCGCCAACAGCAAGGTCACCGCTTCCAGACCTTCGTGCAGCAATGCGCGGTCCTGTTCGGTGCCTTGGGCGGCTTTTTCGAGCACATTCATCAGCGTCATCACTTGGGCAATGGCTGTGTTGAATTTGTGGTTTTGGCCGACGTCGTGGCTCGCCTGTTTGATCGCCAGATGAATCGCACGGCGCACGGCTTTTTGCGCGTCGGTCAACGCGGCGATGTCCAGTTTCCCCGGCAAGCTTTGGGTAACGTGGGCTTGCGCCAGGCGCCAGACGCGCTTGAGGAAGCGGTGCGAGCCCTCGACGCCGGAGTCCGACCATTCAGCGCTCATGTCAGGTGGCGAAGCGAACATCATGAACAGGCGGCAGGTATCAGCGCCGAACTGATCGATCATCGACTGTGGATCGACGCCGTTGTTCTTCGACTTGGCCATTTTTTCGGTGCCGCCGATTTCCACCGGCAAACCATCGGTCTTCAGCTTGGCACTGATCACCTTGGCTTTGCTGTCGCGCTCCAGTTCCACGTCCGCCGGGTTGAACCAGGTGTAGGCACCGTTGGCTTCGCGGCGATAGTAGGTCTCAGCAATCACCATGCCTTGGGTCAGCAGGTTCTTGAACGGCTCGTTCGAGCTGACCAGGCCTTCGTCGCGCATCAACTTGTGGAAGAAGCGCGCATACAGCAGGTGCAGAATGGCGTGTTCGATACCGCCGATGTACTGATCTACCGGCAACCAATGGTCGGCTGCGGATTTTTCCACCAGGCCGCCGGTGAAGTGCGGCGAGGCGTAGCGGGCGTAATACCAAGACGACTCGACGAAGGTGTCCATGGTGTCGGTTTCACGCTTGGCCGGCGCGCCGCATTTCGGGCAGCTGCATTCGTAGAATTCGGGCATGCGTGCCAATGGCGAACCGGCGCCGTCCGGCACCACGTCTTCCGGCAAAACCACGGGCAGTTGATCTTCCGGTACCGGCACGTCACCGCAGGTATCGCAGTGGATGATCGGGATCGGGCAGCCCCAGTAGCGCTGGCGGCTGATGCCCCAGTCGCGCAGGCGGAACTGGGTGCGCGAAGCGCCGAACTCTTTCTTGATCAGGGCTACTTCCATGGCGTCGAACGCGCCGGCGAAGTCGAGGCCGTCGAACTCGCCGGAGTTGATCAGCGTGCCGTGCTCGCCGTAGGCATCTTGCCACGGGGCCGGGTTGGTCTCGCCGGAACTGGTGCGCACCACCGATTTCACCGGCAGGTTGTACTTGTGGGCGAATTCGAAATCGCGCTCATCGTGGGCTGGCACAGCCATTACCGCGCCGTCGCCGTAATGCATCAGCACGTAGTTGGCGACCCACACCGGCAGTTTTTCACCGGTCAACGGGTGCTCGACGAACAGGCCGGTTGGCAGGCCTTTCTTCTCTTGCGTGGCGACGTCAGCTTCAGCGACGCTGCCGCCTTTGCATTCAGCGATGAACGCTTGCAACTCAGGGTTGTTTTTCGCGGCGAGGGTGGCCAGCGGATGTTCGGCCGCGACGGCGACATAGGTCGCGCCCATCAGGGTGTCCGGACGGGTGGTGAAGACCTTAAGGGTGCCGGCTTCGCCGATCGAATCGACGTTGTACGGGAACTGCACTTCCATGCCACGAGACTTGCCGATCCAGTTGCGCTGCATGGTCTTGACCTGCTCAGGCCAGCCAGTCAGCTCGTCGAGGCTCTCCAGCAGCTCATCCGCGTAGGCGGTGATCTTGAAGTAATACATCGGGATTTCGCGCTTTTCGATCAGCGCGCCGGAGCGCCAGCCGCGACCATCGATCACCTGCTCGTTGGCCAGAACGGTCTGATCGACCGGATCCCAGTTCACGGTGCCGCTTTTCTTGTAGATCACGCCTTTTTCGAACAGGCGAGTGAACAGCCATTGTTCCCAGCGGTAGTAATCCGGCTTGCAAGTCGTGACTTCACGCGACCAGTCGACTGCCAGCCCAAGGCTGCGCAATTGCGACTTCATGTAGGCGATGTTTTCGTAGGTCCACTTCGCCGGAGCCACGTTGTTCTTCATCGCGGCGTTTTCCGCCGGCATGCCGAAAGCGTCCCAACCCATCGGTTGCAGAACATTCTTGCCTTGCATGCGCTGGTAGCGGGAGATCACGTCGCCGATGGTGTAGTTACGCACGTGCCCCATGTGTAGCTTGCCGCTGGGGTAAGGGAACATCGACAGGCAGTAGTAGGTTTCCTTGCCTGGCTGTTCACTGACTTCAAAGGACTTTTGCTCGTCCCAGAACGACTGGGCGGCGGCTTCGATTTCACGGGGCTGATATTGTTCGTGCATGGCTACTTTTGTACTGGATAGGGGTGGCCTAATCCTCTTCAACGCAGGTTCCGGGGTGGCCCGGACGAGCTGGAAGTGGAATTACAGGAAGCGCCGTAGCATACATGACCGCGCTTGGCCTAGGGAAACCCTGATTACAGCTACATACGCCGCAATATATGCATGGGGGGCCGTTGGTCGCGGCGTATCGCCGGTTTGTGCAGCGAAGCTAAGCTCTTATTGGGGAGTGGGTCTTATCTTCAATGAGGTGAGGGATGGTGGAGCAACGGAAAAAAAACGTGACTAAACCCGAGTTGTACGAAAGGTTGATCGATCGTCTGGGCATGGCTCTGGACGCTGTAAAAACCGCTGACCGGCTGCGCGACGAGCGCCCCCTGGAACTGGAATTGCGTGGCTTGAGCCCCGCCGAGTTCAAACTGGTCAAGGCCTATCTGGATCGCAGTGAACGTGAAACGCAGGGCTGCCTGTCACAAGCCGTGAAGCAGCTCGATGCAGCGCATTCGGCCAAGGTCATCTGGCTCAAGGACAAGGCGCCGCGCAGAGACACCGGCAAGTTCCGCTCTGTGCAGGCCAAGTAACGCATGGCAGGTCATGAACCGGATCTTTTTCAACAGGATCCCGCCTATTGGTTGTAACCCTTGATTAACACTCTTAGGCTTCGGGCATCTGTGGAGATGCCCGATGCCCTTTCGATATTTCATCAAACAACTTTTATTGCCGCCGGGCATTCTTTTGCTGCTGTTGCTGGCCGCATGGTGGCTGCGCCGTTCGCGGCCGCGCCTGGCCCGCGTGTGTTTTGCCGTGGGCCTGGGCGGGTTCTGGCTGATGAGCTTGCCGGTGGTCGTGCAATGGAGCGCCAAGGCTCTGGAGCGCGAGGCGCCGCTGGCCCGCGAGGAATGGGCGACGCTGGCACAACGCGCCGACGCAATTGTGGTGCTGGGCTCGGGGCGCGAACGCGGAGATCTGGCGTGGGGCGATGATCAGCCTACCGGCGTAGGCCTTGAGCGTCAGCGATACGCAGCGCGACTGGCGAAGGCTTCCGGCTTGCCGATTCTGACCAGCGGAGGCCTGCATTACGGCACGCCGCCGACCGAGGCCAAGCTGATGGCGGATTCATTGCGCGACGATTTCGGCGTGATGGTGCGCTGGCAGGAAGGCGAGAGCCGGACCACGTGGGAAAACGCCAAATTCAGCGCCGATATATTGTTGCCGCAGGGGATCAAACGCGTCGTCGTGGTAACGCAGGCGTGGCACATGCCGCGCTCGGTCTGGAGTTTTCAGCAGGCGGGGTTAGAAGTGGTGCCGGCGCCGGTGGGCTTTTTGGGCACTGATAATGCGAGACCGTTTGGTGGCTGGTTGCCGGAGTTCAAATCCATCTGGCAGAGCGGGCAATTGCTCAATGAAGCGGTGGGGCAGGTGGGGTATTCGCTGTTTTACCGTTGAAGATCAAAAGATCGGAGCCTGCGGCAGCTCCTACAGATTCGCCGTGTAGGAGCTGCCGAAGGCTGCGATCTTTTGCTTCTAAAGGGTTTTCGACATCCGGCTCGCCATCAGCGCCCAGCCAAACAGCAGCAAGCAGACAATCATCAGCGGCCACGAACGCCATTGCAGATACGGCGTCAGGTTGTGCATCGGCACCACCTCACCGTACAAGACCCCCTGTTCGAATTGCGGAATCTGCTCGGTAATCTGCCCATAGGGGTTGATCAGCCCGGTGACGCCGTTGTTGGTCGCGCGAATCATCCAGCGACCGGCTTCAAGCGCACGCATCTGCGCCATTTGCAGATGCTGCAGCGGGCCAATCGAGGTGCCGAACCAAGTGTCGTTACTGATCGTCAGCAGCAAATCACTGCGCGCCGACAGACCGGCGGCGAAGTCGGGATACACCACCTCGTAGCAGATGAACGGCGCAATCTGATAACCCTTGGCTTGCAGCAGTGCCTGATCGGCGGGGCCTCGGGCGAAGTCGGACATCGGCAAGTCGAAGAACGCGATCAATCCGCGCAGGATGTCCTGCAGCGGCACGTATTCGCCGAATGGCACCAGTTTCTGCTTGAGATAAGTCCCATCGCCTTCGCCGACCACGGTAATGCCGTTGAAGAAGCGCCGTTCCTGATGCACGGTCTGGCGGATCGGCACGCCGGTGATCAGCGCCGATTTACGCTCGGCAGCGAAGTTGCCCATCATGCGCAGGTAACCTTCGGCGGACTCCTTGAGCACCGGCACGGCAGTTTCCGGCCAGATCAGCAGATCGACCGGTTTGGAACGGAAACTCAAATCGCGGTACAACGCGAGCTGCGCGTTGAGTTCGGCCGGATCCCATTTCATGCTTTGCGCAACGTTGCCCTGAATCGCCGCCACGCTCAGCGGCGCGCCCGAAGGGCTGGTCCAGGCGTGGCCCTTGAGCGCGATACCCGCCGCCCACGGCCCGATCAACAGCACCAGGCCGGCGACGACAAAACCTGTGCGGCGTGTTTGCAAAAGGCGCGGCGCGTTGTAGATCAGCGCAGCGGTCAACGCGAGCACGAACGAGACCAGCCACATACCGCCGACCGGGGCGAGCCCGGCCAACGGGCCGTCGAGCTGGCTGTAACCGGAATACAGCCAAGGGAACCCGGTGAGGAACCAGCCGCGAAACATTTCCTGCGCGACCCACAGCGCGGCGAAGGCGAGGGCATCGGCCAGCGGCGCTTCGTTGCGGCGCAACCAGCGCGCCCAGAGCCACGCGGGCAGGGCAAAGAACCAGGCAATTGCTGCGGTAAACAGCAGCATCAGGAAACCGGCCAGCAGCACCGAAGCGCCGCCGAAGTGATGAATGCTGTAATAGATCCAGCTGGTGCCGGCGCCAAACAGCCCGAAACCGAAACACCAGCCACGGCCCAGCGCCTGGCGCGGACTCAGCTCACGCAAACCGGCATAGAACAAGCCGACCGCCAGCAAAGCCAGCGGCCAGATGTTGAAAGGTGCCAGAGCGAACGTGGTGATTGCACCGGCCGCCACGGCCAGCAGGTTACCGGGCCAGCCGGGGCGGGTTGTCCAGCGCATTTCAGTCCTTAAATTTACCGGGCGATAGGTGTCAGTCGCAGCAAGTGAATCCGACGGCTGTCGGCGTTCAGGATGCGGAAACGATAGGCGCCGATTTCAGTGATTTCGTTGCGCTTTGGCAAGTGCCCGAACGCGCTCATCACCAGACCGCCGACAGTATCGAACTCGTCGTCGGAAAATTCGCTGTCGAAGAACTCGTTGAAGTTCTCGATCGGCGTCAGCGCCTTGATCAGGAAGTCGCCACTTGGCAGCGGCTTGATGTAGCTGTCTTCTTCGACGTCGTGCTCGTCTTCGATGTCGCCAACGATCTGTTCCAGCACGTCTTCAATGGTCACCAGGCCGGCCACACCGCCGTATTCGTCGATGACGATGGCCATGTGGTTATGGTTGGCGCGGAACTCACGCAGCAATACGTTCAGGCGCTTGGACTCCGGCACGAACGTGGCCGGGCGCAGCAGATCCTTGATGTTGAAGCTGTCGCCGTTCTCCTTGAGGATCAGCGGCAGCAGATCCTTGGCCAGCAGCACGCCCATGACGTCGTCATGGCTTTCGCCGATGACCGGATAGCGCGAGTGGGCCGAATCGACCACGGCCGGGAGGAATTCACGGGGTGTCTGGGTTGCCTTGATGCTGATCATCTGCGAACGCGGCACCATGATGTCGCGTACTTGCAGGTCAGCCACCTGAATGGCGCCTTCGACGATGGCCAGCGCTTCGCTGTCCAGCAGTTTGTTCTGATGTGCATCACGCAGCAGCTCGAGGAGCTCCTGACGGTTCTTCGGCTCGTGGGCAAAAGCCTGGGTCAGTTTACCCAGCCATGACTTCTGCCCGTTGCTCGATCGATCTTCGCTCATAGCGATTACTCTGAATCCTTTGTTGTAACGATAGGGGATGGTTCGGTGTCGTCGTCCGCGTACGGATCGGGATAGCCCAGTTCGGCAAGCAACTCGCGTTCCAGCGCTTCCATTTCCTCGGCTTCGTCGTCATCTATATGGTCATAACCGAGCAGATGCAAGCAGCCGTGAATGACCAGATGTGCCCAGTGGGCCTTTAGTTCCTTGCCTTGTTCGGCGGCTTCGCGCTCAACCACGGCCACGCAGATCACCAGATCGCCGAGCAATGGGATATCGAGAAACTCATCGGGCACTTCGGCGGGGAATGACAGGACGTTAGTCGCGTAATCCTTGTGGCGCCAGGTGTGATTCAGCTCGCGGCCTTCTTCTTCGTCGACCAGTCGAATGGTCATTTCCGAATCGGCGGTGCGTTGGCGCAGCGCCAGTTCACACCACCGGCGAAAATCGGCCTCAGCGGGCGCGGACGCTTCGGTAGCAACCTGCAGGTCTAGCTCAAGCATCGCGCGGGGTATCCTTGGGTGCATCGGCGCGGCTTTCAAAGCGCTCGTACGCTTCGACAATCCGCTGCACCAAAGGATGGCGCACCACGTCTTTGGGCTGGAAATGCGTGAAGCTGATGCCCGGCACGTCTTTGAGCACTTCGATCACATGGTGCAAACCGGACTTGGTGCCACGCGGCAGGTCGACCTGCGTGATGTCACCGGTGATCACCGCAGTGGAGCCAAAACCGATCCGCGTGAGGAACATCTTCATCTGTTCGACGGTAGTGTTCTGGCTTTCGTCGAGAATGATGAAGCTGTTGTTCAGTGTGCGCCCGCGCATGTAGGCCAGTGGCGCAACTTCGATCACCTGACGTTCGATCAGCTTGGCCACATATTCGAAGCCGAGCATCTCGTACAGCGCGTCGTACAGCGGGCGCAGGTACGGGTCGATCTTCTGTGACAAGTCGCCTGGCAGAAAGCCGAGTTTCTCACCCGCTTCAACCGCTGGACGCACCAGCAGGATGCGGCGGATCTGCTCGCGCTCAAGGGCATCGACCGCACATGCCACGGCCAGGTAGGTCTTGCCGGTACCGGCCGGACCGATGCCGAAGTTGATGTCGTTGCCGAGGATTTCCTTCACGTAGCGCTGCTGATTCAAGCCGCGTGGGCGAATCATGCCTTTTTTCGTGCGCAGGGCTACGGTTGGTTCGGCGGGGGCGGGGTTGTCGAGGTCTTCGCCAGCCGATTCCTGCAGGAACAGGTGGACCATGTCCGGCGACAGCTCGGTACCTTTGGTTTCCCGGTACAGGCGGCGCAGCAGGTTTTCCGCAGACGTGGTGAGTTTGGGGTCGCCGATCAGCTCGAACTGGTTTCCGCGATTGCGGATCTCGATGGCCAGGCGCTGTTCGATCAAGCGCAGATGCTCGTCGAATTGCCCGCACAGATTGGCGAAGCGGCGAGCCTCAAACGGCTCGAGGATAAAACGATGTGGTTCTATGGGTGCGTTCAAGGTCGTATTTAGCCGCCCTGGGGCAATTGAGATGAAATCAAGGATAACGCCAGAGGCGTGGGTGCGAAAGCTCTTAAATATTCCTGACGTCGTGACCGTCAAGATCGCAGCCTTCGGCAGCTCCTACAGCGGAAAGTGAACTTGTAGGAGCTGCCGAAGGCTGCGATCTTTTCATTTATTGAATCAGCGAGCCACGCAGCGAGTGCGGTTGCGCCGCATCGATGTGCACGTCGGCGAACTGGCCGATCAGCGTTGGATTGTCGCAGCGGAAATTGACGATACGGTTGTTCTCGGTGCGCCCCTGCAGTTCGCCAGGGTCTTTCTTCGAGTAATCGGTGACGAGGATGCGCTGGATCGAACCGACCATTTGTCGGCTGATCTCGAATCCCTGCTGATTCAAGCGATGTTGCAGCGCGTTCAGTCGCTCTTTTTTCAATTCTTCCGGCGTGTCGTCGGCAAGGTCCGCGGCCGGGGTGCCCGGGCGCTGGCTGTAGACGAACGAGTAGGAGAAGTCGAAGCCGACGTCGGCAATCAGCTTCATGGTCTGTTCGAAGTCTTTCTCGGTCTCGCCGGGGAAGCCGACAATGAAGTCCGAGCTGATGCAGATCCCCGGCACCGCGGCGCGCAGTTTGCGCAGCTTGGATTTGTACTCGAGCGCCGTGTGGTTGCGCTTCATCGCTGCGAGAATTCGGTCAGAACCCGATTGCACCGGCAAATGCAGGTGCTTGACCAGTTCCGGGACGTCGGCGTGAGCCTGGATCAGGCTGTCCGAGAATTCCAGCGGGTGCGAAGTGGTGTAGCGAATGCGGTCGATGCCATCGATTGCCGCCACGACGCGGATCAATTCCGCCAGATCCGCGAGGCGACCGTCGTGGGTGGTGCCGCGATAGCCGTTGACGTTCTGCCCGAGCAAGGTCACTTCACGCACGCCGTTTTCGGCGAGATGGATGACTTCGGCGATCACGTCGTCGAATGGCCGGCTGACTTCTTCGCCGCGGGTATAAGGCACCACGCAGAACGTGCAGTACTTGCTGCAACCTTCCATTACCGACACGTACGCGCTCGGGCCGTCGATGCGCGGTTCAGGCAAGTGGTCGAACTTTTCGATTTCCGGAAACGAGACGTCAACTTGCGGCAGCCTGGTGATGCGTGCGGCGTCGATCATTTCCGGCAGGCGGTGCAGGGTCTGCGGGCCGAAGACTACGTCGACGTACGGCGCGCGATCACGGATCGCCGCGCCTTCCTGACTGGCGACGCAACCGCCGACGGCAATCACCATTTCCGGGTTGGCCAGTTTCAGTTCGCGCCAGCGACCCAGTTGCGAATACACGCGATCCTGGGCCCGCTCGCGGATCGAGCAGGTATTGAGCAGAATCACGTCGGCATCTTCGGCGCGGGCGGTGACTTCCAGGGCCTGATGTTCGCCCAGCAGATCGACCATGCGCGAGCTGTCGTACTCGTTCATCTGGCAACCGTGGGTTTCGATATAGAGCTTCTTGGCCATGGAATAGAGTCATCACGTGATTCAAAGAACCGCGCATTATAGGGAACAAGCCCTCAGGTTCCTACCGCTGCGCGTCCGATGGCTATGCTATAGTTCGCGCCCTCATTTTTACCCCGATGTTATCCGCCCGCCATGACCAAACGCGAAGCTCCAATCTACAAGGTGATTTTCCTCAACCAGGGACAGGTGTTCGAAATGTACGCCAAGCAGATCTATCAAAGTGATCTGTGGGGTTTCCTGGAAGTGGAAGAATTCGTCTTTGGCGAGCGCACGCAAATGGTCGTTGATCCGAGCGAAGAAAAGCTCAAGGCGCAGTTCGAAGGCGTGGTGCGCAGCTTTGTGCCGATGCACTCGATTGTGCGTATCGACGAAGTGGAACGTCTGGGTACACCAAAAATCAGCGAAGCCCGCGGCGCGGTCGGCAATGTGATGCCGTTCCCGATGCCGATGCCTGAGAAGTAAGCCTCAAGACCGATTCGCGCCCATCGCTACAAGCAATCAGGGCAGTGGCGAGAACGGCGTACGCCCATCGGCGCTCTGCAGTTCCATCAAGTATTTGCGGAAAATCTGCCCGAGCACTTGAGTCGCGGTTTCGAGGTCTTCGCGGGACATCGTCTCGGAGACTTCGTCGGCGGTGTCCAGTGCGTCTTCGGCGCCGTTGACCGCGGCCATCTTCAGCACGATGTACGCCTGAATATTATTGGCTTGTACGCCTTCGCCGTGGAAGAACATCGTGCCGAGTTTGAATTGCGCCTGCGCATGGCCTTGCAGCGAGGCTTTTTCGAAATAGCTCAGGGCTTGATTGAGGTCGCGCGGCGCATTCTTGCCGTCGTAGTAGAACTCACCCAACTCGTATTGCGCTTGCGCATCCCCTTCGTCCGCCGCTTTCTGGCAGGCGGCCAGTGCCTGCGTGACGTCTTGCGGCTGAGTATTGAGGGTGCAACGACCCATCGCCGGGATCAACAACGAGTTGCCGCCTGCTTGTGCATGCGCGAGCAGGGGCTGAAGGAGCAACAGGCAGCCCAAGGCAAGGATGCGGCCGGTGCGGTTCATGGGAATCGACTTACCTCTGAAGGGCACGCGGACCCGTCGAGGGATCCAATAAGCGCGCATTATGAAATAAGCAGGGCCAACCTTACAAAGTCTTTACTCGTTTTTCTGCTGCGCGGGGAATATAGCGCCCACTTTGCGCAGGATTTTGGCGAATGCGTGGGAAAAACCGCGGGAATATAGGCGAATGCTGACGCTGGCGATAGCCAACGTCAGCGGTGGGGCGATTACTTCAATGCAGCGAAGGCGCGCTCGGCAGCGTCCAGCGTCAATTTCAACTCGGCATCACCGTGGGCGATCGAGGTGAAACCTGCTTCGAAAGCGCTCGGTGCCAGGTACACGCCACCTTCCAGCATCAAGTGGAAGAAGCGCCCGAACAACGCAGCGTCGCTGGCCATCACATCGTCGAAAGTGACGATGTCGTCGGCGCCGCTGAAGTACAGACCGAACATGCCGCCCGCCTGAGTGGTCACGAACGGAATGCCCGCGGCATCGGCGCGTTGTTGCAGACCGTCGAGCAGGCGGGTGGTGTAGTCGGTCAGCTCGGCGTGGAAACCCGGACGGCTGATCAGGCGCAGGGTGGTCAAGCCAGCGGCCATGGCCAGCGGGTTACCCGAGAGCGTGCCGGCCTGATACACCGGGCCCAGCGGCGCGATGCGCTGCATGATCTCGCGCTTGCCGCCGAAACAGCCGACCGGCATGCCGCCGCCGATGATCTTGCCGAACGTGGTCAGGTCAGGATTGACCCCGTAGTGAGCCTGGGCACCGCCGAGGGCGACGCGGAAACCGGTCATCACTTCGTCGAAAATCAACACCACGCCATGTTTGTCGCACAGCGAACGCAAGCCTTCGAGGAAGCCAGGCGCCGGCGGCACGCAGTTCATGTTGCCGGCCACCGGTTCAACAATGATGCACGCCACGTCCTGACCCACTTCGGCGAGCATCTGTTCGACCGCGTCGATGTCGTTGAACGGCAACGTCAGCGTGTGTTTGGCGAACGCCGCTGGCACACCGGCCGAACTCGGTACGCCTTGGGTCAGGGCGCCCGAACCGGCCTTGACCAGCAGACTGTCGGAGTGGCCGTGGTAGCAGCCTTCGAATTTGATGATGCTGTCGCGGCCGGTGTAACCACGGGCCAGACGGATCGCACTCATGGTCGCTTCGGTCCCGGAGCTGACCATGCGCACCATGTCCATCGATGGCACCAGCGAGCAGACCAGATCGGCCATCTCGGTTTCCATCGCGGTCGGCGCGCCGTACGACAGGCCGTGTTGCAATTGATTGCGCACGGCATCCAGCACGTCAGGATGGCTATGGCCGAGGATCATCGGGCCCCACGAACCCACGTAATCGACATAACGCTTGTCGTCTTCGTCAGTGACGTAGGCGCCTTCGGCGTGCTTGAAAAACAGCGGCGTGCCGCCAACGCTCTTGAACGCGCGCACTGGCGAGTTCACGCCACCGGGAATGTGTTTCTGGGCGTTGGCAAACAGGGTTTCGGAACGAGACATGATCGGGCTCTCAATCTTCAGGATTTGAACAATTCGTTGAACGCGCGGGCGCGGCGGGTCACTTCGGCGGTGCTGTCGGCACCAAACAAGCCGTGGACCACCGCGAGCAGATCGACCCCATGGGCCACCAGTGGTGCGGCGTTATCGAGGGTAATGCCGCCAATCGCGCAGATCGGCAAGTGCAGCTTTTGCCTGGCTTCGTCGAGCAGATCCAGACTGCACGTCGGCGCGCCGGGCTTGGTATTGGAATTGAAGAAGCGGCCGAAAGCGACGTAGCTCGCGCCTTCTCTGGCGGCTTGTTCGGCGAGGGTGACTTGCGCATGGCAGGTGGAGCCGATGATCGCTTTCGAGCCGAGCAGGGCGCGGGTCGGCGACAACGGGCCGTCCGTCTGCCCCAGATGCACGCCAACGTTGAGGCGTGCGGCCAGTTCGGCGTCATCGTTGATGATCAACTGCGTTCTATAGCGCTCGCACAGGTTGCGCAGCGCTTCGGCCTCGCGCAGACGGCGGGCCTCATCGCTGCTTTTGTCGCGGTATTGCAGCAGGGTGACGCCGCCTTCCAGCGCCGCCTCCACATAAGACAGAAACTTGCCGGCCAGCAGTTCGCTGTCGGTAATGGCATACAGGCCACGTAGTTTCATCGGGCAGACCTCACGACGTTACGAGCAGAAATCCAGCGGCAGGCGACGCGGAACAAACTGGCCTTTGCCCAGTTGTTCGGCATCGCGCAGGGTGCGCCAGGTGTAATCCAATGCACTGCGCACCGCGCTGGCCAAGTGTTCACCTTGTGCCAGACGCCCGGCCAAAGCGCTGGCCAGTGTGCAACCGGAGCCGTGATAGCTACCCGGCAGACGCTGACAGATAAAGGTTTCACGCAGACCATCGCGGCTGTACACGCGGTTGTGGATTTCAGTTTCGTCGCCATGGCCGCCGGTGATCAGCAGGTTCTTGACGAAAGGCAGGAGTTTTTCCGCGCACTCGTCCGCGGTGCCTTCGGGCAGTTCAGCGAGAATGCGTGCTTCAGGCAGGTTAGGGGTGGCGATGATCGACAATGGCAGCAAACGCTCGCGCATCGCATAACCGACTTCATCTTTGCCCAGGCGTCCGCCGCCACCGGCGCGCAGCACCGGGTCGCAGACCACCGGCAAATGCGGGTGCGCGGACAGCAGTTCGACAACAGTGTCGACCATCTCCAGCGAACCGAGCATGCCCAGTTTCACCGCTGCGACTTCGGAGTCGTTGAGCACGGCGTTGGCCTGAGCCAACACCCACTCACGGTCGAGGACGCGGAAATCGGTGACGTTGACGGTGTCTTGCACGGTCAGGGCGGTGACGGCCGGAGCCGCATGGCAACCCTGCGCGAGCAGGGCTTCGATATCTGCCTGCAAGCCGGCGCCACCACTGGGGTCGTGGCCGGAGAGACAGAGGACAACGGGGCGGGAGCTGTAGATATTCATGGTGCGCGAGCTTACCACCAAAGCTGATTTGCGGGTTCAGTCCTGAAAGCGTTAACCAGAAGATTGTCCGACACTGCGCCTATCCTTGTGGCGAGGGGGCTTGCTCCCGCTCGGCTGCGCAGCAGTCGCAAGACCTGTACGTGTAGTGTGGGCGTTATAAAACGAATGGGACCGCTTCGCAGCCCAGCGGGAGCAAGCTCCCTCGCCACAAAAGCCCAACCTGACCGATCCAACAGCTCTAGCTCGGTGCTTTGCTCTGGAACGCCCGTTCTAGAGCCCTTGTAGGAAAAATTTCCATGGTGCTCAATGGCCATCAACGGCTATGCTAGGCTGGATCCAAACAATCACAGGTAATACCGGTTTACGTCTACTCAAAAGGAATGGGGGGCTTCCTGACACAACCGGACGAGCCACGCTGGGGCTTCAATGCGCTATTTGCTGATGTTGCTGTTCTGCTTGCCCCTCATGGCGAGCGCCGTCGAGTTCGACGAATTCACTCAGAGCCTGCCGCTGGGCCGATCGCTGCAAGTGTTCGAAGACCCGAGCGGTCAGGCGAGCATTGCCGATGTACGTGCGCAAGCCGCCGCAGGTCACTTCCAGGCTCACGATAAAGCCACGCTGAATGCCGGTTATTCACGCTCGGCGTTCTGGCTGAAGATCGACCTGCATTATCGCCCGAGCAATCCCGCCGCCCAGCGCACCTGGCTGCTGGAACTCGCGTACCCGCCGCTCGATCATCTCGACCTGTACCTGGCCGATGCCGACGGCAATTACCGCCTCGCCCGCCAGACCGGCGATGCCTGGCCGTTCGCCAGCCGCGAAATCCGCCAGAACAACTACTTGTTCGATCTGCCCTTCGACCCGGACCAACGACAAACCATCTACCTGCGTCTGGCCAGTCAAGGCTCGATCCAGGCACCGGTGACCTTATGGTCGAGTACCGCGTACCTTGAAGATCAACCCGTGCGCCTGTATGTGCTCGGCATCATCTACGGCGTGTTGTTGGGGATGCTGGTCTACAACCTGTTCATCTATCTGAGCGTGCGCGACACCAGCTACCTCTATTACATCTTTTACATTGGCTCGTTCGGCCTTTATCAACTGTCGGTCAACGGTGCGGCAGTTGAATATTTCTGGCCCGACAACCCGTGGTGGGCCAACGCCGCAACGCCGTTTTTCATCGGTTGCGCCGGCCTGTTCGGCAGCCAGTTCGCCCGTAGTTTCCTGCAGACGAAAACCCACAGCCGCTGGCTGGATCGTTTGCTGATCGGCCTGATCGTGTTCAGTGCGCTGGTGATCGGCCTGTCGCTGATGACCAGTTACGCCCTGGCCCTGCGCCTGGCGACGACGCTCGCCCTGACCTTCACCGTGGTGATTTTTGCCGCCGGGATTCAGGCCTGGTGGCGCGGCTTGCGCGTCGCGCGTTATTTCATCATTGCCTGGTCGGCGTTCTTGCTCGGCGGCATCGTCAATACGCTGATGGTGCTGGGCCTGTTGCCGAACGTGTTCCTGACCATGTACGCCAGCCAGATCGGTTCGGCGATTGAAGTGGCGCTGTTGTCGCTGGCGCTGGCCGACCGCATCAATGCGATGCGCGAACAGCAGGCGCAGACGCTCTACGATGCCGGGCAGAAACTCGAGGTGCTCAACCAGCAATTGGCGCACAGCAACAAACTCAAAGACGAGTTCCTCGCGACCCTGACCCATGAATTGCGCACGCCCATGAACGGTGTGATCGGTTCTCTGGAGCTGATGCAGACCGTCGAGCTGGATCCCGAACTGGAGCAGTACCACCAGACCGCCGCCGGTTCCGCCCGCGACATGATGCGCATGGTCAATGGCATTCTCACCCTCACCGAACTGCAGGCCGGCAAGCTCAAGGACGCGCCGGGCAGTTTCAGCCTGCGGGCGGTGGTCGAGGCGTTACGCGTGCAGTTCGACGGCAACGCGGCGAGCAAGTCGCTGGACTTCAAGGTCGACGTGCTGCCAACCCTGCCGGATCGCTTGTACGGCGACAGCGGCAAACTCGCGCAATGTCTGGAATGCCTGCTCGACAACGCGATCAAATTCACTCGCGTCGGCGGCCTCGCTTTGCGCGTCACCGGCAAACCGTCGACCGGCAATCGGCTGGCGCTGTCCTTTGCAGTGATCGACACCGGCATCGGCTTTACCGATCTTGGCGAAGCGACGATGTATCAGCGGTTCTTCCAGCTCGACGGTTCGATGACGCGCGAGTACGGCGGTCTGGGCGTGGGCCTGGCGATTTGCCGACAGTTGGTGGAATTGCTCGGCGGCAAACTGACCCATCGCTCAGAGCCGGGGCATGGCAGTCGTTTCCAGCTCGATGTCGAGTTCGAACTGCCGGCTACTGAAACTGCGCCCGGCCCGGCGCCGAGCCGTGACATCGCGCGCGCACCGCAGGATTGCACGGTGTTGCTGGTGGACGACAACAGCGTCAATCAACTGGTGATGCGCGGCATGTTGCTCAAACTGGGGTTCCGCGTGCGCACCGCTGACAACGGCGCGGCGGCGCTTGACTGTCTGTGCCGAGAAACCGTTGACGCGGTGCTGATCGATTGCCAGCTGCCGAGCCATGAAGGTGCGTCGCTGTGTTGCCAGATCCACGCGTTGCCGGGGTGCGCCAATCTGCCAGTGTTCATGCTGGCGTTGACCGGCGATCGAGAGCTCGGCGCCCCTGGCATCGCCGTTGATTATCTGAACAAGCCAGTGAAATTCGAAGATCTTCAGTCCGCGCTGGAACGGCGAGTCCTCGCCTGCTGATAGGGTAAAAGCGCCGCAAAATCGGCGCCTATGACACTTTGATCAACCGTGGGCCGGTGCTTAACTGGTTCTCCGGTTGATTCAAGGAGCCCCGTCATGAACCTGCATCAGTTCGCCGAAACCCACGAAGTCAGTAACCAGCCACCGTCACTGGACGGCACCAACCTGTACCGCATCGACTTGCCGCTGCAGGAATGGTCGCGGCGCTTTGGTGCCGGTTGGGCCGAGTCGCGAATTGATGCTTACGGGGCTTTGGCCGGTGGGCCGTTGATGGAGGAGGGGTTTCTCGCCAACCAGAACAAACCGACGTTCGCCAGCCACGACCGCTATGGCCATCGCATCGATCTGGTCGAGTTTCACCCGGCTTATCACGAGCTGATGCGCACCGCGATCGAACACGGCCTGACTTCGCTGCCGTGGGCACAACCGCAGGACGGCGCGCATGTTGCCCGCGCGTCGATGACCTATCTGCACAGCCAGGCCGAGGCCGGTAGCGGTTGTCCGCTGACGATGACGTTCGCCAGCGTGCCAGCCCTGCGTTTGCAGCCGGAGTTGGCCGAACAGTGGCTGCCGAAAGTCCTCGCCACTCAGTACGATCCGCGCAACGTCGGCATGGCGCACAAGGCTGGCGTGACCATCGGCATGGCCATGACCGAGAAGCAGGGCGGCACCGACGTGCGCGCCAACACCACCAAGGCTTATCCGGTCGGCGCCAGTGGCCCCGGTCAGGCTTATGAGCTGGTTGGGCACAAGTGGTTCTGTTCGGCGCCGATGTGCGATGCCTTTCTCACCCTGGCGCAGACCGACAAGGGCTTGAGCTGCTTTCTGCTGCCGCGCCATCGCCCGGATGACACACGCAATCAGTTCTACATCCAGCGCCTGAAAAACAAGCTCGGCAACCAGTCCAACGCCTCCAGCGAAGTGGAGTTCCGCGGCGCGCTGGCGTGGATGGTCGGCGAAGAAGGGCGCGGCGTGCCGACGATTATCGAGATGGTCGCGATGACCCGCTTCGATTGCATGGTCGGTTCCAGCGCGCTGATGCGCCAGGCGCTGACCCAGGCCAGCCACCACTGCGCGCACCGCAAGGTCGGCGGCAAACTGCTCAGCGAGCAGCCGTTGATGCAAAACGTATTGGCCGATCTGGCGTTGGAAAGCGAAGCCGCGTTGGCCCTGAGTCTGCGCATGGGCAAGGCGCTGGATCACCTAAATGATCGGCATGAAGCGCAGTTTGCCAGGTTGGTGACAGCGGTGGGCAAATACTGGATCTGCAAGCGCGCACCGGGAATGATCAACGAAGCCGCCGAATGCATGGGCGGCGCCGGCTATGTCGAGGACAGCATTTTGCCGCGCCTGTACCGCGAAGCGCCGGTCAACTCGACGTGGGAAGGTTCGGGCAATGTGCAGTGTCTCGATGTGCTGCGCGCACTGTCTAAAGAGCCTGGCGTGCTGGATGTGCTGTTCAGCGAATTGGGTGATGGCCATGGCGACAAGCGTTTGGCCGCACATATTCAACGGTTGCAGGCGCAGTTCAAGGACACCGGCGACATTCAATATCGGGCGCGGCAGTTGACCGAAGATATTGCTCTCGGTTTGCAGGCCAGACTATTGCTGGAAGCAGGCAACTCGGCAGTCAGTGACGCGTTCATTGCCAGCCGTCTGAGCGGTGGCGGGCGAGTCTACGGTGCGTTGCCGCGCGGCCTCGACATTGAAGCCCTCGTCGCCCGCTCAACCCCGCAAGGTTTCTGACCCTCTCACAAATCCCGTGTAGGAGCTGCCGAAGGCTGCGATCTTTTGATCTTGCTGTTTATCAGATCAAAAGATCGCAGCCTTCGGCAGCTCCTACAGGGATCGCAGGTGATGCAGATATTGTGCGGTTGCCAACATGCCACTGTTCCCGTGCGCTCACGATGCAGGCAAGATGAAGCTCTGCAAGTCAGAACACAGGAAGCTGATCGTGACCGAAGCGTTTATCGTTGTTCAAACCGCCGAACAAGCCGTGGATCGTCTGGCCGAGCTGCATGAGCGGGCCACCACTGCGCTGAATTCGGCGCTCAAGCGTTACCTCAAGGATCGCGTCGAACCTGACGCAGCGCAGCGTGCTCTGTTTCGTTATCCCGAACTGCGACTGACCTATCACTGCCAGGGTGAAGTCCCGCAAACCACCCGCGCGTATGCCAAGGTGCAACTGCCCGGCACTTACAGCGTCACCGTCACCCACCCGGCGGCGTTTCGCAAATACCTGCTCGAGCAACTGACGCCGTTGATGCACGACTTCACCGTGACCGTTGAAGTCGGCGTCAGCCAGCAGAACATTCCTTACCCATACGTAGTCGAGCAGGGCGATGAGCTGGCCGGTTCCGGCGTCACCGCCGCCGTGCTGGCGCGAGTGTTCCCGAGTACCGACCTGTCCGCCGCCACCGATGGCATCGCCGACGGTCTCTACGATTGGGAAAACACCGATCCGCTGCCGCTGGCGCTGTTCGACGCCGCGCGCGTGGATTTCTCCCTGCGCCGTCTGGTGCATTACACCGGTAGCGACTGGCGTCATGTGCAGCCGTGGATTCTGCTGACCAACTACCACCGCTACGTCGACCAGTTCATCGTGCATGGCCTGGAGCAGTTGCGCCGCGACCCGCGTTTCGTGCGCATGGTGTTGCCGGGCAACGTGATCATCGAAAAGAGCATGGATCACGGCGAAGCCTCGGCGATTGCCGCCGGGGTGGTCTGGCACCGTTATCAGATGCCGGCCTATCACCTGATCGCCAATGACGGGCACGGTGTGACGCTGGTGAATATTGGCGTCGGCCCCTCCAACGCGAAGAACATTACCGATCACCTGGCCGTTTTGCGCCCGCACTGCTGGCTGATGATCGGTCACTGCGGTGGCTTGCGTCAGTCGCAAACCATCGGCGATTACGTGCTGGCTCACGCCTACATGCGTCGCGATGGCATCCTTGACCGCGTGGTGCCGCCGAACATTCCGATCCCCGCACTGGCCGAAGTGCAGCTGGCGCTGCAACAGGCGGCGGCGAATGTCACTGGCGAGAAGGGCGATGACCTGAAAAAACGTCTGCGCACCGGCACCGTGTTGACCTACGACGACCGTAACTGGGAACTGCGCTGGGCCCAGGAACGGCCGTTGATCAACCTGTCGCGCGCGGTGGCAGTGGACATGGAAAGCGGCACGATTGCCGCGCAGGGTTATCGCTTGCGGGTGCCGTACGGCACGTTGCTCTGCGTATCCGACAAACCGCTGCACAGTGAAATCAAGCTGCCGGGCTCGGCCAACGCCTTCTACGAGCGCGCGGTCAGCCAGCACTTGAAGATCGGCATCGAGGCAGTGGATCTGCTGCGCACCGAACTCAATTCGCTGCACTCGCGCAAACTGCGCAGCTTCGACGAGCCGCCGTTCCGTTGATTTGTTGATGGTCATTTAACGGTCAGGCTACTAGCATTGTCAGCCCTGACCGTTAGATGTTCCTTCCGCCATGTCTCGTCCCCCGCGTCCCCCTTCGCGCCGTCCCGGTGTGAAGCCGCAATCTTCGTCCCCACGCCGTGTCGCGAAAGCGCCGCCGGCCGAGCCGAAACTCATTCTGTTCAACAAACCGTTCGATGTGCTGACGCAATTCAGCGACGGCGAAGGGCGGGCGACGCTCAAGGATTACATCGATGTGCCGGGCATTTATCCGGCCGGACGCCTTGATCGCGATAGCGAAGGCTTGCTGCTGTTGACCAACGACGGCCAACTGCAAGCGCGCATTGCCGATCCGAAACACAAACTGGCGAAAACGTATTGGGTGCAGGTGGAAGGCGAGCCGACTGCCGAACAATTGCAGCGCCTGCGCGACGGCGTCGAACTGAATGACGGCATGACCTTGCCCGCTGAAGCGCGGCACCTGGATGAGCCGCAATTGTGGCCACGCAATCCGCCGGTGCGCTTTCGCAAAAGCGTGCCGACGAGCTGGCTGGAACTGGTGATTCGCGAAGGGCGTAACCGGCAGGTACGCCGCATGACCGCGGCCGTCGGGCTGCCGACGTTGCGTCTGGTGCGTGTCAGGATCGGCGACTGGACGATCGACGGGCTTGATCAGGGCCAGTGGCAGGAAGTGCCGGCGCGCCTATAAAGCGCCGGATTCGATCAGGCCGATCACCACACTCTTGATGATGAACGCGGCCACGCCCAGCCCCAGCACGAAGAACAGAATGAACGAGCCGAAACGCCCCGCCTTGGACTTCTTCGCCAGATCCCAGACGATGAAGCCCATGAAAATGATCAGGATGCTGACCAGACCGGTCATCATCCACTCTTCAAGTAATGCTGGATCCATTGGCTATCTCCGACGCGCGCGCGACTAAAAGGGCGCGGCGAGTATACGCCAGCGGCGCAATGCGAGGCATTGACCTGAGTCGGTGTGCCACGCGTTGTGCAGGAGCTGCCGAAGGCTGCGATCTTTTGATCTTGATCTCTTAAAAACAGAATCAAAAGATCGCAGCCTTCGGCAGCTCCTACAGGGGGGCGATGTTCAGCTGCGCAGATGGGTGAGGGGGAGTTCGGTGCTGTTTAGAACCTGATTCAGCACAAAACTCGAGCGGACACTGGTGACCCCTTCGATCCGGGTCAGATGCCCCAGCAGCAATTTCTGATAGTGGTCCATATCAGGCACCACCACCTTCAACTGATAGTCCGCATCCACCCCCGTCACCAGACTGCATTCCAACACCTGCGGCAGCGTGCGAATTGCCGCTTCGAAGTTCTCGAAACGCTCTGGTGTGTGCCGATCCATGCCGATCAGGACATACGCTGTCAGGCTCAGGCCAAGCATCTTGCGATCAAGCAATGCCACCTGCCGCGATATATAGCCATCGTCTTCCAATTGCTTGACCCGGCGCGAGCAAGGCGAGGGCGACAGACCGATGCGCTCGGCCAGCTCCTGGTTGGAGATGCGGGCGTCGCGCTGCAATTCCGCCAAAATACTCAGGTCGTAACGGTCGAGTTTGCTCATCAGTCAGTCCTTTATTGTAACTATTGCGGCGGATTATCTATCCAGGGTTAAAAATTGCGCAAGTGGTGTTTATTTCAGCAATCTTCGCAATCCTCTGTCGCGGTCTCAGGCCTATTCTTATCACCAGAATCACTGCTCGGTAACACAGTCCACGCGGCCCGCCCAATCCGGCCTGCCGCGGCCGCCACCCCCACCGGGGCTGAGCCGGCCCCCGAGCTGCACACTGTCCAGAAGACGGCGTGAGGTGAGCCGACGTCAAAAGCGTCGAGCCAGGACGAAGTTCTCTAGAAGGGAGGCCGACGGGTCTCCCTTTTTTCTTGCTCGCAATTTCATCTGGCGATCTCAATAAATAAGTCGCGCGACTGATAACCTGTTGCAGAACCGGACGTATGGCTTCCGGTCTTAGTGACAGGCCGCTCTTATCAACAGGCCTCAGTGAGGAAAAGCATGAAGTCGCGCATCTGGCGTCTGGCCGGTGTTGGTTTGCTGTGTGCAAGTATCAGCGCGCAAGCGCTTGCCGATGAGCCGCACAATCGTGGCCCCGATGGCGGTGGCCGGGGTCCGCAAAACAACGAGATCATTCGTGGCGACAACAGCCGTCAGTTCGAACACAACGACAATGACAATGGCCGGTCGCGGGATCGTGATCAGAATCGCCCTGCCTATAATCCCAATCCGGTGCGCCAGCCGCCACCGCCGCCGCAACTGCCGGCCAACAGCCTACCGATCCAGCCACGACCCGACACCGTGCACCAGACCCAGGAACCGCGTCAGGGCTATTACCGTGACGAGCGTCCGCAAAATGGTTACCACAATCAGCAATGGCAGACGCAGCACCGTCCCGATGACAATCGCTGGCCGGGACGTCCGGACGGCCACGGCAACGGCTGGGGCCCCGGCCCGCAATATCGTCCGGGCCATGTGATCGACCGCTTCCCGGATCGCGACTATCGCGTGCCTTACCGCGGGCAGGATTATTTTTACTCCGGCGGCTACTGGTATCGCCCGCAAGGCCCGCGCTACATCGTCGTGCAGCCGCCGCGGGGGATTCGCATTCAGTATTTGCCCGATTATGCTCGTGAAGTTTGGATCGGTGGCTCGCTGTTGTTCCTCGCTGCCGGCTCTTATTACGCCTATCAAGAGGCGACGCAGGATTACGTCGTGGTCGAGCCGCCAGTTCAGCAACAGCCGCAGCCGCAAGCTCAGGGCTATGACGTTGAAGCCTATCCGGCCAACGGTCAGTCGCCGGAACAGGTGCAGCAGGACGGTTATCAGTGCTACCAATACGCCGTGCAGCAAAGCGGTTTCGACCCGCGCACCGCGACTTATCAACCAGCGCCCGAAGTGGTTCAGTCGTATCGACAGGCTCAGGGCAACTGCCTGAGCAGCCGCGGTTATCAGGTCAGATAAAAGCAGCGGCGAGCTGCGAGTTTTGAGTTACAAGCTTGAAGCTTGAGGCTCGCGACTTGTAGCTGCTTTTACCGGGTCAGCGTGCACCAGCACTTCGGCTCGCGGGTAGGCTTTGTGAATGGCATCGGCGGCCTGATCGCTGATGCCATGGGCCACCGACAGGGTCAGTTCGCCAGGCAGCTCCAGATGCAACTGCACAAACCAGTGATTGCCCGAGATGCGCGTGCGCAGGTCATGCGCGCCCAATACGCCGGGCACGCTGCACGCCAACTCGAGCATGTGCTGGCTGACGTCGGTCGGCAGTTCTTCATCCATCAATACCGAAAAGCTTTCCCGGGCGATCTGGATCGCACTCCACAGAATGTAAGCGGCGATTCCCAGGCCGAACCACGCGTCCAGTTGCGCAAAACCCAGCCCGGCCAGAATCAGCGCAACCAGAATGCTGCCATTGAGCAGCATGTCCGAGCGGTAGTGCAGCGAGTCGGCGCGCACCGCATTGGAACCGGTCTGTTTGATCACCCTATGTTGCAGCATCAGCAATGCCGCAGTCAGCAGCAGCGAGAAGACGATCACGCCGATGCTCAGCCAGGGTGCTCCAAGAGGTTGTGGATCGTGGAGCCGCTCATACGCCTGCAACGCGATCAACACCGCGCTGCCACCGATGAACAATGCCTGCGCCATGCCCGCCAGCGATTCCGCCTTGCCGTGGCCATAACGATGATCGTCATCGGCCGGGCGCAACGCGTAATGCACCGCCAGCAGATTGAGCATCGAGGTGACGCCATCCAGCGCCGAATCGGTAAGGCCGGCGAGCATGCTCACCGAGCCGCCCAGCCACCAGGCGATGGCTTTGGCGACGATCAGCGTGCACGCCACCGCTACCGAGGCGCGGGTCGCCAGCCGTAACAGGCGCGCATGTTCGGTGTTAGCGGTCATTGAAAATCCTTGTTCAGGCGGCCGGTTGCAGACCGAACATCGCCAGTTGCTGAGTGCTGCCCTTATGCTGAATCAGGCGCGGGTCATCCAGCGCCTTATTTATTTCAACGGCAGCTTTGCCCAGTTCGCTTTCAAGAATCGTTTGCAACTTTTGATTATCAACCTGACCGTCAGCGCCAATGGCTTGCTGGAGCTTGGCCGGATCGATCTGCGCGGTGTGACCCGGTTCGAAATAGATCGCGCCAGTGGCGAAGTCGACGGCAAACGCGATCAGGCCGGGAATGATGTAGAACAGCAAGCCGACGGCGTCGAGCGCGGCAACCGCCGGGTCGATCTTGCCGTCGATCTGACCGCGACGGTCCGGATAGAAAATCGAACCGCACGCCGTGATCTGCGTGAGCAGGGTCGCGACCAGAACACCGCCGATCAGGCGAAAAGGTAAGCGCATGCAAAATCTCCTGAGTCTCATTGAAAACGAAGCGTCGTCATCTGCAATTAAGACCCTGACAAACGCCCGGCAGTTCGCCGTTATACTCGCCCCTCTGTTTGGGAGCCAGCATGATTTCTTTGCCGATCGACGATGTTTTACCCGCCCTGCGTGAAGCCCTCGCGTCACGCGATGAAGCCGTGCTCGAAGCACCGCCCGGCGCGGGCAAGACCACCCGCGTGCCCTTGGCCTTGCTCAACGAAGCGTGGCTGGCCGGGCAGACCATTCTGATGCTCGAGCCGCGCCGCCTGGCCGCGCGGGCAGCGGCGGAGCGCCTGGCCAGCGAGCTGGGCGAGCAGGTCGGTGAAACCGTCGGTTACCGTATCCGCCTCGACAGCAAGGTCGGCCCCAACACACGTATCGAAGTGGTCACCGAAGGCATTCTCACCCGGCGCTTGCAGGACGACCCGGCGCTGGAAGGCGTGGGCTTGCTGATCTTCGATGAATTCCACGAACGCAGCCTCGATGCTGATCTGGCGCTGGCGCTCAGTCTGAACGGTCGCGAGCTGTTTCGCGCTGAACAGCCGCTGAAGATTTTGCTGATGTCGGCGACGCTGGAGGGCGAACGTCTGGCTGGCCTGCTCGACGACGCGCCAATCCTGCGCAGCGAAGGCCGCATGTATCCCGTGACGATGCGCTGGGGGCGGCCGTTTCAGCCCGGCGAATATATCGACCAACGTGTCACGCAAACGGTACTCGAAGCGCTGCACGATGAAACCGGTAGCCTGCTGGTGTTCCTGCCGGGACAGGCGGAAATCCGTCGCGTGCATCAACAACTGTCCGATGCCATCGGCGAGCGCAGCGATGTGTTGCTGTGTCCGTTGCACGGCGAACTCGACCTCAACGCACAACGCGCGGCGATTGATCCGCCGCCGTCCGGTCAGCGCAAAGTGGTGCTGGCGACCAACATCGCCGAGACCAGTCTGACCATCAACGGCGTGCGCGTGGTGATCGACGCCGGGCTGGCGCGGGTGCCGCGTTTCGACCCCGGCAGCGGCATGACGCGGCTCGACACTCAACGAATTTCCAAGGCCAGTGCCACCCAGCGGGCGGGCCGGGCCGGGCGACTGGAGCCGGGTGTTTGTTATCGCCTGTGGTCGCAGGATCAGCACGAGCAATTGGCTGCTTATGGCAGTGCGGAAATACTCTCGGCAGACCTCGCCAGCCTCGCCCTGCAACTGGGGCGTTGGGGCGTAACGCCGGGTGAACTGGTCTGGCTTGATATTCCGCCAGCGGCGGCTTATGCCCAGGCGCAGGATTTGTTGCAGCGCCTCGGCGCGCTGGAAGGCGAAGCGCTGACTGCTCACGGTCAGGCCATGGCCGAATTGCCGGCGCATCCGCGCATCGGTCATCTATTGCTGCGCGGTCAGGCGCTGGGCCTGGCGAACATGGCGTGCGACGTCGCTGCGCTGCTCGGTGAACGCGACATTTTGCGTGGCGCCGGCGCCGATCTGCACAGTCGCCTGGCCCTGCTCTCCGGCACAGAGCGCGCCGCCCGTGGTGCGCAGGGCGGCGTGCAGCGCGCCCGGCAACTGGCGCGGCAATACCGCGGTTATCTTCGCGGCAAGGCGAGCGAACCGGTCAGCGATCCCGAGCATCCGCGTTGGCTCGGTGCCCTGTTGGCGCTGGCCTATCCGGACCGGGTCGCACAACAACGCCGCGCCGGTGGCGCTGAATATCGCCTGGCCAACGGTCGTGCAGCGCTGTTCGCTGAGGCCGACAGCCTGATGAAAGAGCCGTGGATCGTCATCGCTGATCTCGGCAGTCGTCAGGGCCAGCGTGAAGAGCGGATTTATCTGGCGGCGGATTTTGACCCGGCGCTGTTCGATTCGGTACTTGCCGAACAAGTGCGCAGCGTCGATCAACTGGACTGGGACGAGCGCGAAGGCGTGCTGCGCGCCGAACGTCAGCGCAAGGTCGGCGAGCTGATCATCAGCCGTGAACCGTTGACCGGCCTCGACGACAATGCTCGCAGTCAGGCGCTGGTCAATCTGGTGCGACGCAAAGGCCTGGAGCTGCTGCCGTGGACGCCGGAACTGCGCCAGTGGCAGGCACGGGTGGCGCTGTTGCGGCAGTTGGAATTGGCGTCGCAAGCTGAAAGCCAGTGGCCGGATGTCAGCGACGCAACGCTGCTCAACACCCTCGAAGATTGGCTGATGCCCTATCTGGGCAAAGTCTCGCGACTGAGTCATTTCGCCAATCTTGACCTGTCGAGCATCGTTCGCAATCTGCTGCCATGGCCGTTGCCGCAAAAGCTCGATGAACTGGCGCCGCATCATCTGAGCGTGCCGTCGGGGTCGTCGATCCGTCTGGATTACAGCGAATATCCACCGATTCTCGCCGTGCGTTTGCAAGAGCTGTTCGGGTGGGCGGATACGCCGCGAATTGCTGGCGGGCGCCAAGTGGTCAAGCTGCATTTGCTGTCACCGGCGCGGCGGCCAGTGCAGGTCACGCAGGATCTGGCGAACTTCTGGCGCAGCACTTACGCCGAGGTGAAAAAGGATCTGAAGGGGCGCTATCCGAAACATTACTGGCCGGACGATCCACTGGTCGCCGAGGCCACCGCACGGGCCAAGCCGCGCGGTACCTGAAGATCGCCGTCCGCACCGGCATGAGCAAATCAGATTCCCGTGGGAGCCGTATTGATCAGGGAGCGGCGGGCAGGAGGAAGCGGGCGATCACCGGCAGATGGTCGGAGATGCGCAGGGTATCGTCCTGTCGCACCCGCGCTTGCAGCCTTTTGATCTTCGGGCTGTGGAACAGATAGTCGACCGTGCGATCCGGACCATTGAGGCCGGGATCGTTGGGGTAGTGGGTCAGCCACTGCGCGCGGTCGATGCCGCTGGCCTCGTTGTTGGTCGGGATCATCGGGTATTTGTCCCACAGCAGATGCAGCTCGCTGTCGGCGGCATAGGGCGTACGCCGTTCGGCCGGCAAACGCCGATATTGGCCCAGCGGCAGCAGATTGAAGTCACCGCCGATCAACCACGGCAGGCCCTGGCTTTCGTATTTATCGAGGACCTTGGCGACCGCAGCCACCTGCGCCTGCAAGGTCTCATCCGGTTGGCGCGGGCGCTGCAGATGAGTGTTGAACACGGTGAGTTGACCGCCGTCGCTGAGCGGCAGTTTGGTCGCTAGCAACGCGTCTTTGCGCTGGAACTGACGAGTGATGATGTTGCCGGGCGCCGCCGGCAGCTGCAGACGTTCAGCGTGTTCGATGCGGTAGCGGCTGAGCGTCGCCAGTTGCTGGCCGACACTGCCGAAAATATGCGGATCGGGGACGAACTCGGCTTTCCAGTCGAACGCGCTGGCGCTGCACGGATAAAGATCGGCGACCCGTTCCTGCAACAATTTGAGCTGGTTCTGGTAGTCGCTGGCCTTGGCGCCGTCGTCCAGTTCCTGCAATAGCACCACATCGGGCTGCTCATCGCGGATCACCCGCGCCACTTCGTCGAGGCTGAAGGCCATGTCTTCCGCCGTTGGTGCCTCGTCTTCACCCTGGGCCAGGTCATTCCAGAACACATACCGTTTGCCGGCGAGATATTGCACGTTCCAGGTCATGACTTTCAGCGCCTGACCCGGCATCAGCGTCGGCGGCGTGCCGGTGCAACTGACCGGCAAGGTTTCGCGCGCGTCGGGGCGCCAGGTCAGGCTGTAGATCAACACGCCGATCAGGGCGATGGCGAGCAGCAAAAGCACAACGGTGTAGCGCAGTAGGCGGGTCATGGCTCGACTTATAGCGTTACAAAAAGTGGCTCCGAGCATACCTGACGGCAGACGCGAAGCCCAAGCGCTGCCGTGTCAGACCGCTCTGTCACGTTTGTCAGGCGATTCGCTGATGAGCATGAAAAGCCGGAACAGGACCACACTGGTGAACAGTTGCAGGAAGCTGTGAGCGCTGTCGATCAACACGGCGATCACCGGGTTCTGCGGCTCTGGATACGCCGCCAGCGTCGCGCCTTTGAGCAGCCATAACGGCGTCATCACACACAAAATGCACAGCAGGATCCGCCAGAAATGCCCGCGGGTCAGCCGCAGGCTTTCCTTCATCGCCTGCAAAGGCCCGAGGCCACGCAGTACCAGCAGGTATTCGCCGAACGCGAGCATCACCATCAGCATTAGACCGGGCAGGAAATACAGCGACAGACCGAGCAGGATCAGTAGCGTATTGAGCGCGGTCAGCAAGGCGAAACGCGGCCACAGCCGCGCCGACATTGCCAGCAGATCAAGGGTTCGCGGCGCCTCGCCACGGGTGCGGGCGTCAAGAAACAGGATCAGCGCGGCGGTATATAGCGGATACACCAGCAGGCCGACGATCACGCTGACGGAGGAAAAACTGTCCGGATCGCTGTTCTGATCGACCAGTTGCAGCAGCACGGCTTCGAAGATCACCAGAGGCAGGCACAACTGCACGATGCTGACCAAATGGCGTTTGAAAAAATACAGAGAGTCGCGCAGCACTTCGAAGGCATTCATCAGTTGGTATCGCAGTTTGAAAACAGTGGCTCACTTTAACCGATGACGCTGGCCCCGACACAAACGTAAACATTCGGTAAAGGTCGTTGAAACATCCTGTCACCGTCTCCATTACACGAGAGCACCTTGTCCACTGTGGGCGAGGGCAATGTTTTTCCCCGGCAATCTACGAGGTCGCCATGAACAGCGAAGAGCAAACCCTGATCGACGGACTGTTTTCCCGGCTGCAACAGGCCGAAACGGAGGCAGCCCCGCGCGACGCGCAGGCCGAGACGCGGATCAAGGAACACCTGGCACGCCAACCGGCGGCGGGTTATTTCATGACCCAGGCGATTCTGGTGCAAGAGGCCGCGCTCAAAAGCCTCGACGAACAGAACAAGCAACTGACCCAGCAAGTCCAGCGCCTGCAGGCCGAATTGCAAGCGGCCAAGGCGCAAAGCGGCGCACCCGCAGCGAGCGGTGGCGGTGGTTTTCTGTCGAGCATCTTTGGTGGTGGCAGCTCGCGCCCGGCATCGAGCCAGAGCGCGGCGCCGGCATCCACCGGCGGCTGGCGTGAACCGGCACCGCAGCAGAACTTCAACGCGCCCGCGCCGCAGCAGAACTTTGGTGCTGCGCCGCCCAACTATGCGCAGCAAGCGGCCCCGGCGGCGGGCAACAGCTTCCTGGGTGGCGCGCTGAAAACCGCCGCAGGTGTGGCCGGTGGCGTGATGCTGGCGCAGGGCATCGGCAGCCTGTTCCATCACAACCAGCAGCCGGAAGAAATCGTCGAGGTGATCAAAGAAGAACCGGCGCAAGTTGCAGACCAGAGCAACAACGGCTGGGGCGATGAGCATCTTGCCGGCAACGACACTTATGGCAACGATCAAGGCGGATTTACCGACACCGACTATAGCAGTGAGAACTCATCGTTCTTCGATGACGACGACTCCTTCGTCTGACCAATGGTCAGCATCGACGTTATGGCGAGGGCGCCTGCTCCCTCGCCATACTGCTTTTTACTGGCATACTGAGCGTCTTTTTCGGGCCTGATCGCCTGATCCCGCTTCGTGCGCTTGCGCGCTCACAGGAACTCCGGTGAAAAAAATCGCAGTGTTCGCCGATGTGCAGAACCTCTACTACACCGTGCGTCAGGCCTATGGTTGCCACTTCAATTACGCAGCGTTGTGGGCGGACATCAGCAAGGAGGGGCAGATCGTCGAGGCCTATGCCTACGCGATCGACCGTGGCGACAGCAAGCAGCAGCAGTTCCAGCAGATCCTGCGCAATCTCGGGTTCACGGTGAAGCTCAAGCCCTATATCCAACGCAGTGACGGCTCGGCCAAGGGCGATTGGGATGTGGGTATCACACTGGATATCATGGACGCCGCCGATCACGTCGACGAAATTGTCCTGGCCTCTGGCGACGGTGATTTCGACATGCTGCTCGAACGCATCATCAGCAAACACGGCGTACAAGCGGTCGCTTATGGAGTGCCCGGCCTCACCGCCAATTCGCTGATTCGCGCTGCCAGCCGTTATGTGCCGATTGAAGGCGCGCTGCTACTGAAGAATTAAGCTGAACAATTGATTTGTACGGAGTTGAACCGGTTTGGAACGCATTGCAGTCATCGACTTTGAAACCACCGGCCTGTCGCCGAACAGCAGTTGCCGCGCCACGGAAATCGCCGTGGTGATGCTGGAAAACGGCCGCATCGTCGAACGTTACCAAAGCCTGATGAACGCCGGCGTGCGCGTCCCCGCGTTCATCGAGCAACTGACCGGCATCAGCAACGCCATGCTGCGCACCGCGCCGCCGGCCGAGCGGGTGATGGAAGAGGTCAACGAATTCGTCGGCTGCACGCCATTGCTCGCGCATAACGCCTCGTTCGACCAGAAGTTCTGGGATTTCGAACTGGGCCGGATCAAACGTACACGTCTGCAGAACTTTGCCTGTTCGCTACTGCTGGCGCGACGGCTGATGCCAGCGGCGCCGAATCACAAGCTCGGCACGCTCACATCCTTTGCACGCCTGCCGCACACCGGCCAGGCTCACCGGGCCATGGCCGATGCCGAGATGGCGGCCAACCTGATGGCGCATCTGGCGGATGAGCTGCGGGGTAAGCATGGGGTGCGCGAGTTGAATCACGACCTGCTGTGCAAGTTGCAGAAAGTCCCCGCCGCCAAAGTGGGTGAGCATTTGCAGCGTTATCGCTGATCTGTGGCAAAACAATGAACCTTGGTGGGAGTGAGCCTGCTCGCGATCATGGAGTACCAGTCGATGGATATATTGGCTGACACACCGCAATCGCCAGCAGGGCTGGCTCCCACATTTGTTCAAGGCTGATTTTCAAAAGTGTACCGGCGCGATAAACAGGTTTTGTAACTTATTTTTGCGTGACAGCCTTTCTAGAATAAGCCGTCCACAGAAATCTGACTGTCGAGCTGCCCATGCCTGCCTTGCGCCGTTTTTCCCTGCCGTTGATCGCCGCGTTTTTTGCGTTGTACGTGATTTGGGGATCTACCTATCTGGTGATTCGCATCGGTGTGGAGTATTGGCCGCCGCTGTTGCTGGCCGGAGTTCGCTTTGTCATTGCTGGCAGCCTGATGTACGCCTGGCTGCGCTGGCGCGGGGCTCCGGCGCCGACCTGGGCGCAGTGGAAAGCGGCGGGGCTGGTCGGCATTCTGCTGCTCAGTTTTGGGAATGGCGCGGTCAGCTTGGCCGAGCACACCGGCGTAGCCTCGGGTGTCGCTGCGCTGGCGGTGGCGACGGTGCCACTGTTCACCTTGTTGTTCGGCTATTTCTGGGGCGCGCGTAATACCCGTCTCGAATGGGCCGGTGTCGCGCTGGGGATTATCGGCATCGCCATGCTGAACATGGGTTCCAACCTGCAATCGAGCCCGCTCGGTGCGATGTTGCTGATTTTCGCGGCGGCGAGCTGGGCGTTCGGCTCGGTGTGGAGCAAATACCTGCCATTGCCGGCGGGAGCGATGGCCAGCGCGCTAGAAATGCTTGTTGGCGGCGTGGTCTTGCTGCTCGGCAGTGCGCTGAGCGGCGAGCACCTGCAAGCGATGCCGCCGCTCGAAGGGTGGCTGGCGCTGGCCTATCTGATTTTCTTTGGCTCGATCATCGCCTTCAATTCCTATATGTATCTGCTCAAGCATGTGCGCCCGGCGGCGGCGACCAGCTATGCCTACGTCAATCCCGCGGTGGCGGTGCTGCTGGGCGTGGTGTTTGTCGGCGAGACCATCGGCATCGAAGAAGCACTGGCGATGCTGGTGATCATCAGCGCCGTGCTGCTGATCAGCCTGCCGCAGTGGCGCCGGCCGGCGCAGCTTCCGGTCGAAGAGGCGAAAGCCGTTCCCACGGAAGCGCGTACGAATTAGGGTAAACTGCGCGGCATTGCATCCCCGCGTCATTTTTTCCTACGGTACTCCCATGACTTTCGCCACCCTTGGCCTGATCGAACCCTTGCTGCGCTCCCTCGAGACGCTCGGCTACCAGACCCCGACGCCGGTTCAGGCGCAAGCCATTCCGGCGGTGCTGGCCGGTCGCGACCTGATGGCAGCGGCCCAGACCGGCACCGGCAAGACCGCTGGTTTCGCCTTGCCGCTGTTGCAGTTGCTGGCCATGGAAGGGCCGAAAGTCAGCGCCAACTCGGCGCGTGCGCTGATTCTGGTGCCGACTCGCGAACTGGCCGAGCAGGTCCACGAAGCCGTGCGCCAGTACGCGGAAAACCTGCCGCTGCGCACTTATGCGGTGTACGGCGGTGTCAGCATCAACCCGCAGATGATGAAGCTGCGCGGCGGCGTCGATGTGCTTGTTGCCACGCCCGGTCGTTTGATCGACCTGTTCCGCCAGAACGCGCTGAAACTCAATCAGCTGCAAACGCTGGTGCTGGATGAAGCCGATCGCATGCTCGACCTGGGCTTCTCCGAAGAACTGGCGAACATTTACCGCATGCTGCCGAAAAAGCGCCAGACGCTGTTGTTTTCCGCGACCTTTTCCGATGACATTCGCCTGCTTGCCGGGCAGATGCTCAATGATCCTTTGAGCGTCGAAGTCAGCCCGCGCAACGTCGCTGCCAACACCGTCAAGCAATGGATCGTCACGGTGGACAAGAAGCGCAAGGCCGAACTGTTCGTGCACCTGATGCGCAAGAACAAGTGGAAGCAAGTGCTGGTATTCGCCAAGACCCGCAACGGTGTCGATGCGCTGGTTGAAAAACTTCAGGGCCTGGGTGTGAATGCCGATGGCATTCATGGCGACAAGCCACAAGCGACCCGTCAGCGTGCGCTGGATCGTTTCAAACTCAGCGAAGTGCAGATTCTGGTGGCGACCGACGTTGCCGCCCGTGGTCTGGATATCGAAGACCTGCCGCTGGTAGTCAATTTCGATTTGCCGATCGTCGCCGAGGATTACATTCACCGCATCGGCCGGACCGGGCGCGCGGGCGCCACCGGCGAGGCGATTTCGCTGGTGTGTGCCGATGAGGTGAACATGCTGTCGGCCATCGAGATGCTCACGCGCCAGACGCTGAAGCGCGAGAATGAGCCGGACTTCGAGCCTGAACACCGAGTGCCGGACACCGATGCCAGCGGTCAGGTGATCAAGAAGCCGAAGAAACCGAAGAAGCCGAAAACCTCGGGCGGTGGCGGCAAGCGCAATCTCGGCAAGTGGGTGGACAGCGGCGAAACACAGGCGCCGGAGCCATCGATCAAGCCAGTGCGCAAAGTCCCGGTGTTCAACACGGGGCCGCGTAAACGCAAACCTTGATTTGATGTGGCGTCTGTAATGGCGCCTTCGCGAGCAGGCTCGCTCCCACATTGGGAATGCGTTTCCCCGTAGGAGCTGCGGAACGCTGCGATCTTTTGATTTTTTTTGAAGATCAAAAGATCGCAGCCTCGTCCGCTCCTACAGGGTTTTGTGTTTGAGCCATTGCAGCATCCCCAACCCCGCCGCCCGGCCGCTGGCGAAACATCCGGTCAGCAAATAGCCGCCCGTCGGCGCTTCCCAATCAAGCATTTCTCCCGCGCAGAAAACCCCGGGCAGCGCCTTGAGCATCAAACGCTCATCCATCGCTTCGAACCTCACGCCGCCGGCGCTGCTGATCGCCTCATCCAGTGGCCGGGTTTTCACCAGAGTCAACGGCAGCGCTTTGATCGCTCGGGCCAGCAGTGCCGGATCGGCAAATGTCTCGGCATCGGTCAGCTCGCGTAATAACGCCGCTTTAACGCCATCAATGCCCACCTGACTGTGCAGATGCTTGGCCATCGAACGCGAGCCGCGTGGTTTGCTCAGTGCCGCCTGCAACTTATCCACAGGTCGGCCGGGCAGGAGATCAATGTGAACGACCGCGGCACCGTATCGATTGATCGCCTCGCGAATCGGCGCTGACAGTGCATAGATCAGACTGCCTTCGATTCCTGTTGCAGTAATGATGCACTCACCCAAACGTGGAACATCGTCGTTCAAACCGATGGCGATGTTTTTCAGCGGCGCACCGGCAAATTTGCTCACCATCAATTCGCTCCAGCCTTGCACCTCGAAGCCGCAATTGCTCGGCTGCAGTGGCGCCAGATCCACGCCGCGCTGCTCCAGCGGCAACATCCACGCACCATCCGAGCCCAGGCGCGACCAACTGCCGCCGCCGAGGGCGAGCAATGTGGCGTCGGGGCTGACGGTTATTTCCCCTTCCGGGCTGGCGATGCGTAGAGCGCCGTGTGCATCCCAGCCGAGCCAGCGATGGCGGGTGTGGATAACCACGCCGCTGTCGCGCAATCGCTTGAGCCATGCGCGCAACAGCGGGGCGGCTTTCATGTCGGTGGGGAACACGCGGCCGGAACTGCCGATGAAGGTCTCGATGCCGAGTTCGTGAATCCATTGGCACAACGCATCGGCATCGAACGCACGCAGGAGCGGGGCGATTTGCGGGGCGCGTTCAGCGTAACGAGAGAGAAACGCCGGGTAGGCTTCGGAATGGGTGATGTTCATGCCGCCGACCCCGGCCAGCAAAAACTTGCGGCCTACAGAGGGCATGCCGTCGTAAAGATCGACGCGGATTCCGGCCTGGCTCAGCACTTCAGCGGCCATCAGGCCGGCAGGGCCTGCGCCGATGATGGCGACGTGGGTGTTGGCGGGAGCGGAATTCTGGGTCATGGGCATGCGCTGCGGTATGGCGGGACAAGCCGCGCATTCTAACAGCCGAGCCCTTGGTAGGAGCTGCCGAAGGCTGCGATCTTTGCCGTGGATTTTACCGCAAGATCAAAAGATCGTAGCCTTCGGCGGCTCCTACGGTTTATCCAGAGGCAGTTCCACTGGAATTGTGGATAACGCAGCATGTTTCAGTGACAGCCGTGTGAATCCCACACCCGCTGCGCGCTGTGATGAAGAATGCCGTGGCGGCGGGCGAGGGCGTGACGGTCCTTGCTGTAGCCGCCGCCAATCACCCCGACCACCGGAATATCGCGGCCCACACAGTGGCGCATGACCCGTTCATCGCGCGCGGCGACGCCTTCGTCGGTCAATTGCAGATAACCGAGGGCGTCGTCCTTGTGCACGTCGACACCGGCGTCGTACAGCACCAGATCCGGTTGATACAGCGGCAGCAGATAATTGAGTGTGTCATCGACCACCTGCAAATAACCGACATCGCCCATGCCCTTCGGCAGCGGGATGTCCCAGTCACTTTGCGCCTTGCGTGCGGGAAAATTTTTCTCGCAGTGCAGGGAAACGGTAATGGCCTCCGGCGTGTCATGCAGAATCCGCGCGGTGCCGTCGCCCTGATGCACGTCACAATCGAAGATCAGCACGCGATTCACGCGGCCGCTTTGCAGCAGGTATTGGCTGATGATCGCCAGGTCATTGAAGATGCAGAACCCCGCCGGATAATCGTAATGCGCATGGTGCGTGCCACCGGCCAAGTGACAGGCCAAGCCGTGTTCGAGGGCTTTCTCGGCTGCCAGAATCGAACCGCCGACCGCGCGCACCGTGCGTCGCGCCAGTGCCTCATTCCATGGCAGACCAAGACGCCGCTGGTCTTCGCGCGACAACTCGCCGCTCATGTAGCGTTCGATATAGCGGCGGTCATGAGCGAGGGCGAGGATATCGTTGGGGCAGATCTCGGGTCGCAGCAGATCGGCATCGCGGGTCAGGCCGCTGTCAATGAGGTGATCGCGCAGCAGACGAAACTTGTCCATCGGGAAGCGGTGATCCGCTGGAAATTCGGGGCTGTAGTCTTCGTGGTAGATCAGCGGTAAGGGCATGGCGAATTCAGGCAGGAACTGTCGGAAAGAATCGACGATCCTACCAGCGATGTAGACTGGCGGCATGGAAATGGAGGGGCACGATGGAGCCGATACTGGAACTGCAAAGCGCACGGTTGCTGATGCGTCAGTGGCAGGACGAAGATTTGCCGGCATTTGCGGCGATGTGCGCCGATCCGCAGGTGATGCGCTACTTTCCGGCGACCTTGAGCCGTTTGGAAAGCGCGTCGGTGATCGGTCGCGTGCGCGGGCATTTCGCCGAGCACGGTTTTGGTTTGTGGGCGCTGGAGCGCAAGGACACCGGCGAATTCATCGGGTTTACCGGGCTCGGCGTGGTCGGCTTCGATGCGCCGTTCACCCCGGCGGTGGAAATCGGCTGGCGTCTGGCCCGCGAACATTGGGGCTTTGGCTACGCCAGTGAAGCGGCGTGGACGGCTCTGCGTTGCGGCTTTGATCAGTTGGCGTTGCAGGAAATCGTCTCGTTTACTGCGCAATCCAATTTGCCTTCGGAAAAAGTCATGCAGGCAATCGGCATGCATCACGATCCGGCAGATGATTTCGATCATCCCAGACTTGCCGTCGATCACCCGCTGAGAAGACATGTGCTGTACCGCATCAGCCGCGAACAATGGTTGCAAACCTTGCATGGATAAGCCGGCACGGACGTTTACAATGGCCGCCATCGTATTGGCCCGTGCCAAAAACAGAATCGTGCGCCGCAGCCAGACTGCGCGGCACAGCTTTATGTGAGGAAAGTCTGAATGAGCCAAGTGTTGGAAGATCTGGTCGACCTGCTGACCCTGGAACCAATTGAAGAAAACCTGTTCCGCGGCCGCAGCCAGGATCTGGGTTTCCGTCAGTTGTTCGGCGGTCAGGTGCTTGGCCAGTCGCTGTCGGCGGCCAGTCAGACGGTGGAAGAGGCGCGTCATGTGCATTCCATGCACGGTTATTTCCTGCGGCCGGGTGACGCGAAGTTGCCGGTGGTGTACTCGGTTGACCGGGTGCGCGATGGCGGCAGTTTCAGCACCCGCCGCGTCACGGCGATCCAGAAGGGTCATCCGATTTTCACCTGCAGCGCTTCGTTCCAGTACGACGAAGCAGGCTTTGAACATCAGAGCCAGATGCCAGTGGTGGTCGGCCCGGAAAATCTGCCATCGGAACTGGAATTGACGCAGCAACGTGCGCATCTGATTCCGGAACACATGCGCGAAAAACTGCTGTGCCCGAAACCGATCGAAGTACGCCCGGTTACCGAAAAAGATCCGTACAACCCGCAACCTGCCGATCCGGTGAAATACGTTTGGTTCCGCGCTGACGGTGCGTTGGCCGATATACCGGCCTTGCACAAATACTTGCTGGCCTACGCGTCCGACTTCGGCCTGCTGACCACTTCGATGCTGCCTCACGGCAAATCGGTCTGGCAGAAAGACATGCAGGTCGCCAGCCTCGATCACGCGTTGTGGTTCCACAATGATCTGCGCGCCGATGACTGGTTGCTCTACGCGATGGACAGCCCGTGGGCCGGCAATTCGCGGGGCTTCTCCCGCGGCAGCGTGTACAACCGCGCCGGGCAACTGGTTGCCTCGGTGACCCAGGAAGGTTTGATTCGCCATCGCAAGGATTGGGCATGAGCCTCAAGGATGTGCGGCACTGGGTATTCGACATGGACGGCACGCTGACTGTCGCCGTGCATGATTTTGCGGCGATTCGCGTGGCGCTGGCGATTCCGCCGGAGGACGACATTCTCACCCATCTCGCTGCGTTGCCGGCGGATGAAGCGGCGGCCAAACATGCCTGGCTGCTGGAGCATGAGCGAGATCTGGCGCTGGGTTCCACGCCGGCCAGTGGAGCGGTGGAACTGGTGCGCAATCTGCACGCGCGCGGTTATCGCCTCGGCATCCTGACCCGCAACGCGCGGGAATTGGCGCATGTCACGCTGGAGGCGATTGGCCTGGCTGACTGCTTTGCGGTCGAGGACATACTGGGTCGCGATGAAGCACCGCCCAAACCGCATCCGGGCGGCTTGCTCAAACTGGCAGAAGCCTGGCAGGTATCCGCCAGTGACATGGTGATGGTCGGCGACTACCGCTTTGATCTGGATTGCGGGCGAGCGGCGGGGGCGCGGACGGTGCTGGTGAATCTGCCGGACAACCCGTGGCCGGAGTTGACCGATTGGCACGCGCGCGATTGTGTCGAATTACGGCGGATACTCTCGGATTAACAGCAAAAGATCGCAGCCTGCGGCAGCTCCTACCATAGTCCTGTGTAGGAGCTGCCGCAGGCTGCGATCTTTTGCTTGTGTCTAATAAAACAAAACCTTTTGGCCCTCTGCCGAGGTCAGCATCCCGTCGCCTTCATGCCCAACCCCGGGCACTTCCACCAGCCGCTGATTCACCCCTTCCGGATGCCGGCGCAGTAAATAGCCGAAGTAAAACTTCCCACGCTCCAGGCGATACGCGCCTTGAGCCTCGGCTTCACAGCCTTTATCGAGCGCCGGATGCTGCGGATCAATGTCCTGCTGGCCGAGCAGATAAATCACCTCGCGCTTAACGTAACTGCTCTCAAGCTGCAACGGTGTCTGCCCCCCGGCGTACACCGGCAGATCGGCCATGCCGTATTTCCAGCGATTGAATCCCACACATTTGGCGTGATCGAACGCCACGGGCCGTTGTTCATTGAAATAGGCGTATGACGACGGATTCGCCACCACGTAGCGCAGGCGAATGCCATTGGCTTTCAGCGCCGGCTGATCCTTGGCGAGCAGGGCGTAACGCTGCACCACCTGACCGCCGCCGGAATGGCCGAACATTACGATCTGCTTCACGTCCGGAAACTGTTTGCGATCACTGATCCGCGCGACGATCTCATCGAGCGCGGCGTAGGAACTCAACGGATTCGGCCCTGTGGATAAGCCGCCGCCCATCCACTCGTCGCCTTGCCAGCGCAGCACCGTGGCGGGGAGCGAGTACAGCGCGACATCGCTTTCATTGAGGAACTGCGGCGCAATCACCAGGGTGTGCGCGCTTTGTCCGGCTAATTCGGCGGCGCTCTCGGCGCTTTTGCGATAGGTTTCCGAGTTGCGCAACCGGCCATGAACGACGATCAGCACGCGCTCGATTTTTTCTGGCGCGGGGCCAATACCCACCGCCATTTCCCCGGCCTTGAGTTGCAAACGACCGGGGCTGATCGCATCGACACCTGCGGCGTGCGCGGTGCTGCCAACGATCAGTAACGCCAAAAGCCATTTATGCATTTACAGATTTTTCGCCGCGAAGGTGTCGCACTGGCCGACCTGGCCCTGCGCGAATCCGGTTTTGAACCAGCGCACCCTTTGCGCCGACGTACCGTGGGTAAACGAGTCCGGAACGACCCGGCCCTGACCCTGTTGTTGCAGGCGATCATCACCGATGGCGTTGGCTGCGTTCAAGGCCTCTTCAATATCACCCGGTTCCAGCCAGTTCAGACGCTTTTGCGCGCTATAGGCCCAGACGCCGGCCAGGCAGTCGGCCTGCAATTCCTGGCGCACCAGCAAGCCACCGTCACCTTCCATCTGCCGACCCTGCTGGCGGGCTGCCTGGATTTTCGCCGAGACGCCGAGCAGCGTCTGTACGTGGTGGCCGACTTCGTGCGCAATCACGTAAGCCTGGGCGAAGTCGCCGGCCGCTCTGAAGCGCTGGGCCATTTCCTGAAAGAACGCCATGTCGAGATAGACTTTCTGGTCCGCCGGGCAATAGAACGGGCCGGTTGCCGAGGTCGCCAGACCGCAGGCGGAATTGACCCGGTTGCTGAACAGCACCAGCGTCGGGTCTTTATATTGACGCCCGGCCTGCTGGAAAATTGCGCCCCAGGTGTCTTCGGTGTCGCCCAGGATAGAGCGAACGAATTCCGCCTGCTCATCGTTCGCGGGCGGCGCCTGACGGGTTTGCGAGGTCGGTGCCGATTGTTCCATTTGCCCGGTGAGCTGGCCGAGGATCTGCATCGGGTCCTGCCCGGTGATCCAGCCGATGCCGACGATCAACAGGATCGCGCCCAGGCTCAATCCCTTGCCACCGCCGAAGCGCATGCCGCCGCCACCGGCGTCATCACCACGTGCATCGACGACGTTGTCACTGCGTCGGCCTTTTTTCCATAGCATGTGGGAATCCTCGTTTTTACCGGTTAGGAGCAGCGTGGTGATGAGTGTTGCTGGTGCGGGGATGCGGCGCCAGTCCGGTCGTCAGACACTTGCATGGGCGTGACAGTTCGATCACCGGGCGGGCATTGAACCACGCGGTTGCCCCGGACTATAGCGCTGCGTCGCCAATGGGTTCGGCAGTTGTCTTGCGGCAGACACGGCTGTGGATCTTTAAGGCAGTTCCAGATTTTGCTTTGCAAAGGATGTCTTCTAGAATCGCTGAAACCTTTCTGGAATGCGTCCATGGCCGGCAGTCAAATCGAACGGGTTTTCAGCGTGCTGGAAACCCTCACCAGTGATCCGCGCGGGCTGCCGCTGCAGACCCTGGCCGAACAACTGCAGATCCCGAAAAGCGCGACCCATCGCCTGCTCGCCGAGCTTGTGCGGCTGGGTTACGTGCGCCAGAACCCGGAGACCTTGCGCTATCACTTGTCGACCAAACTGGTCGCGATGGGCTTTCAGTATTTGTCGAGCAGCGGCGCGGATATCGTGCAGCCGGTGCTTGATCGGCTGGCTGAGGAAACCGGCGAGCTGGTGCGCCTGGGCGTGATCGATGGCGACCGCCAGACCTGGATCGCCAAGGCGCAGGGCGCGCGCACCGGTCTGCGTTATGACCCCGACATGGGCCGCGATGCGCCGCTGTTCTACACCGCCTCCGGGCATGCGTGGCTGGCGTGCATGAGCGACGCCGAAGCGTTGTCTCTGGTCGAGCGTCAGGCGGCGGAAGTGCCGGTGGGCATCGGGCCCAATGCGCCGCGCACCAATATCGAACTGCTTGAACGCCTGCGCCTCGCGCGTGAACAAGGTTATGCCTGTGTCGAAGAAAGCTCGGCGGTGGGAACGTCGGCGATCGCCGCAGTGGTAAAACATCCTGCCGATGGCCGGGTGATCGGGGTACTCAGTATTGCCGGGCCGAGTGCGCGAATGCCGGGGGCGCGCCTGCATGAGCTGGCGCCATTGTTGCTTGAGTTCGCCGACGAATTATCAGCGGCAAGTCTGGCTTCCGAGCTATTCATCTGATTCACCCCAATCCACTGTAGGAGCTGCCGAAGGCTGCGATCTTTAGATCTTGCTTCTAATAAGAATCAAAAGATCGCAGCCTTCGGCAGCTCCTACAGGATTTTTGTTGTCGATAAAATGGGCGGTGTTCGCACGGTTTTGTTATGCAGGGCTTTTATGATTCTGGAACCGGGTTCTAAATTATTGCCGGAGAGTCCATTCTAAAGCACACCCGGATCGAGGCTTGCCCGCGACGATTTTTGTTCTTTTTTGGCAACACAAGGAAATCCGATGACCGTCAGCACTCCGCTCTCCGGTGTCAATCAACCCTTCAAGGGGATCTTGCTGATTGTCGTGGCAACCTTCCTGTTCTCCAGTCACGACGCACTGTCGAAATATCTCTCTGGTTTTTATCCGATCATGATGGTGGTTTGGGCGCGTTATGTGGTGCACACGCTGCTGATGGCGGGGATTTTCCTGCCGAAATCGGGCTTGCGCGTCCTGCGGACCAAGCGGCCGTTGTGGCAGTTGGCCCGCGCGCTTTGCCTGCTCGGCACCAGCTTGTTTTTCACCACGGCGCTGCTGTACATCCCGTTGGCAGAAGCCACGGCGGTCAACTTTCTTGCGCCGGTGCTGGTGACGGCATTGTCGGTGCCGCTGCTCAAGGAGCGGGTGACACGTGGCCAATGGATCGCGGTGATCTGCGGCTTCATCGGCGTGCTGATCATCGTCCACCCGGGCGGGGAGTTGTTTACCCCGGCAGTTTTGTTGCCATTTTGTTCCGCGCTGTTTTTCTGTTTCTACCAGTTGCTGACGCGCAAGCTGGCGAACGTCGACAGCCCGACCACCAGTAATTTTTTCGCCGGGTTGTGCAATACGCTGGTGATGAGTGCGCTGGTGCCGTTCTTCTGGCAGGTGCCGACGCTGACTCACGTCGGGCTGATGCTCGCGCTGGGCAGTTGCGGGATGACCGCCCACCTGTTTCTGACCCAGGCTTTTCGCCATGCCGCACCAGCGCTGTTGGCGCCGTTCGGCTATTGCCAGATTGTTTTTGCGGGGTTGTTGGGCTGGTTGCTGTTTAATCACACGCCGAGCCTGTTGACCATCATCGGCATCGCAGTGATCTGTTGCAGCGGTCTGGCGGCAGCGTGGCAGCAGAGCCGCCGCTGAGGTCACGTTTCGTCTGGTGACAAATGACCAGGACGTGGTCAGCAAACGGCCCAGGTTAAAGTGCTTGTGCCCCGAAGGTGTCGCAGGCGTTGGATGCGCCTGCGTTGAAGGCCTTCATGAACCATCTGCTGCGCTGTTCTCCGGTGCCGTGGGTCGCGTCATTACCCAAGAGTCGAGCGGCTTTTACTGCTTCCCCAAGATCAGTGGGCTCCAGCCATTTGATATGAGCTTCTGCATTGCGCGCCCAGACTCCGGCAAAGCAATCGGCCTGCAGCTCCTTACGCACCCGTATCCCATTCCTGCCCTTGACGTCTTGTCCTGATTGCTCTGCGTCGTCAACCTCTTTGGTCGTACCGAGCAGATTCTGAACATGGTGGCCGACTTCATGGGCGATGACAAAGGCTTGGGCAAAATCGCTAGGCTCTGAAGACGTGCCACCCTGTTTTCCTATACTCCCAAGTCGCGACAGATTTATATAGATTGTCTGATTCGGCGGGCAATATGCCAAGTCGTTGGTGGTGCCACAAGGCGTGGAAGTTGGCTCATCAATCAGGATTAACTTGGGGGGGATATATTCCAGGTTATTAAATTCGAAGGTTTTGCTCCACGTCGCTTCCGTGCTGCCAAGTATTTGCTGAACGAAAATCCGGTGCGGGTCTTTCATTTTCAACGATTCAAGCGCAGCGGCGTGTTCTTGAACTGCCTCAATGGTTTGTTGTTCGTTGGGTTGCTTGTCGTTCCATTTAACACCCAGCGCGGCAAGCAGCGACAGCGTCAGCCCGCCGGCCAGAGCGGCGCCGGTCGCATTGTAGACACCTTTGTTTTTTCGCTCGTCGCTAACGTTATCGCTCGGTTTGGCTTTATTCCATAACATGAGTGTTGCTCCTTTGAGTAATTGGCGAAGTCGCCATATATATGAATAACTCAAAGGTGATGGCGCTGGCGTACTAATGTGTAAGTGCAAGTTGTTGAGGTGCGGCGTGATAGTTGTCTAATGGTTAGGTACAAACTTTTTTTGATAGACGCGTTGATGTCTATAGTTTGTTGATTCGTGGATTTATAAAGTCGGGGAACGCATGTGGGAACTGGCGTGTTGGCAGTTCCCACATACGGTTGTGGGGGCAGATTATTCAGTAACAGTCGGAATCTTGCGCGGAGCCATGAAGTACATCCAGGTCAGCGCGAGGAAATACATCGCCGGAATCAGGGTGAACAACACGGTGTAGTTGTTGTTGGTGACGGTCAGGATATGGCCGACGATCTGGGTCATGAACATCCCGCCGATCGCCGCGCACATACCGCCGAAACCGAACACCGTGCTCATCATGTGTTTGGGCGTGTAATCCATCACCAGGCTCCAGATGTTCGCGGTCCACGCCTGATGCGCACCGATGGCCAGGGAAATTGCAGCAACGGCGACCCACAGATTGGCCGAGCCAGCAGCCATGACCACGCCGATGATGCAGCAGGCGAACAGGAACATCGACAGCAGCCGCGCCTTGATCGAATTCATCCCGCGACCGATCAGGAACGAAGACAGAATCCCGCCACCGACACTGCCGAAGTCAGCCGTGACGTAGATGATGATCAGCGGGATACCCATCTGAGTGACATTGATGCCCAGGTTGTATTGCTGATTGAGGAACGGCGGCAGCCAGTACAGGTAGAACCAGAACACCGGCGCGGTCAGCGAGTAGGCGAGGGCAAAGGCCCAGGTGCCGCGCATCCGCAGGATTTTCGAGAACGGCACGCGGGCCTGTTCCGGTTCGACTTCCTGCTGGATGTAGTCGAGCTCCGATTGTTTGACGGTCGGGTGGTCTTCCGGGTTGAAATACTTCAAGCCCCAGAACAGCAGCCAGATCCCGCCCAGCGCCGACATGCACAGGAACGCTGCCTGCCATCCCCACACGTGCAGCACCAGCGGCAGCAGCATTGGCGTGAACATGGCGCCGACGTTGGTGCCGGCGTTGAAGATGCCGGTGGCGACCGCGCGTTCACCGGCCGGGAACCACAGGCGCGTGGTTTTCACGCAGGCCGGGTAATTCGCCGCTTCGGTCAGGCCGAGGATGAACCGGCAAGCCATGAAACCGACCGCCGATGTCGCCAGACCGTGGGCGCCGGTGGCCAGGCTCCACAGCAGCACGGCGCAGAAGAACACGCGTTTGACGCCGACCCGGTCGATCAAGCGTCCTTGCAGGACGAAACCGATCGCGTAGCCGACCTGAAACCAGAAATTGATGTTGGCGTAATCCATCGCCGTCCAGCTCATTTCCTTGGCGAGGATGGGCTGCATGACGCCGAGGGCGGCGCGGTCGATGTAGTTCAGGGTTGTGGCGAAAAACACCAGCGCCAGCATGCCCCAACGGGTCTTGCCAACAGCCATGGCGCCGCGGATCTTGGCGCCGATGCCACCCGTGGCAGTGCTCATGGCCGGAGCCATGCGGGAAGTCTGTGAAGGAATCATGTGTTCCACCCGTTTTTGGATTTGTTATTTGGTGTGCTTTTTTTATTGCACGCTGCGACCGGTGGTTCAGATCCGGACTCAATGTGCGGTCGATGTTGGGCAGTGGACGAAAAATCGTCAATTCGCCAAACCGCCATTGTGTTCGATAATCGCACGCAAAACTAACCGGGTAGTACACTTTAAATTGCTGCCGCGTTCGATGCAGCCAATAATTTCCTCACTATAAAAACCCATCCCGTGTAGGAGCTGCCGCAGGCTGCGATCTTTGTTTTTCAAGATCAAGAGATCGCAGCCTTCGGCAGCTCCTACACTAAAGCGGCGCAGTCCGGGAGTTCATCATGCAGCGTTCCATCGCCACCGTTTCCTTGAGCGGCACCCTGCCGGAAAAGCTCGAAGCCATTGCCGCCGCCGGGTTCGACGGGGTGGAGATTTTCGAAAATGACCTCCTGTACTACGACGGCAGCCCGCGAGAAATTAAACAGATGTGCGCCGATCTCGGGATCGCCATCACCCTGTTCCAGCCGTTCCGCGATTTCGAAGGCTGCCGCCGTGATCGCCTCGCGCGCAATCTTGAGCGCGCCGAGCGCAAGTTCGATCTGATGCAGGAACTGGGCACCGACCTGGTGCTGGTCTGCAGCAACGCTTCGGCGGACAGCGTCGGCGATCAACAAATTCTAGTCGATGATCTGCGCCTGCTGGCCGAACGCGCCGGTGCGCGCGGCTTGCGCATTGGCTACGAAGCGCTGGCGTGGGGCCGGCACGTGAACACTTATCAACAGGTCTGGGACATCGTGCGCCAGGCTGATCATCCGAGCCTGGGCGTGCTGCTCGACAGCTTTCATACCCTGTCATTGAAAGGCGATCCCCGTGCGATCGCTGAGATTCCCGGCGACAAGATCTTCTTCGTGCAAATGGCCGACGCGCCGATTCTGCAGATGGATGTGCTGGAGTGGAGTCGGCACTTCCGCTGCTTCCCGGGGCAGGGCGAGTTCGATTTGCCGGGCTTCCTCGCACCGATCATCCAGAGCGGTTATACCGGGCCGCTGTCGCTGGAGATCTTTAACGACGGTTTCCGCGCCGCGCCACCCCGGGCGAATGCGGCTGACGGTTTGCGTTCGCTGCTGTATCTGGAGGAAAAGACGCGCCAGCGTCTGGAGCAGGAAACCCAGCCTGTGGCCAATCGCGAAATCCTCTTCGAAACACCGAAGGCCAGCGAATACAACGGCGTTGAATTTCTCGAGTTTGCCGTTGATGAAAGTCTCGGTGCCAAACTCTCGAACTGGCTGGAGCGACTAGGCTTCGTCAAGGCTGGGCAGCATCGTTCCAAGAGCGTGAGCTTGCTGCGTCAGGGTGATATCAACCTGATCCTCAATTCCGAACCGTATTCATTTGCGCACAGTTTTTTCGAGGCTCACGGCCCGTCGCTGTGCGCCACGGCTGTGCGGGTCAAGGACAGTGCCAGCGCGCTGGCCCGCGCAGTTGCTTATAAAGGTCAACCGTATCGCGGATTGGTCGGACCCAACGAACTGGAACTGGCAGCCGTGCGCGCACCCGACGGCAGCCTGATTTATCTGGTCGATGAGCAGGCCGATGTCTACGGCACCGATTTCAATCTGCTGGCGGATGCGCCGGCCCGTGGCGGCCTCAAACGCATCGACCACATGGCCATGGCGCTGCCGGCCGACAGCCTCGACAGTTGGGTGCTGTTCTATAAAAGCCTGCTGGATTTCGAGGCCGATGACGAAGTGGTGCTGCCTGACCCATACGGTCTGGTGAAGAGTCGCGCACTGCGCAGCCGCGACAGTTCGATCCGCCTGCCGCTGAATATCTCCGAGAACCGCAACACCGCGATTTCCCATGCGTTGTCGAGTTATCGTGGCTCGGGAGTGCATCACATCGCCTTCGATTGTGATGACATATTCGCCGAAGTCAGTCGCGCCAAGGAGGCCGGCGTACCGCTGCTGGACATTCCGCTCAACTATTACGACGACCTTGCCGCGCGTTTCGATTTTGACGATGAGTTCCTCAGCGAATTGGCGTATTACAACGTGCTCTACGACCGTGATGCGCAGGGTGGCGAGCTGTTTCACGTGTACACCGAGCCGTTCGAAGGGCGGTTCTTCTTCGAGATCATCCAGCGCAAGAACGGCTATGCCGGTTACGGCGCGGCCAACGTGGCGGTGCGTTTGGCTGCGATGGCCAAATCACGCAGCGGCGCAGTGCGCCAGGCGAAGTTGTAGGAAATTCGTAAACGCGCGATTAAACACGGGCTGAGCAGCTTCCTTCACTGTGCTGCGCGGCCCATAATCGCCGCCTGTGCAGTGATGGCCGTGAGCCCGCAATGACGATGAATTCAGAACTTCCTGCAGCGACTGAAGTTTCCGCCGCTGAGCCGCGCAAGAGTCGCAAGAACAACCCGGAAAAAACCCGCGAGAACATCTTGCAGGAGGCGATCGTAGAGTTCGTCCAGCAAGGTCTGTCGGGTGCGCGCGTCGACGCGATCGCTGAGCGCATCCACACGTCCAAGCGCATGATCTATTACTACTTCGGCAGCAAGGAGCAGTTGTACGTCGAGGTGCTGGAGAAGCTCTACGGTGATATTCGCAACACCGAGAATCGTCTGCATCTGGCCGAACTGACGCCGGTGGTGGCGATTCGGCGGCTGGTCGAATTCACGTTCGATCACCACGATCGCAACGTCGATTTCGTGCGCATCGTCTGTATCGAAAACATCCATAACGCCGAATTCGTCAAGCGTTCCGATGCAATCAAGGCGATGAACAACACCATCCTCGATTCACTTGGCGAGATCTTGCGTCGTGGTGCTGAAGAAGGTGTGTTCCGTTCGGGGCTTGATGCGCTGGACGTGCATTTGTTGATCAGCTCGTTCTGCTTCTACCGCGTGTCGAACCGGCACACATTCGGCGAGATTTTCCAGATCGATCTGCCGGACGAAAGCATCAAGGAACGGCATCGCGAGATGATTTGCGAGTCAGTGTTGCGTTACCTGCAGGCCTGACATTCCAAAGATCGCAGCCTTCGGCAGCTCCTGCACAGCTCTCTTGTAGGAGCTGCCGCAGGCTGCGATCTTTGGCTCTTAACCATTCATGCTCTGAAAATGCGCGAGCATCCGCTGTGCATCCGGCGCTACGCCACTGAATAATTCAAATGCCTTCACCGCCTGGAACACTGCCATGTTGCCGCCGTCCAGCGTCCGGCAACCCAATGCCCGCGCGTTACGCAACAGCTCGGTTTCCAGCGGAAAGTACACAATCTCCGCCACCCACAACTCCTTGCGCAACAACTCGACCGGCACCGGCATCCCCGGTAGTTTGGCCATGCCCATTGGTGTGGTGTTGACCAGCCCATCAGCCTGATTCATGGCGCCCGGCAAATCCCGCCCGGCCATTGCGCGGCCATGACCGAAATGCTGATTGAGATTGTTTGCCAGACTCTCAGCGCGCTCGCGGTCGACATCGAAAATCGTCAATTGCCGTACGCCTTCGCTCAACAACGCGTGGGCCACTGCCGCGCCTGCGCCGCCGGCGCCCATCTGGACCACGCGCTCGCGGGCTGCATCCTTCAGGCCACGGCGAAAACCTTCGGCAAAACCCAGGCAGTCGGTGTTGTGGCCGACGCGTTTGCCGTCCTTCAATACCACGGTGTTCACCGCGCCGATGCCTTCGGCTTCCGGTGACAGTTCATCGAGCAGCGGAATGATTGCCTGTTTGCATGGGAACGTGATGTTCAGGCCGGTGTAGTTCATCCGCTCCGCGGCCAGTAGCAGATCGGGCAGGGCGGTGGGGTCCAGCTTCAGTTGATCGAGATCGATCAATCGATACAGGTAACGCATGCCCTGGGCATCGCCTTCGTGTTCATGCAGCGCCGGCGTGCGTGAAGCCTGGATGCCAGCGCCGATCAGCCCGGCGAGTATTACTTTGGAGCGAGCCATACGAATCACCCCTTCAGCCGCTGCGCAAAATGTTCCAGTGCGAGGCGATAGCCATGGCTGCCGAACCCGCACATCACTGCCGTGGCAATCGCCGAGACAAACGAGTGATGACGGAAGGCCTCGCGGGCGTGGACGTTGGACAGGTGCACTTCGATCACCGGCAACTCACTGGCCACCAGCGCATCACGAATCGCCACCGACGTGTGCGTCCACGCCGCCGGATTGATCACGATGCCGGCGCAACGACCGCGTGCGGCGTGGATCCAGTCGAGCAGTTCGCCTTCGTGGTTGGTCTGGCGAAACTCTACCGCCAGGCCGAATTCCTCGGCAGCGCGACCGCACAACGCAGAAATATCGGCCAGGGTTTCGTGACCATAAGTCGCCGGCTCGCGGGTGCCGAGCAGGTTCAGGTTCGGGCCGTTGAGCACCAGAACGATAGGGGGCATGAGGGGTAACTCCACTTATTGTTTTTGGCTTTGGCCGAGTGTTTCAGCCTGTGGAGATAAAATGTACTAGATGGTTACCATGGTCAATTGAACAAAAATGGCGCGGGCGTTTTATGTTCGGTAATCGCACAGAGTAAAAGATCGCAGCCTGCGGCAGCTCCTACATGAGAATGCGTTTCCCTGTAGGAGCTGCCGCAGGTTCGGGCCGCGTTCGGACGATCTATTCGAGCACCCACAAAAAAGCCGTCAATCGCGACGGCTTTTTCGTATCGGAGCTATGCACTCATCGCCGGCTCAGCAACACACCCGATTCCATGTGATGGGTCCACGGAAACTGATCGAACAACGCGCACTTCGTGATGCGGTGCGTGTCGTGCAATTGGGCGATGTTCGCCGCGAGGGTTTCCGGATTGCAGGAAATGTAGAGGATATTGTCGAAGCGGCGGGTCAGCTCGCAGGTGTCGGGATCCATGCCCGCGCGTGGCGGGTCGACGAAAACGCTGCCGAATTCGTAGCTCTTCAGGTCGATGCCTTGCAGGCGACGGAACGGGCGCACTTCGTTGAGCGCTTCGGTCAGCTCTTCGGCCGACAAACATACCAGCGTGACGTTATCCACCGCGTTTTCGCTGAGGTTGCTCAATGCCGCGTTGACCGAGGTCTTGCTGATTTCGGTGGCCAGCACTTTGCGCACGCGGGTAGCGAGGGGCAGGGTGAAGTTGCCGTTGCCGCAATACAGCTCAAGCAGATCATCGCTGCGATCGCCCAGCGCTTCGTACGCCCAGTTCAACATCTTCTGGTTCACCGTGCCGTTCGGCTGGGTGAATGCGCCTTCCGGCTGGCGATAGCTGAATGTGCGACCGCCGACTTCGAGCTTCTCAACCACGTAATCGAGACCGAGTACTTCGCGCTTGCCCTTCGAGCGACCGATGATGCTGACGCCGAGGTCCGCTGCCAGTTTCGCAGCCGCTGCATGCCAGTGCTCGTCCAGCGGCCGGTGATAGCACAGGGTGATCATGGCGTCGCCCGACAATGTGGTCAGGAATTCGACTTGAAACAGCTTGTGGCTCAGCGCCGAACTGGCCTGCCATGCCGCCTTCAGCTGCGGCATCAATTGATTGATGCGCAGGCTGGCGATCGGAAATTCTTCGATCAGAATCGGCGTGCGCTTGTCATCCTGAGCGAACATCGCGTAATGCCGATCGCCGCCCTCGCGCCACAGGCGGAATTCGGCACGCAGACGGAAGTTCTGCAGCGGCGAGTCGAATACGCTCGGCTGCGGTGCATCGAACGGCGCCAGCAGATCACGCAAGCGCGTGACCTTGGCTTCGAGTTGCTCGGCGTAAGCCTGGGAATCGAAAGTCATGCGTTGAACCAACCCAACTTGATCACAAACAGAATCGACAGAATCACCAGTGCCGGGTTCAGCTCACGGGCGCGGCCGGACAGCAGCTTGATGGCGGTCCAGGCAATGAAGCCGAACGCGATGCCGTTGGCGATCGAATACGTGAATGGCATCGCCAGTGTGGTTACCACGACCGGCGCGGCGACGGTGATGTCGTCCCAGTCTATTTCCGCCAGGCCCGACGTCATCAACACCGCGACGAACAGCAATGCGGGCGCGGTGGCGAACGCCGGAACGCTGGCCGCCAGTGGCGAGAAAAACAACGCCAGCAGGAACAGGATGGCCACGACAATTGCCGTCAGACCGGTACGGCCGCCGGCACTGACGCCAGCAGCGGATTCGATGTAGCTGGTGGTGGTCGAGGTGCCCAGCAGCGAACCGGCCATGGCTGCGGTGCTGTCGGCAATCAATGCGCGGCCCATTTTCGGCATGTGGCCATCCTTGCCCATCAGCCCGGCGCGCTTGGCAACGCCAATCAGGGTGCCGGAATTGTCGAACAGGTCGACGAACAGGAAAGCGAAAATCACACTCACCAGACCGATGTCGAGCGCACCTTTAATATCGAGCTGCATGAAGGTCGGGGCCAGCGAAGGTGGCATCGAGGTAATGCCGCCGAACGGGGTGAAACCCAAGGCAATGGAAATGATGGTCACCGCCAGAATGCCGATCAGCACCGCGCCGCGTACTTTCAAGGCTTCCAGCGCGACGATCAGCGCGAAACCAAGTGTGGCGAGAATAGGTGCCGGCGCTTTCAGGTCGCCGAGGCCGACCATGGTCGCCGGGTTGCTCACCACGATCCCGGCATTGTGCAAGGCGATCAGCGCGAGAAACAGACCGATACCGGCAGCAATCGCCGAGCGCAGCGGTAGCGGGATGCTGTTGATGATCCATTCACGAATGCGGAAGATCGACAGCAGGAAAAAGCACACCGCCGAAATAAACACCGCACCCAGCGCCACTTGCCAGGTGTGGCCCATGTGCAGCACCACGGTGTAGGTGAAAAAGGCGTTCAAACCCATGCCGGGCGCGAGGGCAATCGGGTAGTTGGCGATCAGTCCCATGATCGTTGAGCCGATCGCGGCAGCCAGACAGGTCGCGACAAACACTGCGCCCTTGTCCATGCCGGTCTCACCGAGAATGCTCGGGTTGACGAACAGAATGTAGGCCATGGCCAAAAACGTCGTGACGCCCGCGAGAATTTCGGTGCGCACGTTGGTGTTGTGTGCCTTGAGTTGAAACAGCCTTTCCAGCATGTCTGCTCCCCGTGGCGCGCGTGGCGCCGTGAATGTATCGACCTCAACAGCAAAGCACAGACCGTCGCAAGCGCCTGGAAAATTGTCGTGGGTCGGAAAAAGCCGCGCATCATACCAGCCGCGTGAGGAATTTGGCGGATGTTGGTATCGATCGTCGGCGAAGTTTTGCGCCAGCGCCAACTGCGCCATACTGCGCGCTGATTTTTCGGAGTGGGCACGCATGCGCAACGGTGGGATGAAAGTTTTCGGATTGATCGCAGCGTCGATGGCGGCGCTCCCTGCGTTGGCGGCGTCGGCGCCGCCGTTGACTCAAGTGAAGGTCATCAAAGTGCAGTCGCCGTCCTGCGGCCTGGAAGACATCGCCGATAACCAGCCGCAAACCCAGTGCAATCACAGTGGACCGAGCATCAGGGTCTATGTGCTGGAAGTCGGCTATGGCCAGAACCAGCCGCGCGCAGCCCTGGATGGCTTCGAAGTGAATGGCACTCGAGCGCCGGTGTGTGCGTTTGATAACGGCAATCTCACCGAATGCACGCCTGGCAGCAAAACCGTCGGGTCTCTTTATACCTTCGATCTGGCGGGCAAGCAGGAAGGTACTTTCAGCTTCAGCAACACTTCGATGACCGCCCCGCGCAATACGCTTTCGACGCAGCTTTACATCAAGTAACGGCTGGCGCTGCGCGATTCGGGTGAAGCTGACTACGCTTGAAGTATCACTCAGCGGAAAACGCCCATGACCTCTAGAGCCCTGATTACCCTCGCCGAGGGCATCGATGACTTGCAAAGCGTGACCCTGATCGACGTGCTGCGCCGCGCCGGCATTGAGGTCGTCGCCGCCAGCATCGAAGGCCGCCGCATGCTCACTTGCGCCCGCGGCACGCGTTTGACCGCCGACGGCATGCTGGTCGACGTGCTGGCGCAGGCCTTCGACCTGATCGTGCTGCCCGGCGGCGCCGTCGGTTCACAACACCTGGCGGCGCACCAGCCGCTGCAACAACTGCTCAAGGATCAAGCCAGCGCCGGGCGTCTGTTCGCTGGCATCGCCGAATCCCCGGCAATCGCCCTGCAAGCGTCGGGCGTCTTGCGCCAACGGCGCATGACCTGCCTGCCCAGCGCCAGCCACCAATTGTCCGGCTGTACGTTTGTCGATCAACCGGTGGTAATCGATGGCAACTGCATCACTGCCCAAGGCTCGGGCGCAGCGTTGGATTTTGCCTTGACCCTGGTCGAGCAACTTGGCGGGAAGGCGTTGCGGACACGAATGGCGGGAGAGCTGTATTCGTGACGAGTTTCAGACCTTCTCTTCCACCGGCACATGCATCCGATCCCGATTCGCGAGGGTCGGGAACAATTTGATCCACGTTCCGGTTACGACCAGCGTGCCAATTCCGCCCATGACCACTGCTGGCACGGTGCCGAACCAGTGCGCAGTGACGCCGGATTCGAATTCGCCCAGCTGGTTCGAGGCGCCGATGAACAGGCCGTTCACGGCGCTGACCCGGCCGCGCATTTCGTCTGGAGTTTCCAGTTGTACGAAGGACGCGCGGATGACCATGCTGATCATGTCCGCCGCACCGAGGACCACCAGCACCGCCAGCGAGAACCAGAACGAGGTCGACAGACCGAACGCGATGGTAGCGACGCCGAAGATGCCGACGGCCGTAAACATCACTCGGCCGACGTTGCGTTCAACGGCGAAACGGGCGAGAAACAGTGACATTAATAATGCTCCGACGGCCGGCGCCGAGCGCAACAGCCCCAGTCCCCATGGGCCAGTGAGCAGAATATCCTTGGCAAACACCGGCAGCAGCGCCGTGGCGCCGCCGAGCAGCACTGCAAACAGGTCCAGCGAAATCGCCCCGAGAATGTCCGGGCGGCTGCGGATGAAGCGAATCCCGGCGAGCAGCGAGTCCAGCGTGGCTTTGCCTTTGTTCAGCGGCGTTTGACGCGCAGGCAGGTTGAGCATCAGCGTGCAGGCGATCACATAAAGGAGCACTGTCGGGCCGTAAACCCAGACGCTGCCAAATGCATAGAGCAAGCCGCCGAGCGCCGGAGCGACGATGGTTGCTGACTGCTGCGCTGATTGCGCGGCGGCGACGGCACGCGGAAACAGCGCGCTGGGAACGATGCTTGGCAACAATGCCTGAGTGGTCGGCATTTCGAATGAACGCGCCGCGCCGAGCAGGAACGCGAGGATGAAAATCATCTCGCGGGTGACGTGGTCGGTGGCGCTGCCGATCGCCAGGGCCAGTGCGATCAACGCCTGCAGCGATTGGCAGATCGCCGCGACTCGGCGCCGGTCATAGCGGTCGGCGACGTGTCCGGTGTGCAGCATGAACAGCACACGTGGCGCGAACTCCACCAGACCCACCAGCCCCAGATCGAGAACGTTGCCGGTCAGTTGGTAGAGATTCCAGCCAATCGCCACGGTGAGCATCTGGAATCCGCTGGCGGTAAAGATTCGGGCCATCCAGAACGCGAGGAAGGGGCGGTGGTGACGTAACAGCAGGGGCTCTTGATTGGGCATCTGAAGGCAGGTCTTGGGCGAGGAAACCGGAAGATTATCACCAGTCTGTAACAGGAAATTGCTATGACAAAAATTTCAGTCAGCCAGGCAACGATCCATGCGCGTCTCAATACTGTGGCGAGGGAGCTTGCTCCCGCTGGAGTGCGAAGCGCTCCCCGCTTGACCGAGGCGGGAGGTTTTAAAACGACTCCTCCGTCTAGCGGGAGCAAGCTCCCTCGCCACAGGGACGTGCGCCACAGCGCTCTTTGAGCTATGAGGCAACTTGTCACGCGGCAAACGACCACGCAGTTCATCGGTAAAAATGGGACTACTCTTTCAACGTTGCTTGATCCAGATCAAAGCCTTTACCGGAACTGATCTGACGGCCATTTGGCCAGACTCCCTGCGTTGCGATGGTTGTAAAAAAAGAACGAATCCGAATTCGCCGCACTCCATATCCGTGGGGGCAGTGGTGCAGGCCTCCGGGTCCGCCACCCGTATTACCTGACAGAGGAAGCCATATGTTCGGTTTAGAGGCTCTCGATCTCGCCCGAATTCAGTTCGCGTTCACTATCTCGTTCCACATCCTGTTCCCGGCCATTACCATCGGCCTGGCGAGTTACCTGGCGGTACTCGAAGGCCTGTGGCTGAAAACCCGTAACGACACCTACCGTGACCTCTATCATTTCTGGTCGAAGATCTTTGCCGTCAACTTCGGCATGGGCGTGGTATCCGGCTTGGTCATGGCGTATCAGTTCGGTACCAACTGGAGCCGTTTCTCCGACTTCGCCGGCGCTGTCACCGGGCCGCTGCTGACCTATGAAGTGCTCACAGCGTTCTTCCTCGAGGCCGGTTTCCTTGGCGTGATGCTGTTCGGCTGGAACAAGGTCGGACGCGGTCTGCATTTCTTTTCCACGGTGATGGTGGCGATCGGTACGCTGATTTCGACTTTCTGGATTCTCGCCTCCAACAGCTGGATGCAGACGCCACAGGGCTTCGAAATCGTTAACGGTCAGGTGATTCCTACTGATTGGCTGGCGATCATCTTCAACCCGTCGTTCCCGTATCGGCTGATGCACATGGCCACGGCCGCGTTCGTCGCGACGGCATTCTTCGTCGGCTCTTCGGCGGCGTGGCACTTGCTGCGCGGCAAAGACAACCCGGCCATCCGCACCATGCTGTCGATGGCAATGTGGATGGCGCTGATTGTCGCGCCGATCCAGGCGGTCATCGGCGACTTTCACGGTCTCAATACACTCAAGCATCAGCCGGCCAAGATCGCTGCGATTGAAGGCCATTGGGAAAACCATGGCGACGAAGCGACGCCGCTGATCCTGTTCGGCTGGCCGGACATGAAAGAAGAGCGCACCAAGTTCGCCGTGGAAATTCCGTACTTGGGCAGCCTGATCCTCACTCACTCGCTGGACAAGCAAGTGCCGGCGCTCAAGGAGTTCCCGCCTGAAGACCGGCCGAATTCGACCATCGTGTTCTGGTCCTTCCGGATCATGGTCGGCCTGGGTTTCCTGATGATCTTCACCGGTTTGTGGAGCCTGTGGCTGCGCAAGCGTGACGCGCTGTACACCTCGCGAGCGTTCCTGCACTTGGCGTTGTGGATGGGGCCGTCCGGGCTGATCGCGATTCTCGCCGGTTGGTTCACTACCGAAATCGGCCGTCAGCCTTGGGTGGTTTACGGGCTGATGCGCACCGCGGACGCGTCTTCCAACCACAGCTTCATGCAGATGAGCATCACCCTGATCATGTTCGTGGTGGTGTACTTCGCGCTGTTCGGTGCAGGGCTCGGGTACATGATGCGCCTGGTGCGCAAAGGGCCGAAGATCAGCGAAGGCACGCAAACGCCGAGCGGTGGTCCAGGCAAGAAACGTACACCGGCACGTCCGTTGTCCGCGGCCGACGATCCGGCCGAGGGCGAGCACGAAGACAACACTCGCTTGACCAAGGAGATTTAACTCATGGGTATTGATCTTCCGCTGATCTGGGCCGTGATTATCATCTTCGGCATCATGATGTATGTGGTCATGGACGGCTTCGATCTGGGGATCGGGATTCTTTTTCCGTTCGTTCCCGGCAAAGTCGACCGCGACGTGATGATGAACACCGTCGCCCCGGTCTGGGACGGCAACGAAACCTGGCTGGTGCTGGGGGGCGCGGCCTTGTTCGGTGCTTTCCCGCTGGCTTATTCGGTGGTGCTCTCGGCGTTGTACCTGCCGCTGATCTTCATGCTGATGGGCCTGATCTTTCGCGGTGTGGCCTTCGAGTTCCGCTTCAAGGCCAAGGATGAAAAACGCCACTTGTGGGACAAGGCGTTCATCGGTGGCTCGGTCGCCGCGACATTCTTTCAAGGCGTGGCGCTCGGTGCATTCATCGATGGTCTGCCGGTGGTCAACCGGCAATTTGCCGGCGGCTCACTGGACTGGCTGACGCCGTTCACGCTGTTCTGCGGCGCGGCGCTGGTGGTGGCGTACGCCTTGCTCGGCTGCACCTGGCTGATCATGAAAACCGAAGGCAAGCTGCAAGAGCAGATGCACGATCTGGCGCGGCCACTGGCCTTCGTTCTGTTGGCGGTGATCGGTGTGGTCAGTCTGTGGACGCCACTGTCCCACCCGGAAATCGCTTCGCGCTGGTTCAGCATGCCTAACCTGTTCTGGTTCATGCCGGTGCCGATTCTGGTGCTGGTGACGTTGTACGGCCTGATCCGCGCGGTGGCACGCAATGCCAACTACACGCCGTTCCTGCTGACGCTGGTGTTGATCTTCCTCGGTTACAGCGGTCTGGGTATCAGCCTGTGGCCGAACATCGTGCCGCCGTCGATTTCCATCTGGGACGCCGCTGCACCGCCGCAAAGTCAGGGCTTCATGCTGGTGGGCACGTTGTTCATCATCCCGTTCATCCTGGGCTACACCTTCTGGAGCTACTACGTGTTCCGCGGCAAGGTTACCCATGAAGACGGTTATCACTAGTCTGCTGCTGGGCTTCCCCTGGGGAAGCGAGCCTGCTCGCGAAGGCGTCCGCAATGACGCCTTGGCTTAACGGAGATTGATGTAATGACCGGCAAACATTCGCTGCACGACATTGAAGAAGCCGAAAAAAAACCGCTGTGGCAGCGGCTCGGCTGGTTGGCCTTGATCTGGGTCGGCAGTGTCGGCGTGTTGTTCATCGCCGCCAGCCTGATGCGCCTGTTCATGAACGCCGCAGGCTTGACCACCCACTGAAACCTTCCGCCCCGGCGCCTTCGGGCACGGATTTAAACCCTCCGACTGGAGGGTTTTTTATGCCCGGGATTTATTTGCGAGCCTTGAGAATGACGAATTTTGGCGTCGCCGCCACTTGCTCTACCCCGCGGAACAGCCGCGCCAGTTTGCTGTGATAGCCCAGATGGCGGTTGCCGACGATGTAAAGCGCACCGCCGACGACCAGCGCTTCGCGCGCCTGTTGAAACATGCGCCAGGCGAGAAAATCGCCGACCACTTGCTGTTGATGAAACGGTGGATTGCAGAGCACCACGTCCAGCGACTGCGGCGCTTGCCCGGCCAGACCGTCGCCAGCACGCACGACCACTTCACGGTCGCCCAGCGCGGCGCGCCAGTTTTCCTCGGCCGATTGCACCGCCATGAACGATTCGTCCACCAGTGTGTAATGGGCATCGGGGTTGCGCAGGGCGCTGGCGATCGCCAGTACGCCATTACCGCAGCCCAGATCGGCAACGCGTGCGCCACCCAGATTTGTCGGCAGATGCGGAAGGAATGCGCGGGTGCCGATGTCCAACCCTTCGCGGCAGAATACGTTGGCGTGGTTAAGCAATTCGATGGCCGGTTCGTCGAGACGATAGCGGCTCGGATAGGGCGAGACAGCGGGGGCTTTCGGCTCTGGCGTGGCGATCAACAGGCGCGCCTTCTTCACGGCCAGCGACGCCTGCACCGGACCAATGTAGCGTTCGAGCAAGTCGCCGGCGGCGCGCGGCAGGTGTTTGACCATGGCGGCGGCGATCACTTCGGCACCGGGGGCAAGTTGGCCTTGCAGGCGAATCAGTTGTTCTTCCAGTAATGCCAGGGTTTTCGGTATGCGGATCAACACGCGGTCGAAGGGGCCGACCAATGGTTCACTGGCAGGAACAGGGCGGACGGCATCGAACGCCAGGCCATTGCGCAGCAAGTTCTTTTCGAGGCCCAGAAAGCCGAGGAAAGAATCCCCGCTCGTGGTCACTTCAACCTTGCCGAACAGGCTGGCGGCCAGTGCACCAAAGCTGTCATTGAGCACCAACACCCGCGTACCCACCGCCGGTTGCTGTGCGGCGAGGTGATTGAGCAAATATTCGTCGGCTGCGTCGAAGGCTTGCAGCGGTTCGTTCTGCTGTTCTGGCTGGCGAATCAGGTCGAGTTGGGCGAAGGGCGTATCGAGCAAAGGCATGGGGCGGGAACTCAGGTGGTCAACGGGTGTTCCGCGGCCTTGGTGTCATGCGGCGGAACCCACCGAGTGCAATGCGACGCGTCTATTGCGTCATCACTCAGGCGGCCCTGAATGGTACGTTTTTTCTGTCTTCAATACCCGCAAGTTTTGTTTCGCAAAGATCATCCGGTTTAGATTATTCCGGCTCTGGCCGCGGCAATGACGGCGGAGATCTTGTTGCAGACGTTAAGTTTTTCGATCACGTTTTGTACGTGGTAATTCACGGTCCGCTCGCTCAGGCTTAGGATGCGAGAAATTTCATGGGCAGTTTTACCGCCGGCGGACAGCTGCAACACTTCAAGTTCCCGAGGCGACAGATGCGGTGCTCGGGGCTTGGCAGACCGGTTCGGCAGAGTGCGGGCGAACAGTTCACTCATGTGGCTGGTCGCATAAAACATGTAGCCATAATGCTCGTAGAGTTCGAACGGGCTGATCGGAGCGTGCTTTCTGGCAAGGCTGACGATACTGCACAAACCACTTTCCGCATGGTGAAACGACTGAGACCAGCCGTGCCGTATTTCATTTTGCTGCAAACCTTGCCAGAGGTCGGGGGATTTTGCGTATGCCGCTTCGCTCCAGACAATCGGCAGCGTCGTGTGATTACAGTGGGCGATCACTGGGTCTGTGTGCTCGTAGTGCTCGTTCTGATATTGCATATTCCAGGCTTTGGGGTAGTTATTGATGTGCAAAGCGTTGAAGCGTGTCTGCGGGTGTGACGCAGTGAGGGTGACTGAGCAGAAGTTGAAGCCGATGTTTTCGGCAAACCTCAGCAGTATGGGGAAAGCGGTGTCGATTTCCCGGGCAAAGGTCAATTGTTTCAACTGCGATTCCTTCCACTTTTCCATTGCAACCTCCATATTTTTTCAGCTGTGCGCATTGGATCCAAGACGGCACGAATCCGAGTGTAGGACGTTTCCTACTCTTGGCCTGAATTTTTTCGCTCTTTCGATGGAACTTAAACGGCTAAAAAAGTTATGAGTCGGACTGCTCGCTGATATTCATCTGATCATACGGAGGTTTGGTGTATTTGCTCTAAGCGATATTAATACATAGTGTTTTCAAAGAGCGCGCGAGCCGATTAATAACACCATTTATTGCCGGTGTTTAAAACGACACGTTTGCGCCACACTGGACGCGGCTGATTTGGAGACGCTCATGACCGACACTACCGAAAAGTTCACCCGCCAGACGCTGCTGGAGGTGCATCCATTGACCCCCCATCTGTTTACGCTACGCACCACGCGTGATCCCGGCTTCAGGTTTCGCGCCGGCCAGTTCGCACGTCTGGGGGTGAGCAAGGCTGATGGCAGCATTGTCTGGCGTGCCTATTCCATGGTGTCCTCGCCATTTGACGAGTTTCTCGAATTCTTTTCCATCGTCGTGCCGGGAGGGGAATTCACCAGCGAGCTGAGCCGTTTGCAACCCGGCGATACATTACTGGTGGAGCGCCAGGCGTTCGGCTATCTGACGCTTGATCGGTTCGTCGATGGGCGTGATCTTTGGCTGTTATCCACAGGCACCGGCGTAGCGCCATTTCTGTCGATCCTGCAGGATTTCGAAGTGTGGGAGAAATTCGAGCGGATCATTCTGGTGTACAGCGTGCGCGAAGCGCGGGAGCTGGCTTATCTGCCGCTGATTGCCGAACTGTCGCAACGTGATTATCTGGCCGAGTACGCGCATAAACTGCAGTTCATCCCGTCCGTGACCCGAGAAACGCATCCTGGCGCGTTGAATGGGCGGATTACCGACCTGATTGAAAATGGCGAATTGGAGCGAACGGCGGGGCTGCAACTGACGGCGGAACACTCGCGGGTGATGCTCTGTGGTAATCCTCAAATGATCGACGACACTCGCGCGCTGCTCAAGCAGCGGCACATGAGCCTGAGCCTGACACGCCGCCCCGGGCAGGTGGCGGTGGAAAACTACTGGTAAAAAAACGGCACCTGAGTCGGTGCCGTTTCACTGCGCGAGGGCTTCAGGGCTGATTGTTCTGAGCCTTGAGCAAGTCGCGGATCTCGCCCAGCAGTTCTTCTTCTTTGGTCGGAACCGGCGGCAGCTTAGGGGCCACGGCTTCTTCGCGCTTGAGGCGATTGATGGCTTTGACGCCCATGAAAATCGCAAAGGCAACGATGATGAAGTCGAGAACGGTCTGAATGAATTTGCCATAAGCCAGCACGACTGGGGGCGCGGTACCTTCGGCCGCCTTTAGGGTGATTGCCAGATCACTGAAATCCACCCCGCCAATCAGCAGACCGAGCGGAGGCATGATCACGTCGCCGACAAAGGATGAAACGATCTTGCCGAAGGCTGCACCGATGATGATACCGACGGCCATGTCGACCACATTGCCTTTGACCGCGAAGGCCTTGAACTCACTTAGCACGCCCATACGTTATTCCTTGTCACAGATGAGGTTGGGGAAGGAGTGTAAGTCAGCCAACCGCGTTTCGCTGACATAACTGCTTACACGCTTGCCAGTTATCGACCGGCAGATGATTGAGAAGTTTACAAAAATGCCCGCACCGCACGTGCTGTGGTCTCTGGATTGTCGTGACGGTTTCGGGAGCTCGCGACAATGAAAGGTCGTATTTTGAAGTGATGGAAATGACAGGTATCAGTCACCTCAAGTAATGGGATGTTGCTCGAGTCTCAACCCTGAAACAGTTGTGTACGGGTTATCACAAAGAATTAACTCAATAGGTCATACATGCTGTGCGTTTACAAAATGTAATAATTAGCCTCGGCTGATAAAGTTGATAAAAATTGTTTTTTTCCATGGGTTATACAAACACTCAGAAGTGGTGTCGCGTTTGTCCAACTTTTTAAACCCGTAATAGAGTAAATGCGCTAACAGTGTTTCAGGAAGTACTCACATAGTTCAAAGGGTTAATTTCCCGCTCTTATCGGGGCGGCGGAGTTTCCGCCTCGCTGTCATCTGTGCGTTATCATCACGGTTTTTTCCCGTGGGGTTCATATGGCCAAGGCCAAACGCATGTACGGCTGCACCGAGTGCGGCGCAACCTTTCCCAAATGGGCCGGGCAGTGCGGGGAGTGCGGTGCCTGGAACACCCTGACCGAAACGATGATTGAAAGCGGTGGCGCCGCCGCACCGGCCGGGCGCACCGGCTGGGCTGGGCAGCAAGCGCAGATCAAGACGCTGGCGGAAGTCAGCATTGAAGAAATCCCGCGATTTTCCACGGCGTCCGGCGAACTGGATCGAGTACTCGGCGGTGGGCTGGTGGACGGTTCGGTGGTGTTGATTGGCGGCGATCCGGGCATCGGCAAGTCGACCATTCTTCTCCAGACCCTGTGCAACCTGGCCAAGAGCATGCCGGCGCTGTACGTCACCGGTGAAGAGTCCCAACAGCAAGTGGCGATGCGCGCGCGTCGCCTGGGCTTGCCACAGGATCAACTGCGGGTGATGACCGAAACCTGCATCGAAACCATCATCGCCACTGCCCGTCAGGAAAAGCCCAAGGTGATGGTGATCGACTCGATCCAGACGATTTTCACCGAGCAGTTGCAATCGGCACCGGGCGGCGTCTCCCAAGTGCGTGAGAGCGCCGCGTTGCTGGTGCGTTACGCCAAACAGAGCGGCACGGCGATTTTCCTCGTCGGCCACGTCACCAAGGAGGGCGCACTGGCGGGGCCTCGTGTGCTGGAACACATGGTCGACACCGTGTTGTATTTCGAGGGCGAATCCGATGGCCGCTTGCGTTTGCTGCGTGCGGTGAAAAACCGTTTCGGTGCGGTCAACGAGCTGGGCGTGTTCGGCATGACTGACAAAGGCTTGAAAGAAGTCTCCAACCCCTCGGCAATTTTTCTGACGCGTGCGCAGGAAGAAGTCCCGGGCAGTGTGGTGATGGCAACGTGGGAAGGCACGCGGCCGATGCTGGTGGAAGTGCAGGCGCTGGTCGATGACAGCCATCTGGCCAACCCGCGCCGCGTAACACTGGGCCTGGATCAGAATCGTCTGGCGATGTTGCTTGCGGTTTTGCATCGTCACGGCGGTATTCCGACCCACGATCAGGACGTGTTTCTCAACGTGGTCGGCGGCGTGAAGGTGCTGGAGACGGCATCGGACCTGGCACTGATGGCGGCAGTCATGTCGAGCCTGCGCAACCGGCCGTTGCCGCATGATTTGCTGGTGTTTGGCGAGGTCGGTCTGTCGGGCGAAGTGCGACCGGTGCCGAGTGGGCAGGAACGTTTGAAGGAAGCGGCCAAACACGGCTTCAAGCGCGCAATCGTGCCGAAGGGAAATGCACCGAAGGAATCGCCGCCGGGGCTGCAGATCATCGCGGTCACCCGCCTTGAACAGGCCCTCGACGCCCTCTTCGAATAACCACAATTTGCCTTTGTAGGAGCTGCCGCAGGCTGCGATCTTTTGATTTTGGATTTCAAGATCAAAAGATCGCAGCCTTCGGCAGCTCCTACAGAGAGCGGCTCTAGATTTCGATCAACGCCCCCAATTCGCGCTCAAGCTCGGCCTCATCCGCCAGGTTCAGCTCGATCAAGCGCCGCAACCGCTGGATCGACTCCAGACTGATATGCCGGCAAACAAACCCCAACTGGCCGTTTTCCTCATGGGCCAGCTGCACGTCCATCTCGATATCGACGTCGTCGCTTAAATGAATGTCGACGAAAAAATCCTGTTCGCGATCCCCAAGCCATGGCTCCGGTCGTTCGATCAGCAGCCCTTTGAGCGACAGATCGATCAGCTTGACCGGCCAGATGTACTCGCCTTGTTTCAGCTCGGTTCTGGCATCGAACGCAATACGTTTGAAGCGACGTCGATTGGCGGAGTGTTCGCTCATGGCGCATTCCTCATGAAGGTTCGCTGACTATAGACCGCGAATGCGGGCGCCGGCCAATCGCTAAAGCGTCTAGACCAATGTCGGGGTATGGCCTTTGGCGCCGTAAGCGCTAAACTCGGGGTGGCTGTCTTTCTTGTCCACCCTGGCTGGAATAATAAAATGAAAAATAATAATAGCCTGCTGCGCCACTTACCCTGGCTTGTGCTGGCAATCGTAGGAGCGTGCGCCCTCGGCGTAGTGGCATTGCGCCGCGGCGAGGCGATCAACGCCTTGTGGATTGTGGTCGCTGCCGTGGCCATTTATCTGGTTGCGTATCGTTACTACAGTCTGTTCATCGCCAACAACGTGATGCAACTGGATCCGCGTCGGGCCACCCCCGCCGTGCTCAACAATGATGGTCTGGACTACGTGCCGACCAACAAACACATCCTTTTCGGTCACCACTTCGCGGCCATCGCTGGCGCGGGGCCACTGGTCGGTCCGGTGCTGGCGGCGCAGATGGGGTATCTGCCCGGCACGCTCTGGCTGATTGCCGGTGTGGTGCTGGCGGGCGCGGTGCAGGACTTCATGGTCCTGTTCATGTCGACCCGACGCAATGGCCGGTCCCTGGGCGACATGGTGCGTGAAGAAATGGGCCGGATCCCCGGGACCATCGCGCTGTTCGGCTGCTTCCTGATCATGATCATCATCCTCGCGGTGCTGGCGCTGATCGTGGTCAAGGCCTTGGCCGAAAGCCCGTGGGGCATCTTCACCGTGATGGCGACCATCCCGATCGCCATGTTCATGGGCATCTACATGCGCTACATCCGCCCGGGCCGCATCGGCGAAATCTCCGTGGTCGGCGTGTTGCTGCTGCTCGGTTCGATCTGGCTGGGCGGGCAGATCGCTGCTGATCCGGTGTGGGCCAAGGCGTTCACTTTCACTGGCGTGCAGATCACCTGGATGCTGGTCGGTTACGGCTTCGTGGCGGCCTCGCTGCCGGTCTGGCTGATTCTGGCGCCGCGTGACTATCTCTCGACGTTCCTCAAGATCGGCACCATCGTTGCCCTGGCGATCGGCATTCTGATCACCATGCCCGAGCTGAAAATGCCCGCGCTGACCCAGTTTGTCGACGGCACCGGGCCGGTGTGGAAGGGCGGTCTGTTCCCTTTCCTGTTCATCACCATCGCCTGCGGTGCGGTATCGGGTTTCCACGCGCTGATCTCGTCGGGCACCACGCCGAAGCTGCTGGATAACGAAACCAACGCCCGCTACATCGGTTACGGCGGCATGTTGATGGAATCGTTCGTGGCGATCATGGCCATGGTTGCCGCTTCGGTGATCGAGCCGGGCGTGTACTTCGCCATGAACAGCCCGGCCGCAGTTGTCGGCAGCGACGTCGCTTCGGTGGCGCAAGTGGTCACCAGCTGGGGCTTCGCGATTACGCCGGAGGCGCTGCAAGCGGTTGCCCATGACATCGGCGAAACCACCATTCTGGCCCGTGCCGGTGGCGCGCCAACCCTGGCGGTCGGTATCGCGCAGATCCTGCACAGTGTCCTGCCGGGTGAAAACACCATGGCATTCTGGTACCACTTCGCGATTCTGTTCGAAGCGCTGTTCATCCTCACCGCTGTGGACGCCGGCACCCGCGCCGGGCGTTTCATGCTCCAGGACTTGCTTGGCTCCTTCGTACCGGCGCTCAAACGCACCGAATCGTGGGGCGCCAACCTGATTGCCACTGCCGGTTGTGTGGCGATGTGGGGCTGGTTGCTGTATCAAGGCGTGATCGACCCGTTGGGCGGTATCAACACCCTGTGGCCTCTGTTCGGTATTTCCAACCAGATGCTCGCCGGTATCGCGCTGATGCTCGGCACGGTGGTTCTGATCAAGATGAAGCGTCAGCGCTACATTTGGGTCACGCTGTTGCCGGCCACTTGGCTGTTGATCTGCACCACGACGGCTGGCTTCATCAAGTTGTTCGACGCCAACCCGGCGATCGGCTTCCTGTCGCTGGCGAAGAAATACAGCGATGCGCTGGCCAATGGTCAGGTGCTGGCACCGGCAAAAAGCGTCGAGCAGATGCAGCATGTGATCTTCAACGCTTACACCAACGCCACACTCACCGCGCTGTTCCTGTTCGTGGTGTTCAGCATCCTGTTCTATGCGCTCAAGGTCGGCATCGCCGCCTGGGGCAAAAAAGAGCGTACGGATAAAGAATCGCCATTCCAGGCTCTGCCGGATGCGTAACCAGAGGATTGCACCATGTTCAATGACCTGAGTCGCCTCGGTAAATACCTCGGTCAGGCCGCGCGTCTGATGGTCGGCATGCCCGACTACGACACCTACGTCGAGCATATGCAATCCAAGCACCCGGACAAACCGGTGATGAGCTACGAGATGTTCTTTCGCGAACGTCAGGAAGCGCGTTACGGTGGCAAGGGTGGGCCGAAGTGCTGTTGAGCTGACAGCGCAAGGTTGAGGTAATCCCCTGTGGGAGCGAGCCCGCTCGCGAATACGGAGTGTCAGTTGATGAATGATTTGACTGACACACCGCTTTCGCGAGCAGGCTCGCTCCCACATTTGTTTTTGTGTTCTTTTCAGGAGATCTGGTTTTGTCTTCTCCCATTCCGGTAACGGTACTCAGCGGTTTCCTCGGCGCCGGCAAGACCACCTTGCTACGCCATTTATTGAAAGCCGAACACGGTTTGAAGATCGCCGTGATCGAGAACGAATTCAGCGACGCCGGCATCGACACGCAGTTGCTCGGCGACGAGCCGGTGCAAGTCATGACCCTGGCGAATGGCTGCGTCTGCTGCACCATTCACACCGACCTGACCAAGGCGTTGTATCTGCTGCTGGAGCGGCTGGACGGCGGCGAGATTGCCTTTGATCGTCTGGTGATCGAATGCACTGGCCTGGCTGATCCGGCACCGGTCGCGCAGACTTTTTTCATCGATGAAGAACTGCGCGAGCGCTATCTGCTCGACGGCATTATCACCTTGGTCGATGCCGCGCACGCGGATGTACACCTGACCCAGACCATCGCCCAGGCGCAGATCGGTTTTGCCGACCGCTTGCTGGTGAGCAAGACTGATCTGATCGACGAACCGACCTTCACCGCGCTAAGCGAGCGCCTGACGCGGATCAACCGCCGCGCGCCGATCCGGGTGGTCGAGCATGGCAATATCGATCTGGCTGAATTGCTGGATGTGCGCGGTTTCAATCTGAATGCCGATCTTGGCGGCGGCTTGAGCCTGCGCCCGGTGACCAAGGCGCCTTCCATTGACCGCATTTCCAGTTTGGTGCTGCGCACCGATCAGGCGCTGGATATCGATCAGCTCAGTGAGTTCATGAATGAACTGCTGGAAGAGCACGGCAAGCAATTGCTGCGTTACAAAGGCGTGCTGAGCATTGCCGGTGAAGATCGGCGGCTGGTGTTTCAGGGGGTGCTGAAGCTCTATGGTTTCGACTGGGACACCGAATGGGCCGAAGGCGAGGCGCGGGAAAGTGTGATTGTGTTTATTGCCGATGATTTGCCGGAAGAGAAGATTCGGTTGGGGTTTGCCAGGGTGGCGGCGCAACAAGCCTGATATTTCATTAGCTCAAAGGGCCTCTTCGCGAGCAGGCTCGCTCCCACAGTGGACTGCATTCCTCCAGACAGAATGCGGTCCACTGTGGGAGCGAGCCTGCTCGCGATGGCGATTCAGCCCACACTGTATTGTTCAAGGTCTGACCCCAGCAGTGTCTGCTCAAGCTGATCCAGATATTGATTCATAAGCATCATGGCTTCAGCGACTCTCCCGGATTCCATCGCCTCGATCAATTTCAGATGCTCCTGCCATGCGCAACAGCTGTGCGTAGATACCGCACTTCGCGCAATCGCCAATGATGTCAGCGGCACCAGATTGCCAAGAAAATGCGCCAATGGTGTATTCCCCGCCATCTGCGCCAGTTGCAGATGAAACTGCCCTGACAAGCGAATCGCCGCGCCGCGCCGATCCTGCTCTACAGCCTGACGCTCACGCTCGATCAACCCGCGCAGGCGTTTCAAACCTTCGGCCTCGGGTCGCTGACACGCCAGGCGCACCAGCGTGCTTTCGGTCAGGCGCCGTGCATGCAGAGCCTGCCGCGTCTGCTCCCGATCGGGCGCCGCCACACGCGGCCGGTGATTGGTTCGCAGCACCACGACCTGCTCAAGCGACAGCTGCGTGAGCACCCGCCGCACATCCGCACGACTGACGCCGAACATCTCGCGCAGGCTATCTTCGGTGAAGCGGCTTTCCGGATCGATGCGTTGTTCGAGAATCGCGTCGAACAGTCGCGCATACAGCTCTTCTCCCGGATCCCGCTGGCCAGGAAAGGGCAGGGTGGTCGGGTGCGTCTGCAACGCTGAAGCAAAACTGTTCATGGCCGTTCTCCAAAGCGAATCAGTTGGGCAGGTTGTCATCCGGAATATTTAGCTCGACACCCATGCGCTGACCTTCGCGCAAAATGTGCCGGCGCATTTCGGCGCTGGCCTGGGCGCTGTTCTTGCTGCGAATCGCGCGCACCACGGCTTCGTTTTCTTCCAGGCGTTCGGCCAGGTGTTCCGGTGAATTGCGCAACACCTCGGCGCTTTGTTTGAGGGCATTGCTGGTCTGTTGCACCACGCTCTGAAAGATCGGATTGGAGGTCAGCGTGAACAGTTCTTCGTGGAAGGCGATGTAGGCGCTGACCCCGGCTTCACTGTCTCCGGCTTCCAGCGCTTCGCGCATGTCCATCAGGGTCAGGCGCAACTGGCCGACTTCCTTGCTGCTGATCGACTGCGCGACCAGTCCGACAATGAACGGCTCCAGGGTGTAGCGCAGTTGCAGCACGTCTTCGAGGCTGGCGCCGGCTACCGCGCTGTCGTGATGCTGGCTGTCGTTCAACTGCGCGTCGAGCACGACCACGCCTTTGCCTGGCATCGAGCGCACCAGACCGAGGGTCTCGAGAACGATCACCGCTTCGCGCAGGCTCGGTCGGCTGATGCCCAGTTGCTCGGCCAGCTCCCGCTGGCCCGGCAGCATTTCGCCGGAGCGCCACTGTCCACGGGCCAATGCGGCGCGCAGTTTTTCTACGACTGAGTTGACGACGGTTGATGTGGTAATCACTTGTCTTGCTCCATTTACCTGTGAGGGATTGCCGCAAACCCAAGATCAAAAGATCGCAGCCTGCGGCAGCTCCTGCAGGGTTAAATCAGAACTCCTGCTGGTGCGCCGGAGTTGCTGGTTTACGCGGTTGAAAGGTGTAGCCCTGCTGACCGCTGAGTACTTTGTTGGCGCGTTGAACGTCGATGTCTTTTTCCCAACGGGCGATGGCCACAGTGGCCACGCAATTGCCGATCAGGTTGGTCAATGCCCGGCCGATGCCCATGAACCAGTCGACGGCCAATACCAGCACCAGACCAACCACGGGAATCGCCGGGATCGCCGTCAGTGTTGCCGCGAGAATCACCAGCGCCGAGCCGGGAATGCCGTGGGCGCCTTTTGAAGTGATCAGCGACACCAGCAGAATCGTCAGCAAGTCGGTCATGGCCAATGGCGTACCGGTGGCGTTGGCGATGAACACGATGGCCAGCGTCAGGTAGATCGAAAACCCGTCGAGGTTGAACGAATAGCCGGTCGGAATTACCAGGCCGACCGTGGAGCTGCCGATGCCCAGATGTTCAAGTTTGCGCATGATCTGCGGCAACACAGCGTCGGACGAAGCGGTGCCCATGACGATCAACAGTTCTTCACGCAGGTACTTGAGCAGCGGCCACATCCGCAGGCCGGAGGCGCGCATGACCAGACCGAGAATCACGCTGACGAAAGCGATGCACGTCAGGTAGAACAAACCGACCAGACTGCCCAAGTGCTGCAGCGAGTCGATGCCATATTTGCTGGTGGTAAATGCGATGGCTCCGAACACGCCGATGGGCGCCAGGCGCACGATCATGCCCATGATGCGGAAGATCACATGGCTGAGTTCGTTGATCAGTCGCGAGATCCCCGACGCTGCTTCGCCGACCAGATTCAGGGCGCTGCCGAACAGCACGGAAAACAGCAGCACTTGCAGGATGTTGTTGTCGGCAAACGCGCCGATCACCGAAGTAGGGATCAGGTCCATCAGAAACTGCGTGGTGGTGTGCATGTGCTGACTGCGTTCAGCGAGATCGCCCATGTCAGCGGTGGAAAGCTGCTCGAGGTGAATGTTCGCGCCGCTGCCGATGCCGGTACTGAAGGCAAACACCAGACCGATCACCAGGGCGATGGTGGTCAGCACTTCAAAATAGATGACCGATTTGAGGCCGATGCGCCCGACCTTCTTCAGATCGCCGGCACCGCTGATGCCGCTGACGACCACGCAGAACACGATAAGGCCGATGAGCATCTTGATCAGTTTGATGAAGCCATCGCCAAGCGGTTTGAGCTGGGCAGAGTATTCAGGAAGGGTCAGCCCGCAGACGATGCCGAGCATCAGTCCGAGAACCACTTGAAGGAAGATTGAACGCGAGCACCATCTGAGCATGGGAGGAATCCTGGGTCGGTGTCCTGGCTGCCGTACGCTTGGCGCATCGGATTCAGGACTTAATTATTGTGGTCTTACCGGTATGTCCAGTGCAGGCGCAGTCTACGCTCGGTTTTTTCGGGATTACAAGAGGCAAGAACGGAATTGGCATGACCGGTCTGACCGGCGGCCATCGCAAGGTGTAGGAGCTGCCGAAGGCTGCGATCTTTCGATTCCGTTTATGAAGGTCAAAAAGATCGCAGCCTGCGGCAGCTCCTACAGGGAAATCATGGGCGAAAAAAAACCGGCCAATCACTTGGCCGGTTTTTCATGCTTCGGGTTATCGTCGCAATTAAGCGCCGTATACCGGCAGTTTCTTGCAGATGGCTTTGACTTTTTCACGAACGGCGTCGATCACCGCTTCGTTGTTCAGGTCAGCCAGGATGTCGCAGATCCAGCCGGCCAGCTCTTTGCACTCGGTTTCCTTGAAGCCGCGAGTAGTCACGGCCGGGGTACCGAAGCGCAGGCCGGAGGTGACGAATGGCGAGCGTGGATCGTTAGGCACGGAGTTCTTGTTCACGGTGATGAACGCTTTGCCCAGAGCAGCGTCGGCGTCTTTACCGGAGATGTCCTGCTTGATCAGGGACAGCAGGAACAGGTGGTTCTTGGTACCGCCGGACACCACGTCGAAACCGCGCTCGATGAACACTTCAGCCATGGCCTGGGCGTTTTTCACCACTTGTTGCTGGTAGGCCTTGAACTCAGGCTGCAGCGCTTCCTTGAAGCAGATCGCTTTAGCGGCGATCACGTGCTCCAGCGGGCCACCCTGGGCGCCCGGGAATACTGCGGAATTGAGCTTCTTCTCGATTTCTGCGTTGGCCTTGGCCAGGATCAGACCGCCACGTGGACCGCGCAGGGTTTTGTGCGTGGTGGTGGTCACGACGTCAGCGAACGGCACCGGGTTCGGGTAGACGCCAGCGGCGACCAGACCGGCCACGTGGGCCATGTCGACGAACAGGTAGGCGCCGACCTTGTCAGCGATTTCGCGGAAGCGTGGGAAATCGAGGATCTGCGAGTAGGCAGAGAAGCCGGCGACGATCATTTTCGGCTTGTGCTCGACCGCCAGGCGCTCGACTTCGTCGTAGTCGATCAGGCCGTTGGCATCGATGCCGTATTGGATAGCGTTGTACAGTTTGCCCGAAGAGGAAACGCTGGCGCCGTGGGTCAAGTGACCGCCGTGGGCCAGGCTCATGCCCAGAATGGTGTCGCCAGCCGACAGCAAAGCCAGGTAAACCGCAGCGTTGGCTTGCGAACCGGCGTGCGGCTGAACGTTGGCGTAATCGGCGCCGAACAGTTCCTTGGCGCGATCAATGGCCAGTTGCTCAACCACGTCGACGAACTCGCAACCGCCGTAGTAGCGCTTGCCCGGGTAGCCTTCGGCGTACTTGTTGGTCAGGACCGAGCCTTGAGCTTCCATCACCGCTGGGCTGGTGTAGTTTTCCGAAGCGATCAGCTCAATGTGTTCTTCCTGACGCTGAGCTTCTTGCTCCATGGCGGCAAAAAGGTCGGCGTCGTACTTGGCAATAGTCAAATCACGGCTGAACATGGCGGTCCTCAAGGATCGGGGGCAGAAAAGGGGGGCATTCTAACCCAACCGCTTTTGGATGACATATGAAACGACATCATGTCGCAGACAAGTGGCGTTCATGCGCAGACCGGTGGCGTTTGTGCCGACCTCAAAAGATCGCAGCCTGCGGCAGCTCCTACAGTAACCACAACTCAACCTGGTTCTTGTGACTGGCATCAAACCTGTAGGAGCTGCCGAAGGCTGCGATCTTTTCGGGCACACCGAAAATCTTCAGTCGAACATGAAGAGCGCGTCATTACTGAACTGCGCCTCGAACCGTCCCGCTGGCATCGGCCGGCCAAACAGATAACCTTGCACCTCATCGCAGCCATGCTCGCGCAGGAAGTCCAGTTGCTCGTGGGTTTCCACACCCTCGGCGATCACCGCAAGATTCAGGCTGTGCGCCATGGCGATGATGGCGCGGGCGATCTGCGCGTCCTGCTCGCCAGACGGCAAACCGTCAACGAAAGTGCGGTCGATCTTCAGTACATCGATCGGGAACTGCTTGAGGTAGTTCAGCGATGAATAACCGGTGCCGAAGTCATCGACCGCGATGCTCAGACCCAGGTTTTTCAGGCCGGCGAGAATCTGCATCGCCTCGCTGACTTCGCGCATCAGGATGCTCTCAGTCAGCTCCAGTTCCAGACACGCCGGCGGCAGGCCGGTTTCGCGCAGGATCGTGGCGATTCGCGTGCCCAACTGACCATCGGAAAACTGCCGCGCCGAGATGTTTACCGAAACCTTCGGCACCCGCACGCGTTGCTGGTGCCAGGTTTTCAGCTGCCGACAGGCTTCGCTGATCACCCAGTCGCCGACGTCCACCACCAGCCCGAGCTCTTCCAGCACCGGAATGAAATCCCCCGGCGGCACCAGCCCGCGACGCGGATGGCGCCAGCGCAGCAGCGCTTCGGCGCCGGTCAAACGTTTGCCGTCGCCGCTGAACTGCGGTTGGTAATACAGAACGAATTCGTTCTGCTCCAAGGCATGGCGCAGGTCGCTTTCCAGCTCCAGACGTTCCAGCGCACTGGCGTTCATGTCGGCCTGATAGAACTGGAAGTTGTTTTTGCCGCGCTCCTTGGCGTGGTACATCGCGGTGTCGGCGTTCTTCATCAACTGGCTGAGTTCGTTGCCGTCCTGCGGACTCAGGGCGATGCCGATACTGGCGGTGACGAAGAATTCGCGGCCCTCGAGGACGAACGGTCGCACCAGGCTGGCGAGAATCTGCTCGGCAACATGGATCGCCCGATTCAGCGCCAGTTCGCGGCTGGAACGATGTTGCAGCAGCAGGGTGAACTCGTCGCCGCCCATGCGCGCCACGGTGTCGTCATCGTCGACGCAGGCCAACAGGCGCGTGGCCATGTCCTTCAACATACGGTCGCCGGCGGCGTGGCCGAGGGAGTCGTTGATCGGTTTGAAACGGTCGAGGTCGAGGAACATCAGCACCACCCACGACTTCTGCCGCTCGGCCGCTTGCAGCGCGGTGTGCAGGCGATCCTGGAACAACGTGCGGTTGGGCAGATGGGTGAGGGCATCGTAATAGGCGAGGCGATGGATGCGCTGTTCGCTGGCCTTGCGCTCGCTGATGTCGCTGAAGAAGCACACGTAACTGGCCAGATCGCCCTCGTCGTCGAGCACCGCGGTGATACCGACCCACGCCGGGTAGTGCTCGCCGTTGCGGCGCTTCATCCAGACTTCACCTTCCCAGGTGCTGTGCTCGTGCAACTGCTTGAGCACATAGCGCAAGTGCGCGTCCTGCTGCTCATCGACGGTGAGCATGTTCGGCAACTGATCGAGCACTTCGCTGACGGTGTAACCGCTGACCCGGCTGAACGCTTCGTTGGCCTGGACGATATAGCCGGCCGGGTCAGTGATCAGAATCGCCGAGGTCGAGTGTTCGAAAACCGTGGCCGCCATGCGCAGGTCTTTCTCGGCGCGGCGCTGCTGGCTGATGTCGCGACCGACACCGAGCACGCCTTCAAACGCGCCATGCTCGTCCCACACCAGCACCAGACGCAACTCAATCGGAATCTTGCGACCATCGGCGCGCAGGCAGTCGAACAGGAACAATTGCGTTTGCACCTGACTGCGCAACAGCGCCAGTTGTTCGGGTTTGTCGAGGGCCTTGCTGACCCGATCCATCAACGTGTAGATGCCGTTCAGTTGCCCCGGGTTGGCGATCGTCGATTGCCAGCCATTCTCGAAAATCCACTCGGCGTTGTATCCGAGCACCGCCTGCACCGACGGGCTGACGTAGTTCAGCGAGAGCTTGCTGTCGGTCGAAAAAATCACGTCGCTGATGCTTTCGGCAAGCATGCGGTAACGTTGTTCGCTGTCACGCAGTGATTCGCTAGCCTCGATCTGTTCGGTGATGTCCTTGGCCACACCGATAATCCGCGTGACCTGATCGTGCTTGTCCCGCGCCAGTGCCTGTTCACGAATATCGAAGCGCCGCCACTTGCCATCGCGATGACGAAAGCGCAATTGGCATTGCAGCAACTGGCTGTAACCGGCGTGGCGCTGTTGCTGGCGCGAGCGGTGATAGTGTTCGGAGTCTTCCGGGTGCAGGAGGATTTCCCAGAAATATTCACCCATCTGATGCAGTTCGCTGCGGTTGTAACCGAGAGTCTGGCCGAGGTGATGGTTGCTGAAAATCATCCGCTGGCTGATCACATCCTGCACGTACAGGTGATCCGGCACAGTGCGCACCACGTCGGACCAGAAACCTTCGCGCTCCAGCAAAGACAGTTCGATCAACTTGCGACTGGTGATGTCGTTGATGCTGAGGATCACGGCTTTGTAATCGTGCTGCTCCTGCGGCAAACGCAGAACCATCCACAGGTGCTGGTCGCGACCATTGAGGCCCGGCAGTTTGATTTCCAGTTCGAGCTGTTTCTGCTGCTGCAGTACGGCATCGAGGATTTGCTGGCCGATGGCGCGCTGAGCATGGCGTTGACCGTCGATCAGCAATTGCCAGGCGTCGTCGCAGGAGTGCACATCAAGCAGTTGCAATGCGACCTGATTGACTTCGGTCACGCGCAACTCTTGCAGCAACTGTTGGCGCTGCTGAGGTTGATCGAGCCAGGCCTTGAGCTGGTCGCTGGTCTGGATCATGGCTTTGTCGAATTGCTGCTTGAGACCGGACAAGTCGAGCACGCAAAGCGCGACGCCAGTGCCCTCGAAAATGTCCTGATAACGTCGGCGGCCTTCATGCAATTGGCGCTGACGCCGACGCATGTTCAGCAAGGCAATCACCGGCAGCATCGAGAAGGCGAGGCCAAGCAGGCATTTGCCGATAAACGCCGGCAGCAATTCTTCGAGTACCCGCTGGCGGTCGAACAGGCCGCGCAACTGCCAGTCGCTGCTGCTCAGCGGCACGGTCAGCACGGTATTGGCCAGATCGTCCGGGGTAAGCACGCCGGGCTTGGCCGAGGGCAGCGCGGCGTCGCGACTGATGATCTGATGGTTGAGGCGGTTCTCCACCAGCCACAGCGGCCGCAGACCGGTTTCGCCTTGTTTGGTCAGCGAATCAAAAAACGTCGGAGTCAGGCGCAGCGCCCAGTAGCCGCGTGTGCTGCCACTGGCCTGATGCAGCAGCAGATGAACCACCGAGCCGTCATCGGCATTACTGAAGTAATGCGCCTGGGCGCGGCTGCGTCGCACCAGTTCGGTGAGGTAATCGGCGTCATCGCTGTCGGCGGCGCTGTCGCTGAGAATCCGCCCGGAAGGGGTGAGCAAAGCCATGCTGCGCAGATCGGGCAACGACTGCTGAAGCTTGCGCAGCAACGCCTGCTGTTCGTCGGCTGACTGCGGTTGCTCGACGATCGGTAACAGATTCAGGGCAATTTGCGCGTTCAGCGCCATGTTCAGACTGACCTGCGAGGCGAGGTCGGCGGTGTAGTCGATGGTGTACTGGCGCTGGTTTTTCTGGGTTTCGCGCAATTGATCCAGCAGTTGCCAGAACAGCAAGGCGAGCAACAGCAGGACCAAAGTTGCCAACGCACCCTTTAATGTTCCGCGCAGGGGCGAGCCGGTCGCCGGATTGGACGCGCTCACAGAAGCTGGCGGAGTAACGTTGGACAAGCTGTAATCCTGCGGTTTGGCTGGACTGGCGCGACGTGCACTATAAGCCGGACGCCCAAAGGGCGGCTAGCATGCCTTGAGTTGTGGCGAAGTGCCAGCCCCGCTCGGCTGGACTGCCTTTCATCATTAAGGTAGCTTTGCCGGTTAGACGGGGGCGTTCCAGCTCCTACAATCAGACTTTTTCTGCGCGCACGCATTGATGACTCTCAAGTGAACGACGCGCACCGGTCTGGCCAGGCATCGCCTGCGCTCCAATCATTCATCTGTCACTGACCCTAGGTTCTCCATGGCTCAATACGTCTTCACCATGCATCGGCTGGGCAAAGTTGTTCCGCCGAAGCGGGAAATCCTCAAAAACATTTCGTTGTCCTTCTTCCCCGGCGCCAAGATCGGCGTGCTCGGCCTCAACGGTTCGGGTAAGTCCACGCTGCTGAAAATCATGGCTGGCGTCGACACCGAGTTCGAAGGCGAAGCCCGTCCGATGCCGGACCTCAATATCGGTTATCTGCCGCAAGAGCCACAACTTGATCCGAGCAAAACCGTGCGTGAAGTGGTCGAGGAAGCGGTCAGCGTGATCAAGGACGCACAGGCGCGTCTGGACGAAGTCTACGCCGCCTACGCCGACCCGGATGCCGACTTCGACAAGCTTGCTGCCGAACAGGCCAAGCTCGAAGCGATCCTGCAGGCCAGCGACGGTCACAACCTCGAGCGTCAACTGGAAGTCGCTGCCGACGCGCTGCGTCTGCCGGCCTGGGACGCCAAGGTCGAATTCCTCTCTGGTGGTGAAAAGCGTCGTGTGGCGCTGTGCCGCTTGCTGCTGTCTGCGCCAGACATGCTGCTGCTCGATGAACCGACCAACCACCTGGATGCCGACTCCGTGGCGTGGCTGGAGCATTTCCTCCACGACTTCCCGGGCACCGTGGTCGCGATTACGCACGACCGTTACTTCCTCGACAATGTTGCTGGCTGGATTCTCGAACTCGACCGCGGCGCGGGCATTCCTTACGAGGGCAACTATTCGGGCTGGCTCGAAGCCAAGTCCGATCGTCTGGCCCAGGAATCCAAGCAGCAGTCGGCCCACGAAAAAGCCATGAAAGAAGAACTGGAGTGGGTGCGCAAAGGCGCCAAGGCCCGCCAGTCGAAATCCAAGGCACGTCTGCAGCGCTTCGAAGAAATGCAATCGCAGGAATTCCAGAAGCGCAGCGAAACCAACGAAATCTACATCCCGGCCGGCCCGCGTCTGGGCGACAAAGTCATCGAATTCAAGAACGTCAGCAAAGGTTACGGCGATCGCGTGTTGATCGACAACCTGTCGTTCTCGATGCCAAAAGGCGCCATCGTTGGCGTGATCGGCGGTAACGGTGCCGGTAAGTCGACTCTGTTTCGCATGCTGATGGGCAAGGAAACACCGGATTCGGGCACCATCGAAGTCGGTGAAACCGTGCAACTGGCCTGCGTCGATCAGAGCCGCGAAGACCTCGACGGCAGCAAGACCGTGTTCCAGCAGATCTCCGACGGCTCCGACCAGATCCGCATCGGCAACTACGAGATCCCGTCGCGTACTTATGTCGGCCGCTTCAACTTCAAGGGCGGCGACCAGCAGAAGTTCGTCAAGGATCTGTCCGGTGGTGAGCGCGGTCGCCTGCATCTGGCGCTGACCCTGAAGGAGGGCGGCAACGTCCTGCTGCTCGACGAACCGTCCAACGACCTCGACGTGGAAACCCTGCGTTCGCTGGAAGAAGCGCTGCTGGACTTCCCGGGCGCCGCCATTGTGATCTCTCACGATCGGTGGTTCCTTGACCGCGTGGCCACGCACATCCTGGCGTACGAAGACGACTCGCAAGCGGTGTTCTTCGAAGGCAACTACACCGAGTACGAAGCCGACCGCAAAAAGCGCCTCGGCGAAGCAGCGGCCCAGCCACATCGGGTACGCCACAAGAAACTGGCCTGATTCAGGTTGGTTGCAGAAAAAGCGGAGCCTTCGGGCTCCGTTTTTTTTTGCCCGGTTGTTCAGAAATACCGAGGTGGATTCATCGCTGGCAAGCCAGCTCCCACAGGATTTTTGTCATGCCCGGGATATGTGAACGCCGCTAAAACTGTGGGAGCTGGCTGCCAGCGATGGCGGTATAACTGTTGGTGCATCAATCAAGCTTGTTCTCCCCATTCAGGTGCAGATCAGAGCCAAAAACCAGCTCCATTTATATCCTGTGCACCATTTAATTTCATAACTGCGACATTTTGCTCTGTTCCTGTGCGCATTTCGTTTGTTACAGTCCGGCCCAATCTCCTCCAACGACAATAAATTTGCCGAGACTTTTCCCATGATCGAATCCGTCGAATCCTTCCTTGCACGCTTGAAAAAACGCGACCCGGATCAGCCCGAATTTCACCAGGCTGTCGAAGAAGTACTGCGCAGTCTGTGGCCATTTCTTGAAGCCAATCCGCGCTATCTGACATCGGGGATTCTGGAACGCATTTGCGAGCCGGAGCGGGCGGTGGTGTTTCGCGTGTCGTGGGTCGACGATCAAGGCAAAGTCCAGGTCAATCGCGGTTTCCGCATCCAGATGAACAGCGCCATCGGCCCATACAAAGGTGGCTTGCGTTTCCATCCGTCGGTGAACCTCGGCGTGCTGAAATTCCTCGCCTTCGAGCAGACGTTCAAGAACTCGCTGACCTCGTTGCCGATGGGCGGCGGCAAGGGTGGCTCGGACTTCGATCCGAAGGGCAAGAGTGACGCTGAAGTCATGCGTTTCTGCCAGGCGTTCATGAGCGAGTTGTATCGCCACATCGGCGCCGACGTTGACGTGCCGGCCGGTGACATTGGCGTCGGTGCGCGGGAGATCGGATTCCTGTTCGGCCAGTACAAGCGCCTGAGCAACCAGTTCACCAGCGTCCTCACCGGCAAGGGCATGACCTACGGTGGCAGCTTGATTCGCCCGGAAGCCACCGGTTTCGGCTGCGTTTACTTCGCCGAAGAAATGCTCAAGCGTCGCGGGCAGACCGTGGAAGGCAAGCGCGTGGCAATTTCCGGCTCCGGCAACGTTGCGCAATACGCGGCGCGCAAAGTGATGGATCTGGGCGGCAAAGTGATTTCCCTGTCCGATTCCGAAGGCACGCTGTTTTGCGAATCAGGACTGACCGAGGATCAGTGGCTGGCGCTGCTGGAACTGAAAAACGTCAAGCGTGGACGCATCAGCGAACTGGCCGGCGCGTTCGGTCTGGAATTCCGTGCGGGCCAGCATCCGTGGTCGTTGCCGTGTGACATCGCGCTGCCCTGCGCCACGCAGAATGAGCTCGACGCCGAAGCTGCGCGCACCTTGCTCCGTAACGGCTGTGTCTGTGTCGCTGAAGGCGCGAACATGCCGACCACGCTCGAGGCTGTGGATATCTTTATCGAGGCAGGCATCCTCTTCGCGCCGGGCAAAGCGTCCAACGCCGGCGGCGTCGCAGTGAGCGGTCTGGAGATGTCGCAAAACGCCATGCGCCTGCTGTGGACGGCGGGTGAGGTGGACAGCAAGCTGCACGCGATCATGCAATCGATCCACCACGCCTGCGTGCATTACGGCGAAGAGAACGGTCAGGTCAATTACGTCAAGGGCGCGAACATCGCCGGCTTCGTCAAAGTCGCCGATGCGATGCTGGCGCAAGGCGTGGTTTAAGCCGGTTCGATGCGGATCACTTCGATCAGTTGATCGCCGGCAGGTCGCTGCCACAGCACTTCATCGTTGAGCCGGGCGCCGAGCAAGGCCCGGCCCAGCGGTGAGGCCCAGTTGATGAGGCCCTGATTGGCGTCGGCCTGATCCTCGCCGACCAGTTGCACACGGTGTTCAGTGTCGTGCTCGTCGGCAAAAGTCACCCAGCTACCGATCTGCACCTTGTCGGTGGAGGTCGCAGCGACTGCGACTTGGGCGCTGCTCAGACGATGGGTGAAATAGCGCAAATCCCGTTGCAGGTCTGCCAGCCGTTGCTTGTCGGCCTGCTCGCCCTTGGCGGTTTGCTCGGCGTGCAGGCTCTGCAATTCGGCGACTTTCGCCTGCAACTGCGCCAGACCTTGCGGCGTGACGTAATTGGGCTGCGTGCTGACCTGACGTTCGACCGGCTGATCGGCCTGCGCGGCGGCGTTGTCTTCGTTGACGAATGCGCGACTCATGGAGTCCTCCTCTCAAAAGATTTGGGCCATGGTTGCCGGCATTTGGTTTCAATGGATGTCTGCAAACGACCTATTGCGAGCGATAAGCCCGTCCGGCGTCCTGCTCTTTTTGCTGCTGCCAGGCCCGCTCGCGTTCGTCCCAATGCTCGTTGCGGTATTGTTCGCGGTCCTTGTTTTCCAGCATCGCCTGGCATTGGCGAAAACCGTCGACCCAGCCTTCGGCGTATTGCTGATCCTTCAGATAGCGCGGCACGTTCTTGCGAAACTCGCCGCTGATCGAACCCGCCGCTTGCCGGCCGCTGACGCAACCGTCATCGAAACCGTCGGCGAAGGCTGGCGGATAACCTTTGGCGATCAAGTCTTCATGGGTGGTCTGGCAACCGCCCAGCGCCAATACAACGCCCAACAACCCAACGCACTGCCACATCGCACTCTCCCGCGCCGATACTCGGCTCATAAGGAAAGTCTAGAAGGGGATTCATGAGGCGGCTGTCGAAGGCCTGTGAAAAATCCATTGGACGCCACAATCCCCTGTGGGAGCGAGCCTGCTCGCGAAGGCATCGTGTCAGGCAGCACCATTATTGACTGACCCACCGTCTTCGCGAGCAGGCTCGCCCCCACAATGAGATTTACACCGGCTCGGGATCAATAGTGATACCACTTCACCTCAAGCATGACTTCCGTTTCCGGGCTGGCGAGCTGGCTGAACTCGCGCTGCGCACTCAGGCGCAAACCAAGGTTGCGCGTTAATTCCCACTGCTGATTCAGGCTCAGGCTGCGGCGCACTTCGCCGTTGAAGAAATAATCGCCCTTGGCCTCAAGGCTTAGATTGCCCAGCGGGTTTTTCCACAGCACGCCAGTGTTGAAGCCGCCGGCCGGGGAGACAAATTCGGCAAAATCATTGTTGTGTTCCACGCGCACCGTGCCGAGGGCAAAGCCCAGCACATCGTCGCCCAGCGCCCAGGTACCGCCGCCGCCACCGTTGACGTGGCTTACCAGCGTTTCGTCGTCATGCTTGCCCGGCACGCGTTCGAGACCACCAGTGACTTGCCACGACAACGGTTGCAGCAACTCGTTACGTGGCGTCAGCGAGCGAATGGTCGCCAGATCCAGTTGCTGCAACTGCCAGTCGTTGCCTTCGTACTGGCGCAATTTCAGTTGCAGGATTTCGATCTGCGCGCCGAGGGGGAAACTTTCGGCGTTGTCATTGAGGTCGTGATAGGCCATGCGCAGACCATATTCGCCGAACGCGCGATCACCGCGAGTACCAAGGCCGGCCTGCCAGGTGCGAGACTCGTGGCCATCTTCGGGCAGACCGGGTTGCGGAATGTCCAGCTCCGGCGCAGGGTTCTTGTTGATTGCGCGCAGCAGTTCGAAACTGCGTTGCGCGCGTTGCGGATCACGTTCCTGGCCATTGGCGCGGTAACGCTCGAGACGATAAGCCGCGTCGACGATCAATGCCTGACGCTCGCGGGGCAGGGCTTTGAATGTTGGCTCTTGCAGGACTTTTTGATCGGCGCTGACTTTCAACACCCATTGCTGTTCATCATCGCTCAACGGCTCGGCGCGGCTGAGCAGTTCACGTTCGCGGGACGGGCGATATTCAATGTGTTCGACCAACCCCGCTTCCTTCACGGCTTTGACGGTGTCGGTCGGAATAGCTGTCAGCGGGAACTGTTCGGTCAGGCGCAGGCTCGGGCGCGCCACTTGCAGCAGCTCGAGCAATCGATACGAGCAGTTTTCGTCGAAGAAGAAATAGTCGAACTGAATCTGCTTGAGCTCCCACACATGTTCGACCATGCGTGCGGTTTCTTCCTGGGTCAGATTGAGCCGGTATTCCCACAGGTCGCGGTTTTCCAGGCTGCGGTATTCCGACAGTTTTTCCTGGTACGGCACCAGCGCGAACAGCCCCGGATAGCCGCCCATCAAGCCCTTCCAAGCGTAGAGAATGCTGTTGTCCGAGCCTTCGATGTAGGCGCCGAAGTTGATCGCGTAGCTGAGGAGCGAGGTCTTGTCGGCCTGCACGTCCGCCTGATCGATGCGCAGCAAGGTGTGGCCGAACATGGACGAGGGGCTGTTGAGGTAGGCCGCCGGGAAAATCATCACCGCACTGTGCGGCGAGACGTCCTTGAACCACTTCCTGTATTCGGCGCATTCCGGCGCTGGCAGGTCGGAGAGGTTGAGCTGCGCTTTCAGCCAGCGCGTGCGCGCCGGATAAACGCATTGTGCGTGCTGCTCGCCGAGGCTGGCCGGGGCATATAGCGCCTGCACGGTGGCAGCCAGTTCGCGGTCCGGATGCTCGTTGCCGTCGGGGGCGAGAAAGAACTTCCTGTCGCTGACATAGCTGCGCCAGCCGCCGAGCTTCGCGGTTTCGTAGTGACCGAGGGAAATCCAGAAGCGGTCGTTGGCCAGTTGCTGCAAACGTTGAGGATCGATGTGAGGCGCGGCGGACAGCGGGGCGCAGACACAGAGCGCCAGCCAGGCAAGGCGTTTGAGCATAGGTGGCAACTTAAGTCGAAAGAAAAAAATTCAATCCCATCGAACTGTCGGCGCTGACGAGTGCAACGGGTCATTTGCAAAAAATAAAAACCCGCTTCCCGAAGGAAGCGGGCAGGGTCGAGCTTAAGCCTGAGTTGCGTACTTGGCCAGACGCGGGTCCGATTTCAGTACTGCCAGGGTGTTGGTATGCACGTCTTCAGCGGTCACGTCAGCTTTGCTGAAGATCTGCTGGAAGTGCTCGTGGGTCACTTGTGCGAAGTGCGCGCGATCTTCCGGTGCTACGCCCAGTACCACGGCATAAGTCGTCAGCGCTTCGCCGTTGCCTTTGGCCATGTCTTCGGACAGCTCGTTCATCATGCCATTCATGGCGAACCAGGATTTGCCGCCGTAAGTCAGCGATGCGTTGGTCGAGCAACCGTTGGTGCCGGAAGTCATACCGAACGTGGCGTTACCGGAAGTGCCGTTGGTGGTGGAAGCAAGGAAATGCGCCGGGGTGCCACGCTGACCTTCGAACAGCATGTTGCCCCAACCGCAATCCGGGCCGCCCGGGGCTTGCGCCATTGCGTTGATGGATACAGCGGTGAAGAGAGTACCGAGAAGAATCCGTTTCATAGCTTTGTTCTCTTTATGTGCATACCAATGGACAGGGTTCTGGCCCTTCGCGCTCTGTCTGGACAGAGGCGAAAGTGTCAGTGGGCCGGTATTAGTTCCAGCCGCGCAGTTTGGAGTTTAGGCACGTTCCAGCGGTTCCGTGTCTTTTTGCAAAATATTTGGAATAAACCTCTGATTTACCGGGAAGCTTCGGGCGGCCGCGCGCTTGTCTATGCTTTGTCATGTGGCGCGCCTTGCCAGTGGGGCACGGGCAGCGCCAGAATGCCGCTACCTGCCCCGCCTGATTGTTAAGGAAGCCCGATGCCTGATCCTGTTGCTGCCAGCCTGCGTCTTGCGCCCGAAGCGCTGACTCGTCCGTTTTCCGCTGAACAGTTCAGCTTCACTACCACCAATGATCTGGAGCCCTTTCGCGGTGTGCTCGGCCAGGAACGCGCGGTCGAAGCCTTGCAGTTCGGTGTGGCGATGCCGCGCCCCGGTTACAACGTATTCGTCATGGGCGAGCCCGGTACCGGCCGTTTCTCGTTCGTCAAACGCTACCTGAAAGCCGAAGGCAAACGCCTGCAGACCCCGGCGGACTGGGTCTACGTCAACAACTTCGATGAGCCGCGGGAACCGCGCGCACTGGAGCTGCCATCGGGCACGGCGGCCGCGTTCATCGGCGACATCAACGGCCTGATCGACAACCTGCTGGCGACCTTCCCGGCGGTCTTCGAACATCCGTCCTACCAGCAAAAGAAAAGTGCCATCGACCGCGCCTTCAACCAGCGCTACGACAAGGCCCTCGACGTCATCGAGCGTCTGGCCCTGGAAAAAGACGTCGCCCTGTACCGCGACAGCAGCAACATCGCTTTCACGCCGATGCTCGACGGCAAGGCCCTGGATGAAGCCGAATTCGCCCAGTTGCCGGAAGCCGAGCGCGAGCGTTTTCACGATGACATTTCCGGTCTCGAAGAGCGCTTGAACGAAGAGCTCGCGAGCCTGCCGCAGTGGAAGCGCGAATCGAACAATCAACTGCGTTCACTGAACGAAGAAACCATCACGTTGGCCTTGCAGCCGTTGCTGGCGCCACTGTCGGAGAAGTACGCGGAAAACGCAGCGGTCTGCGGCTACTTGCAAGCGATGCAGGTGTACCTGCTGAAAACCGTGGTCGAGCAGTTGGTCGACGACAGCAAGACCGACGCTGTAGCGCGCAAGTTGCTGGAAGAGCAATACGCGCCGAGTCTGGTGGTCGGGCATCCCGCCAGCGGTGGTGCGCCGGTGGTTTTCGAGCCTCACCCGACCTATGAAAATCTGTTCGGCCGTATCGAATACACCACCGATCAGGGCGCGCTCTACACCACCTATCGGCAGTTGCGGCCGGGAGCGCTGCATCGCGCCAACGGCGGTTTTCTGATTCTCGAAGCGGAAAAAATGCTCAGCGAGCCGTTTGTGTGGGATGCGCTGAAACGCGCCCTGCAATCGCGCAAGCTGAAAATGGAATCGCCGTTGGGCGAGATGGGCCGTTTCGCCACGGTGACCCTCAACCCTCAGCACATCCCGTTGCAGGTCAAAGTGATCATCATCGGCGCGCGGCAGTTGTACTACACGCTGCAAGACCTCGATCCGGACTTCCAGGAGATGTTCCGCGTTCTGGTCGACTTCGACGAAGACATTCCGATGGTCGACGAGAGTCTGGAGCAATTTGCCCAATTGTTGAAAACCCGCACTTCGGAAGAAGGCATGGCGCCGCTGACCGCCGATGCGGTGGCACGCCTGGCGACGTACAGCGCACGTCTGGCCGAGCATCAGGGGCGCTTGTCGGCGCGTATCGGCGATCTGTTTCAACTGGTCAGCGAGGCGGATTTCATCCGTCACCTGGCCGGCGATGAAATGACCGATGCCGGGCATATCGAGCGCGCGCTGAAAGCCAAGGCCACGCGCACCGGCCGTGTCTCCGCGCGAATTCTCGACGACATGCTCGCCGGGATCATCCTCATCGATACCGATGGCGCAGCGGTCGGCAAATGCAACGGGCTGACCGTGCTGGAAGTCGGCGACTCGGCCTTTGGCGTGCCAGCGCGGATTTCCGCCACGGTCTATCCGGGCGGCAGCGGCATTGTCGACATCGAGCGTGAGGTCAATCTCGGCCAGCCGATCCACTCCAAAGGCGTGATGATCCTCACCGGCTATCTGGGCAGCCGCTATGCGCAGGAATTTCCGCTGGCGATTTCCGCGAGTATCGCGCTGGAGCAATCCTACGGTTATGTCGATGGCGACAGTGCGTCGCTGGGCGAGGCGTGTACGCTGATTTCGGCGCTGTCGAAAACCCCGCTCAAGCAGTGCTTCGCGATTACCGGTTCGATCAATCAGTTCGGCGAAGTGCAGGCAGTTGGCGGGGTCAACGAGAAGATCGAAGGCTTCTTCCGCCTCTGCGAAGCACGCGGGCTGACCGGCGAGCAGGGCGCAATCATTCCGCAGGCCAACGTTGCCACGCTGATGCTCGACGAGAAAGTCCTGGCGGCGGTGCGGGCCGGGCAGTTCCACGTTTACGCAGTGCGTCAGGCTGACGAAGCGTTGAGCTTGCTGGTCGGCGAGCCGGCGGGCGAGCCGAATGAGGACGGTGAATTTCCCGAAGGCAGCATCAACGCGCGAGTCGTCGAGCGCCTGCGCGATATCGCCGAGATGATCAGCGAAGAGGATCTCAAGGAGGCCGAGAAAGAACTGGCCCAAGAGGCATTAGCCGAAGCCAAACCTGCCTAAGCCTCAACGCGGTTGAAACTATGGGAGCGAGCCTGCTCGCGAAAGCAGCGTATCAGACGACGAACAAGTTGCCTGAGACCCCGCATTCGCGAGCAGGCTCGCTCCCACGTTTGTTTCGTGTGACCGCGAAAATTCGCCACAAGTCTGGCGCCAATATTCACACAATGACCATTCGGCGCCTTCTGGTTCCATTTGGCTTTGCGCGGGACACTTTTCTTCTATTCTCAGGTCAAGGATATCGACAGTATCACTGGATCGAGCCAGTCCTCCCGTGGGGGCTGAATACCGGCTTTACCGAGGGTCGCCGCCATGTCGCGCAACCTCTGCCTTACCCGTCAATGCCTGGGTCTCGTTACCCGAATCGAATGCGCTGTGAAGCCGCTCGCCGGCGATAACGGCATGTGGACATTGCTCTTCGCCGCCGGTATGGCTGGCGAACAACCTTCCGCGATCAAAGCCCAGGGCCCGTTCCACGGACCGGTGGCGGCTGAGTCAATTCTCGATACCATCGTCGAGAGCCTGACCTTGCATGGCTACGAATTGGCCGATGATCCACAGATCTGGAGCCTGCACCTGCAAGCCCAACTGCGCCAGATCAACGGCGGTCGCAGCCGCAGCCTGAACTGACGCATCCCGGAAATGCCGCGCCCGGCTAAAGGCCGCCGGCAAACTGACGCAAGTCCCTGTAGGAGCTGCCGCAGGCTGCGATCTTGTCTCTCAAGGCGAAACATCATCCACCGGCGCCTTGTCGAGCTTGACCTCAAAGCCATATTGCACAGTGCCAACCTCGGTCCGCTGATACGTCTCCACGCGGGTCGGTCGCCCGTAAAAGTAATGCACGCCGAACAGCGCCGGGCCTTCTGCGCCGGCATCATGACTGACCGAGAGAATCTGCTTGAGGTAGTTGCCACTGTCGTCCTTGACGAAGAAGCGCCACTCGTTGGCCGGGAACGCTTTGAGGTCCACCACCAGCGTGTTGTCCTTGATTTCCAGGCCTTTGGGCAAGGACTTGGCGTCATAGGCTTGCTTGGCCACAGTCGCCAGAAACAACGGCATCGAGCCCACGGCGATCGCCGGGGTTTCCGGGAACAGGTTCAGATCGTAAGTAATCGTCGCGCGCAGCGGGTCGACTTGATACGCCTCGGGTGGCAATTCAATCGGTTCGTCGAGTTTGCCGCCGCGCTTTTCCGTGAAGAACGTCACGGGACTGACACCGGGATTGAGCTCGTCGCCCAGCAATTCGTCGTTGAAAGTGCGGCGATGGGAAAACTCGATGCGTGCCGCGCTGGGTTCTTCCACTGATTGATGGACGCGGACGCCAGCCTTCAGTTGTTCCTCCGTCAGGCTCGCGCCTTTTAGCCAGTTGGCGGCCAGATCGTCGTAAACCACTACCGGCAAGTCCAACGGCTGCACGGCTTTTGCGGTGGTGTGCTGATTGAACGTGCGAACCGGCAGATCGAGGGTCTTGCGCGTCACCGTCGCCTGGGAGAAATCGAGCACACTGACTTCCAGCGTGTCGATCGGGCCATGAAAGTAGACCTTGTTGTAGCGGCGCGGATGCTCTTTCTCGAATGTTTGCTGATCGTCGCTGAGTTGTTTCTCCAGCGTGTCGCTCCAGCTTTGCTGCTTCTGTAACTGCGCCAGTTGCTGCTGATAAAACGCGACCTGTTCCGGGCTTTCGTTGATCGAACCGGCGCGCACCAGGTACTGGCCGCTGGCATCGCGAGCCTGAACGATCAGCGGGTTGATGCGCGTTTCGGCCACTTCTGCAGCCAGCGGCAGGCTGTTGCTGACTTCGACCTCGGCGTAGTTCTTCTCCAGCCTGAGCAATTTGACGCTGAGGTTATCGTTGGTGTGAGTCTGGCCGACGTCTTTCTGCGTCAGATCGAAGCTGTACAGGCGACGTGGCGCGATGACTTCGATCTGGCCTTGCAGGCTGACCGGTTGCGGCAGGCTTTTCTTGTCGACGTTCAAACCATCGATGAACGGGTAGGTCACGGTCAGGTCGTCAGGGTTGGTCACGTTGGAGCTGGACGGGCTGAGCTGAATGCCAGGATCGGTTTCCGACCACTCCGGTTGCCAGGCGATGACGCGTTTGTTGCTCAGCGTCACCGAATGCCATTCGATGCCGTGGGGAAACAGGAAGCCGCCGGGAATATTCAGGTTGAACGGAAACACCGGCTGCAAATCGGTGAGGTAATCGGAGCTGGCGTCCTTGTGCAGCACGAACAGGCCATTGATAAAAGTATCGACCAGCGCCTGCGGAGCGGGGTAATGCTTGAGCACGGCGAGGGCGTCTTCGCCGTATTCGGTCTGCGGCGCAATCTCGTCGAGCTTGAGTCGGGCGCGTTCCAGCAACAGCAGCGAACCGCCGAGTTCGGTGATCGCATCCTTGAGTTTCGGGTCGCTGACCGCGTCCAGTGACTGCTCGAAGGTGGCGGTTTTTTCGTCGAGGTTGGCGACGCGCTTTTCGTCGCCGGGCGAGCAACCGCCGATGAGCAGGGCGAAGCAGATTGCGGCGGTCGTCAACGGTAATCGCACATCCATTTTCACGCGTCCTGTCCACTGTCACGGGGCTGTCAATGGCTTGGACACTAGCAGAAAAACTTTGTCACACACACGCAGGTTGCGGATTTTCCGGCGGTTTCTGGCGGTCATGGCGGGCTGTTATACTCGCCGCCATTTCCAGCCCCTTGTGTGAGATTCAATGGAACGCTTTATCGAAAATGCAATGTACGCCACCCGCTGGCTGCTGGCGCCGATCTATATCGGCTTGTCCCTCGGTCTCCTGGCGCTGGCATTGAAGTTCTTCCAGGAAATCATCCATATCCTGCCCAACGTGTTTGCGATGGCTGAATCGGATTTGATTCTGGTGCTGCTGTCGCTGATCGACATGGCGCTGGTCGGCGGTCTGTTGGTGATGGTGATGATTTCCGGTTACGAGAATTTCGTTTCGCAACTGGACATCGATGAGGGCAAAGAGAAGCTCAGCTGGCTGGGCACCATGGACTCCTCGTCGCTGAAGATGAAAGTCGCCGCCTCGATCGTGGCGATTTCGTCGATCCACTTGCTGCGTATCTTCATGGACGCCAAGAATGTCGATCCCGAGCATCTGATGTGGTACGTGATCATTCACATGACCTTTGTGGTCTCGGCGTTTGCCATGGGTTACCTGGATAAGGTCACCAAGCACTGATCGACTGATCAGGATGGCAAAAACCGCCCGTCTGTTGCAAAACAGACGGGCGGTTTTGTTTGTGGCTTGTACTTTGAAGCGCATCGGCCTATCCCTTAACGGTGCGATTCTCCATGGTGTGAGGTGCTTCCATGAATCTGCAAGAGTTGAACGCGTTTGCCATCGCCGGCAAGGTCGACGAGCTGAATCTGATCTCCATGGAAGGCGGGATTTATCTGCTCGAGGCGCGCATGCACGGGGCGGCTCATCCGCTCCATGATCCGCTGGGAAAAACCCTGACGCTTCGCTCCGTCGAGCATGCGCGAGATATGTTGCACGCCTTTCCGGTGCTGCCGTTCAATCTGGTCCACACCTCGGTGCACGACGAAATGTGTGGCTTGGGCGGTGGCATCAATGAAAGCCTGAAAGTGCCGCTGGCGTGGCGTTCAGCCCTCTAGCCGCGACCCCAAGCTTCGGGTATCTGTGCTAGTCTGCTCGCCCTTTTGGTTCCGGGCGCGCCGGGACGCGCTGTGTACGCACGGCAAGTCTTGTGGCCGTCCGCACAGCGGAGCAGTGTCATGTCCGAAGTAAATCTGTCCACCGACGAAACCCGCGTCAGCTACGGTATCGGCCGTCAACTCGGCGACCAGCTGCGCGACAACCCGCCACCGGGTGTCAGCCTGGACGCGATCCTGGCCGGTCTGACTGACGCTTTCGCCGGTAAGGAAAGCCGTGTTGGCCAGGAAGAAATGTCCGCCAGCTTCAAGGTGATCCGCGAAATCATGCAAGCCGAAGCGGCTGCCAAAGCTGAAGCGGCTGCTGGCGAAGGCCTGGCCTTCCTCGCGGAAAACGCCAAGCGTGACGGCATCACCACCCTGGCCTCCGGCCTGCAATTCGAAGTGCTGACTCAGGGCGACGGCGCCAAGCCGACCCGTGAAGACCAGGTACGTACCCACTACCACGGCACTCTGATCGACGGCACCGTATTCGACAGCTCCTACGAGCGCGGCCAGCCGGCCGAATTCCCGGTTGGCGGCGTGATCGCTGGCTGGACCGAAGCCCTGCAATTGATGAATGCCGGCAGCAAATGGCGCCTGTACGTGCCGAGCGAACTGGCTTACGGCGCTCAAGGCGTTGGCAGCATCCCGCCGCACAGCGTTCTGGTATTCGACGTCGAGCTGCTGGACGTTCTGTAATTCCGGGCCTGCCTTCGCGGCGGGCTAATCCTGTGGGAGCGAGCCTGCTCGCGAAGGCGTCCTTTCAGTCGACTGGTTTGTTGGCTGATCGACCGCTTTCGCGAGCAGGCTCGCTTCCACAGGTTTTGTATTACCGCTCATATTTCGATCTTGTTGTGCAGCTCATTGGTCGGGCGCAACGCCCGGGCATAGCAGAACAGGAACAGATTGCGCACCAGCTCCTTGAGCACCAACGGCTCGCTGGAGTTCAGACTGCTGACGTCCAGATCGCCTTGGTCCTGCAATTCGTGCAGAGCCTCTTCTTCAAGCACCGCGCAGACTTCACCGGTTTCCCGATGGAGGATTCTGAGGTATGGGTGGGGGCGGTCCAGCCAGGCGTCGATCAAATAAGTCATGGGTCTCATCTCCTTGAAAGGTTTCAATGAGAATAATTCTTATTATCGAAATAGCAAGAGCCTATTGGCGGATAGTGATTTTTTCTGTGGGAGCGAGCCTGCTCGCGAAGGGGCAAACCAAGGATTCATTGAGGTGGAGCGCGGAGGGTGAAGCTCCATCCCACGGCGGGCGCGGGATGGATTACAGCAGATTCAGACTTTTCTGACGAACTCGGACTTCAGTTTCATCGGGCCGATACCGTCGATCTTGCAGTCGATGTCGTGGTCGCCGTCGCACAGACGGATATTCTTGACCTTGGTGCCGACCTTGACCACCAGCGAAGTGCCCTTGACCTTCAAGTCCTTGATCACGGTGATGGTGTCGCCGTCCTGCAGGACATTGCCGACCGAATCTTTCTTCACGGTGTCATCGGAGGCTGCTTCGGCTTCGCCACTGGCAGACCACTCGTGGGCGCACTCCGGGCACACCAGTTGAGTGCCGTCTTCATAGGTATATTCGGAATTGCATTTCGGGCAGGGTGGCAACGTGCTCACTAAGGTTCCTTGGGTATCAGGAGGGCAAAAGGGCGCACATTGTATAGGGTTTTAACTTTTCAGGCAGTCAAAAGCAAAAATCACAGCCCCGACAACCCCTGTAGGAGCTGCCGAAGGTTCGGGCCGCGTTCGGACGATCTTTTGATCTCGCTACAGCGATATCAATGCGTGCGGGCGACCGCAAACTCACTCAATTCAACCAGCGCATCGCGATATTCGCTGGCCGGCAGTGCTTCGAGGCACTTGATTGCACGAGCCACGTAATCCCGGGCCAGTTGCGCGGTGTACTCCAGCGAACCGGAAGCTTCCACTGCAATGCGGATGCTTTCCAGGTCTTCGATCCCGCCTTTCTGGATCGCCTGGCGCACCAGTGCCGCCTGCTCAGGCGTGCCTTCGCGCATGGTGTAGATCAGCGGCAGAGTCGGTTTGCCTTCGGCCAGATCGTCACCGACGTTCTTGCCCAGCGTTTCAGCGTCGCCCTTGTAATCGAGCAGATCGTCGACCAGTTGGAACGCCACGCCCAAGTGATCACCAAACATGCGCAGGGCTTCGCTCTGCTCGGCGGTGGCGCCGGCCAGCGCGGCGGCGCTGTGGGTCGAGGCCTCGAAGAGCATCGCGGTCTTGCCGCGGATGACTTCCATGTAGGTTTCTTCGGTGGTGCTGGCGTCGCGCACCTTGGACAATTGCAGCACTTCGCCTTCGGCAATGATGCGCGTGGCCTGGGACAGGATCTTCATTACCGGCATCGAGCCCAGTTCGACCATCATTTCGAACGAGCGCGAGTACAGGAAATCGCCGACCAGCACGCTTGGAGCGTTGCCCCACATGGCGTTGGCGGTCGAGCGGCCACGGCGCATGCCGGACATGTCGACAACGTCGTCATGCAGCAGGGTCGCGGTGTGCAGGAATTCGATGGTGGCGGCCAGCAGGCGCATGTCGTCGCCTTCGCGACCCAGGGCCTTGCCACACAGCAACACTAATAAAGGACGCAGACGCTTGCCGCCGGCCGAGGTGATGTAATCGCCGATTTTCGATACCAGCGGTACTCGGGAAGTCAGCTGCTTCTTGATGATGCCGTCGACGGCGCTAAAATCGTCCGCCACCGCGCGGTAGAAAGCTTGGGGTTGCATCAGCGAGAGTCGCTCCAGAAGGGTTGCGCGGCATGCTAGGACCCCCATCCAGACCTGTCAAGGCGCGATGGACGGCTACTTGCAAGCCTGCGGCGGCTTGCGTACAATCGCGCACCCTGAACTTCCTGGGCAGCACCTGCCTTACGCAATTGCAACGGGCCTTCCAGCCTTATGCAGCCATGCCAGCCAATACCTCTTCTTATAAAGAGCTGGGTGAGCAGGATTATCGGAGAAATACCATGTCTTATGCAGTAATCGTTACTGGCGGCAAGCAGTACAAAGTCGCCCCAGGTGAATACCTGAAGATCGAAAAACTGGAAGTCGCTACCGGCGAATCCGTTACCTTTGATCGCGTTCTGTTGGTTGCCAACGGTGACGACGTGAATATCGGCGCTCCAGTTGTTGCTGGTGCTACCGTTGTGGCTGAAGTGATCTCCCAAGGTCGTCACGATAAAGTCCGCATCATCAAGTTCCGTCGTCGTAAGCACCACATGAAGCGTATGGGCCACCGCCAGTGGTACACCGAGATCAAAATCACCGGTATTCAGGCTTAATTACAGCCTAATTCCTCACTAGGAGAATTGAACTCATGGCACACAAAAAAGCTGGTGGTAGTACCCGTAACGGTCGCGACTCAGAAGCCAAACGCCTTGGCGTCAAGATGTATGGCGGCCAGAAAATCATTCCGGGCAACATCATCGTGCGTCAGCGCGGCACCCAATTCCACGCCGGTTACGGTGTTGGCATGGGTAAAGATCACACCCTCTTCGCTAAAATCGAAGGCGTGATCAAGTTTGAAGTAAAAGGCGCGTTCAACCGCCGTTACGTGAGCGTTGTCGCAGCTTAATTGCGCAATCGCTGGAGAAGCCCTGTCTCGCGACGGGGCTTTTTCGTTTGTGGGGTGAGTCTCTTGCAAAGCTGTTTGTATGGGCTGTCGGCGTGCGATGCAGGTCGTGTTTTGGGGTCGCTGCGCTCATTTTTGCAAGAGTCTTATGTCTTGATTGTTTTTCGGCTCGTCCGTACGGCGAGAGGCGTTGGTTATGAAGTTTGTTGATGAAGTATCGATTCGCGTAAAGGCTGGTGACGGCGGCAATGGTGCCATGAGTTTCCGTCGGGAAAAGTTCATCGAAAATGGTGGCCCGAACGGCGGTGATGGCGGTGACGGCGGCTCCATCTACATGATGGCCGACGAAAACCTCAACACCTTGGTCGACTACCGTTACACCCGGCACTTCGATGCCGAGCGTGGCTCCAACGGCGGCAGCACCGACTGCACCGGCAAAAAAGGTGAAGACCTGATCCTGCGCGTGCCGGTCGGCACCACGGTGATCGACTCCGCTACCCAGGAAGTCATCGGCGACCTGACCAAGGCCGGGCAGAAACTGATGGTGGTGCAGGGCGGTTGGCACGGTCTGGGCAACACTCGTTTCAAATCCAGTACCAACCGCGCGCCACGCCAGACCACTCCGGGTAAGCCGGGTGAGCAGCGTGACCTCAAGCTGGAAATGAAAGTGCTGGCCGACGTCGGCCTGCTGGGTTTGCCGAACGCCGGTAAAAGCACCTTTATCCGTTCGGTCTCGGCCGCCAAGCCGAAAGTCGCCGATTACCCATTCACCACGCTGGTGCCAAACCTCGGCGTGGTCAGTGTCGATCGCTGGAAAAGCTTTGTCGTTGCCGACATTCCGGGTCTGATCGAAGGCGCTTCCGACGGCGCTGGTCTGGGGATTCGCTTCCTCAAGCACCTGGCGCGCACGCGTTTGCTGCTGCACCTCGTCGACATGGCGCCGCTGGATGATTCCAGTGCACCGGATGCCGCTGAAGTCATCGTCAACGAGCTGATCAAATTCAGCCCGTCCCTGGCCGAGCGTGATCGCTGGCTGGTGCTGAACAAATGCGACCAGATCCTTGAAGAGGATCACGAAGAGCGCGTCAAGGAAATCGTTGATCGCCTTGAGTGGACTGGTCCGGTCTACGTGATCTCGGCGATCGCCAAGATCGGTACCGAGCGTCTGTGCCACGACATCATGCGTTACATGGAAGATCGTGCCGATCGCCTGGCCAATGACCCGGCTTACAAGGAAGAGCTGGCTGATCTCGATCAGCGCATCGAAGACGAAGCCCGCGCGCAACTGCAGGCGCTGGATGACAAGCGTGCGCTGCGTCGCAGCGGCGTGAAGTCGGTCCATGACATCGGTGACGATGACTGGGACGAAGAAGATGTGGATGATGAAGACGGTCCGGAAATCATTTACGTGCGCGACTGATCCGTTGCGATAAACTTGAACGCCGCTCAATCGAGCGGCGTTTTAGTATCTGGAAATCGATTGTTAATCACGAATAACCACGAATAACTTCACGGGCGGCGCTGGGTCGCGCTGCCCTCAAGCTAAGGTTGAAGATGATGCGGAGCAAGGTGACAGGTGCGCGGCGTTGGGTCGTGAAGATCGGCAGCGCTTTGCTGACAGCTGATGGCAAAGGGCTAGATCGCGCGGCAATGAGCGTCTGGGTCGAACAAATGGTGGCGCTGCATGAGGCGGGCGTCGAGTTGGTGCTGGTGTCCTCCGGGGCGGTGGCGGCCGGCATGAGCCGTTTGGGCTGGATCGCACGACCCAGTGCGATGCACGAGCTCCAGGCGGCCGCGGCTATCGGTCAGATGGGGTTGGTGCAGGCGTGGGAATCGAGCTTTGCCGAGCATGGCCGGCACACAGCGCAGATTCTGCTGACGCACGACGACCTCTCCGACCGCAAGCGTTACCTCAATGCCCGCAGCACCTTGCGTGCACTGGTCGAGCTGAAAGTGATTCCGGTGATCAACGAAAATGACACCGTGGTCACTGACGAGATCCGTTTCGGCGACAACGATACGCTGGCGGCGCTGGTGGCCAACCTGGTCGAAGCGGATCTGCTGGTCATCCTGACGGATCGCGACGGTATGTTCGACGCTGATCCGCGCAATAACCCCGACGCTCAGCTGATTTACGAAGCGCGTGCCGATGACCCGAGCCTCGATGCGGTCGCTGGCGGCACCGGGGGTGCGCTGGGGCGTGGCGGGATGCAGACCAAGTTGCGTGCGGCGCGTCTGGCCGCGCGTTCCGGTGCGCACACGATCATTGTCGGTGGGCGTCTGGAGCGTGTGCTCGATCGCCTGAAGGCTGGCGAGCGCATCGGTACATTGCTGTCGCCGGAGCGCGGCATGCTCGCGGCGCGCAAGCAATGGTTGGCCGGGCACCTGCAAACGCGTGGCACGCTGGTACTGGATGATGGCGCGGTGTCCGCGTTGTCCAAAGGCAACAAGAGCCTGCTGCCGGTGGGCGTCAAACTGGTTCAGGGCAGTTTCCGTCGCGGTGAAATGGTGGTCTGCGTGGCGCCGGATGGTCGCGAGATTGCCCGTGGTTTGGCCAATTACAGTGCGCTGGAAGCGCAGAAAATCATCGGTCAGTCGTCCGACGCGATTGTCGGTGTGCTGGGGTACATGGCGGAGCCGGAACTGGTCCACCGTGACAATCTGATTCTGGTCTAAGGAAAACTCGATGCGTTTAGCGAAAGGATTGTTGGGCTTGTTGATGGCGCTGCCATTGCTGGCCTCGGCCGAGGAAATCGGCCAGGTGTCGACGGTGTTCAAGTTCGTTGGCCCGAACGACCGCATTGTCGTCGAGGCTTTTGACGATCCCAAGGTTGAGGGCGTGACGTGCTACCTGTCGCGGGCTAAAACCGGTGGCGTGAAGGGCGGTCTGGGTCTGGCGGAGGATCGTGCGGAAGCGTCGATCGCCTGTCGCCAGGTCGGCCCGATCAAATTCAAGGGTGACCTGAAGGATGGCGATGAGGTGTTCAAGGAGCGCACCTCGCTGGTATTCAAAACGATGCAGGTGGTGCGCTTCCTGGACAAGAAGCGCAACACGCTGGTGTATCTGGTCTACAGCGACCGCTTGATCGAAGGCAGTCCGCAGAATGCGGTCACTGCGATCCCGATCCTGCCGTGGGTGCCGGTCCAGCAGTAACCCCGCAGATACAAATGTGGGAGCGAGCCTGCTCGCGAAGAGGTCGTGTCAGTCGATAGAGCTATCAACTGGCAGATCGCATTCGCGAGCAGGCTCACTCCTACATTTTTTTGCGCTGCATTTATTAAATTACAGGCAATAAAAAACCGACCCTAAGGTCGGTTTTTTAATGACTACGTCGATCAGGCAGCTTCTTTCAGTGCCTTGACGTGGCCATTCAGACGGCTCTTATGACGAGCAGCCTTGTTCTTGTGGATGATGCCTTTATCGGCCATACGGTCGATAACTGGCACAGCCAGAACGTATGCAGCTTGAGCTTTTTCAGCGTCTTTTGCGTCGATGGCTTTAACTACATTCTTGATGTAGGTACGAACCATGGAACGCAGGCTGGCGTTGTGGCTGCGACGCTTCTCAGCCTGTTTTGCACGTTTTTTGGCGGAAGGTGAGTTGGCCACCGTCGAGCTCCTCGAAAGACTTTTTAGGAAATAGCAAACAAAATAGGCCGCGAATCATGCCGATGAAGACTTGTCTTGTCAAGGGCACTTGAATCGTTCCGCTAAGTGGTAGGTATAAAGAGGCGGGATATTTATTTCCGGCGCTTGACCTGTAAACTCGCGAGCTTTGGCTCTGTGCTGTTGCGGCGCGGAGTATCGCACAAGTGGGCGCGTTATTCGCCTGCTGTTTATCGACAGGCACACATTCCCTCAATGAATCTGCTCAAATCGTTGGCCGCCGTCAGCTCTATTACCATGCTTTCCCGGATTCTGGGATTTGTTCGTGACACGCTGATTGCCCGAACTTTCGGTGCCGGGATGGCGACGGACGCCTTCTTTATCGCCTTCAAACTGCCCAATCTGCTGCGCCGGATCTTCGCCGAGGGTGCATTTTCTCAGGCGTTCGTGCCGATCCTGGCAGAGTACAAAAGTCAGCAGGGCGAAGAGGCGACGCGCACTTTCATTGCCTATGTTTCTGGTTTGCTGACATTGGTGCTGGCCGTGGTTACAGCGCTGGGCTTGATCGCTGCGCCCTGGGTCATCTGGGCCACGGCCCCCGGTTTCACTGACACGCCGGAAAAATTCCAGCTCACCTCCGACCTGTTGCGGGTGACGTTCCCCTATATATTGCTGATTTCGCTCTCGTCCCTGGCGGGTGCGATTCTCAACACATGGAACCGATTTTCGGTACCGGCGTTCGTGCCGACGTTGCTCAATGTCAGCATGATCGTGTTTTCGCTGTTCCTCACGCCGTACTTCGATCCACCGGTGATGGCCCTGGGCTGGGCGGTGCTGGTCGGTGGTCTGGCGCAATTGCTCTATCAACTGCCGCACCTGAAAAAGATCGGCATGCTGGTGTTGCCGCGCCTGAATCTGCGCGATACCGGCGTCTGGCGGGTGATGAAACAAATGCTTCCGGCGATTCTCGGCGTGTCGGTGAGCCAGATCTCGCTGATCATCAACACCATCTTCGCCTCGTTTCTGGTCGCAGGTTCAGTCTCGTGGATGTATTACGCCGACCGTCTGATGGAATTGCCCTCGGGCGTGCTCGGCGTCGCGCTCGGCACGATTCTGCTGCCGACGCTGGCGAAAACCTACGCCAGCAAGGATCGCCATGAATACTCGCGAATCCTCGACTGGGGCCTGCGTCTGTGTTTCGTGCTGGTCTTGCCATGCGCGCTGGCGCTGGGAATTCTGGCTGAGCCGCTGACCGTTTCGCTGTTTCAGTACGGTCAGTTCAGTGGCTTCGATGCCGAGATGACCCAGCGTGCGTTGATCGCCTATTCCGTCGGCCTTCTTGGAATCATCGTGATCAAGGTGCTCGCGCCGGGCTTTTACGCGCAACAGAACATCCGTACGCCGGTGAAAATCGCAATTTTCACACTGGTGTGCACCCAATTGTTCAACTTGATGCTGATCGGTCCGTTGGCGCATGCCGGTCTGGCGTTGGCGATCAGCGCCGGTGCCTGCCTGAATGCTGGTCTGTTGTTCTATCAACTGCGCAAGCAGAAGATGTATCAACCGCAGCCGGGCTGGGGCAAATTCGGCTTCAAACTGGTTGTCGCCGTGGCCGTGATGTCGGTTGTGTTGCTGGCCGGGATGCATTTCATGCCTGCGTGGGATGAGGGCCACATGCTTGAACGCTTTCTGCGTCTTGGCGCTCTGGTGGTTGCCGGCGTAGTGGCGTATTTCGGCATGTTGCTACTGCTGGGTTTCCGTCTGCGCGATTTCAATCGCAAGGCCTTGAGCTAAGGTTTTGCAGTTTATCCACAGGCCCGGGCCGGCAGTTTTGTCGGCTCGTTCACTTTGCGTTACGGTGTTGCCTGTCGTCGACCGTCGGGTGTGGTTATAATCGACCACTTTATGAGCAAGAAGCGCGTTATGCAGCTGGTTCGAGGCCTCCACAACTTGCGCCCCCAGCATCGGGGCTGCGTCGCCACTATTGGCAACTTTGACGGTGTTCACCGTGGTCACCAGGCGATCCTGGCCCGACTGCGTGAGCGTGCGCTCGAGTTGGGTGTACCCAGCTGCGTGGTGATTTTCGAGCCACAGCCGCGCGAGTTCTTCGCGCCCGACACCGCTCCGGCGCGTCTGGCGCGATTGCGCGACAAGCTGCAATTGCTGGCTGCCGAAGGCGTCGACCGGGTGTTGTGCCTGGCATTCAACCAGCGCTTGAGCAAGCTCAGCGCCAGTGAGTTCGTCGATACCATTCTGGTCGATGGCCTCGGCGTGCAGCATCTGGAGGTCGGTGACGATTTCCGCTTCGGTTGCGACCGCCTCGGCGATTTCGATTTTCTGATGCAGGCCGGGCAGGTTCACGGTTTTACCGTTGAAGCGGCGCAAACCGTCGAGCTGGACGGTATTCGCGTCAGCAGCACGCAAGTGCGAAATGCCTTGGCCGCTGCCGATTTCGCGCTGGCCGAACGCTTGCTCGGCCGCCCGTACCGCATTGCCGGTCGGGTGCTGCACGGGCAAAAACTGGCCCGGCAACTGGGTACACCCACGGCCAACGTACAACTCAAGCGTCGTCGCGTGCCGTTCACCGGTGTCTATCTGGTGAATGTCGACATCGACGGCAAAACCTGGCCCGGCGTCGCCAACATTGGCGTGCGGCCCACGGTACAAGGTGACGGCAAGGCCCACCTCGAAGTCCATCTTTTAGATTTTGCCGGCGATCTGTATGACCGGCGTTTGACGGTGGTTTTCCACCAAAAGCTGCGTGAAGAGCAGCGTTTCGCCTCCCTGGAGGCGCTGAAAACGGCGATCAATGCGGATGTCGCCACCGCCCGTGCACTAGCCGCACCTAGCGCCCATCGCTAATGAAGAGCCTTAAATGACCGACTATAAAGCCACGCTAAACCTTCCGGACACCGCCTTCCCAATGAAGGCCGGCCTGCCACAGCGCGAACCGCAGATCCTGCAGCGCTGGGACAGTATTGGCCTGTACGGAAAGTTGCGCGAGATTGGCAAGGATCGTCCGAAGTTCGTTCTGCATGACGGCCCTCCGTATGCCAACGGCACGATCCACATCGGTCACGCACTGAACAAGATTCTCAAGGACATGATCATCCGCTCGAAGACCCTGTCGGGTTTCGACGCGCCGTACGTTCCGGGTTGGGACTGCCACGGCCTGCCGATCGAGCACAAGGTTGAAGTGACCCACGGCAAGAACCTCGGCGCGGATAAAACCCGCGAGCTGTGCCGTGCCTACGCCACCGAGCAGATCGAAGGGCAGAAGTCCGAATTCATCCGTCTTGGCGTGCTGGGCGACTTCGCCAATCCGTACAAGACTATGGACTTCAAGAACGAAGCCGGTGAAATCCGCGCCCTCGCGGAAATCGTCAAAGGCGGTTTCGTGTTCAAGGGCCTCAAGCCGGTGAACTGGTGCTTCGACTGCGGTTCGGCTCTGGCTGAAGCGGAAGTCGAATACGAGAACAAGAAGTCGTCGACCATCGACGTCGCGTTCCCGATCGCTGACGAAGCCAAGCTGGCTGCCGCCTTCGGTCTGGCCTCGCTGAGCAAACCTGCTGCGATCGTGATCTGGACCACCACCCCGTGGACCATCCCGGCCAACCAGGCGCTGAACGTGCACCCGGAATTCAACTATGCCTTGGTCGACATCGGCGACAGACTGCTGGTGCTGGCTGAAGAACTGGTCGAAGCCTGCCTGACGCGCTACGGCATCGAAGGCTCGGTCGTTGCGACCACTACCGGTAAAGAACTGGAGCTGATCAACTTCCGCCACCCGTTCTACGACCGTCTGTCGCCGGTGTATCTGGCTGACTACGTCGAACTGGGCGCTGGCACTGGCGTGGTTCACTCCGCTCCGGCGTACGGCGTGGACGACTTCGTGACCTGCAAGAAATACGGCATGGTCAACGACGACATCCTTAACCCGGTGCAGAGCAACGGCGTGTACGTGCCGTCGCTGGAATTCTTCGGCGGCCAGTTCATCTGGAAGGCCAACCCGGCAATCGTTGAAAAACTGACCGAAGTCGGCGCGTTGATGCACACCACGGTCATCGAACACAGCTACATGCATTGCTGGCGTCACAAGACCCCGCTGATCTACCGCGCCACCGCGCAGTGGTTCATCGGCATGGACAAAGAACCCACCAGCGGCGACACCCTGCGTGTGCGCTCGCTCAAAGCTATCGAAGATACCCAGTTCGTTCCGGCCTGGGGCCAGGCGCGCCTGCACTCGATGATCGCCAATCGTCCGGACTGGTGCATCTCGCGTCAGCGCAACTGGGGCGTGCCGATCCCGTTCTTCCTGAATAAGGAAAGCGGCGAGCTGCACCCACGCACCGTCGAACTGATGGAAGAAGTGGCCAAGCGCGTTGAAGTCGAAGGCATCGAAGCCTGGTTCAAGATGGACGCTGCCGAACTGCTCGGCGACGAAGCACCGCTGTACGACAAGATCAGCGACACCCTCGACGTCTGGTTCGATTCAGGCACCACGCATTGGCACGTCCTGCGCGGTTCGCACCCGATGGGTCACGAGACTGGCCCGCGCGCCGATCTGTACCTGGAAGGTTCCGACCAGCACCGTGGCTGGTTCCACTCGTCCCTGCTGACCGGTTGCGCCATCGACAACCACGCGCCGTACCGCGAGCTGCTGACTCACGGCTTCACCGTCGACGAGTCCGGCCGCAAGATGTCCAAATCGCTGGGCAACGTGATCGCGCCGCAAAAAGTCAACGACACCCTGGGCGCCGACATCATGCGTCTGTGGGTCGCGTCGACCGACTACTCCGGCGAAATGGCAGTGTCCGAGCAGATCCTGCAACGCAGCGCCGACGCCTATCGTCGTATCCGCAACACCGCGCGTTTCCTGCTCTCCAACCTGACCGGTTTCAATCCTGCCACTGATCTGCTGCCGGCCGAAGACATGCTGGCACTGGATCGTTGGGCGGTGGACCGCACGCTGCTGCTGCAACGCGAGTTGCAAGAGCACTACGGCGAATACCGTTTCTGGAACGTGTACTCGAAGATCCACAACTTCTGCGTGCAGGAGCTGGGCGGTTTCTACCTCGACATCATCAAGGATCGCCAGTACACCACCGGCGCCGACAGCAAGGCACGCCGCTCGTGCCAGACCGCGCTGTTCCACATCTCTGAAGCGCTGGTGCGCTGGATCGCACCGATCCTCGCCTTCACTGCTGATGAGCTGTGGCAATACCTGCCGGGCGAGCGCAACGAATCGGTGATGCTCAACACCTGGTATGAAGGTCTGACCGAGCTGCCAGAAGGCTTTGAGCTGGGGCGCGCCTACTGGGATCGCATCATGGAAGTGAAAGTCGCGGTCAACAAGGAAATGGAAATCCAGCGCGCGGCGAAGGCCGTCGGTGGCAACCTGCAGGCCGAAGTGACGCTGTTTGCCGAAGAGGCGCTGAGCGCCGATCTGGCGAAGTTGAGCAACGAACTGCGCTTCGTCTTGATCACGTCGACTGCCAGCGTCGCGCCGTTCGTTCAGGCTCCGGCCGATGCAGTGACCACCGAAGTCGGCGGTCTGAAACTGAAGATCGTCAAATCGGCGTTCCCGAAATGCGCACGTTGCTGGCATTGCCGCGAAGACGTCGGCGTGAATCCGGAGCATCCGGAAATCTGCGGGCGTTGCGTCGATAACATCAGCGGCGCTGGCGAGGTTCGTCACTATGCCTAACGCCGTGAGCCGTTTCGGACGGCTGAGCTGGCTGTGGTTGAGCTTGCTGGTGCTGGTCGTCGATCAGGCCAGCAAGTTCTACTTCGAAGGCAATCTGGAAATGTTCCAGCAGATCGTGGTGATCCCCGATCTGTTCAGCTGGACGCTGGCCTACAACACCGGCGCTGCCTTCAGCTTCCTCGCGGACAGCTCGGGCTGGCAGCGCTGGCTGTTCGCCCTTATCGCCATTGTGGTCAGTGCGGTGCTGGTGGTCTGGCTCAAGCGCCTGGGTCGCAACGAAACCTGGCTGGCCGTCGCGCTGGCGCTGGTGCTTGGCGGCGCATTGGGCAACCTGTATGACCGCATTGCCCTGGGGCATGTGATCGACTTCATTCTGGTGCACTGGCAGAACCGCTGGTACTTCCCGGCGTTCAATATTGCCGACAGCGCGATCACTGTTGGCGCGATCATGCTGGCACTGGACATGTTCAAATCGAAGAAAACCGAAGAGGTCGCTCATGACTGAACAGCTACCGACTGAGCAACGCATCGGCCAGAACACGGAAGTCACGCTGCACTTTGCCTTGCGCCTGGAGAACGGCGACACCGTCGACAGTACGTTCGACAAAGCCCCGGCGACTTTCAAGGTCGGCGACGGCAATCTGCTGCCGGGTTTCGAGGCGGCACTGTTCGGCTTCAAGGCGGGCGACAAGCGCACGCTCACGGTTGAACCGGAAAACGCTTTCGGCCAGCCAAACCCGCAAAATGTGCAGATCATCCCGCGTTCGCAGTTTGTCGACATGGAACTGTCGCCGGGCTTGCTGGTGATCTTCAACGATGCGGCCAATACTGAACTGCCGGGCGTGGTAAAAGAATTCGACGACACGCAAGTGACCATCGACTTCAACCACCCGCTGGCCGGCAAGACGCTGACCTTTGACGTCGAGATCATTTCCGTCAAAGCGATCTGAATATGTAGGAGTGAGCCTGCTCGCGATAGCGGACTGTCAGTCAACATCAATGTTGAATGTCAGGCACTCATCGCGAGCAGGCTCACTCCTACAGTGGTTTTCCATTGTTTTCGCGCGCAAGACACGAGGCACAGCATGCAAATCAAACTCGCCAACCCCCGTGGCTTCTGCGCCGGCGTGGACCGGGCGATTGAAATCGTCAACCGCGCCCTGGAAGTCTTCGGGCCGCCGATCTACGTGCGTCATGAAGTGGTGCATAACAAGTTCGTCGTCGAAGACCTGCGCAGTCGCGGCGCGATCTTTGTCGAGGAACTGGATCAGGTGCCGGACGACGTCATCGTCATCTTCAGTGCTCACGGCGTTTCTCAAGCCGTACGTACGGAAGCCGCCGGCCGTGGCCTGAAAGTATTCGACGCGACGTGTCCGCTGGTGACCAAGGTGCACATCGAAGTGGCGAAATACAGCCGCGACGGTCGTGAGTGCATCCTGATAGGTCACGCCGGCCATCCGGAAGTCGAAGGCACCATGGGCCAGTACGATGCCAGCAATGGCGGCGCGATCTATCTGGTCGAAGACGAAAAAGACGTGGCCGAATTGCAGGTGCGCAACCCGGAAAAACTTGCCTTCGTCACGCAGACCACGCTGTCGATGGACGATACCAGCCGCGTGATCGATGCCTTGCGCACACGTTTCCCGGCGATCGGTGGGCCGCGCAAGGATGACATCTGCTACGCCACTCAAAACCGTCAGGACGCCGTCAAGCAACTGGCTGACGAATGCGACGTGGTGCTGGTGGTCGGCAGCCCGAACAGTTCCAACTCCAATCGTTTGCGTGAGCTGGCCGAACGCATGGCCACACCGGCGTACTTGATCGATGGCGCCGAAGATCTGCAAAAAAGCTGGTTCGATGGGGTCGAGCGTATCGGCATCACCGCTGGCGCCTCTGCGCCGGAAGTGCTGGTGCGTGGCGTGATTCAGCAGTTGCAGGCATGGGGCGCAACCGGTGCCGACGAGCTGGCGGGCCGCGAAGAGAACATCACGTTCTCGATGCCGAAAGAGCTGCGCGTCCGTTCGATTTGACGCTTTTGTCTTTCTGACACAGCGCCTGTTCGGTTTTCTCACTGTTCAGGCGCACGCGACCGGTCGCAGCCAGCACCACCTGGAGTTGGCTGACCGGCTCATGTGCCGCGCAAATATGTAATGTCCCCGCCTGAAACGCCCGCCCGGGCATCAGTGGTTGTCCCAGACTGCTGAACCTTACGTAGCGTCTGACAAGCCAGTTGCCGACAATCGGCGTCTTCGCATCGCCGGCGCGCTCCGCCAACAGCGGATTGTCGCTGTCCTCGGCGCCCTTGCCGCTGATATCCAGAATGATCCGCCAGCCGTGACTCCAGTCGCCGTTGATGCCGTGTATAACCACGCTCTGATTGCGCATGATGGCCAACGTGCGCGCATGCCGAATGCCCTCAAGCAACGATTGTGCAGCCTGCTCTCGGTCATTCGATTCCTTGAGCGTGACAAATGCTGGACTGACCAGCAGCAGAACAATTGCGCCGATCGCCAGTCCCATAAGCAGTTCGATCAGGCTGAAACCCTGTTGCGACATGAAAACTCCCTCCCTGGAGTGTGATGAACGGCGCGATCCTTACGCCGCGCAGAGTAAATCGACCGACATAGGCCGGTTGAATGTTCTAGCGTGTAGAAAGCAGGTATAGCCGACGGCAACGGAGGGCATCGATGGATCTTCGTACAAAAGGTTTCACGCTGATTGAGTTGCTGGTCGCCATTGCGGTGTTTCTGGTCTTGATCACGTTGGCGGTGCCGGCTTTTACCCGAACGATTCAGAGCAGCAAGGCCGATACCGAAATGGGCGACCTGCAGCGCGCCATCAATTTCGCCCGCCTCGAAGCCATTAATCGCGGCGTGACCACGCGACTGCGACCGACCGCTGGCGGCGGTGTCTGGACCGGTGAGCTGGCGGTCTACGACGGTACTGGCAATCCGGCCAATGTGTTGCGGGTTGTTCCGGCGATGAGCAGCGGCGCCACTCTGGCGCTAACCTCTGGAGTGACTGCGCTGGATTTCAATAATCTCGGTGGCCTGGCGGCACCGGCCACGGCGGTAGTCATCAGTTACACGCTGGGCACGCAAAGCAGGACGCTGAACGTGTGTTTGAACGGACGAATCCAATGGGGTGGAAGTTGCGGATGAGTGCAGGGAGTAAACGCGCACAGGAGGGCATGACGCTGATCGAGGTGCTGGTCGCGTTGCTGATTCTGACGGTCGGGCTGCTGGGCGCGGCTGCCGTGCAACTGAATGCGCTGAAGTACACGGACAGTTCGCGGATGACCAGCCAGGCGAGCTTCATCGCCTACGACATGATGGACCGTATTCGTGCCAACTCCGGCGCCGACTATACCGTCACGCCGCCAACCTCGGGCAACCTGAGTGTTGCGCGCGATCAGGATCTTTACGATTTCACCACCAATATCATCAATTTCGGCGGCCCGACTGCCACCGGTAGCATCACTCGCAACCAGCGTGTCTACACGATCACGATCAACTGGAGCGATGCGCGGGCAGCGAACACCGCCAGCGCCCCGCGCAGTTTCGTGCTCACCAGCCGCGCCACGGTTGATCCGGTGGCCACGCCATGAGGCGCGATAACCGTGGTTTTGGCCTGATCGAATTGCTGATCTCTTTGGCGCTTGGGCTGATCGTGGTGCTCGGCGTCGTGCAGATTTTCATCGCCGCGAAAAACACTTACGTCAGTCAGAACAGTGCAGCTGCGATGCAGGAAGACGCGCGTTTTGTGTTGAGCAAAATGATCCAGGAAATTCGCATGGTCGGGATGTTCGGTTGCCTCGGCACGATCACGGATGCCAGCAGCGCAGGTGATTTCAATGCCGCGCAGATCCTCCCGATCAGTTGGGACAACGCCAACCTCAAACTGACAATGGTGACTGGCGATATCGGCAACAGCGGCGGCACTCCGACCTGGACGGTGATTTCCGATTGTCGTAACAGTGCGGTCGCTTACAGCGGTTCGCGCAGTCCGACGACGGGGCAGATTGCATTTCCGATCCGGCGTCTGCTGTACAGCTTCAGTAACAACCAGATACTCATGGGCACCGGCAGCGGCAATCCGGCGCAGCAAGTGCTGGTGAACAACGTCAGCGCCTTCAACGTGACGTTCGGTCTGGCCAGTTCCGCGACCGACGTAGCGGCATCGTCCTACAGCGCCAACCCCAGTGATCCGGCGCGCGTCCGCAGTGTGCGCCTGAGCCTCACCCTCACCGATCCGAACAATCGGGTTCGCAGTCAAACCTTCAATGTGGTTGCCGCTTTGCGCAATCGCTTGCCGTGAGGAGGCGACGATGAGGATGTCCTTGCACCCCCGCCAAGCCCAGCGCGGCATGGCCCTGCTGGTCAGTCTGGTATTTCTGCTGTTGCTGACCTTGATCGGTTTGTCCTCGATGCAGAGCGCCAACCTGCAGGAAAAAATGGCTGGTAGCGTGAGCCTGCGCAATCAATCGTTCCAGACCGCCGAAGCTGCGTTGCGCATCGGTGAAAGTGCCGTGCAACTCGACAGTTATTCGCTGGCCGTGTGCAGCGGCACCATGCAATGTTTGCCGCCAGCGGAGTCACCGGTGGTCAGTTCGGCAGGCTTCAATTCGACCTCGGGGGTCACCTGGATCGCCGTCGGCAACGGCTTTTACGGGGTGCAGAACATCGGCACGACCCTGACGGCGGTCAACGTGCCGAGCAACACTTCAGCGACGTTGTATCGAGTCACTGCGGTCGGCATCGCAGGTAATTCGCGTAGCGTGGTGGAGAGTGTCTATGCGAAATATTGAGCCCCGCGCGTCGCTGTTGATCGGCATGTTGCTGAGTTTCTATCTGGCAGCGCCAGCCTGGGCGTTCACGCCGTCCGAGTCGCCGTTGTTGAGCGCGGCGGCGGTGCCGCCGAACGTCATGCTGTTGATCGACAACTCGGGCAGCATGAACAGCATCATCTATGACAGCGATTTCGATCCTGCCATCAACCGTACGCCCGCTCGGCAATGCAATGCCTTTCTCGGATTGTGCTCAGCCTTGAATGCGCCGCAGATCACCGGCGATACGGTGTTTCTGTCGAGCCTGCCCACTTCAGGATGCTCCGGTGGGGCGTATGCTTTTTACAACAACAGTCTCGCGCCATTGTGCCTCAAGCTGCCGGATCCGGTGGGCAGCGGCAACACTCGCTATTCCGCCGATTACATTGCCTGGATCGTCAGCGAGGCCATCGGCAACGGTACCCGGGATTTCACCACAGGCGCGATTCCCAACGACTTTCGAATGAACGTTGCGCGTAACGTTTCCACGGCATTGGTGAGCAGCAACCGCACATTGCGCATGGGGCTTTCGGCCTTCAACCCAGCCACCGGCAGCAACCCGGGCAACGGTGGTTTCATTGCCCGCTCGATCGCTGATTTATCGCCGGTCACCGGCAGTGTCACCCAGGCTCAGGCTGACACTAACTACAACGCGCTGATCTCATCGATCAACGGCTTGAGCGCCGTGGCCAACACACCGTTGGCCGAGACTTATTACGAAGTCACTCGCTATATGCGCGGGATCGCGCCTTTCTACAACGGCACGCCGGTGACCTATACCAGCCCGATCCAGTATCGCTGCCAGAAAAACTATGGCGTGGTGATTACCGATGGCTTGCCGACCTACGACCGGACCTTCCCGATCAACGACCCGCTGGGCGGCAGCCGTTTGCCGAACTGGGACGGTGTCAACAACGATGGCACCAATCTCAACGGTGATGGCGAAGGCGACACTTTGTATCTGGATGACATCGCCAAATTTTCCTTCGATATCGACATGCGCTCGACTGGCACGGATGCGGCCGGGAAAAGCTGGAACGCGGTGGATTTTCCCCGGCAGAACATGAACACCTACACCGTGGGTTTCACTGCCGACAACAACATGCTCTCCGACGCGGCTGCTTATGGGCAGGGCAAGTACTATCAAGCGGCCAACAGCACCGGTCTGAACGCGGCGCTGTCCTCGGCGCTGAGCGATATCACCTCCAAGGCTGGTTCCGGCGGCGCCGGGGTTGCCAGTAGCACCGCCCTGACCAGTAGCAGCAGTTTTTATCAGACCACTTATGATCCCAAGGACTGGCGCGGCACCATCAAGGCGTTCGCGTTTACCTCGGCCGGCACGGTAAATACTTCAACGGCGCAATGGACGACCGACACCACCATTGTGCCGTCCGCGACCCCGGCGGTTTTTCAGTCGTGGAATACGCTGGGGAATGCAGCGATACCTCTGGCGTTCGGCAGCTTTTCGCCGGCTCAGCAGGCCACGCTGAACCAGGGATTGCCCACCGGAATCAGTGGCAACGATCTGGTGGAGTGGAGCAAAGGGACCAACAAGGCCGGGCTCAAAGTACGCAGCGTGTTGCTTGGCGATATCATCAACTCGCCGCTGGTACTTGCATCTCCTGCGGACAAAACCGCATCCGATCTTTCCGGCGATAGCGGCTACACCGCGTACCTGACCACCAAGGCTGCGAACATGAACACCAGCCTTGTGGTGAATGCCAATGACGGTTTCGTCAACGTGATCAATGCCGCGAACGGCACTCGTCGTTACGCCTATATGCCCTCGAGTGTCCTGCCGTCGTTGCGCCTGATTGCCGACACCAACTACGTCAACGGCGTCAGCCACAAGTTTCTGGTGGATGGTCAGGTCGCGGTGTTCGATGCGCAGGCCGGCAGCGCATGGAAAACCGTCGCCATTGGTGGAACGGGTGCCGGTGGCAAAATCTTCTATGGGCTGCAGCTATTCGATGCGGCGGCGGGCAACGTAATCAAGGCATTGTGGGAAGTCAGTGCGCCAGCCACCGCCAGCACAGCCAACGTATTCAACGATCTGGGTTACGCCTATGCCCGGCCAGAAGTGGCACGCTTGGCCAATGGCCGCTGGGCGACCTTCATTGCCAATGGCTACGGCAGTAACTCGGGCGTCGCCGCACTTTATGTGCTGGATGCGCTGGATGGTTCGCTGATCAAAAAGATTGTGATCGACAGCACGGAAACCACCAATGGCCTGTCTTCGGTGAAGCTCAGGGTCAACTCTTCGAACGTGGTGCAGGCCGCCTATGGCGGTGATTTGAAAGGTCGTCTATGGAAATTCGACTTGAGCGCGATAGCGCCCGATAGCTGGGGCGTGGCGTTTTCCGGCAAGCCGCTGTTCACCACCGCGGGCGGGGCGACTCAGCCGATCACCGCGCAACCGTTGCTGGCGGACAATGCCCTCGGCGGTAAACAAATTTTCGTCGGCACTGGCAAGTTCAACGAAACCGCTGACAAGACCAACAAGGATTTGCAGGCGTTCTATTCGGTGTGGGATGCAGAAGGGGGTTCCGGGCAAATCACCGTCAGCAATTTGCAGCCGCAGGCGATCACCGGCTCGTTCTCTGGCAGTTCCGGGCAGTTCCTGACCACCACCCAGAATGACACGACATATCCGGGCGAAAAAGGCTGGTATTTGCCGCTGGTGTACAACAATGTGCTGACCGGCGAGCGCGTCATCAATCAGGCCAGTATCGTGCTGGGGCGTATTGTTTTTACCACCGCCAGCGTCGATACCACCGACCCTTGCGCGAGTTTTGGCACAGGCAAACTGATCGAGCTCGATGCGTTCAGCGGTAAGATGCTCAACTACGCCGTGATTGATACCAACGCTGACCGCTTGGTTGACAGCAATGACACGATATCCAGTGGCGTGGTATTCACCGGCGGCATTCCGACCCTTAACTTCATTTCCGGTGATGCCACGAAAAAAGTCGCGGGCGACACCAGCGGCACCATCACGACCGTAGTAGAAAAGGGCGGCGGCGGCAGTCGTCGTATCATGTGGCGGCAAATACAGTAAGCGAGAGTTTGAGGCATGCGCAGATTCAATCGAGGCTTCACCCTGATCGAAATCATGATCGTAATTGCGATCATCGGGATCGTCATTACCATTGCCGCGCCAAGCTATACCGAGTACCTGAAAAAAGGTCGCCGTGCCGAAGTGGTGTCGTTGCTCTCCGAACAGGCGCAAACACTTGAGCGTTTCTACACCCGGAACAATGTCTACACCGGTGTCACCGGGCTCAGCTCGGGCAATGAGTTTTACACCATCACGCCGACTCTTGCGGACCAGACATTTTTGCTGACCGCGACTCGCAAAGCGGGCACGTCCATGGCCACTGACAAGTGCGGCGATTTCACCCTGACCAACACGGGTGTCAGAGGCATGTCCAACGCGACCACCGGCTTGACCCCCAAGGATTGCTGGGGCCGCTGAGGTGTGTTTCTTCGGGCGCCTTTTGCGCCCACTGTCTTTATTACGGTTGGATCAAGCATGAGCAGGCAACAGCAAGTGGTGATTGTCGGCGGCGGGGTGATTGGCCTGCTGACCGCCTACAATCTCGCATCCGAAGTGGGCAGCGTGGTGCTGCTCGATCGTTCGAATCTCGGCCAGGAATCATCCTGGGCGGGTGGCGGTATCGTTTCGCCGCTGTATCCGTGGCGTTATAGCCCGGCCGTCACGGCCCTGGCGCATTGGTCGCAGGATTTTTATCCACAGCTCGGCGCGCGTCTGTTTGCCGATACCGGAGTCGATCCGGAAGTGCACACCACCGGCCTGTACTGGCTGGATCTGGACGACGAAGCCGAGGCGCTGGCGTGGGCTGAACGGGAAAATCGCCCATTGCGCGCTGTGGATATCTCGGCGGCGCACGATGCTGTGCCTGTACTCGGTAGTGGTTTCACCCGCGCCATCTACATGGCCGACGTCGCCAATGTGCGTAACCCGCGTTTGGTGAAGTCGTTGAAAGCAGCGCTGTTGGCGCTGCCCAACGTGACCATTCATGAGCAGTGCGAAGTCAGCGGCTTTGTTCGCAAAGGTGAATGCGTGGTCGGCGTGCAGACGTCGGCGGGGGTGATCGAAGGTGATCAAGTGGTGCTGACGGCTGGTGCCTGGAGCGGTGATTTGCTCAAGACGCTGAACCTGGCGCTGCCGGTCGAGCCGGTCAAAGGCCAGATGATTCTGTACAAATGCGCAGCGGATTTCCTGCCGAGCATGGTGTTGGCCAAGGGGCGTTATGCGATTCCCCGTCGCGACGGGCATATTCTGATCGGCAGCACGCTGGAGCATGAAGGCTACGACAAGACGCCGACCGATGTGGCGCTGCAAAGCCTCAAGGCATCGGCGGTGGAATTGCTGCCCGCGCTGGCAGAAGCCGAAGTGGTGAAGCATTGGGCCGGATTGCGTCCAGGTTCGCCGGAAGGCATTCCTTACATTGGCCGGGTGCCGGGGTTTGATGGCTTATGGCTGAACTGCGGGCATTACCGCAATGGGCTGGTGTTGGCGCCGGCGTCGTGTCAGTTGTTTGCGGATGTGATGCTGGGCAGGGCGCCGATTATTGATCCGGCGCCGTATGCGCCTGAGGGCCGCATTTAAAGCAAGATCAAAAGATCGCAGCCTTCGGCAGCTCCTACATTGGAATACGTTTCCTGTAGGGCTACCGAAGGCTGCGATCTTTCAGGATTTAATCCTACTTTGGAATGCGTTTCCTTTAGGAGCTGCCGAAGGCTGCGATCTTTTAACGAGCTAATCCAATCCCAATTTCTTCAGCCGATAACGCATCGACCTGAATGAAAGACTCAACCGTTGCGCCGCTGCCGTGCGGTTCCAGCGGGTTTCTTCCAAGGCCTGCAAAATCAGTTTGCGCTCCACGCTCTCCAGATAATCCTCGAGATTATCGATCTGCGTCAGGTCGGCCAATGCGCCATCCGCCGAGCAATTCCCTTCGCTCAAGCGCAGATCCTGCGCTTCGATCGTGCGCTGTTCACACAAAGTGTGTGCACGTTCGAGGACATTCTCCAGTTCGCGTACGTTGCCGGGAAACCGGTAGTTCTTCAGCGCCTCCAGCGCCTGCGGATGCAGGCGCGCTTCGGGTTGGCCGCTGTCCCGGGCCAGACGTTTGAGTACGTGCGTGGCCAAAGCCTCGATGTCGTCGCGGCGCTCGCGCAGAGACGGCACGCGCAGCTCAATCACGTTCAAGCGGTAATACAGATCCTGGCGAAAGCGCTCGGCAGCCACTTCGGCGTCGAGATCCTTGTGTGTCGCACAAAGAACCCGCACATCGACGACGATTTCCTGTTGCCCACCAACGCTGCGAATGGCTTTTTCCTGAATCGCGCGAAGCAATTTCACCTGCATCGACAGCGGCAAGTCGGCCACTTCATCGAGGAACAACGTGCCGCCGTGCGCTGCCTGAAACAGTCCCGGTTTGTCCTCGACCGCGCCGGTGAAACTGCCTTTGCGGTGGCCGAAGAACTCGCTTTCCATCAGCTCCGACGGAATCGCCCCGCAGTTCACTGGTACGAATGGCTGGCCAGCGCGCGGGCCTTGCTCGTGGATCAGCCGCGCCACCAGCTCTTTACCGCTGCCGGATTCACCGCTGATGTAGACCGGCGCCTGACTGCGGGCGAGTTTGTCGATCTGCTTGCGCAGATTGCGCATCGGCGCCGAGTCACCGAGCAAGCGCCGATCAATTAATGTGCACACGCCGCCGGCTGCCGGCATGCGCAGGGCCGCGCTGACCAGTTCGCGCAGGCGTGTAAGGTCGACCGGTTTGGTGAGGAAATCGAACGCCCCGGCTTTAAGCGCATTGATCGCGGTTTCCAGACTGCCGTACGCGGTGATCATCGCCACCGGCAGTTGTGGATAACGCTGCTGAATGTGTTGCACCAGCTCAAGTCCCGTGCCGTCGGGCAGACGCATGTCGGTCAGGCACAAGTCGAATGGTTCGCGGTGCAGCAGCGCCTGGGCTTCGGCCAGATTGCGCGCGCTATGAGTGTCAAGTTTCATCCGGCCTAAAGTGATTTCCAGGAGTTCGCGGATGTCGGGCTCGTCGTCGACGATGAGGATTTTTTGCCGTGGGCTCGTGTTCAACTTTGTTTCCGTCCGTGAGCAAAGGTGATGCGAAAGCAGCCGCCGCCTTGGCGTGGTTTGAAGTCTAGGCGCGCTTGGTTGCTTTCGCACAGCTCACGGGACAGATAAAGCCCAAGACCTGTGCCTTGGCTGCTGGTGGTGAAGAACGGTTCAAAAAGATGCGGCTGTTCATCGACAGGCACGCCGGGGCCGTTGTCCTGCACTTCGAGCACCGCCAACTGGCTGTCGGGGTCGACGAACATGGCCAGCCAGACTTCGGCTTGATCGTGCAGCAGGGCGCTGTGACGCCAGCCGTTGCGTAAGAGATTGTCGAGAATTTGCGTGAGCTGGTTGGGGTCCATCAGCGTCGTGAAGTCTCCCGAATTGATCCGCAGGTGAATCCGTTGGCGCTCGCTGGCCTGCTCGCGGGCTTCGGCAACGAAGTTTTCCAGCCACGGCTTGAGGTCCAGGCGTTGTGGAGCGCTTTGCTGGCGGCGGGACAGTTGCAGGACGTTTTCGATGACTCGGTTCATGCGCTTGGAGTGGTCTTGAATAATCTGCGTCAGACGCCGATCAGCGCTATCGAGTTCCTCGGATTCGCCGAGCAGCTGCGCGGCATGACTGATGGCGCCGAGCGGATTGCGGATCTCGTGGGAAATCCCCGCCGTCAGCCGACCAAGCGCGGCGAGCTTGAGTTGTTGCGCCTGCTGGGCGATTTGCGCGAGATCCTCGAGAAACACCAGGGTTTGCTGATTCGGGCTCTGTTCGAGCGCGATGAAGTTCGGCTGCAATTCCAGGCCGTTACCGGGAATTTTCAGGCTTTGCGGGCGCAGGGTAGGGTTGTTCATCCACATTGTCAGGCGGTCGACCAGGGCCGGGAAATAGTCGTCGATAACGTGCCCCTGCAGATGCGTTTGCGCGAGCAGGGACTCGGCACTGTGGTTGGCCAATTGCACCCGACGCTCCGCATCAAGCACCAGAATACCGGTGCGCATGCGTTGCAGGATCAAGGCATTGAGCGCTTCAAGCCCGACGACTTCACTGGCGCGTTGCTCGGCCAGCGTCTCGCTGGCCTCAAGGCGCCTGATCAGCCCTTGCACCAGCAGCGACGCGGCAAAGCACAACGCGCCGAGGGTGCCGGCCTGCAGGTAATCGTTGGCGCTCAGGGGATGGCTGAAACTCAGCAGGAAACTCAGCCCGACAATACCGAGGGCGCCGATTGCCGCGATCAGCAGACCGATACGCCGACGCAGTAATGTGTTGCTGATCGCTACCGAGACAATCAGCAGGTTGCCGAGGGCACTAGCCACACCACCCGCCGCATAGAACAGGCCGCACAGCAACAGAACATCGACGAGGGCCAGGCTGAACAGCTGGCCCGGTTTGCGCGTGTTCTCAAGAAACACCGCCAGCAAAATGTTGAGGACGAGATACAGCCAACTGCCGCCGCGTAACAGGTCGTCGTTGGCCGACGTCAGCAGGCGGTTGTCCATGTTGCTGGAAATCAGCAACACCAGGGTGATGCCGACACTTAAGCGATAGAGATGATAAAGGCGCAACAGACGCTGCGCCTGTTTGCGGTCGGCGTTGGCGGCCTCAGCGACCACTGGCGCCCGGGCCTTGCTCAAGATGAGCCTGGCTGCAATACCACTGTTGTTGGTTGCCCAGCGCGCGGTCGCGCGGCAGGTGCACGCCGCAATGGGCGCAGCGCACCATGGGCGGCGCGTCCTGTTCGCGCGGCGATTGTGCAGAAGAAGCGGGGGCCTTGAATTTGCGCCAGAGCCAGATGGCGGCGAAGATCAGGGCAATCCAGAACAGTAAACGAAGCATGATGGGCGGCTTTTCGATTGATAATCCGGCAGTTTAGCCAAGGAGCCGATCAGCGCACAGCCAATTAAAACGCGGCAATGAAAAAGGGAGATCCGCAGATCTCCCTTTTATGTGTATCCGGTGTGATCAGTCGAACACGCCGAAGGTCATGTAGCTGAACCAGGAACGGTCAGTGTCAGCGGATTCCGGCTCCGGCTCTTCGATCACGTCGCCGTTTTCGTCTTTAGGCTTCAGCTCGTTCGGGATCGCGTCTTTGGCATCCTGGAACTGCTTCTGCACGTCCTGGTTGGCGCGGGTCTCGCCCGGCGGCAACGGTGGACGCGATTCGATCAGGCCCAAAGTCGCCTTGCTCAGGAACGAACGGTTGTCGGCTTCGGCAACCCGTGGCACGAACTGGCCGTCCTGCAGGCTCGGATGGTTCGGATAGTTGAGCTTCAGGGTTTCGAGACTGGTGGCCGCCAGATCGTCGAGGTGCAGACGCTGATAGGCTTCGGTCATTACCGCCAGGCCGTCACCGACCGATGGGGTTTCCTGGAAGTTTTCGACGACGTAACGGCCACGGTTGGCAGCGGCTACATAGGCCTGACGGGTCAGGTAGTAGTCAGCGACGTGGATTTCGTAGGCGGCCAGCAGGTTGCGCAGGTAGATCATGCGCTGCTTGGCGTCCGGCGCGTAGCGGCTGTTCGGGTAGCGGCTGGTCAGCTGGGCGAACTCGTTGTACGAGTCGCGGGCAGCGCCCGGGTCACGCTTGGTCATGTCCAGCGGCAGGAAGCGCGCCAGCAGGCCGACGTCCTGGTCGAAAGAAGTCAGACCTTTGAGGTAGTACGCGTAATCCACGTTCGGATGCTGCGGATGCAAACGAATGAAACGCTCGGCGGCAGACTTTGCAGCTTCCGGCTCGGCGTTCTTGTAGTTGGCGTAGATCAACTCCAGCTGTGCCTGATCGGCGTAGCGACCGAACGGATAACGCGACTCCAGTGCCTTCAGCTTGGCTGTGGCGCTGGTGTAGCTGTTGTTGTCCAGGTCAGTCTGAGCCTGCTGATACAGCTCGGCTTCGCTGAGGTTTTCGTCTACGACTTCCTTCGATGAGCAAGCAGCGGTCAATGCGAGGATGGCGATCAGCAGCAGGTGTTTCACTTGCATGGCGGCTTGCGTCCCTATGACGGCCGCTGTCTTGGGCGGGGCCGTCCTGTTATGATGAGCGCCCCGTTGAAAAGCCTCGGGGCAAAAGACGCCGTATTTAACCACAAGCGCGCAGCCGAAACCAAAGGCTGTGCCGACGCCCAGTCCGAGCATGTCCGATAAAATAGAACTTCGCGCAGAGGTGCCGTCCGAATTGGGCGGCCAACGCCTCGATCAAGTCGCCGCCCAACTCTTCGCTGAGCACTCACGCTCGCGCCTTTCCGCCTGGATCAAAGAAGGTCGCCTGACTGTGGACGGGGCGGTCATCCGCCCGCGCGACATCGTGCATGGCGGGGCCATCCTTGAGCTGACTGCCGAGCAGGAAGCCCAGGGCGAGTGGATCGCCCAGGATATCGAGCTCGACATCGTCTACGAAGACGACGACATCCTGGTGATCAACAAGCCTGCGGGCCTGGTGGTGCATCCGGCTGCCGGCCACGCCGATGGCACATTGCTCAACGCCTTGCTGCACCACGTGCCGGACATCATCAATGTCCCGCGCGCCGGTATCGTGCATCGTCTGGACAAGGACACCACCGGTCTGATGGTGGTGGCCAAGACCATTCAGGCGCAGACCAAGCTGGTTACTCAATTGCAGAGTCGCAGCGTCAGCCGCATCTATGAGTGCATCGTGATTGGTGTGGTCACGGCCGGTGGCAAGATCAACGCGCCGATCGGTCGTCACGGCCAGCAGCGCCAGCGCATGGCGGTGATGGAAGGCGGCAAGCCTGCGGTCAGTCACTACCGCGTGCTGGAGCGTTTCCGTTCCCACACCCATGTGCGGGTGAAACTGGAAACCGGTCGGACTCACCAGATCCGTGTGCACATGTCGCACATTAACTTCCCGTTGGTCGGCGACCCGGCATACGGCGGTCGGTTCCGCATCCCGCCTGCTGCGAACCCGACGATGGTCGAGTCGCTCAAGCACTTCCCGCGTCAGGCCCTGCACGCGCGTTTCCTGGAGCTGGATCATCCGACGACGGGTGTGCGGATGAGCTGGGAATCGCCGCTGCCGGAAGATTTCGTCTGGCTGCTGACTCTGCTCAAGCAGGATCGCGAGGCTTTCGTCGGATGAACTGGCTGACGCCGGACTGGCCTGCGCCGGCCAGCGTCAAAGCCTGCGTCACTACCCGCGAGGGCGGTGTCAGCGAGGCGCCGTTCGACAGCCTTAATCTGGGCGATCATGTCGATGATCGTCCGGAAGCCGTTGCCGAAAACCGTCGACGCCTCACCGATCACTTCTCCATACAGCCTGCCTGGTTACAGCAAGTGCACGGGATTGCCGTCGCTCACGCTGATCCGGGCGTTGTTGCTACAGCAGATGCCAGCTGGACGGCAACGCCCGGTATTGCCTGCGCGGCGATGACCGCGGATTGTTTGCCGGCCTTGTTCTGCAATCGTGCGGGCACGCGCATAGCGGCGGCCCATGCTGGCTGGCGTGGGCTGGCGGCGGGTGTGCTGGAAGCTACCCTCGATACGTTGGATGTACCGGCAGAAGACATTCTGGTCTGGCTCGGCCCGGCCATCGGCCCGAAAGCCTTTGAAGTCGGCCTGGAAGTGCGGGAAGTCTTCATCAATCAATTGCCTGAAGCAGCCAAAGCCTTTGTACCGAGCACCAATGCCGGCAAGTTCATGGCGGACATCTATATGCTGGCGCGCCTGCGTCTGGCAGTCCGTGGTGTCACCGCTGTTTATGGTGGCGGTTTCTGCACCGTGACCGATCCGCGCTTCTTCTCCTATCGCCGTGCTTCACGCACTGGTCGCTTCGCCTCCCTGGTCTGGCTCACCCGCTAGACTTGCCTGACTTGAATCAACCCTCTGACGCTTGAATCCTGCAGAATCGACCGCATCTATAGGGGTATCTGGCAGGTTTCTTTATTCAGGACGGTTTCTTGGGTCCGGCCTGCTCAAAAGGAAGGTGACTTATGCGAATAGACCGTTTAACCAGCAAATTACAGTTGGCCTTGTCCGATGCCCAATCGTTGGCAGTCGGCCACGACCATCCGGCGATTGAGCCGGCGCACTTGATGCAAGCCATGCTTGAGCAGCAGGGTGGTTCGATCAAACCTCTGCTGATGCAGGTGGGCTTCGACGTCAACAGCTTGCGCAAAGAGCTGACCAAAGAGCTCGACCAATTACCGAAGATCCAGAACCCGACCGGCGACGTGAACATGTCGCAGGATCTGGCGCGTCTGCTCAATCAGGCTGACCGTCTGGCCCAGCAAAAGGGCGATCAGTTCATTTCCAGCGAACTGGTGCTGCTTGCCGCGATGGACGAGAACAGCAAGCTTGGTAAGTTGCTGCTCGGCCAGGGCGTGAGCAAGAAAGCCCTGGAAAATGCGATCAACAACCTGCGTGGCGGCGAAGCAGTCAATGACGCCAACCACGAAGAGTCGCGTCAGGCACTGGACAAGTACACCGTCGACCTGACCAAGCGCGCAGAAGATGGCAAGCTTGATCCGGTGATCGGCCGTGATGACGAAATTCGTCGCACCATTCAGGTTCTGCAACGCCGCACCAAGAACAACCCGGTGCTGATTGGCGAACCTGGTGTGGGTAAAACCGCGATCGCCGAGGGTCTGGCCCAGCGCATCATCAACGGCGAAGTGCCGGACGGCCTCAAAGGCAAACGTCTGCTCTCGCTGGACATGGGCGCGCTGATCGCCGGTGCGAAGTATCGCGGTGAGTTCGAAGAGCGCCTGAAATCGCTGCTCAATGAACTGTCGAAGCAGGAAGGGCAGATCATTCTGTTCATCGACGAGTTGCACACCATGGTCGGCGCCGGTAAAGGCGAAGGCTCGATGGATGCCGGCAACATGCTCAAACCGGCGCTGGCGCGCGGCGAGTTGCACTGTGTCGGCGCGACCACGCTCAACGAATATCGCCAATATATAGAGAAGGACGCGGCGCTCGAGCGACGCTTCCAGAAAGTCCTTGTGGACGAGCCGAGCGAAGAAGACACCATCGCTATCCTGCGGGGCCTCAAAGAGCGTTACGAGGTTCACCACAAGGTGGCGATCACTGACGGCGCGATCATCGCGGCGGCCAAGCTCAGCCACCGCTACATCACCGACCGTCAGCTGCCGGACAAGGCCATCGACCTGATCGACGAGGCCGCCAGCCGCATCCGCATGGAGATCGACTCCAAGCCGGAAGTGCTCGATCGTCTGGAACGTCGCCTGATCCAACTGAAAGTGGAATCCCAGGCGCTGAAGAAAGAAAGCGACGACGCGGCGAAGAAACGTCTGGAAAAGCTCCAGGAAGAAATCGAGCGTCACGAGCGTGAGTATTCCGATCTGGAAGAAATCTGGAACTCGGAAAAAGCCGAGGTGCAGGGTTCTGCGCAGATTCAGCAGAAGATCGAACAGTCGCGTCAGGAACTGGAAGCGGCGCGGCGCAAAGGTGATCTGAACCGCATGGCTGAATTGCAGTACGGCGTGATCCCGGATCTGGAACGCAGCCTGCAGATGGTCGACCAGCACGGCAAGAGCGAAAACCAGTTGCTGCGCAGCAAGGTCACCGAGGAAGAGATCGCCGAAGTCGTGTCGAAATGGACCGGCATTCCAGTATCGAAAATGCTCGAAGGCGAGCGCGACAAGCTGATGAAAATGGAAAGCCTGTTGCACAAACGGGTCATCGGCCAGGAAGAAGCGGTCGTGGCTGTGGCCAACGCGGTGCGACGTTCTCGCGCCGGGTTGTCCGATCCGAATCGTCCGAGCGGCTCGTTCATGTTCCTCGGCCCGACCGGTGTCGGTAAAACCGAGCTGTGCAAGGCGCTGGCTGAATTCCTCTTCGATACCGAAGAGGCGATGGTACGGATCGACATGTCCGAGTTCATGGAAAAACATTCTGTGGCTCGTCTGATCGGTGCGCCACCGGGATATGTCGGTTACGAGGAGGGCGGTTACCTGACCGAAGCGGTGCGGCGCAAGCCTTACTCGGTGATCCTCATGGACGAAGTCGAAAAGGCGCACCCGGATGTGTTCAACATTCTGTTGCAAGTGCTTGAGGATGGTCGCCTGACCGACAGCCATGGCCGTACGGTGGACTTCCGCAACACCGTGATCGTCATGACGTCAAACCTCGGCTCCGTGCAGATTCAGGAGCTGGTCGGTGATCGTGAAGCGCAGCGTGCTGCGGTGATGGATGCGCTGACGTCGCACTTCCGTCCGGAGTTCATCAACCGGGTCGACGAAGTGGTGATCTTCGAGCCTTTGGCGCGGGATCAGATTGCAGGCATTACCGAGATCCAGTTGGGCCGCCTGCGCAGCCGTCTGGCCGAGCGCGAGCTGAAGCTGGAATTGAGCCCGGAGGCGATGGACAAGCTGATCGCGGTTGGTTACGACCCGGTGTATGGCGCGCGTCCGTTGAAACGTGCGATTCAACGCTGGATCGAAAACCCGCTGGCGCAGCTGATTCTTTCTGGCCACTTCATGCCAGGCGCTACTGCGACCGGCAAGGTCGAGAACGACGAAATCGTTTTCAACTAAGCCAAATCGTCAGTGAAAAAAGCGAGGCCCCACATTGTGGGGCCTTTTTTTTCGTTAGGCTGTTGAACTCAAAGGAAAAGGCTTGTAAAGTGCGCCCCGCAGTCAGTCACCGGCAGCGTTTCAATCCACTGGGTTGAAAACTGAAATAAGTTGCAAATCATTAATTTGAAAGCAATTTAGGGGGTTGACAGGGGTGTTCTAGGTTGTAGAATAGCGCGCCTCAGACACACGAACGCAGCGATGCGAACGAGTGACTAGATGCAACAAGTTTCACCGTTGTAAATTGAAATATGTAGTTCCGTGATAGCTCAGTCGGTAGAGCAAATGACTGTTAATCATTGGGTCCCAGGTTCGAGTCCTGGTCACGGAGCCAATTTCAAACCGGGGTATAGCGCAGTCCGGTAGCGCGCCTGCTTTGGGAGCAGGATGTCAGGAGTTCGAATCCCCTTACCCCGACCATTTTTGGGTCGTTAGCTCAGTTGGTAGAGCAGTTGGCTTTTAACCAATTGGTCGTAGGTTCGAATCCCACACGACCCACCATTTTTGAAACCAGTTAACGCTGGGATCGAATCTTAAGATCAGACGCCAAAAGCGCTGATCGAAGAAGGCGATCTTTGAAAGGTCGCCTTTTTTTTACCGGGGTATAGCGCAGTCCGGTAGCGCGCCTGCTTTGGGAGCAGGATGTCAGGAGTTCGAATCCCCTTACCCCGACCATATTAAAAATCCTCGTATCGAAAGATACGGGGATTTTTTTTGTCCGTCGAAAAGACGAATCTCTTCAAGTCATCATACAACCTGCCGACAGCCCGCTAATACGAGGGGACTGCCACTGCGTCGCCCTTTGAATCTGCCAATACAAGAATAAGGGCGTTCGTCATGTTGCTTCGTCAGTTGAATATTGCTCCTCGGGCGGCCTTGGGGTTCGCCTTGATTGCGGTGCTGGTCGCGCTGCTTGGCGTGTTTGCATTGGGGCAAATGTCCAGCATTCGCGACAGTGAGGTGGCGGTGGAGAATCGCTGGTTGCCGAGCATTCGCGGAGGCGACGAGATTCGCGAACTGATGTTGCGCATCCGCACGATTTCCCTGCGCATGGCGCTGGATCAGGATCCGGCCAACATCGCCACGTACCGCGGCCAGATGGACACCCGAGACAAGGAACTTAGCGAGAAGATCGCCGCCTACGACACGCTGGTCGACACCGCGGAAGGTCAGCAGCTGTATGACCAGTTCAAGAAAACCTTTGCCGCCTATCGCACCGGCATCGCGCAGTCGTTCACACTCGCTGAGCAAGGCAAGCGTGACGAGCTGACCAAACTGTTGCTGATCGACATGAAAACCGTGGTCGACGGCTCCGGCAAGCAACTCAACGATCTGGCCGATCTGTTCGCCCGTCAGGTCGCTGCTGAAAGCGAAAAATCCGCCGCCCATTACGCCACGTCGCGCACTATCGTCAGCCTGTTCATTGCTTTGGCAGCGCTGGCGACAGTGGCGCTGGCGATGTTGCTCACTCGCAGCATTGTGCGCCCGCTGAGCAACGCATTGAGCGCCGCCGAGAGCGTGGCCCGGGGCGACCTGACCCGACCGATCGAAACCCATGGCAACGACGAAGTCAGCCGCTTGTTGAAAGCCTTGGCGACCATGCAGCAGAACCTGCGCGAAACCCTGCAAGGCATCAGCTGCTCGGCAACGCAACTGGCCACCGCCGCCGACGAGCTGAGCGCCGTCACCGTCGACAGCACTCAAGGCCTGCAGCAGCAAAACGACGAAATCGAACAAGCCGCCACCGCTGTGAATGAAATGACCGCTGCGGTGGAGGAAGTCGCCCGTAATGCGGTATCGACCTCCGATGCCACTCGCCAATCCAGTCAGTCCGCGCAACTGGGTCAGGAGCGCGTCAGCGAAACGGCCAGCGCGATCAATGCGCTGGCGAGCGATGTGCAGCACACCGGTGATCTTGTGCAATCGCTGGCGAATCAGTCGCAGGACATTGGCAAAGTGCTTGATGTGATCCGCGCCATCGCCGAGCAAACCAACCTGTTGGCGCTCAATGCGGCCATCGAAGCAGCGCGCGCCGGTGAAAGCGGGCGAGGTTTTGCGGTGGTGGCCGATGAGGTGCGGGCGTTGGCGTATCGCACGCAGCAATCGACCCAGGAGATCGAGCAAATGGTGCAGGGCATGCGCAGCGGGTCGAGCCTGGCGCTGGATTCAATGCAAGCCAGCGCTTCGCGTGCGGCCAGCACCTTGATCCTGGCTGAGCGCGCCGGTGAAGCGTTGGTGACCATCACGGCGTCGGTGCATGAGATTCATGAGCGCAATCTGGTGATCGCCAGCGCCGCCGAAGAACAGGCGCAAGTGGCGCGGGAAGTGGATCGCAATCTGGTGAACATCCGCGACCTCTCGGTGCGTTCCGCTGCGGGGGCGGATCAGACCAGCGCGTCGAGTCACGAACTGTCGCAACTGGCCAATGCGCTGCAAGGCATGGTGCGACGCTTCCAGCTGTAATCGACAGCCCATAAAAAGCCCCGCGCGATGCGGGGCTTGGAATAAAGATCAAAGGTGGGAGCGAGCCTGCTCGCGAATGCGCTGGATCTGCGAGCAGCACGAAAACATGTGGGAGCCGCGCTTGCCCGCGATAGCGGTGGGTCAGGCAATAGAAATATCAACTGACCCGGCGCCATCGCCGGCAAGCCAGCTCCCACAGATGCTGGCTTTAGTGCAATTTCAGGCGCGGCTCGGTGCCGCGGCCAATCTTGCTGCCGAGCATCAGCATTGCCGTGCGGAACGGTCCGTACAGCGCCATCTGGTGCATGCGGTACAGCGACACGTAAAACATCCGCGCCAGCCAGCCTTCCAGCATCACGCTGCCGGTGAGGTTGCCCATCAAATTACCCACCGCTGAAAAACGCGACAGCGAAATCAGCGAACCGTAATCGGTGTACTTGTACTCCGGCAGTGTCTTGCCTTCGATGCGCAGTTTCAGCGATTTGGCCAGCAGCGAAGCTTGCTGATGCGCCGCTTGTGCGCGCGGCGGCACGTTGCGATCCGTGCCCGGCTGCGGGCAGGCGGCGCAATCGCCGAAGGCGAAGATGTTCTCGTCGCGAGTGGTTTGCAGGGTCGGCAGCACTTGCAGCTGATTGATGCGGTTGGTTTCCAGCCCGTCGATGTCCTTGAGGAAACCCGGGGCGCGAATCCCGGCCGCCCAGACCTTCAGGCTGGCTTTGATTTCATTGCCATCGGCGGTAATCAGGCTGTCAGCCGTCACTTCGCTGACCGACGCATTGGTCATCACATTGACCCCGAGTTTTTCCAGGGTCTTGTGTACCGGCCCGCCGATGCGTTCCGGCAGGGCAGGCAACACCCGGGGGCCGGCTTCGATCAGGGTGATATGCATGTTTTCCGGCTTGATCCGGTCGAGGCCGTACGCCGCCAGTTCATGCGCCGCGTTGTGCAGTTCTGCAGCCAGCTCGACGCCAGTGGCTCCGGCGCCGACGATAGCCACGCTGATCTGCTCGACCACATCGGTTTGCCCGGCGTGCGCGCGCAGGTAGTGGTTGAGCAGTTGCTGGTGGAAGCGCTCGGCCTGTTTGCGCGTATCGAGGAATAGGCAGTGTTGCGCCGCGCCTTGGGTGCCGAAATCGTTGGTGGTGCTGCCGACGCTGATTACCAGCGAGTCGTAAGCCACTTCGCGCGCCGGCACCAGTTCTACGCCATTTTCGTCGTAGGTGGCGGCCAGCTGGATTTTCTTCTGTGCGCGATCGAGCCCGCTCATGCGCCCGAGCTGGAACTCGAAGTGGTTCCATTTCGCTTGGGCGACATAGTTGAGTTCGTCTTCGGAAGAGTTCAGAGAACCGGCAGCCACTTCGTGCAGCAGCGGTTTCCAGATGTGCGTCAGGTTCGCGTCGACCAGCATGACGCTGGCCGTGCCGCGTTTGCCCAGAGTCTTACCCAGACGGGTAGCCAACTCCAGACCGCCGGCGCCGCCGCCGACAATGACAATACGATGAGACATAGGGATAACTCGCAAGGTTTTTAAAGGAAATCGGTGCGGTTACCCGAGCGAGCGCCAGGCTGCTCATAGCGTCAGGTAACTGATAAATCGGCTCAACAGGCCAAGACCAATGGTCACTGCCAACACCAGCACCAGGAGCATCCACGGCCGGAATGGCCGGCGCTCGACACGGTGTTGGGACAGTTGCAGGTACTCTTCGACATGCTTTTGGTCTTCGGGGTTCAGGCGGCTGGTCATATTTGCCTCGTCAGGTAGACGTAACTGAATGGTCAGAAGCTACAGCGGTTTTCAGCCGGGGTTGAACGCAGCATAGCCGCTGTCCGGAACCGGTTCGACGCTCAGGCTATCGTCGAGGCGAATGATGCCGCTTTGCAGCACCCGCGCGGTGAGTCCGCCATGTCCGCGCACCGCTTGAAAAGTGCCGGGGCCGAGGTTGTTCTGCAGGCGTGCACAGGGCTGACACCAGCCGGTGGTTTCGAGTATCGCCTGACCAATGCGAAAGCGCCGCCCCTTCAGGCTAAACAAATTGATTCCGCTTATAACGAGATTGCGCCGCAGATCTTCAGGTCTGATCGGTTGATCCTCGGGGCGGCCCATCAATGCCCTGATCACCGCCAGATGTTCCCACTGGATCAGCGTCACCTGCCGCGCATTGCGCACGCCGGGGCGGGCGTGGTCGCCGGTGAGCCCGGCCTCGAGTCGAGCCTCTACGGCATCCAGTTCGAGCATCGGCCCTCGGGACTGCGGGCGCACGCCAATCCAGCGCACACGGCCAGTCTGCGGGACATCGGCGATCAGTTGCTGCAGCGGCGTCACAGGCTGATCCCGACATCGAAGACGATGCTGCGGCCAAGGTTGCTGCGCAGGAAATCCGGGGCATCCGGGTGGGCGAACAATACGCGGGCGAACGTCGGCCCGACCAGCGACAGCGAGCGCCAGCCTTGACGCAGGTATTCGGTAGGTGGCGGAAAGTGGCTGTTCAGATCGAGTACCTCGCGCTTGAGACTGGCGAAAGCGATGATGTCCAGCTCGCCCAGATCCATGCCGCGCTCCTGGTAGTTGTGGGCTTTCTTGCGCAGGGTCGGCGCCAGGCGCACCAGAAATTCGTTGGCCGGGATGCGTTTGGGTTTGGCTTCGCGGCGCACCAATTGACTGAGGGAAAATGCGCTGCGCCGACGCTGCAACTCGTCACGCCATTCATCGTTGAGCCTGCGGCCTTCATCGAGGACGAAAAACACTTCGAAATTGGCATCGCGAAACAACACGTCCGGTGGCTCGCCCGCCGGTGCGAACTCATCGACACGGTAGGGTATGTTGAGACCTTGCAGCAGGCGTTGGCAAACCCAACGCTCACGCTCCCATTTGCGGGCATTGGACAAGAACGCGTTGGCCTGCTCGGCCGCGATGGTCAGCAGGCGTAAGTAATCTGAGTCATCCATATGCCCAAGCTTAGCGTTCAAATGCGACAAGCAGAAAGCTTTGCATTGGCCGAATATAACCGACACGCAATTGCGCCCTTGTAGGAGCTGCCGAAGGCTGCGATCTTTTGCTTTCATGAAACGAGATCAAAAGATCGCAGCCTTCGGCAGCTCCTACAGAGGACGTGTCGTGGCAAAGGTGAAGGGTCATGATTGGAGCTGAACTGCTGTCCTCGGCAAGCCTGACGCTCGGCTGGCTGATTTATCTGCCGGTGCTGCTCTGGGCGGTCATGCGTGCGCCATGGGTTGAGCTGTTCAGCGACAGACGCCGCCAGCATCTGCTGTTCGGTACGGTATTCGCGTTGTTTCTGCTGTGGCTGGTACGACGGGATTTCGATACAGGCGTGTCGTATCACTTCATCGGCATGACGGCGGTAACGCTGTTGCTCGACTGGCCATTGGCGATTGTCGGCGGGCTGGTGGCGCAAATGGGCCTGGTGCTGTTGGGGCGCCAGGATCTGGCAGCGCTCGGGGTCAACGGTTCGTTATTGATCCTGTTACCGGTGCTCATCACCGAGGGTGTGGCGATCCTCGTCGAGCGTGCGCAGCCGCGAAATCCTTTCGTATACATCTTTTGTTCCGGTTTCTTCGCCGCCGCGCTTGCCGGCCTTTCATGCCTGATTCTGAGCCTGACGCTGCTGTGGTACGACGGCCTCTTCGCCATGCCGGAATGGCTGGAGGATTTCGTCGGTTATCTTTGGCTGCTGCTGTTTCCCGAGGCGTTCATCAACGGCATGGTCGTCAGTGCCTTCGTGGTGTTCTGCCCGGAATGGCTCGAGACCTTCAACCGCACGCGCTACCTTTCGGCACCGTGGAAGGATGACGATCCCAAGCCTTGATCGACTTCACACCTGCGTGGTTCGCGCGGCAATCAGTGACGCGGATCGAAATCGCCGGAAAACAGCTCGTCTTCAGCGTCCGGTGCGACCGGGATCTTGTGTTCCTCTGATGCCCAGGCGCCGAGATCGATCAGTTTGCAGCGGTCGGAGCAGAACGGCCGGAATTTGTTCGCTGGGGTGAATTCGACGGGTGCGCCGCAGGTTGGGCATTCAACGGTTGGAATCTGGCTCATGCTTGGCCTCCGGTTAAAGTCAGGTAAAAGTGATGCAGACGCTCGACCTCGCTGTGCAGCCAGGCGAGGTCGCGGTCGTTGACGATTACATCGTCAGCACGGCTCACGCGATCTTCGCGGCTGGATTGCGCTTTGAGGATCGCCTGCACCTGTTGTTCGCTGGTCTGGTCGCGCTGCAAGGTGCGTTCGATCTGCAGCTGTTGCGGCGCGTCGATCACCAGAATGCGCCGGGTCATCGCGTATTGACCGGACTCGATCAGCAGCGGCGAAACCAGAATCGCGTAAGGCGATTTTGCCAGCGCCAGGTGGTGAGCGATTTCCTCGCCGATCAACGGATGCAGCAACGCTTCGAGCCAGCGGCGTTGTTCCGGCACCTCGAAGATCAGCTTGCGCAGCGCCGCGCGATCGAGTGTGCCGTCGGCCTGCAGCACGTCAGCGCCGAAATGTTCGGTAATCTTCGCCAGTGCCGGTCGGCCCGGTTCGACCACCCAGCGCGCCGCATGATCGGCGTCCACCACATGCACACCGAGGTCGATGAAATGCTGGGCCGCCGCGCTTTTGCCGCTGCCAATGCCGCCGGTCAGGCCGAGAATCCAGGGTTTTTCCACAGGGGTATTCATTTCAAACCGACAAACTGCCAATAGAAGTCGGTTATTTGACCACCCCAGAGCAAGGCAATCCAGCCGGCAATTGCCAGATAGGGGCCGAAAGGGATTGGCGTCGAGGTTTCCTGTCTGCGCAAACGCAGGACAATCACGCCGATGACCGCCCCCACCAATGACGAAAGCAGAATGGTCAGCGGCAGAATCTGCCAACCGCCCCACGCGCCGAGCAGCGCCAACAGCTTGAAGTCGCCGTGCCCGATGCCGTCCTTGCCAGTGAGCACTTTGAACAGCCAGAACACCGTCCACAGCGCCATGTAGCCGGCGACCGCGCCCCAGAGTGCATCGTGCAAGGGCACGAACAACCCGAAGCTGTTGACGATCAGTCCCAGCCACAACAAGGGCAGCACCAGGACGTCGGGCAGCAACTGATGCTCGGTGTCGATCAGGCTCATTGCGAGCAAGCCCCACGTCAGCAAGATCAGCATGCAGGCGGGCCAGCCGACACCCAAGTGCCAGGCAATGAAGGCCGAGAGCAACCCGCACGCCAGTTCAGTCAGTGGATAACGTTTGCTGATCGGCGCCTGGCACGCTGAGCAGCGCCCACCCAGCCACAGGTAACTGAGCAGCGGAATGTTTTCCCACGGACGAATCCGGTATTCACAGTGCGGACACTGGGAGTGCGGCAGCAGCAGATTGTACGTCGGTTGCGGTGTTTCGACGGGCAGGCCAAGAACATCGCGCGCTTGCTGACGCCAATCGCGTTCGAGCATTTTCGGCAAGCGCCAGATCAGCACATTGAGAAAGCTGCCGACCACCAGACCCAGTAACAGCGCGGTGAAAACGAAGGCCAGCGGATAGATCGCAAACAGTTCGTCGATAGGCATGTCAGATCGCTGAGCCGAGTTGGAAAATCGGCAGGTACATCGCCACGACCAATCCGCCGACGATTACCCCCAGCACAACCATGATGAACGGCTCCATGAGGCTGGTGAGGTTGTCGACCATGTTATCCACTTCTTCCTCATAGAAACCAGCGACCTTGTCGAGCATATCGTCCAGTGCACCGGACTCTTCGCCGATCGCGGTCATTTGCACCGCCATGTTCGGAAAGACGCCGGTGCTGCGCATTGAAAAGTTCAGCTGCATGCCTGTGGATACATCCTGGCGAACACGCAGCACGGCGCGTTTGAAAACCACGTTGCCGGTGGCGCCGGCCACCGAGTCGAGCGCTTCGACCAGCGGCACGCCGGCGGCGAACGTCGTCGACAGGGTGCGGGCGAAGCGCGCCACGGCGGATTTGTACATCAGGGTGCCGACCAAGGGCAGTTTCAGCAGCCAGGTGTCGCGGCGGTCGCGCAAGGCCTGGGATTTTTTCAGTGCATGACGAGTGCCGAAAATTGCCACCGCCAGCACGCCGAGCAGCGCCAGCCACCAATCCTGCATGAAGTGCGACAGGCTGATGACCATCAAGGTGAACGCGGGTAACTCGGCACCGAAGCCGGAAAAAACCGATTGGAACTGCGGCACCACTTTGACCAGCAGAATCCCGGTCACCACGGCCGCCACCAGGATCACGGCGGTAGGGTAGGTCATGGCTTTCTTGATCTTGGCCTTGAGCCGTTCGCTTTTTTCCTTGTAGGTCGCGACCCGTTCCAGCAGCGTATCGAGGGCGCCGGACTGCTCGCCGGCATCGACCAGGTTGCAATACAATTCGTCGAAATATTGCGGCTTCTTGCGCAGTGCCGCGGCGAAGCTGTTACCGGCGGCCACTTCCTGTTTCACCTCGTCCACCAGCTTGCGCATGGCCGGGTTATCGAAGCCTTCACCGATGATGTCGAACGACTGCAACAGCGGCACGCCAGCCTTCATCATCGTCGCCATTTGCCGGGTGAACAGGGCGATGTCTTGCGCCTTGATGCGTTTGCCCAAGGTCAGCAACGACGCGGATTTCTTGCGCACCTTACCGGGGTTGATTCCCTGTTTGCGTAGCTGCGCCTTGACCAGTGCGGGATTGACGCCGCTGAGTTCGCCGCTGATTTTGCTGCCTTTCCTGTCCGTGCCTTCCCAGGCGTAGACGTTCATTTTCGCTGCCTTGACCGCCATGTTCAGTCCTTGGTAACCCGATTGATTTCTTCAAGGCTGGTAATGCCTTGCATGGCTTTGTGCAGCCCGGCGGTGCGCAGATCGTCGAAACCGTCGCGGCGCATCTGCGTGTCGATTTCCAGTGAATTGCCTTCGGCCATGATCAGCCGTTGCAGCGCCTGAGTGTTTTTCACCACTTCATAGATACCTACGCGTCCTTTGTATCCGCCGTTGCAGTGATCGCAGCCGACCGGTTCGTAGATCGTGAAACTGCCGATGCGTTCCTCAGGGAAGCCTTCGCGGGTCAGCGTGTCGTGCGGAATCTCGATGGGCTTTTTGCAATGGCTGCAGAGCTTGCGCGCCAGTCGCTGCGCAATGATCAGGCTGACCGAAGTGGCAATGTTGAAACCGGGAATGCCCATGTTGTGCAGGCGCGTAAGGGTTTCCGCCGCGCTGTTGGTGTGCAGGGTGGAGAGTACGAGGTGACCGGTCTGCGCCGCTTTGATGGCGATCTCGGCGGTTTCCAGGTCACGAATCTCGCCAACCATGATCACGTCCGGGTCCTGTCGCAGAAACGAGCGCAGGGCCTGGGCGAAGTCGAGGCCTTGGCGGGGATTGACGTTGACCTGGTTGATGCCCTCCATATTGATTTCCACCGGGTCTTCGGCGGTAGAAATATTGATGTCGACGGTGTTGAGAATATTCAGCCCGGTGTACAGCGACACCGTCTTGCCAGAGCCGGTGGGGCCAGTGACCAGAATCATTCCCTGGGGTTGTTTGAGCGCGGCCAGATACAGGGCTTTTTGCTCCGGCTCGTAACCCAAGGCATCGATACCCATCTGCGCACTCGACGGGTCGAGAATCCGGATCACCACTTTCTCACCCCACAGAGTCGGCAAGGTGTTGACGCGGAAATCGATCGACTTGCTTTTCGACAGACGCATCTTGATCCGGCCGTCCTGCGGCTTGCGGCGCTCCGAGATATCGAGGCTGGCCATGACTTTCAGGCGCGCGGCGATGCGTCCGGCCAACTGGATCGGCGGCTTGGCCACCTCGCGCAACATGCCATCGGTGCGCATCCGGACCCGGTAGTTTTTTTCGTACGGTTCGAAGTGCAGGTCGGACGAGCCGCTTTTGATCGCGTCCAGCAACATCTTGTGGACGAAGCGCACCACCGGCGCATCGTCGGCGTCGAGGCCACCGATAGCGTCCTGTTTGCTGTCGTCGATGGATTCGACATCGAGGCCGTCGAGGTCGACATCGGCCATGTCCTCGAGACCGCTGGCGTGGGTGTCGAAGAATTTTTCGATGGCATCGGTGAGCTTGTCGTCTTCCACCAGAATGGCTTCGGTGCTTAGCCCGGTGCTGAACTGGATGTCATTGATCGCCTGATGATTGCTCGGGTCGGAAATGCCGACGAACAGCTTGTTGCCGCGCCGCCACAAGGGCAGGGCGTGATGCTGGCGCACAAGCTTTTCGCTGACCAGGCCTTTGGGCTGGGTCTCTTTGTCCAGACATTGAAGGTCAAGAAAGGCCATGCCGAAATGCTCCGAAGCGATTTCGGCGACCTGCCAGCCTTTCACCAGTTTGTTTTGCACCAGATAGCTGACCAGCGACTGGCGACTGCGTTGAGCCTGCTGCCAGGCTTGCTGGGCGCTTTTTTCCGTGAGCAGTTCGGCCTGCACCAATTGCTTGGCCAGACCGCTCAGAGCGATGTCATTCATGGGGATTCCGCACGCTTGCCGTTCATGACTTATAGCCTAGTCAAGTCACAGCGCCAAACACGGACGGTGCAGGTGACAAAAAGTGTCAGATAGTGCGGTTAGAGGTTGTAGGAAATGGCGCAGCAAGGGGATGGCGCCTAGTGATTGGGGCTGCGAGGCGTTGGCATGGGCTATGCTGCGTCCCATGCAGATCATGAGATTTTCACTCATGCATGGAGCGTGTCTATGAAAAAACAACAAGGTTTTACGCTGATCGAATTGCTGATCGTAGTAGCGATCATCGGGATTCTGGCGACCATTGCCCTGCCGCAGTATTCGAAATATCAGGCTCGAGCGAAAGTTACCGCTGGGATTGCCGAGGCCTCGGCACTCAAGGTCAACTTTGAAGATGTGATCAATGCCGGATCGACTGATCCAAGCATTACCAATGTGAACGCCGGGGTAGCAGCAACTCAGAACTGCACCTTGGCCGCATCCGGAAAAATCGCAGATGGGACTGGCACTATCACCTGCACGCTGCTCAACGCTCCAGCACCTGTCCTGGGCCAAACAATAACGCTTACTCGCAGTGCCACAGCTGGCTGGGGGTGCAAGTTCTCCGGCTCGAAGGACTATTCGACCACGAGTTGCCCTGGCGTCTGAACCACGCTCGCTACCTAAAAATGCCCCGCATTGCGGGGCATTTTTCATTGCGCAGCAGTTCGCAAAAGCTTCAATAATTTCAGCACCTTAGGAACTTTCCTAAATACCGCAACTTGCATGCGGTTTGAGCGCAAGTCATGCATTTTGCATGAAAATGAAAATTTGCTGTTTTCATAACTCATTGTTTTATATGGGAATTATGCGTTTCGAGAAGTTGGCACAGCGTTCGCAACTACCTTGGTAACCCTGCTGAAGAGCAATCCAGCAGACTTTCCAGAAAAACAGGAGTTACTCGTATGAAGAAGTTCGCTATCACTGCCGCTGCTACCGCTCTGACCCTGACCATGGCTGGTGGCGCTTTCGCCCAGACCACTCAGGCTACCCAGTCGCCAATGGTTCTGGCAGCCGGTGAAGTAACCGAAATGAAACAAGACACCAGCGATACCTGGATCACCACCAAGGTCAAAACTGACCTGGTCACCGAAAAAGGCATCCCAGGCACTGACATCAAAGTAGAAACCAATAAAGGCGTTGTGTCCTTGTCCTCTACTGTTGCAGTGACCGAGTCGCAAAAAGACATGGCTGTAGCTATCGCCAAGAAAATCAAAGGCGTTAAAGCAGTCTCCGCTGACGGCCTGAAAGCCGAGTAAGCCAAGACTTCTCGCCTGGACCGGGAGAAGATGCGACAGACGGGCTGAGTCATACGGCTGTCGCAACTTTAGAGTTCATGCGAACGGTCACACGGATGTGACCATTACAGGCCCCGCACTTGTGTCGGGGCCTGTTCTATTGGAACGAAAAAAAATGTGGGAGCGAGTCTGCTCGCGAAAGCAATCTGTCAGCTGACGAAGATATCGACTGACACGACGCATTCGCGAGCAGGCTCGCTCCCACAATCGTTTTGGTGTCGGGTCAGTTGCCGCGTTTGCTGTTGATCTGCCGCAGGCGATTGCCTTCAAAACGCAGGTATTGGTACATGCCGTTGTTCGGGCCGTAGGTCCACTCTTCGACCTGAAACTCCTCGCGCCGATTGGCGCTGCGCTTGTATCCCAGCACGTCACGGCTGACCGGCTCGCCACATTTCTGCAGCACTTCACTGGAGCGATCGCCGAGGCTGATCAACTGGCTGCCGCAGCGCAAGGTGTCGGAGGCCGACGCGTGCCCACTAGCGCACGCCAACAGCAACACCGTCAGCCATTGGCGGGTATTCATTCGGCATCCAGATGCATTTGCGTCACCACGCGACCATCGCTCTCGGCTTCACCGAGTCTGGCGTCGATGAAATACGCACGGTCATCCTCAAGTTTGCCTTTGTCGACAAGGTAATCCTTGATCACGCTGGCACGATCCTGACCGAGCTGACGTAATAACACGTCGCTGCCACTCCAGAATTTGATCACGCCCTCGCGCATTTTCGCCGTGCGTTCTTCCTTGCCGAGATCTTTCCATTCTGCCGGCGGCTGGGTTTTCAGACGGGTACGGTAGATGCCTTCAAGCAGCGCGCCTTTCTCGCCTTCCGGCACTTGCAGCAAGGACGCCTGTGCCGGGACTTTGTCGCCCCGACGCTGGAGCATCTTGTAGTAGTTGTATTGATATTCGCGTTCCAGACGCTGTTCGGCAATCAACGGGCCGTCACTGCTCTGCGCGGCGGTGCCCTCAATTTCCAGACGCAAGGCCGGACGTTCCTTGAGTGCCTGGGACAGTTTGATCAGCGCTGCTTCGGCATCCTTGTTCAGTTCGCTGGAACCGGCTGCGAATGAAACCGTGCCAAGGTCTTGAGAACCACCGCCACTGACCAGTCCGCCGATCATTTTGAACGGCGCGGCAGCGGCTTTGACGATCAGATTGCGCAGGGTCTGCCAGACAATCGGCATCACGCTGAATTGCGGATTGTTCAGATCGCCAGTCACCGGCAATTCGATGGAAATCTTGCCGTCGACGTCCTTGAGCAAGGCAACCGCCAGCTTCAGCGGCAGGCTCACGGCGTCCGGGCTGTCGACTTTCTCACCGAGTTGCAGTTGCTCGACCACCACTTTGTTTTCGGCTTTGAGCTGGCCTTTGGTGATCAAATAATGCAGGTCGAGATTGAGTCGGCCCTTGCGGATACGGTAGCCGGCAAATTTGCCGGAGTAGGGGGTCAGGGTGGTCAGTTCGACGCGCTTGAAACTGGTCGCGATGTCGAGACTGGCCATCGGGTCGAACGGATTCACCGCGCCTTTGATGGTCACCGGGGCATAACGGTCGACCTTGCCTTTGATGTCAACGCTGGCCGGTTTCGCCTGGCGGCTGTCGATGGTGCCGATCTGGCCATTGAGCTGTTGCACGGCGGTGGCAAAATTCGGCGTCAGGCTAAAGTCGGCAAAGTTGGCCGAGCCGTCGTTGATCGCTATCGCGCCAATGTGAATACCCAGCGGTTTTTCGTTGCTGGCCGGTTTCGCCGCGGTGCTTTTGGCAGCGTTGTCCGCGGGCTGCGGAATCAGCAGATCATCGACGTTGGTGGTGCGATCGTCGTTGATCATGAACCGCACATACGGCTGCAGCAGGTTGACCTTGTCAATCGTCAGGCTGTCGCCGTGTCGATAATTCAGGCCTTCGAGTACCACTTGCTGCCACTTGAGGAAATCCCGGGTTTTCAGGGTGTCGAGGGTGTGCAATTGATCGATCTGGGCGCGGCCGGTCACGCTGAGGGCCAGCGGTTCGGTGCTTTTCAGATTGACCTGCAAGTCACTGCCGAGCATGCCGCTGCGCAATTCGAGGCGAATGAAGGGGTTGATGTAGGACTGCGCGACACGCAGGTCGATGTCTTGGGTTTTGACGTTGAGCTGAGCATTGACCGGGGCGAGATTGAGCGTGCCGTCGGCGCTGAGTTTGCCTTGCTTGCCCACGCCGGTATCGAGCTTGAGCTTGAAGGGCGAGCCATTGAGGCTGTCGAAATCCTGCAGATCGACGTTCAGCGGTGTGATGTCCACGGCCACTGGGGGATTGGCGGAACGGTCTGCCATGTGCACGGTGTAGTCACGCAGTTGCACGTCTTTGAGCAATACCTGCCATGGCTTGCTCGGCGCAGCGGCGGCTGGCGGCGGAGAGTCGGCGGCGGCCGGTGCATTTGCTGGCTCGGCGGCGGCCCGAGCGGCAGGTTTTGAAGGCTGGCTGGCGAACAGCTTCTGCCAGTCCAGTTGCCCATCGGCTTCAAGCGCCGCCCAGGTTTCCAGTTTGTGGCTGCGGATCTTGCCGACCACCACCTGCTGTTTGGCCAGGTCCACGCTGGTTTCGCTGACGTCGAGGCGTTCGAGTCGCGCCAAGGGGCGACCATCGGGCGCCTTGATCGCGAAAGGCGCGATGCTGACCGCGACATTGTTCAGCAGCAGTTCGGTTTCTTTCGACAGATTGAGTTTGTATTCGGTGTTGAGACTGATCACGCCGTCTTCGAGCACTAAAGGCACCGAGTCACGCACGTAGGGCCAGAAGGCTTTCATCTTGCCGTCGGTGACTTTCAGGGTGCCTTCGGACGTGAAAGGGATCAGGCTGAAGTTGCCGCTCCAGTCGATTCGACCGCCAGCGGGGCCGATTGCGACCAGGGTCATGGCGGCGCTGTCTTCGGGCAATGTGCTGAGATTTTTCAGCTCGAAACTGAGGTCGTCGTAGAGAAACTCGATAGGCTCGCTCGGGCGAACGTCCGCAAAGTGCACGACGCCACCGGCGAGTTTGATGTTGTCGATGCGCAGCGGAAAGGGTTTGGCATCGGGATCGGTCGGTGTCGGCTCACTCGCCGGCACGTTGAACAGACCCAGCAGATTGAGCTTGCCGTCTTTGGCAAAGAGAATTTCGGTTTTCGGTTTGTCCAGCTCGATGTTCGCCAGATGCAGGGCTTTGGTCCACAAACTGTCGATTTGCAGATCGGCGGACAGGCGCTCGAAACCGACCTGTTCCTTGCCGGGATCACCGATGACCAGTCCCCACAGCGTGACCTCAAGGCTGAACGGGTTGAGTTCGATACGCTCAAGGTGCGCAGGCACGGTCGCGTAGTTGGCCAGTTGCTGATTGGCGATGCGCAAGGCAATGCCCGGCAGAATCAGAAACCCCAGCAGGCTGTAAAGCGCCAGAGCTGTCAACAAGGCGCCTGTCGCGCGAATCAATCCTTTGGGCATGTGCGGCTTCATCTGTCTGAATCGGAGTGCCTTGGAGTATGGCACGCGATTCAGGTTCCGAAGTGCTTGATGTGGGACAGGATTGTCCGGATTCTTCTGTAGGAAAAAACACGATCTATGCAGGAGCTGCCGGAGGCTGCGATCTTTTGATGTCGATTTGAAAAGACAAAGTCAAAAGATCGCAGCCTTCGGCAGCTCCTACAGGGAGAGTGGTCAAAGTTGCAGGATTAGCGTTTTCAGCGGCGGTTGCTGGTCCATGGACGGGAAATCCGCGCCCGGGGTCATCACGCTCCACTCGCGCACCGGCCGCCCGGCCTTCTCGGCGCAACGCAGAACCTGCTCGCGCCAGTCGTCCATGCTGACTTTCGCCAGGTTGTTGCAGCAGATCAGCACGCCATCGTCGGCGGTGGTCAGCAAGGCCGGTTTGAGCAGGCTCTGATAATCGCGCAGCAGGTCGACGGTACCGAAGGCGCTTTTGGCCCACGCTGGGGGATCAAGCAAAACCAGATCGTATTGACGCTGTTCCAGACGCTGATAGCTCGGCAGTTTCTGCCCGCGCCGCTGGCTGATCGGCAGGCCGGCGAGTTGGCGGATCGCCGGGAAGTAATCGGACTGGATAAATTTCATTTCGGGCAATTGCGGGTTGAGCAAACCGTTTTCGCGACCAACCGCCAGATTGCCTTCAGCGAAATCCAGATTGCACACTTCACTGGCGCCGCCGGCCGCAGCACTGAGGCCAACGCCGCAGGTGTAGGCGAACAGATTGAGCACGCTTTTGCCTTTAGCGTGATCCTTGACCCAGCCGCGGGTGTTACGCAGGTCGAGAAACAACAAAGGATCCTGTCCGGCATGGCGACCGCGGACACGGTAGTTCAGGCCCCATTCGTGACCGACCAGATCTCCCAGCGCAGCGTCGTCGGCTTTGTAGACGCTGTCCTCGCGGTCGATGCGCGAATTGCCACGGGAGCGATCGTTGTAGACCAGCAGCGATTCGAACCCCAGCGTCTGGTTGACCATCGCGTGCAGTTGCAGCAGATCGTCACGTTCCAGCGTCTGGTGAAAGCTTTGCACCAGCAATTGCGGGCCGTAGCGGTCGATGGTCAAACCGCCGGCGCCTTCCTGGCTGCCGTGAAACAGTCGATAGCAATCGGTGCCTTGGTGGTGCAGCTCAGCGAGCAAGTCCTGGCGTTGATCGAGGGCGGCGCGCAGCGCCTGATTCAGGGAAGACATGCGGGCGCCTTGCTGGAGAGAATGAGGGCGCGGGAGTTTAGCAGTTCCTGAGCTTCGAGCTCCAAGCTTCAAGCCCCAAGTTGATCTTGCAGCTTGCAGCTTGCAACTCTGAGCATCAGCGAAGCAACCCCATCCGCCGCTTGGCCCGTTGCGCCGAGCCATTGCGCATCGCCCAGCGCAGTATCGGTGCGCTGCGTCTGACGCTGGCGCGAATCAACTGGCGTTGCAACGAACTCTGGCGAGCATCCAGCATGTCACTGGCCCAGTCCGGCAGCAGATCGATGCCAGCCTTCATCATCAGATCGCCGAACGGCCGCGCCAGAACGCTGGGTGCGGGTGCCGCCAGCAACAAGCGCAACACTTCACGGCTGCGCTCGTCGCACAGCAATTGCGGGCGCATGCGTTGCAGATAATCAGCCACGGCTTGCCGCGATTTCGGCACATTGCGGGCACCCAAACGTTCGGCAACCACGGCGATTTCGATGAAATAACGATCCTGATCCGCCGCCGACAACTGCGGATTGCGATAACGCAAATGCGCTGCAAGGAAGTTGCTGACCTCGGCCACATGCACCCAGGTCAACAAGTCCGGATCGCTGGCTGCATAAGGGCGGCCGTCTGGCGCGGTGCCGATCACTTGCAGGTGAATGGTACGAACTTTCTCGATCAACCAATCGGCATCCCGCCGAGCGCCAAACGTGGTTCCGGAGACGAACTGACTGGTGCGGCGCAAGCGCCCGAGCATGTCCTGACGAAAATTCGAGTGGTCCCACACGCCAGCCAGTGCCAGCGGATGCAGCGCTTGCAGCAACAACGCACTGATGCCGCCGATCAACATGCTGCTGAAGTCGCCGTGCACCTGCCAACTGATCGAGTCGGGGCCAAACAGGCCGGGATCGCCCTTGGGATTTTCCAGATCAAGCTGACCGAGCGACAGCCCGGTCAGGCTCATGAGTTGCTGTTCAATACGGCTGCGGATGAATTCCATGACCACTCAGTGAAAAGGGCGGGCGCGGTGGGTGGGCCGCGCACGCGGTGTTACTGGTTGAGGCGCGTGTCGATCAGGCCTTGCACGACGCTCGGGTCGGCCAGGGTCGAGGTGTCGCCGAGACTGTCGAGTTCGTTGCAGGCGATCTTGCGCAGAATGCGCCGCATGATCTTGCCCGAGCGGGTTTTCGGCAAGGCCGGCGCCCACTGGATCAGGTCGGGTTTGGCGAAACTGCCGATTTCCTTGCTGACGTGGGCCAGCAGCGTCTGCTTCAGCTCATCACTGGCTTGGGCGCCGTTCATTGGCGTGACAAATGCGTAGATGCCCTGACCTTTGACGTCGTGTGGATAACCAACCACGGCAGCTTCGGCGATGCTGTCGTGCAGCACCAGCGCGCTCTCCACTTCGGCGGTGCCGATGCGGTGCCCGGACACGTTGATCACGTCGTCGATGCGCCCGGTGATCCAGTAATCGCCGTCCTCATCCCGGCGCGCGCCGTCGCCAGTGAAGTAGTAACCGGCGTAGGGTTTGAAATAAGTGTCCACCATCCGCTGCGGGTCGCCGTAAACACTGCGGATTTGCGCAGGCCAACTGGATTTGATCGCCAGCACGCCGCTGCCGGCACCTTGGATTTCGTTGCCCTGCTCATCGAGCAACACCGGTTGCACGCCGAACATCGGCTGTGTGGCGCAGCCCGGTTTGATCCGTTGTGCACTGACCAGCGGGCTGAGCATGATGCCGCCGGTTTCGGTCTGCCACCAGGTATCGACAATCGGGCAACGCTGTTCGCCGACGACGTTGAAATACCATTCCCACGCTTCCGGGTTGATCGGCTCACCGACGCTGCCGAGTAATCTGAGACTCGCGCGCGACGTTTCCTTCAACGGTTCGGCGCCTTCGCGCATCAGCGCGCGCAGAGCGGTGGGGGCGGTGTAGAAAATGTTGACCTGGTGTTTGTCGATGACTTGCCAGAAGCGCGAACTGTTCGGATAACTCGGCACGCCTTCGAACATCAACGTAATCGCACCATTGGCCAGCGGCCCGTAGACAATGTAACTGTGGCCGGTCACCCAACCGACATCGGCGGTGCACCAGAAGACTTCGCCATCACGGTAATCGAGTACGTATTTGAAAGTCATCGCCGCTTGCAGCAGGTAGCCGCCGGTGGTGTGCAGCACACCTTTGGGTTTGCCGGTGCTGCCGGAGGTGTAGAGGATGAACAGCGGGTCTTCGGCATCCATCGGTTCCGGCGGGCATTCGTCGCTGACGTCGCGCACGGCCTGGTGATACCAGAGGTCGCGGCCCTCGACCCAGTCGACATCGCCTTGGGTGCGCTCGACCACCACGACGGTGCTGACGTCCGGGCAACTCTGCAGGGCTTTGTCGACATTGTGTTTCAGCGGGACGAATTTACCGCCGCGCACGCCTTCGTCGGCGGTAATCACGGTGCGGCAGTCGGCATCGAGAATGCGGTCGCGCAGGGAATCCGGGGAAAAACCGCCGAACACCACCGAATGAATCGCGCCGATCCGTGCGCAGGCGAGCATCGCGTAAGCGGCCTCGGGGATCATTGGCATATAGATGCAGACGCGGTCGCCTTTCTTCACACCACGGCTTTTCAGCACGTTGGCCAGGCGGCAGACGTGGTGATGCAGTTTTCGGTAAGTGATTTGCGCCGACTCGGCCGGGTCGTCGCCTTCCCAGAGCAGGGCGGTCTGGTCGCCACGTTGTCCGAGGTGGCGGTCAATGCAGTTGTAGCTGACGTTGAGTTTACCGCCGGCAAACCAGGCGGCTTCGCCGGTTTTCAGATCACAGCGCTGAACGGTCTGCCACGGTGTGCTCCATTCAAGGAAGCGCGTGGCCTGCTCGGCCCAGAAGGTGTCGGGGTGTTCAATAGATTCGCGATACAGGCGCCGATAGTCGTCCTGACTCAATTGCGCAGCCCGGCGCACGGCATCGGCTTTGGGGAACGTGCTGATATCGAACATGACGGTTCCTTATTCTTGTGTGAGACAAGAGGGGAGCTGGACGACCCTTGTAGGAGCTGCCGCAGGCTGCGATCTTTTGATCTTGTTTTTTAAGGTCAAGAGCAAAAGATCGCAGCCTGCGGCAGCTCCTACAGAGGTCGTGTACGCCACCGATTCTGCGATTGGCCGGTGCCGCGGAACTGTCGATGTTGCTAGCTGATGGGGCAGGCAAACCGCCCCATCAGCCTATCACCCGCGGTGACGACCGCGGAAGTAGTTGATCAGGCCTTGGGTGGACGCATCGTCAGCAACGGTCTCGTCGCTGCCGACCAGACGGTTGTAAACGCCTTTGCCCAGCTCTTTGCCCAACTCCACGCCCCACTGGTCGAAGGCGTTGATGCCCCAGACCACACTCTGCACGAACACTTTGTGTTCATACATCGCCACCAGTGCGCCGAGACGGCGCGGGCTGATGCGTTCGACCACCAGGGTGTTGCTCGGACGGTTGCCCGGAATCACCTTGTGCGGCGCGAGCTTGCGCACCTCTTCTTCGCTGATGCCTTTGTCGCGCAACTCGGCTTCGGCTTCCGGCAACGTCTTGCCGAGCATCAGGGCCTGGCTCTGCGACAGGCAGTTGGCGTACAGCCACTGGTGGTGGTCGGACACCGGGTTGAAGCTGACGATCGGCACGATGAAGTCGGCCGGGATCAGTTGGGTGCCTTGATGCAGCAACTGGTGGTAAGCGTGCTGACCATTGCAGCCGACACCGCCCCAGATCACCGGGCCAGTATCGGTCGACACCGAGGTGCCGTCCTGCCGCACGCTCTTGCCGTTGGATTCCATGTCCAGCTGTTGCAAGTGCTTGGTGATGTTGCGCAGGTAGTGGTCGTACGGCAGGATCGCGTGGCTTTGCGCGCCCCAGAAGTTGCCGTACCAGACGCCGAGCAGCGCCAACAGCACCGGCATGTTCTGTTCGAACGGCGCGGTCTGGAAATGCTGGTCCATGGTGTAGGCGCCGGACAGCAGTTCCTTGAAGTTGGACATGCCGATGGCCAGGGCGATTGGCAAACCAATGGCCGACCACAGCGAGTAACGACCGCCAACCCAGTCCCACATCGGGAAAATGTTTTCTTCGCGGATACCGAACGCTACGGCGGCGGCGTTGTTACTCGATACCGCGATGAAGTGACGATACAGCTCGGCTTCCGAACCGCCCTGTGCCAGGTACCAGGCACGAGCCGCCTGAGCGTTCTTCAGGGTTTCGAGGGTGTTGAACGATTTCGACGAAACGATGAACAGCGTGGTTTCGGCGCGCAGCTTCTGCGTCAGCTCGTGGAACTCACTGCCATCGATGTTCGCCAGATAGTGGCAGCGTACGCCTTTCTGCGCGTACGACAGCAGCGCTTCGGAGACCAGCTCCGGGCCGAGGAACGAGCCGCCGATGCCGATGTTGACCACGTCAGTGATCGGCTTCTCGGTGTAACCGCGCCACAGACCGTCATGAATGCGGCCGACCAGATCGGTGATCTGGTTCAACACCTTGTGAACTTCCGGCATCACGTTAACGCCGTTCACCGACAGCTTGTCGCCGACAGGGCGGCGCAGAGCAGTGTGCAGCGCCGGGCGGCCTTCAGAGGCGTTGACGATTTCGCCGTCGAACAGCGCTTTGATCGCGCCTTTCAGATCGACTTCATTGGCCAGACCCACCAGCAGATTGCGGGTCTCGGCGTTGATCAAATTCTTCGAATAATCGAGAAACAGTCCGCAGCTGCTGAGGGTGAACTGATTGAAACGCTGCGGATCGGCGTTGAAGGCTTCGCGCATGCTGAAATCCTGCATGGCTTGGCGGTGGTCTTTCAACGCTTGCCAGGCGGGCAGAGCGGTAACGTCGTGAGGAGTGAGGTAGTACGCCATCGCTGCGGTTTTCCTTTTTACTTGAACGGCCTTTTGAACACGGAACAGACCCGGCACGCCATGTTTGAGCGCGGGATCAACTGCGTCGACACGATATCTGGACACAGGGCGAATACAGTAAACCTCGCGCTGCGTTCTGTCTTGACTTTGTCTGACCTGATCCCTGTACTTTTTTAACATCCTGACTGGGATTTGGCCGACAAACGGAGTGGAGTGCGCGGTCGGGAGAGCTGAAGCGCAATGGAATCGAACAACGGGTAACGGCTATGCAACGCAAAAAATCGCAGCCTGCGGCAGCTCCTACAGGGTTATGTGTAGGAGCTACCGCAGGCTGCGATCTTTTGATTTTGCTGTTTAAACCGGGCTATCGAGGTTCAGGTGCAGATTGTCGATCAGTCGCGTGGTGCCGAGGAATGCGGCAACCAGAATCACCAGATCACGGTCCTCGGCCGTCGCCGGGCGCAAGGTCAGGCCATGGCGGATTTCCAGATAGTCCGGACGCAGCCCCGCTGCTTCCAGCACTTGCAACTGCGCAGCGATCAATCCCGGATAATCGCGTTCGCCCTGTTTGATCGATTCGGCAATGTTGCTCAGCGCGCGATAGACCACCGGCGCTACGGCGCGCTGGTCTTCGCTGAGAAAACCGTTGCGCGACGACAACGCCAAGCCATCGGCCGCACGCACGGTGGGTTCGCCAATGATCTGGATCGGCATGTTCAGGTCATGCACCAGCGCGCGGATCACCGCCAGTTGCTGGTAATCCTTCTGCCCGAAAATTGCCAGGTCCGGCTGGACCATGTTGAAGAGCTTGCTGACCACGGTCGCCACGCCTTCAAAGTGACCCGGACGGCTGGCGCCGCACAGGCCTTCGGACAATTGCGGCACGCTGACCCGCGTCTGTCCGGCCATGCCGTCGGGGTACATTTCCTCGACAGTTGGCGCGAAAAGCAGGGAACAACCGGCTTCGAGCAGCTTTTCCTGATCGGCGGCAAGGGTGCGCGGGTACTTGTCGAGGTCTTCGCCGGCGCCGAATTGCAGCGGGTTGACGAAGATGCTCGCGACCACAAAATCGACGCGTTGCGTGGCTTTGGTGATCAGCGCGACGTGGCCGCTGTGCAGGTTGCCCATGGTCGGCACAAAGCCGATGCGCTTGCCTTCACTGCGGGCGCGGGCAACAGCGGCGCGCAGTTCGCGTACGGTTTTTACGGTGTTCATGCAGAGAATCCGTGTTCGACGCCTGGGAACGTGGTGGCTTTGACTTCGTTGACGTAAGCCTTCAACGCGGACTGGACGCTGTCCTGCCCGTGCATGAAATTCTTGACGAATTTCGGCACGCGGCCGGTGATCGACAGCCCGAGCATGTCGTGCAGCACCAGTACCTGGCCGTCGGTGGCGTTACCGGCGCCGATGCCGATGACCGGAATTTTCACCGCTTGGGTGATTTCCGCGGCCAATTCACTCGGCACGCATTCGAGCAGCAGCATGGCGGCGCCAGCCTGCTCCAGCGAGATCGCATCGGCACGCATCTGCCGCGCCTGGTTTTCGTTGCGGCCTTGCACTTTATAGCCGCCGAGCAGGTTCACCGCTTGCGGGGTCAGGCCCATGTGCGCACAGACCGGTACACCGCGCTCGGCGAGCAGACGGATCGAGTCCGCCAGCCATAGTTGACCTTCGACTTTGACCATGTGCGCACCGGCCTGCATCAGCATGGCGCTGTTGATCATGGTTTGTTCAAGGGTGGCGTTGGCCATGAACGGCAGGTCGGCCAGGATCAGGGCGTCGGTGTTGCCGCGTTTGACGCACGCGGTGTGATAGGCCATTTCTGCGGTGGTCACCGGCAGCGTGCTGTCGTGACCTTGCAGCACCATGCCGAGGGAGTCGCCCACCAGCAGCACTTCGACCCCGGCCTCGTTGCAGGCGTGAGCGAAAGTCGCGTCATAGCAGGTCAGCATGGTGATCTTTTCACCTTTCTGCTTGAGGCTCTGGAGCGTGGTCAGGGTGATGGCTGGCATGTAAAAAAATCCTCGTTCAGGCGCTTTGGAAACTGCTGCGAGTAACGCGCGTGATTCGTCATCTACTCAGGCGCACGGTCTTGTGTCGTGCTTATAAGGCCTGGATTGCGCCCGTATGTGCCGGGTTGGCGGCAGCGGGACGCCTATAGTCGTGATGAGCCAACAGGAAGTCAATTGCGTGTGTTACCGCATTGTTACGAGGGAGGTGTTACCGGCGTAACTGATGCGATTCAGCGGCGCAGCGGGCTTGATTCGAAGAGTTTTTGTCCGACAAAACCGTGAATCAATTGTAGGAGCTGCGGAACGCTGCGATCTTTTGATCTTGATGTTGAAGACCAAAAGATCGCAGCCTCGTTTCACTCGACAGCTCCTACACAAGGATTGGCTCAGGAGAGGCGTTCGAGGCCGACGAACGGGCAGGCGGCGAGCAGGGCGGGGAGGGTGCGGCCGTCCGCGAGACGCAGGTCTGCCGGAGCCAGTTCTGCGAGGGGATAGAGGACAAACGCACGTTCCTGCATTTGATAATGCGGGACTTTCAGCCTTGGCTCGTCGATCAGGCGATCGCCGAACAGCAGAATGTCCAGATCCAGCGTACGCGGTCCCCAGCGCTGCAGGCGCTCGCGACCCTGGTCGTTTTCGATAGCTTGCAGGGCGTTGAGCAATTCGAGTGGGTCGAGCGCGCTGTCGAGCGCGGCGACCGCGTTGGTGTAACGCGGCTGGCCCGGCAGTAACGAGTCGCTTTGGTAGAAGGCTGAAACGCCGACGAGTGAGGTCTGCGGCAATTGCCCCAGCGCCGCGATGGCGCTGCGCAATTGTTCGGCGGGGTCAGCGAGATTGCTGCCCATGCCGATGTAGATACGCTCCATGGGTTACTCGCCCGTGGCGCTCGGGGCACCGGCGCGCTTGCGCTTGGCACCACCGCTGCGGCGACGTTTGCGCGGTGCGCCGCTGGCGTCGTCGCCCTTGCCGCTGAGGTCGCGGATCATGTCGCGGCGCTCGCTTTCGTTGGCGTCCTGGTAGTCGGTCCACCATTCGCCGAGGCCGTCGGTCTCTTCGCCGGCGCTTTCACGCAGCAACAGGAAGTCGTAACCGGCGCGGAAACGCGGGTTGTCCAGCAACAGGTCGGCGCGCTTGCCGCTGCGGCGGGGCAGGCGTTCCTGCATGTCCCAGATTTCGCGGATCGGCATGGTGAAGCGCTTCGGAATCGCAATGCGCTGGCACTGTTCGGCGATCAGCTCGTGGGCGCCTTCCTGCATTGCCGGAATCGGCGGCATGCCACGTTCCTGCAAGCGCAACACGCGGGCCGGCAGGGCAGGCCACAACAGTGCGGCAAACAGGAACGCCGGGGTCACCGGTTTGTTCTGCTTGATGCGCAAGTCGGTGTTGGTCAGCGCTTCGCTGATCAGCGTGTGAGTGTATTCCGGGTTGTGTTCCAGCGCGTCGGCACTGGCCGGGAACAGCGGGGCGAACAGTTGCAGATCGACCAGCATCTCGAAGGTGATCGCGCCGTGGCCGGACAGGAACAGCTTGAGCACTTCTTCGAAAAGCCGCGCCGATGGAATCTCGCGCAGCATTGGCGCCAGTTCACGGATCGGCTGCACCGTATGTTTCTCGATGCCGAAATTCAGTTTGGCGGCGAAACGCACGGCCCGCAGCATGCGCACCGGGTCTTCCTGATAGCGCTGCTTCGGATCGCCGATCAGACGGATCAGATGATTGCGGATGTCGTGGACGCCATTGGCGTAATCGAGAATGCGCTCGCTGACCGGATCGTAATACAGGGCGTTAATGGTGAAGTCGCGACGTTGCGCGTCTTCTTCCAGAGTGCCGTAGACGTTGTCGCGCAGAATCCGCCCGCTCTCGTTACGCGACGACTGATTGCTGTCCTCGTCGTCTTCGTTGACCGGATGGTTGGCGCGGAAGGTCGCCACTTCAATGATTTCGCGACCGAAATGGATATGCACCAGTTTGAAGCGACGACCGATGATCCGCGCATTGCGAAATTCGGCACGGACTTGCTCGGGCGTGGCGCTGGTGGCGACGTCGAAGTCCTTGGGGGTGATGCCCAATAGCATGTCGCGCACGCAACCGCCGACCAGATAAGCCTGGTAACCGGCGCCTTGCAGACGTTCGACGATATTCACCGCATAGCGGCTGAACTGCGTTTTCTGCAGCGAATGTTGGCCGCTGTTGAGCACTTCAGGGGTGCTGCGGATGTGTTGCGTACGACGCACGGGAGTTCGGAATGACTGGAACAGCTTCTTCAGCATGGGATGCACTGTTTGAAGGAATGTTCGGCCATACCAAAAGAATGACCGCATGATGGGCGCAGATTCTAGCATTTAGTCGAGGGATGGTGTAGGACACGGCAGATATGAGCTGTAAGCCGCAAGCTGCAAGGGTCGAGGGAGGAAAAACAGAGGGATTTTGCCAGGAGGGAGAAACTACAAGGGGAGCCGAAGCTCCCCAAGAAGTAGTTGCATGCTCTTTTTATTATTGATTCGGGCTTCTTGTTTTTGTTGAGTGCCCTCGTCACGAAGCTTTCGTTTCGTGACCCTCCCAATCGGGAGCCAAGAGCAAACGGATTGCTTTGGTCGCTGAATTGCAGTGATCTCTCGATCCAACCAGTACAGGCTCTGTCTTAGGACAGTTTTTGTTGTTCTCGGCCTGGTCGTGGGGCAAGCCCCAAATACAACGCCTCTCCAAAAGAATCAGTTAGCTGCGCCTCTCGCCGTCTTGTTTTTATTGTGCGTGAGTCGATTCGTCTTATTTTTATTGTCTTGTGCATTGCTTGTTATTGTTCTTGTACCAAACATATAGCAGGGTGCGTGCCAACTTTTCCAACGCCCAGTAAAACAAGGGGTTAGGTCGATATAACCGTTTTGCAGGGGCGAAAAAAAGCCGGGGTTTCGTTACCGATAACCCCGGCTTCTGTTACGTGAATCGACTGCGGTAACAGTTTTTTCACATTTTCATGCGTTACCCGTGTGCGTCATGGGTAACGGTCAGCTCTCGCTGGCAACCCCGGTCTTGCGTCGCGGAATGCCCAATCGCTGGCGGCGTTCCCACAGGCATTTGCGGCTGACGCCCAGTTTGCGCGCCAGTTCGGTCTCGGTCATGTGATCCTGATGCTCGAGGACGAAGTGCTGGAAGTAATCCTCCAGCGACAGGTCTTCGGTCGGCTCATGGCTGCTGTTGCTGGCGTTACCGGCCGTTTGCGGCGGCAGTCCGATGAATTCATCGTCCTCCAGATCGCCTAGCTCGATGTCGATGCCCAGCAGATCGGCGGAAATTTCCGGGCTTTCGCTCAGAATCACCGCGCGCTCGACCGCGTTCTCCAGCTCACGCACGTTGCCCGGCCAGGAATAATGCCGGATTGCTTGTTCGGCATCTGCGGCGAATTTCAAGTCAGTGCGATTGATGCGCGCGCTCTGACGGGCAAGGAAGGCAGTGGCGATTTCGTTGACGTCGGCGCCACGCTCGCGCAGGGGCGGCAACTTCAAAGCGATCACGTGCAGACGGTAATAAAGGTCCTCACGGAACTGGCCGATTTTCGCTAGGCTCTTGAGATCGCGGTGCGTTGCAGCGATCAGGCGCACATCGACTTTTTGCGACTGCACCGAGCCGACCCGACGAATTTCGCCTTCCTGCAAGACTCGCAGCAAGCGCGCCTGAGCTTCGAGCGGCAGTTCGCCGATTTCATCGAGGAACAGCGTGCCGCCGTCCGCCGCTTCGACCAGACCGGCACGCCCGGCGCTGGCACCGGTAAACGCGCCTTTCTCGTGGCCAAACAGTTCGGACTCGATCAGGCTTTCCGGAATCGCCGCGCAGTTCACCGAAATCATCGGCGCCTTGGCGCGCTTGGAAAGATTGTGCAGCGCGCGCGCCACCAGTTCTTTACCGGTACCGGACTCGCCCTGGATCAGCACGTTGGAATCAGTGGGCGCGACCTTGCGGATCTTGCTGTACAGATCCTGCATCGGCGGGCAGGAGCCGATGATGCCGATTTCGCCGTTGCTGTTATCCACAGCCGATTTATTGCCGGCAGATGCAGGCTTGCTCGTCGTGGCTTCGCCGGCGGCTGGTGCCGACTGACGATCACGCAGGATGCGCGCAACGGCCTGAAGCATTTCATCGTGGTCGAACGGCTTGGCGATGTAATCGACCGCGCCCATTTTCATCGAATCGACCGCCGAGCGCAGGCTGGCGTAGCTGGTCATGATCAGCACCGGCGTGCCTTGGCCGAGCTTGATCAGCTCGGTGCCCGGAGCACCCGGCAGGCGCAGGTCGCTGACGATCAGATCGAACGTAGGAATGGTGAAGCGTTCTTGTGCTTCCTGCACTGAACCGGCTTCGCTGACCTGGTACTGGTTACGTTCCAGCAGGCGGCGCAAGGCGGAGCGGATAATGGTTTCGTCTTCGACGATCAAAATGTGCGGCATTGATTCGATACTCTCGACGGTCTCAGTTCACAGCGGACGTCGCTTCGACATGACGCGGTAAGGTCACCCGGATACGGGTGCCGCGTTGGCTTTGTACATCAGCCGGGCTGTCGATGGTGATTTGTCCATAATGCTCTTCAACGATGGAATAGACCAGTGCAAGGCCCAGACCGGTGCCTTCACCCGGATCCTTGGTGGTGAAGAAAGGTTCGAACAATCGGTCCATGATGCTCGATGGAATACCGCTGCCTTCGTCCTCGACGATCAGATCGACCGTGTGTTCGCCGGCTTCGCTCTTGACCCGTACCGCACTGTGCGGCGGCGAGGCGTCGCGGGCGTTGGAGAGCAGATTGATCAGCACCTGGGCGAGTCGCTGCGGATCGCCTTCGACCCAGTGGTCGGGATCGCACAGGTTGTAGAACTGCACTTCGAAATTGCGGCGGTTCAACGCTAATAGGCCGATTGCGTCCTGCGCCACCTCGGCCAGACAAACGGGCTCGTCGCTGTGCTGATGGCTGCCGGCGTGGGCAAAGCTCATCAGCGACTGCACGATGCGCGAGACGCGTTTGGTCTGCTCGAGAATTTGTCCGCTGATTTCCGTCAGTTCGCCGTCATCTTCGCGTTCTTCGCGCAGATTCTGCGCGAGGCAGGCAATGCCGGTGATCGGGTTGCCGATTTCGTGGGCCACACCCGCCGCCAGGCGCCCGATGCTGGCCAGACGTTCGGAATGCACCAGTTTATCTTCAAGCATCTGCGTTTCGGTCAAATCCTCGACCAGTAACACCAGGCCACTGTTACCGGGTGCCAGCGGCTCGTCGATCGCCGCTTTGTGCAAGTTCAGCCAACGGGTCTGGCCGTCGAGGGCCAGATGCTGTTTATGCAAATGCTCATCGGGCAGATTGATGAAGCCCTGCAGCAGTTCTTTCCACGGATTGGCGATAGTGCTCAGGCGCGAACCGACTACCCGTTGCGCGGCGATGCCGGTCAGCTCTTCCATGGCTTTGTTCCACATCAGGATCTCTTGATCCTTGGCCAGCGAGCACACGCCCATCGGCAGTTCCTGCAGAGTCTGGCGGTGATAACGACGCAGGGCATCGAGTTCGGCCGCCAGGCCGGTGAGGCGCGAGTGATAATCCTCGAGACGGCTTTCGATGAAGTGGATGTCTTCGGTCACGTAGTTTTCGCCGCCGGCCTTGTACGGCAGGAAGGTTTCCACCATGTCCTGCGCCACGCTCGGGCCCATCAGGCCGGAAAGGTTGGCTTCGATGCGATCGCGCAAACGGCGCAGCGCGTAGGGGCGGCGCTCGTCGAAGGGCAGATAAAGATCCCGCAACGCTTGCTCGACTTCTTTCTGCGCAGCCTTGGCACCCAACGGTTTGGCCAGTTGCGTGGCAAACTCCTGTGGCGAGGCCGCGTGCAATTCGCGACGTTGCGGGCGGCGCACGTTATCCACAGCACACGCCTCGGCGGCACTGGCTTCTTCCGGGCTGGCGTTGGTGAACAGCGAGATCAGCGTGAACATCAGGACGTTGGCGGCGAGCGAGGCGATGGCTGCCATGTGCCAACTGGTGTCGTCCAGCACGTAAATCATGTTCAGCAGCGGAATGTAGAAACCCTGCAGGTTGCCGACCAACGGCAGCAGCATGGTCACCACCCAGACCAGAATCCCTGCCAGCAGACCGGCAATAAAGCCGCGACGGTTGGCGGTCGGCCAGTACAGCACCGACAACACGCCGGGCAAAAATTGCAGGGTCGCGACGAAGGCGACGATGCCGAGATTCGCCAGATCCTGTTCGGCACCGAGCATCAGATAGAAACCGAAACCGGCCATGATGATCGCGACGATCAGCGCACGGCGCGTCCACTTCAGCCAGCGGTAGATATTGCCCTCGGCCGGTGGCTGATAAAGCGGCAGCACCAGGTGATTGAGCGCCATGCCCGACAGCGCCAGTGTGGTGACGATGATCAGCCCGCTTGCCGCCGACAAACCGCCGACATACGCGAGCAATGCCAGCGGTTTGCTATTGGCGGCAATGCCGACGCCCAGCGTGAAATACTCCGGATTGGTCGTGGCGCCGAGCTTGAGGCCGGCCCACAAGATCAACGGCACTGCCAGGCTCATCAGCAACAGGAACAGCGGCAGGCCCCAGCTCGCGCTGACCAGTGAGCGCGGGTTGAGGTTCTCGGTGAATGTCATGTGATACATGTGCGGCATCACAATCGCCGAGGCGAAGAACACCAGCAGCAATGTGCGCCATGGGCCTTCCTGCAGCGGCGTGTGCAAAGCGGCGAGGGCGGTCTGGTTCTGCAGCAGCCATAATTCGAGTTGTTGCGGACCGTCGAATACCCCGTACAACGCATACAGGCCGACGCCACCAAGGGCGATCAGCTTGATCACCGATTCAAAAGCAATCGCGAACACCAGGCCTTCGTGTTTTTCACGGGTGGCGATGTGGCGCGAGCCGAAGAAGATCGTGAACAGAATGATCAGCGCGCAGAACGCCAGCGCGACGCGGCTCTGCACCGGTTCGCCGGTCAGAATGCCGATCGAGTCGGCCACCGCCTGAATCTGCAGGGCCAGCAACGGCAGCACGCCGATCAGCATGAAGATGGTGGTCAAGGCGCCGGCCCAGGTGCTGCGAAAGCGGAAGGCGAACAGATCCGCCAGCGACGACAGTTGATAGGTGCGGGTGATTTTCAGGATCGGATAGAGCAGCACTGGCGCCAGCAGAAACGCGCCGGACACGCCGAGATAACTGGACAGAAATCCATAGCCGTATTGATACGCCAGACCTACCGTGCCGTAGAACGCCCACGCACTGGCGTAAACCCCCAGCGACAAGGTGTAGGTCAGCGGGTGGCGAATGATCGCGCGCGGGATCATGCCCCGTTCGCTGACCCAGGCAACGCCGAACAGCGCCGCCAGGTACGCGGCGCTGATCAGGATCATCTGGGTCAGGCTAAAGCTCATCGGCATCTTTTTGGCTCTGCAGGATGAAGGTCACGACTATGAGGATCAGCCAAAGCAGATAAGGGCGATACCAGGCGCCCGTCGCGTCGATCCACCAATCCATGATGGCGGGGGAAAACAGGTAGATCCCCACGACTAAAAGCAGGACCAAGCGATAGATGTACATCCCGGCCTCTCTTTTTTATGCGCGTGCCCGAAAACGTGCGGCGATGGTAACGGATGGGCGCGCTTGTGCAAGGGTGGTCATTGCAATTGCGCCTCGGGCAAGGTCAGTGTGCGCGGGATCCTGGTCGCATCCCAATGCGCGCTGCCCCACTTGAGCAATTCCTCTGGCGTGGCGTGATTCAGCTCGGCGTCGGGGTTTTGCCCCAGTGCGCGCAAGGCCCGCAGCAACAACGGCGTGGCCTGATCGGCTTCAAGGGGCGGTGAGCGATAGGACTTGCCGAGCTTGTTGCCGTCCGGCTGAGTGATCAGAGGCAAATGCAGATAGCGCGGCTGGCGCAGGCCGAGCAATTCCTGCAGATACAACTGGCGTGGTGTCGAGTCGAGCAGATCGGCGCCGCGCACGATATCGGTGATGCCTTGCCATGCGTCGTCGAGCACCACGGCCAATTGATAGGCATAGAGGCCGTCGCGGCGACGGATCACGAAGTCACCGACATCGCGGCCCAGGTGCTGACGGAATTCGCCCTGCACGCGGTCGACGAAGTGGTATTCCAGCTCAGGCACACGCAGGCGGATCGCCGCGTCGTGCTGGTCGTGGCCAGCGTTGCGGCACAAACCCGGATAAATCCCGTGATAAGGCTCCAATTGCTTTCGCGAGCAGGTGCAGGCATAAGCCAGGCCGTGATTGAACAGGCTGTTGAGCACATCGGCATAGGCTTCGTGCCGATCACTCTGACGGACCATCTCGCCGTCCCATTCGAAGCCATAGCTTTCCAGCGCCTGGAGAATCGCGGCCTGCGCACCGGGCTCTTCACGGGGCGGATCGAGATCCTCCATGCGCACCAGCCAGCGGCCGCCGACCGAGCGGGCGTCGAGGTAGGAGGCCAGCGCAGCGACCAGTGAACCGAAGTGCAAGTGGCCGCTGGGGGTTGGGGCGAAGCGGCCGATGTAGGGCGGGGAGGTTTTGGCAGTCATGGGGGCGATGAAACTATTCAGAAGTTACGCAGATTACCCCTGTGGGAGCGAGCCTGCTCGCGAAAGCGCTCTATCAGTCATTGATGAGTCGTCTGAAGGGGCGCTTTCGCGAGCAGGCTCGCTCCCACAAAGGCAGAAGCTGATTCGGCGGGCAAAAGACAGAAACAAAAACGGAGCGTTCGCACGCTCCGTTTTTCGTTCAGGTCGAGATTACTTGCCGACCTGCTTTTCCTTGATTTCCGCCAGGGTTTTGCAGTCGATGCAAAGATCCGCGGTCGGACGGGCTTCGAGGCGCTTGACGCCGATCTCGATGCCGCAGGACTCGCACCAGCCGTATTCTTCGTCCTGAATCAGTTCGAGCGTCTTGTCGATCTTCTTGATCAACTTGCGCTCGCGGTCGCGGGCGCGCAGCTCGAGGGCGAATTCTTCTTCCTGGCTGGCACGGTCGGCCGGGTCAGGGAAGTTGGCCGCTTCGTCCTTCATGTGATCAACAGTACGGTCGACTTCCTGCATCAAGTCCTGTTTCCACTTGTTCAGGATCTTGGTGAAGTGCGCTCGCATCGGGGCGCCCATGTACTCTTCACCGGCCTTCGGAACGTAAGGTTCGAAACCGCTGATGGTCGTTTGCTGCTGTTGCTTTGCTTGGGTGGGCATGAAATGGACCGCCTCTACTCTTGTAATCCATTGCGCAGGATTGCTCCATCACCGACACCTGCCGGCCCTGCGGCTGCAAGCGGGCGAACTTACCAGATCAATTCGGACTGCGCTACTCCCGGATGTCGAGCCCCCGGCGGGTGGCGCTTGCAAATGTTTGGCAAGCCGTGTCAGGCGGTGTTGAAGACCTGTTCAATCACTGATTTTAGTCAATCCTGGAGCGTACGCTTATATCGTTACAGTCCAGCGTTCTTGAGGCTGTGACCGTTACGGGTTCTCGCTCGTTCCGGCAGACAGGTAGAATCGTTTCTTTTTCCCGTCGAAGGCAAGTCAATGGCCCCTTACAGTGCACGCAGCCGTGCGATCGAACCGTTCCATGTAATGGCGCTGCTGGCGCGGGCCAACGAATTGCAAGCTGAAGGGCACGACGTCATCCACCTGGAAATTGGCGAGCCGGATTTCACTACCGCAGAGCCGATCATCCGCGCCGGACAGGCAGCACTGACTGCCGGCAATACCCGTTACACCGCCGCCCGCGGGATCCCGGAGCTGCGTGAGGCGATCGCCGGTTTTTACCAGTCGCGTTACGGCTTGAACATCGATCCACGGCGCATTCTGATCACCCCGGGTGGCTCCGGTGCGTTGTTGTTGGCCAGCGCTTTGCTGGTCGATCCGGGTAAACACTGGCTGTTGGCGGATCCGGGCTATCCGTGCAATCGGCACTTCCTGCGTCTGGTCGAAGGCGCGGCGCAGCTGGTGCCGGTCGGGCCGGACGTGCGCTATCAACTGACCCCGGATCTGGTCGAGCGCCATTGGGATCAGGACAGTGTCGGCGCGCTGGTCGCTTCGCCGGCCAACCCGACCGGTACGATCCTGACCCGCGATGAGCTGGCCGGGTTGTCCATCGCGATCAAAGGCAAACACGGCCATCTGGTGGTGGATGAGATCTATCACGGCCTGACCTACGGCACCGACGCGGCCAGCGTGCTTGAGGTCGATGACAGCGCCTTCGTGCTGAACAGTTTTTCCAAATATTTTGGCATGACCGGTTGGCGTCTCGGCTGGCTGGTAGCGCCGGATGCGGCGGTCGGCGAGTTGGAGAAACTGGCGCAGAACCTTTACATCAGCGCGCCGAGCATGGCGCAGCACGCCGCGCTGGCCTGCTTCGAGCCCGACACCATCGCCATCCTCGAACAGCGCCGCGCCGAGTTTGGCCGCCGCCGGGATTTCCTTTTGCCCGCGCTGCGCGAGCTGGGTTTCAACATTGCCGTGGTGCCGGAAGGGGCGTTTTATTTGTACGCGGATATCAGCCGGTTCGGCGGGGATGCCTTCGCCTTCTGCCGGCATTTCCTCGAAACCGAGCATGTTGCCTTCACCCCGGGCCTGGACTTCGGCCGGTATCAGGCCGGCCATCATGTGCGTTTCGCCTACACGCAAAATCTTCCGCGCTTGCAGGAGGCGGTAGAGCGCATCGCTCGTGGCCTGAAGAGCTGGCAAGGCTGATGCGTTTTTATCCGCCTCTGGAAGAGGCACGGTTGATCCGTCGCTATAAGCGCTTTCTCGCCGACATCGAAACCGTTAGCGGCGAGTTGCTGACTATTCACTGCCCGAACACCGGTTCGATGCTCAATTGTCAGGTTGAGGGCGGGCAAGTCTGGTTCAGCCGCTCCAACGATCCGAAACGTAAATTGCCCGGCACTTGGGAAATCGGTGAAACCCCGCAGGGTCGGCTGTTTTGCGTGAACACCGGGCGCGCCAACGGCTTGGTCGAAGAAGCCTTGCAGGCGGGAGTCATCACCGAGCTGGCCGGGTTTACCGCGTTGAAGCGGGAAGTGGCATATGGGCAGGAGAAGAGCCGCATCGACTTCCGCCTCGAATACCCGAGCGGCCCGGCGTACATCGAAGTGAAAAGCGTCACTCTTGGTTTCGACGGCTCGGCGGTGGCAGCGTTTCCCGATGCGGTGACCCAGCGCGGCGCCAAGCATTTGCGCGAACTGGCGCATCTGGCGCGGGACGGGATCCGCGCGGTGCAGCTGTATTGCGTGAACCTCAGCGCAATTGAAGCGGTGCGCCCCGCTGAACAGATCGATTGGGCCTATGCCGAAGCGCTGCGTGAAGCGGTCGCCTGTGGTGTCGAGGTGTTGGCCTATGGCGTGCGTCTGGACCACGAAGAAATAGTCATCGACCGCCGTCTCGACGTTTTGCTCAACGGTTAAACATCGATCCACAGCCCTTGCGCGTCTTCGCGGCAGGGGACCGCGGTGAGTGATTGGCCTGCGCACGGCCCGGCGACACATTCACCGTCCTCGATCAGAAACAGTGCGCCGTGGGTGGCGCACTGGATCAGGCTGTTGCTGGGGTCGAGAAATTGGTCCGGCTGCCATTCCAGCGCAATGCCTCGATGGGGGCAGCGGTTGAGGTAGACATAAGCCAAGCCATCGCGGCGTACGGCCAGCAGTTTTTTCCCGTCGACCTCGAAACCGCGGCTGCCGGCTTCGGCCAGATCGGCCCCCGCGCAGAGAAACTTCATGACTATCCTCTATTGTCGGCTCGTGTCCGGATATGTCCGAGCTTGACGTTTAAATGCAAACAATTATCAAATGGCGGCCTTCGCCGGCAGGGCGGCTGGCAGATGCCGAGGATACTTGGCCTGTCACCCCGATGCCCGGAAAAACTCTATTCAAGGAAGCTTTGCATGCGCCTGAGTACCCACGTCGCTGTGTTGTGTGCCGCCCTTTTGCTCGGCCAGCAGGCCGTAGCGGCCGAACTGCCGCAGCGTTGGGTCAGCGCCGGCGGTGGGTTGTCGGAATGGGTCAGCGCGTTGGGCGGGGAAGCGAAACTGGTCGGCGTCGATACCACCAGCCAGCATCCCGCATCGTTGAAGGCGCTGCCGAGCATCGGTTATCAGCGCAGTCTATCGGCCGAAGGCATCCTCAGCTTGCGCCCGGATATTCTGATCGGCACCGAGGAAATGGGCCCGCCACCGGTGCTGTCGCAGGTCAGAGCGGCCAAGGTGCAGGTTGAACTGTTTTCGGCGCAGCCAGATCTGTCGACGCTGGAGAAAAGCGTTACGCGTCTCGGCCAGTTGCTGGGCGCTGAACCTCAGGCTGCGCAGTTGTTGCACGGCTACCAACAGCAACTCGATGCTCAGAAGGCACGGGTGGCTGGCGCGCAAACCCGACAGAAATCTCCCGGCGTTCTGCTATTGCTCGGGCATGCCGGGGGCAAACCCTTGATTGCCGGTAAAGACACCGCCGCCGACTGGATGCTGCAGCAGGCTGGCGCGGTCAACCTGGCGACGCATAGCGGCTACAAACCTTTTTCCGCCGAATCCCTGGCCAGCCTCGATCCCGAGGTGCTGGTGTTCGCCGATCGTGCATTGACCGGTGAGGCTGCGAAAGCCGCTCTGTTCAAGGAAAACCCGATTCTTGCTGCAAGCCGTGCGGCCAAGGCTGGCCGCGTACTGGAGCTTGACCCGACCCTGCTGGTTGGCGGTCTCGGGCCGCGTGTGCCGGCGGCGCTGAAAACCTTGTCTGACGGTTTCTATCCGGCAACGAGCGGCCAATGACCACACTGGGCAAACCGCGCGCCTTGTTCGTTGGCCTGACACTCTTGTGCTTGCTGGCGATCTGGCTGTCATTGGCGTTGGGGCCGGTCAGCCTGCCGCTGGTCGATACATTGCGAGCGGCGTTGCGCCTGCTCGGCATGCCGCTGGCCCCGGATGGGCTGGAGCAGGCGGAGTTGATTGTCGGGCAGATTCGCCTGCCACGCACCTTGCTCGGGCTTGCGGTCGGTGGCGTGCTGGCCTTGTCCGGCGTGGCGATGCAGGGCCTGTTCCGTAATCCGTTGGCGGATCCGGGGTTGGTGGGGGTATCCAGCGGTGCGGCGTTGGGCGCGGCGGTAGCGATTGTCGGCGGTTCGTTCTTCGGCGGTCTGCCGGAATGGTTCGCGCCGTATCTGTTGTCGGTCTGCGCATTTCTCGGCGGCCTCGGAGTGACGGCACTGGTCTATCGGCTCGGTCGGCGCAATGGCCAGACCAACGTTGCAACCATGTTGCTGGCAGGTATTGCCCTCACCGCGCTGGCCGGTTCGGCGGTTGGCCTGTTCACTTATCTGGCCGACGATACGACGTTACGCACGCTGACCTTCTGGAATCTCGGCAGCCTGAACGGCGCCAGTTACGCGCGGCTGTGGCCCCTGCTGATCATCAGCGCCGCGGTGGCGTTGTGGTTGCCACGCCGGGCGAAAGCGCTCAACGCCTTGCTGCTCGGCGAATCGGAAGCCGGGCACCTGGGCATCGATGTCGAGCGGCTGAAGCGCGAGTTGGTGTTCTGCACCGCGCTAGGGGTTGGTGCAGCGGTGGCGGCGGCGGGGATGATTGGTTTCGTCGGGCTGGTGGTGCCGCATCTGGTGCGCTTGCTGGCCGGGCCAGATCACAAGGTGTTGTTGCCGGCGTCGCTGTTGGCCGGTGCGAGTCTGTTGCTGCTCGCCGATCTGGTGGCGCGGCTGGGACTCGCTCCGGCAGAGTTGCCGATCGGCATCGTTACGGCGTTCATCGGCGCGCCGTTCTTTCTTTATTTGCTGCTGCGGGGGCGTGCCTGATGTTGCGTGCGCACAATCTGCACATTCAGCGCGGTCGCAAGACTGTACTCAGCGCGGTCAACCTGCAACTTGAACCGGGCGAAGTAGTGGGCGTGCTCGGGCCGAACGGCGCGGGCAAAAGCACTTTGCTTGGGGCCTTGTGCGGTGAGTTGAAGGCCAGTGAGGGCGAAGTTTCGCTCGACGGCGAGGTTTTGCAGCGCTGGACGGGCACGCAGCGTGCGCAGCGTCTGGCGGTTTTGCCCCAGGTGTCGACGCTCGATTTTGCCTTTCGTGTAGAAGAAGTGGTCGGCATGGGGCGCTTGCCTTATCAGAGCGGCCACGTGCGTGATGACGAGATTATCGCCGCAGCGTTGGACGCCGCCGATGCCGGACATCTGAGCGGGCGCAGTTATCTGGCGTTGTCCGGCGGCGAGCGTCAACGCGTGCATCTGGCGAGAGTGCTGGCGCAACTCTGGCCGGGGCAGGCTGGGCAGACGCTGCTGCTGGACGAACCGACATCGATGCTTGATCCGCTGCATCAGCACACTACGTTACAAGCCGTGCGCGAGTTTGCCGATCGCGGCGCGGCAGTGCTGGTGATCCTGCATGATCTGAATCTGGCGGCGCGCTATTGTGATCGTATTCTGCTGCTGGAAGCCGGCCGGCCAGTGGCGCTGGATACACCGCAACAGGTGCTGCAACCGGGTGTGCTCAAGGCAGTGTTCGGTCTCGAAGTTTTAGTGCAGCCGCACCCGGAGCGTGGGCATCCGCTGATCATCGCCCGCTGATTCGAATATCGAGGTGATTGCATGCGTGGGTTGTGGCTGTTGTTGATAATGTCGCTCGCGGGGTGCCAGCACGTTGCTGCGCCAGCGCCGGTCAGTGGCGAGATTCGCGATCTGCGCAGCGGTGAAGTGTTGACCGCGGCGCAACTCTTGAAGCGCCTGGCGGCTCCCGCGCGGCTGATCATTGGCGAGCAGCATGACAACGCCGATCACCACGCCGCGCAGTTATGGCTCTTGCAGTCGCTCGGCGAGCAGCGGCCGCAAGGCAGTCTGTTGCTGGAAATGCTCACACCCGATCAGCAACCGAAAATCGCTGCAGCGCGCGAAGCGCCGTCGTCACCCTCCAATCTTCCCGAAGCGCTGGCCTGGCAGGATGGTTGGGACTGGAATCTTTATGGGCCAATCGTTCGCTTCGCTCTCACACAGCCGTATCCGCTGCTGGCGGCCAACCTTGATAGCGGCGAAATCCGTGGCGTCTATCACCATCCGCCGATTTTGAGCGGTGCGCGCAGCAACGCCGAGTCAGTGCGAAACACGTTGCTGGAACAGATCAGCGATTCCCACTGCGGCTTGCTGCCGACGTCACAAATACCGGCGATGCTCGCCGTTCAGCAACAGCGCGATCGGCGTATGGCTGAGCGCCTGATGGTCGCGCCGACGCCTTCGCTGTTGCTGGCCGGGGCGTGGCATGCGCGCAAGGATGTTGGCGTGCCGTTGCATCTGCAGGATTTGGGCGCGGCTGCAGACACTGCCGTGCTGATGCTGTCCGAGCAGGGCGATGAAGTGACTTCGGCCATGGCCGATTATGTCTGGTACACCCCGGCCACACCGAAGCAGGATTACTGTGAGCAGATGCGAAAACAATTCGCCAAATGACTTTTCCACAGGCAAAAAAAGACCCGGTAAAAACCGGGTCAAATAACCGTGATTAGCCTGATGAGGAGATAATCTGAGAGTCCGAACCAAGGGCTTTTCAGAATATCGACTGATCTCGCGACCAGTTGTGATAATCATAGCGATTCTCATTACCGAGTCAACAGCTGATTCCGGATTTGTTTGATTTAGTCTGCCAAGTGGCCGGATAGCCCTGATAAATACGGCTTCTTAGACGCTTTTCTTGCCATGAAACATCCCGGTCGGGGTCGCAGCCATTCAGCACACTCTAGCTGGCCCGGTAATTACATGACCGTCATAACCCCTTCAGTTCTTGTGCCGCGAAGAAATGGCCTCGAGCTGCTTGTTCAGAGCTTCCTTGCGCTCGGCGGGAATGTCATTCCAGTGCACATCCATCAACGCGCCCTCGATCGCGTACAACAACACCTTCGATGCGCGGAACCCGCGTGTGCGCACGGCCCGGTAGGCGTCCACCGCGCCCAGCCGACGCAAGTCCGAGGCGCTGTGGATGCCCACGGCATGCAGCCATTGCGCCGACGTCTTGCCAAGATTCTTCAGGTGTTGCAGTTCATCATTCATCAAGCCTCCTTGCGACGGCCGAATGGTGCGTGGGCGAGCTTCCTCAGGAGTGTAGCCATCAGTAGGAAAAGCGTGGTTCTTTGGTCGGATTCGACGCAAAAGCTTCTAAGAAAGAGGAGTAAAAGGCCTGCGAACGCAGAAGGAAGGGTGTGGGAGCGAGCCTGCTCGCGAAGACGATGTATCAGGCACTATCGATATTCGGCTGACACTACGCCTTCGCGAGCAGGCTCGCTCCCACATGGGAAAGGCGTGGTGTCAGGAAAAGTTGCGAATATCAGCGTGTGCGATAACGCAACCGAGTACCGAAATTCATCGACATCAGAATCTCGTCGGCACTGAGTTCCGGCGGGAAGTAGGCGCCGGAAATTTGTGCGTGGGCCAGGCTTGCGCCTTCTAGCGAGGCTTTGCGGAAATCGATGCCGCGCAGATCGGCGGAGCGAAAATACGCATCGCGGAAATCCACGCCGTCAGCGTTCAGTTCGCGCAAGTCGAGGCCCCGAAAATCGCCTCCGACCATATCGATCGAGCCATCCTGTGGGCGTTCCTTGTTAAAACCGGTGACATCATCTTTATGCAGCAAGGCATACAGCGGGGTGTCGAGAAGTTTCGGCTGGCTCATGTCAGATCACCTGTTGGTTTTATGACGCCAGTATAGTGCCACTATCTGACGGCCGTGAAGCAAGCGAGGGCTTCACGGCCGAAATAGTTTCTTACAGGCCTGGCAGGCGCTGGCGAATCTGCGCGACCACAGTGTCGAGCGTGCCGGATTCGTTGGTCTGCACGCGCTTGCTGCGCAGGATTTCTTCCGGCGTCAGCGCTTCGCGATTGGCTTGTTGCGCAGCGATCACGGCGAGGGTGGCGTCGGATGGGTCCTGTTGGTCAGCCTGACGGATCGACAGCCAGCTCTCGATCACCGCTTGCGGGGCGTTGCAGTCGAGGATGAGGAACGGCGTGCCGGTGGCTTCAGCAATTTTCGCGGCGTTATCGCGTTGTTCGCGCTTGAGATAAGTCGCGTCGATAACCACCGGGAAGCCAGCGTGGAGTATGACTCCGGCGATTTCATGCAGACGCGCGTAGGTCGCCGTGCTGGCGTCAGCGCTATAAATCCCGGCTTGCACATCGTTGGTTACCGTCTGCTCACCGAACAGGCGCTTGCGCTCAACATCGGAACGCAAACGAATCGCGCCCAGCGCTTCGACCAGACGCATGGCTACGTGGCTCTTGCCGACGGCGGAAACGCCATGGGTAATCGCCATGAAGCGGGAAGGAATGGTGCTGTAACTTTCGGCCAGGTTGGCGTAGTTGCGGTACTGGCGCAGGGTGGTGGCACGCTGCACCGGAGTCGCGTCGGCCGGCATGCTGAACAGAGCAACCTTGGCACGAACCAGTGCACGGTAGGCTTTATAGAAATTCAGCACTTCCAGCCCTTGGTAATCCCCGGTCAATTCCAGGTATTGGCTGATGAAGCGGCGGGCGAGGGACTTCAGGCCACGGTCTTCCAGGTCCATCGCGAGGAAACCGGTGTCGGCCCAGACGTCGGTGAAACGGAACGGTTCGTTGAATTCGATGCAGTCGAAGATCACCACTTTGCCGTCGATGACCGTGGCATTGCCCAGGTGGATATCGCCATGGCACTCACGGGTGAAACCCTCGGCCTTGCGCTGGGCGAAGAGTGGCTTGAGACGCTCGAAGCTGCTCTCGGCCCAAGCCTTGAGTGCTTCGAGTTGCAGCAGATCGTTTTTATCGCTGAGGAACGGCAGGATCTGCTCGAAGTTCTGCGAGACCGGCGCCATCACGCTGTCCGAAGTGCCAGCGTCGTGTTCGGCAGGGACTTTGGGAGCGTTGAGGTGGAAGCGCGCGATCTGCTCGGCCATCGCGTCGATATGCTGAGTGGTCAGCTCGCCGTTGGCTTGCAAGGTGCTGAGCAAACCGGTCTGCGGAAACTGGCGCATTTTCAGCACGTATTCGATGGCCGGGCCGTCGCCGCCCAGTTGCGGTGCTTCGACGCTGCCGGTGACCGGCAACACTTCCAGATACAGATCGTCGGTGAGGCGCTGGTTCAGGCGCAGCTCCTCGGCGCAAAAATGTGCGCGCGATTCGAGCCCGGTGAAGTCCAGGAAGCCGAAATTGACCGGCTTCTTCACTTTATAAGCGAAGGGGCCTGTGAGAATCACCCACGAGATATGGGTTTCGATGACCTGAAACCCTTCGACGGGATGCGGGTAGAGGGCCGGGTTTTGCAGGGCAGCGATCAGTGACTGGCTCACGGGTGATCCTTCAGAGACGTGGGAAATTCGAGGCGGCCATTATGGCTGCTTGCCCGCCTGACGCAAACCTCGGAGCGCTCCTGTTGAGTCTGAATAAAGTGCGTATAATCCGCCGCCATGACTCGATCCCGATCCCCCCGTACGAAGAAAAAACCACCAGCCAAGGGCCTCAGCCCGTGGTTGAGCTGGGCCATTAAACTCAGTCTGGTCGGCCTTGTGGTGCTGGCCGGCTTTGCCGTTTACCTCGATGCCGTGGTGCAGGAGAAGTTCTCCGGCAAGCGCTGGACTATCCCGGCCAAGGTCTACGCGCGGCCGCTTGAGCTGTTCGTCGGACAAAAGCTCAGCAAGGACGACTTCCTCACTGAACTCGATGCCCTCGGTTATCGCCGCGAAGCTGTGAGCAACGGCCCGGGTGCCGCTGCGGTCAACGGCAACACTGTCGATCTGAACACCCGCGGCTTCCAGTTCTATGAAGGGCTGGAGAAAGCACAGCCGGTGCGCGTGCGTTTCTCCGGCGATTACGTGGCTGAATTATCGGCGACCAACGGCTCGAAATTGTCCGTGGTGCGTCTCGAACCGCTGATGATCGGCGGCATTTACCCGAAAAATCTCGAAGACCGGATTCTGATCAAACTCGATCAGGCCCCGCCATATCTGCTGGAAACTCTGGTCGCCGTCGAAGACCGCGATTTCTACAGCCATTGGGGCGTGTCGCCGAAGTCGATCGCCCGGGCCGTCTGGGTCAACACTTCTGGCGGCAAGATGACTCAGGGCGGCAGTACGCTGACCCAACAGTTGGTGAAGAATTTCTACCTGACCAGCGAACGCAGCCTGACCCGCAAGCTCACCGAAGCGATGATGGCGATGTTGCTCGAGCTGCATTACGACAAAAAGGAAATTCTTGAGGCTTACCTCAACGAAGTCTTCGTCGGTCAGGATGGCCAGCGAGCGGTGCACGGCTTTGGTCTGGCGAGTCAGTTCTTCTTCGGCCAACCGTTGTCCGAACTGAAACTGCACCAGGTCGCGATGCTGGTCGGCATGGTCAAAGGCCCGTCCTATTACAATCCGCGTCGTAACCCGGAACGCGCGCTGGAGCGACGTAACCTGGTGCTCGACGTGCTTGAGCAGCAAGGCGTGGCGACGGCGGAACAGGTCGAAGCGGCGAAGAAAATGCCGCTGGGCGTGACCACGCGCGGCAAGCTCGCTGACAGCTCGTTCCCCGGTTTTATCGATCTGGTCAAACGTCAGTTGCGCGAAGATTACCGCGACGAAGACTTGACCGAAGAGGGCCTGCGCATCTTCACCAGTTTCGATCCGATTCTGCAGATGAAGGCCGAAGCTTCGGTCAACGATACATTCAAACGTCTGGCTGGGCGCAAGGGCTCCGATGACGTCGAAGCGGCGATGGTCGTGACCAACCCGGAAACCGGCGAAGTTCAGGCGATGATCGGCAGTCGTCAGGCCAGTTACGCGGGTTTCAACCGCGCACTGGATGCGGTGCGGCCGATCGGCTCGTTGATCAAGCCGGCGGTTTATCTGACGGCGCTGGAAAAGCCGAGCCAGTACACGCTCACCAGTTGGCTGTCGGATGACCCATTGTCGGTGAAAGGCGCAAATGGCCAAGTGTGGAAGCCGCAGAACTACGATCGGCGTTCCCATGGCACGGTGTTCCTCTATCAGGGCCTGGCGCACTCCTACAACTTGTCGACATCGCGTCTGGGCCTGGAAGTCGGCGTGCCGAACGTGCTCAAGACTCTCGGTCGCCTGGGCGTCACCCGTGAGTTCCCGGCGTTCCCGTCCATGCTGCTGGGTGCCGGCGGCATGACGCCGATCGAAGTGGCGACCATGTACCAGACGCTGGCCAACGGTGGTTTCAATACGCCGATGCGTGGCATCCGCAGTGTGTTGACCGCTGAGGGCGAGCCGCTCAAGCGTTATCCGTTCCAGATCGAGCAGCGTTTCGATCCGGCCTCCATTTACCTGATCCAGAACGCCATGCAGCGAGTGATGCGTGAAGGTACCGGCAGTTCGGTTTACAACGTGCTGCCCAAGACCCTGACGCTGGCGGGCAAGACCGGTACCAGTAACGATTCGCGCGATAGCTGGTTCGCCGGTTTCAGTCAGGATCTGTTGGCGGTGGTCTGGCTGGGGCGCGACGATAACGGCAAAACGCCGTTTACCGGTGCCACCGGTGCGTTGCAGGTCTGGACCAGTTTCATGCGCAAGGCCGACCCGCTGCCGCTGGACATGCCGCAGCCGGATAACGTCGTCCAGGCGTGGGTAGATTCGCGGACCGGACAGGGCTCCGATGCCAACTGCCCGGGAGCCGTGCAGATGCCGTATATTCGCGGCAGCGAACCGCCACCCGGCGCGGCGTGTTCGGGCGAAACGCCTGCCTCGCCGGAGTCGGTGATGGATTGGGTCAAGGGCTGGATGAATTAAGCAAAGAGGGTTTCAAGTGAACAAGTGGTTGATTCCAGCGGTGACTGCCGTGGCTTTGCTCAGCGGTTGCTCCACCGTACAGCGTGGTTCGATTCCGGTGGTGGATTCGGGGACGGCTGTGTCCAACAGCGAACGCATCGGCGCCAATGGCGGTTTCCGCCAGACCACGGTCAAGCGCCCGGTGCAAGGCCAGACTCAGGCGATTCCGCAGGGCGATACCGGTGTGGTGGTGATGGTGCCTGGCGGCGGTGCCGCCGTGTCGACACCCATCAGCTCTGCGCCAATCGTGCCGGGCCCGTCCTCCGGCGGCATCACGTCGGGACCGTACACGCCTTCGCCAGCGGACTCAGCGCCGGCCAGTTCCGGCAGCTACAGCATGCCTTCGTCGCCTAGCGGCATTCCCTCCGCCAGCAGCGGTGGTGGCTTGTCCGCCGACGAGCAACTGGATGGTCCGGTGCTCGCGTTGCTGACCACTGCTCAACAGCAACAGGCTGGTGGCGATCTCAACGGTGCATCCTCAAGCCTGGAACGTGCCCAGCGTGTCGCTCCGCGCGAGCCGCAAGTGCTTTATCGTCTGGCGCAAGTACGAATGGCCCAAGGCGATGCGCCGCAGGCCGAGCAGTTCGCCCGGCGTGCGCTGACCATGGCCAACGGGCGTCCGGACCTGCAAGCGAGCTTGTGGGAAATCATCGCTCAGGCGCGTGAGAAACAAGGTGATTCCGCCGGTGCTGCGCTGGCGCGGCAAAAGGCCAAGGTCTCGCTGTGATGGATCGCCGTTTTCCGAAAATCGCCGACCAGCTATTGCTGATCGAGCGCGAACTGCGCACCCAAGGCTGGTGGGATGAAGTGCAGCCATCAGCCGAAGCCCTGAGCAGTGTCGAGCCGTTTTCGGTCGATACGCTGGACTTCGAGCAGTGGCTGCAATGGATCTTCCTGCCGCGCATGAAGATCATCCTCGAGCAGGATCTACCGCTGCCCAATGCCTCGGGCATTCAGGAAATGGCCGAGATGGTTTTTGCCCAACGCAACCTTGGCGGCAAGGATCGCCAGTTGCAGGTGCTGCTCAAAGAGTTTGATCTGCTGATCAGCGCCTCGCGCTGACACCGGATCAATGTAGGAGCTGCCGAAGGCGGCGATCTTTTGATCTGGTTTTTGAAGATCAAGATCAAAAGATCGAAGCCTTCGGCAGCTCCTACAGATGTTTATTCGCAATTCTGCGCGATTTGTTTCTGTGCTTCGACGATGCGCTCCTGACGCTGCGCATCATCCAGGCGTCTCAAATCCCCCTCGACCTCCTCACGCAAGCGCGGATTATTCTGCATTTGCGCCAGGTTTGTGCGTGCCTGTTCACAAAACTGCTTGAGCTGCGCCTGCTGCTCGGCGACCTGTTTCTTCACCTTGACATCAATGGCTTTCTGATCGCCGAGTGCGCCGCTGCCGGGCATCGGCGCCGGTTTCGGTGGAGGCGAGGAGGGCGTTTGTACGGTGGTGGACGGCTGACCCTGCGGCGGCTGTGCGTCGAAGTGGGTGACACCTTGGGCATCGACCCATTTGTAGATTTGAGCGGCCGAGCACCAGGGGCTGAGGCCGATCAGCAGGGTGAAGAGGAGCGTTCGCATGCTGATTCCTTGGCAAAATTGCGCAATTGACGCTAACAGAGTAGCGGTTTTCAGGTTTTTTCTTGCGTTCTCATGTGCTTACCCACAATTAACCACACAGACGACTTGACTTGCAGAGGGCGAAACAGAAGAATCCAAAGTCCGCTGTAGAGGGACTGCCAGAAGCAGACCCACTCGGTAGATCATGAGGCGCACATCCGCGCCGACCTGTTACACCCGCAACGCGTTACCTCGCGCTGGGTGGGAAAGGCCCGCAACACTTGGGACGATCCCAATACTTGCTCAGTCAGTGCTGACGTAGTCGGCGACCACCGTCGCTCATGCTCTGCCGAGAAGTAAACCTATTAAGACCCGCCCCTTTTGTGTGGACGGTATTCTGGCGTTTTAGAGGTGAACAACGTGGAGCTTTTATCTGGCGGTGAGATGCTCGTCCGCTTTTTGCGTGACGAAGGCGTCAAATATATCTACGGGTACCCGGGTGGTGCTCTCCTGCATGTTTACGATGCCCTGTTCAAAGAGCCGGAAGTGAATCACATCCTGGTTCGTCACGAACAAGCGGCGACCCATATGGCTGACGGCTACGCTCGTGCCACCGGTAAAGCCGGCGTGGTTCTGGTGACTTCCGGTCCAGGCGCCACAAACGCCATCACCGGTATCGCCACGGCCTATATGGACTCGATTCCAATGGTGATCATTTCCGGTCAGGTGCCAAGCACCATGGTCGGCACCGACGCGTTCCAGGAAACCGACATGATCGGCATCTCTCGGCCTATCGTGAAGCACAGCTTCATGATCAAGCACGCTTCGGAAATCCCGGAAGTCATGAAGAAGGCTTTCTACCTGGCGCAATCCGGTCGTCCGGGCCCGGTCGTGGTCGATATTCCGAAAGACATGACCAACCCGGCCGAGAAGTTCGAATACATCTTCCCGAAAAAAGCCAAGCTGCGTTCCTACAGCCCGGCCGTTCGCGGTCACTCCGGGCAGATCCGCAAGGCTGCAGAAATGCTTCTGGCGGCCAAGCGCCCCGTGTTGTACTCCGGCGGCGGCGTGATCCTCGGCAATGGTTCCGCACCGCTGACTGAACTGGCGAAAATGCTCAATCTGCCAGTGACCAACACCTTGATGGGCCTGGGCGCTTTCCCGGGAACTGATCGCCAGTTCATCGGCATGCTCGGCATGCACGGCAGCTACACCGCCAACCTGGCGATGCACCATGCCGACGTGATCCTTGCGGTCGGCGCGCGTTTCGATGATCGCGTGATCAACGGCCCGGCGAAATTCTGCCCGAACGCCAAGATCATTCACATCGACATCGACCCGGCGTCGATCTCCAAGACTATCAAGGCCGACGTGCCGATCGTGGGTCCGGTGGAGAGCGTCCTGACCGAAATGGTCGCGATCCTCAAGGAAATCGGCGAGACCCCGAACAAGGAGTCCGTCGCCAGTTGGTGGAAGCAGGTGGATGAATGGCGCGGTGATCGCGGCCTGTTCCCTTATGAAAAGGGTGACGGCAGCAAGATCAAGCCGCAGACCGTGATCGAAACCCTCTGCGAAGTGACCAAGGGCGACGCCTTTGTGACCTCCGACGTTGGTCAGCACCAGATGTTCGCTGCGCAGTACTACACGTTCAACAAGCCGAACCGCTGGATCAACTCTGGTGGCCTGGGCACGATGGGCTTCGGTCTGCCAGCCGCGATGGGCATCAAACTGAGCTTCCCGGACGACGACGTTGCCTGCGTCACCGGCGAAGGCAGTATCCAGATGAACATCCAGGAGCTGTCTACCTGCCTGCAATACGGCTTGCCGGTGAAGATCGTCATTCTCAACAATGGTGTGCTGGGCATGGTTCGCCAATGGCAGGACATGAGCTACGGCAGCCGTCACTCGCACTCTTACATGGAATCGCTGCCCGACTTCATCAAGCTCGCTGAAGCCTACGGCCACGTTGGTGTACGCATCACCGAGTCGAAGGATTTGAAGTCGCAGATGGCCGAAGCGTTCGCCATGAAAGATCGCCTGGTGATCATTGATGTTGCGGTCGACACCAGCGAGCACGTCTACCCGATGCAGATCAAAGACGGCTCCATGCGCGATATGTGGCTGAGCAAGACGGAGCGTACTTAATCATGCGGCACATTATTTCCCTGCTTCTGGAAAACGAACCCGGCGCTCTGTCTCGCGTAGTCGGCCTGTTCTCGCAGCGCAACTACAACATCGAAAGCCTGACTGTGGCTCCGACCGAAGACCCGACCCTGTCGCGTCTGACGCTGACCACCGTGGGTCACGATGAAGTCATCGAGCAGATCACCAAAAACCTGAACAAGCTGATCGAAGTGGTCAAGCTGGTGGACCTGTCGGAAAGCGCTCACATCGAGCGCGAACTGATGCTGGTCAAGGTCAAGGCCACTGGCGCCCAGCGCGCCGAGATCAAACGCACCACCGATATTTACCGTGGACAGATCGTCGACGTCAGCGCCAGCGTGTATACCGTTCAGTTGACCGGTACCAGCGACAAGCTCGACAGCTTCATTCAGTCCATCGGCACCGCATCGATCCTGGAAACCGTCCGTAGCGGCGTGACCGGCATTGCCCGCGGCGACAAAGTACTCAGCATCTAAACCAATTAGCGTATGGCCTGAATGGCCGGATATAAGGGGAAATTCATGAAAGTTTTCTACGATAAAGACTGCGACCTGTCGATCATCCAGGGCAAGAAAGTTGCCATCATCGGTTACGGTTCCCAGGGCCACGCCCAAGCGTGCAACCTGAAAGATTCCGGTGTCGACGTTACTGTTGGTCTGCGTAAAGGTTCGGCCACCGTTGCCAAAGCTGAAGCTCACGGCCTGAAAGTGACCGACGTGGCTTCCGCTGTTGCGGCGGCCGACCTGGTCATGATCCTGACCCCGGACGAATTCCAATCGTCGCTGTACAAGAACGAAATCGAGCCGAACATCAAGAAGGGCGCCACCCTGGCCTTCTCCCACGGCTTCGCGATCCACTACAACCAGGTTGTTCCGCGTGCCGACCTCGACGTGATCATGATCGCGCCGAAAGCCCCGGGCCACACCGTACGTTCCGAATTCGTGAAGGGCGGTGGCATTCCTGACCTGATCGCGATCTATCAGGACGCCTCGGGCAACGCCAAGAACGTTGCACTGTCCTACGCAGCTGGCGTTGGCGGCGGTCGTACCGGCATCATCGAAACCACCTTCAAGGACGAAACCGAAACCGACCTGTTCGGCGAACAAGCGGTTCTGTGCGGCGGCACTGTTGAACTGGTCAAGGCCGGTTTCGAAACCCTGGTTGAAGCTGGCTACGCGCCGGAAATGGCCTACTTCGAATGCCTGCACGAACTGAAGCTGATCGTTGACCTCATGTACGAAGGCGGTATCGCCAACATGAACTACTCGATCTCCAACAACGCCGAGTACGGCGAGTACGTGACCGGCCCGGAAGTGATCAACGCCGAGTCCCGTCAGGCCATGCGCAACGCCCTGAAACGTATTCAGGACGGCGAATACGCCAAAATGTTCATCAGCGAAGGCGCAACCGGCTACCCTTCGATGACCGCCAAGCGTCGTAACAACGCCGCTCACGGTATCGAAATCATCGGCGAGCAACTGCGCTCCATGATGCCGTGGATCGGTGCCAACAAGATCGTCGACAAAGCCAAAAACTAAGTCGTCGCTCCTTGTACGAAAAACGCGGCCTCGGCCGCGTTTTTTCGTTTGAGCCGGTGGTTCTGGTATAAAGCTGCAGCGTTTGTGGCCGATCTGTCGTCCTCAAGCACCTGTCGAATTTCTTCAAACCGTTGCAAGGTAATGTCCATGAGCGAACGTCCCGAAGAGCCGAACAAGGCTTCTGACGCCGAAAGCCTGCTGCCCATCGATGAACACATCGAAGAAGGGCATGACGCAGAAGGTCGTAAAGTCCGGCATCGTGGTATCTATCTGCTGCCGAACCTGTTCACCACTGCCAACCTGTTTGCAGGTTTCTATTCCATCATCAATTCGATGAGCGCCCAGGCCGCGCTAAGCGCCGGCGACTCGGTGAATGCGAGCAAGTATTTTGCGTTCGCCGCGATCGCGATTTTCGTCGCCATGGTGCTCGACGGCCTCGATGGTCGTGTGGCGCGCATGACCAACACACAAAGCGCATTCGGCGCCGAGTACGACTCGCTGTCGGACATGGTCGCGTTCGGTGTCGCGCCGGCGTTGCTGGCCTTCGGTTGGGCGCTGGGGGATATGGGCAAGGTCGGCTGGATGGTCGCCTTCATTTATGTCGCCGGTGCAGCGTTGCGTCTGGCGCGTTTCAATACCCAGGTCGGCACGGCGGACAAACGCTACTTCATCGGCTTGGCCAGTCCAGCGGCGGCCGGTGTGGTGGCGGGTATTGTCTGGGCGTTCAGCGATTACGGCATCCAGGGTTCGAAGATGTCGTTCCTCGTTGCGCTGATGGTGGCAGCGGCCGGCATGCTCATGGTCAGCAACATCAAGTACAACAGCTTCAAGGAGCTGGATCTCAAAGGGCGCGTGCCATTCGTGGCGATTCTTGCCGTGGTGTTGGTGTTCGCCGTGGTGTTCAGCGATCCGCCGCGCATTCTGCTGCTGGTGTTCCTTGCCTATGCAGCTTCCGGCCCCGTGCAGTACCTGTTGCGTCTACGTCGGCACAAAAAAGCCGAGTGATGTAATTTCGCGCATACTCCGCAGTCTATGGGTGCATCTGTCCTCCAAAGCTGCGGAGTTGCCATGTTGATCAAAATCCCCAAAGCGTCTGACTGCAATGAGTCGGATGTCACGCCTGAATCCATCTACCTCTCGCGCCGCCAGTTATTGGGTGCCACTGCTGCAGGTATCGCTGCCAGCAGCCTGCCGCGTTGGACGCTGGCCGACGATAGCGCTCGCTATGCTGATGTCGAACCGGGCAAGGCGCCGGGCTGGTTCGCCGAGAAGCTCACTTCTACCCAGTGGGGCGCGGTCAACGTCAAGGACGAGGCGATTACGCCTTACAAAGACGCGACGCACTACAACAACTTCTATGAGTTCGGCACCGACAAGGGCGATCCGGCGGCGAATGCGGGCTCGCTTAAAACCGAGCCG